>JBBRMS010000069.1:0-23243 GCA_038230715.1 Pyrinomonadales bacterium
GTCGTCGCGCGCTCGGCAATCGACATTTGAAGCAAATGGCATCGCGCGCCAGGAGCAACTCAATGGTCGATCAACCCGGGTAACCGCGACATTGCGGGGGGATCAGTTAAGTGTAAGTTCAACTGGCTACAGAGAGAATGATTTCAACGTCACTTTCGAGCCCATCGAAAACGGCAACCGCCTGCGCGTGAGCCGTGAGATCTACTCGGATCGGCTGAACCAGCCCGTGGTCGTCAACAGCATCTACGACCGGACCTCGGATACTGCGCAGTGGAATATCTATAACGGATCAGGGCCGGCTCTGGGCAACACGGGTGCAAACAGCGGTGAATTCGTCGTGCGAGACGGTGAAACGTTAGTGGCCGTTCTGAACAATGACCTGAACACCAGGCAGGCGCACCAGGGCGACCGGTTCACGATGACTGTCAACCAGCCGAACCAATACGAAGGCGCAGTGATCGAAGGCACGGTCGGTGCAGTTAACCAGGGCGGTCGCCTGAGTGGCCGGTCGGGAATGTCGCTGAACTTCGACACGATCCGCCTGCGCGACGGTCAGACCTACAAGTTCGCTGGACTTCTGGCGAGTGTCAGAACGCTTGATGGAGACACTGTCAAAGTTGACAACGAAGGAAGTGCGCAAGGGGACAACCAGACGACGCAGACGATCGAGCGTGCCGGCATCGGCACGGCCATCGGCGCGATAATCGGCGCAATTGCTGGCGGCGGAAAAGGCGCCGCGATCGGCGGTGTCATCGGTGCAGCAGGCGGCGCGGGCTCGGTTTATGTTCAGGACAAGGACAATCTTGAACTTCCCCGAGGGACAGAAGTGACGATTCGGGCCAGCGCACCAGGCAGGTAGCGCACGCCTGCGTTTCCGCAATGATCCTTTCGTAAGGCGATGATTATGAGGAGCAGACGACGTGTCCACCAAACGTTCAATTAGACTAATCAAGAAAGAGCAACGCCGAGGTCCGGAGACTCAAACCGGCCTCGGGAGTGCCCCGGGGCCAAACAAATGGTCGGGGGCCGTGCGGTCGTGGGTCAGTGAATTTAAACAGCACCGTCGCAGCGAATTGCTCCCCTCCTTCGACAGTCTGTTCAAGGACGCGCTGCCTTAAGCCACGCGCGCAGGCCTGAAACCTGATTTTGACGCGCACTGAGGCTCTCTAGTGCCTTCTTATGTTTTCCGAGACGACTAAAGAGATTAAGGAGAAAATCGAATGTCGATTATCAATCTAATGAGTTTGGCGCGCACAGTTTGAGAGTCTTCCCCGAAAGTTACAAGCAATCCTTCATGAAGAACCTTCTTTGTCTTTAGACGCAGTCGCGAGCCGTTTGGGACACAAGCCAGAATACTTAAACTGAGGGTTAGACAATTTGCAATAGATTTCACAGGGAGGGTGTATATCCGTCCACCCACCGACTCAGAAGAGAATGAACGGACCTACCGGCTTGGAGCGTTCCAAGCTAGCCGCCGTCCTGCGCGATGTAAGGCGTGAACTGGGTATATCTCAGAGTTACTTTCAAAAGAATCCCGATAGACTTGAGGCAGTCACAACACCCACACCACTAATTTCCCAGTGGAAGCAATAAGTTGCCAGGGCGGCAAAATGTTGCTTCAAGTTACACGCGCCGCCCTAATTTATTGACTTTGTTTGGCTGGGAGGCAGGGACTCGAACCCCGATAGCCAGATTCAGAGTCTGGAGTCCTACCATTGGACGACCTCCCAGCAGCGAAATCGAATTTACGAAAGTCCGCCGATCAAGTCAACCGCGCATGCGAGCCGCGCCCTTTTGGCGTCGTGGTGTTTTCGCTGGGACCGAAACGACCCACGAAATCACCACAAACTATGAAGCGCGCAGCCCTTCGTTCGTGTGGGTTCGTGGATCGGATGTCCAGCGGGCTGCGAGATAGGTACGCCCGACTATCGGCAGCTTCTCAAAATCAGATGTTCGCGAAAATAGTGCTTGCGCTTGTTGCTTCATAAAAGCAAAATGGGTGCGATGGCATCCTCACCTGTCGCTGTCACTTCACGGTCGCGTTCCAATTTCTCAACTCAAAGCCCGCTGAAGATCATGAGCGAATCACAAACGCCCGCTGACTCGACCGATTCGGAACGTCTGCGTGCGCTCGTCGCCGAGTATGAAACGAAACTTACTGAGGCGGCGGCGTTGGTCGCGCACGTCAGACATGAAATTAACAATCCACTCGCTGCTCTGCTCGGCCAGGTGCAACTGATGTTGCGCGAAGACCCGGGAGATAAAGCCCGCCGGCGAGCTGAAACCATCGAAATGCTGGCGATTAGAATCAAGGAAACCGTCGCCGAATTGCGCGACGTGCAAACACCAGTCGCTGCGATAAATCGCGCCGATGAATAATTATCGATCACCGTTCGCGTTGAACTGAAACGCTCTAGTTCGGCGGTGTCGAAATAGACTCGCTGTCACTGGGACGGGAGCGCCCTCGCCGCACTGACCGGTCAGCGAACATTTCCTTCCGTGGATTTATTAGGGCTGTAAGAGTAGTCGGCCTGACCGGGCTTTGCGGGCGAGGGGGCCGGCGCTCCCGGTAACGCGGTCGTCAGGTGCCTAACGCGTACCTCAAGCAAGATCAAACAGGAGCAGCTCGGCCTGGTCGTGAGCTGTGATTGTCAATTCGCTTTCCTTGCGGACTGCGGCTCCATCACCCTGCTTCAACTCCACTTCATTCAAACGGATCGTCCCGCGCGCAACCTGCAACCACGCCGAGCGGCCCTCGCCCAGAGCATGAACGACTGTGGTCCCGCCCTCGAGGAGGGTCGCATACAAATGCGCGTCCTGATGTATTGTGACAGAGCCCTCACGTCCGTCATTCGAAGCAATCAGCCGCAACCGGCCGCTGCGCTCTTCGTCGCTGAAGTGTTTCTCTTCATAGCTCGGGGCCAGGTTCTGGCTCTCGGGCAAAATCCAAATTTGCAGCAGATGAACCGGCTCGGCCTGGGAAGGATTGAACTCGCTGTGCGATACCCCGGTCCCGGCGCTCATTCGTTGCACGTCGCCCGGCCGGATCACGGATCCATTGCCCATGCTGTCGCTGTGTTCGAGCGAGCCCGTCAGAATATAAGTAATGATTTCCATGTCGCGGTGCGAATGCGTGGGAAATCCCTTCGCCGGGTGGACGCGATCCTCATTGATCACGCGGAGACTGCGAAAGTGCATATGCTCCTGATCGTAATACTGATCGAAGGAAAAAGTGTGGTAAGTGTCCAGCCACCCGAGATCAAAGTGGCCGCGATCTTCTGATTTTCGAATTGTGATCATAATGGAACGCCGACATCCTGTTGGCGGAGCGCAGGCATCCTTGCCTGCGATAGGCGATCGAACTAAAGACTCTCCGTCTAGTCGGCGGACTTATCCACCACTCTTTCCGTATCAGCCGGACAAGTTCGACTGCTAAATGGTCGCAAATGGCTCAGACTTCGGCGCTTCGTCCAACAGTTCGGATTTGAACTGGAAAATCGGCAAGTGTTCCCGGATACAGGCCACCAGCCGGGTCAAATCATCTCGTCCGAACACAGGCAGGCTATGGAGGTCCAGATCAATTGAAAGACTCGCGCGCCATTCATCGAATCGCTTTCGCGCCGTGCTTCCGTCGGATTCATCAATCGTCGAAAGATAGATTGCGTCGGCGCGCGCCAGAGTTCTTCGCGCTGAGGTCTTCAAGCGGTTCGCACCTGCGCGCGCACAGGTAATGGCGAAGTCGGCTTCGACGAAATCCAGAAAGCTATTGCCCTCCACGATCACCGCCGGCGTTTGCACTCTGGCAAGCGCCTGCTTGATTCCTGCTTCCACCTGGTCCTCGCCCGCAATCACCCAGTGTACGTTCGACGCGCCCGCGTCCCAGAAACGCCCGGTATCTTTTCCGGTTTCATAATTCTCTCCCCGCCCGGTCCGCACGAGGGGCTCCTCACTAATCAGATCGCTCACACAACAGCCGTTGGGGTCTTTGCCGCAGGAACGATAATGCCCGCGGGTCAGTTTGATGGCCTCCCAACCCGGCAGTCTCTCCAGCAGATCGCACACCAGGGTGGTCTTGCCGGTGTTCGACGACAAGCCGCTGACGGCGATAATTGTTGGTCGCTCGCGATTCATTTGTTCAGTTCTTCGTGCGATTTAGTGGATCCTTTTCCGTCTTATAACGCAGCGATCCACGACCCGAACAAAACAATTAATTGGCAGAAATCATGCCAGGTACGGATGAGAGCAGAATGCGCACTAATGCTTCAAGTCCCTTCCCATCATCATCATCGAACCGGCCCACCAGAGGACTGTCGAGATCGAGTACGCCTATCAGGCTTTCGCCTTGCATCAACGGTACCACGATTTCAGAGTTCGAAGCGGTGTCGCAGGCAATGTGCCCGGGAAACTCATGGACATTAGGAACAATCGTGATCGCGCGGTTCGCCGCCGCCGTGCCACACACACCCTGACCCAAAGCGATCCTGACGCAAGCGGGCCGGCCCTGAAACGGCCCGAGCAGCAGGTCATCGTTGCTCATGAAATAAAACCCAACCCAGTTCAAGTCCGGCAGCCCATAAAAGATCAGGGCCGAGGTGTTCGCCGCATTCGCGATCAGGTCGCGTTCACCGTCGAGCAGACTCGAGAGCTGCGCCGCCAGTTGGTCATACATTTCGGTCTTTAAAATTGTGCCCGTCATAAATAATTTTCACCACAGAGGACACCGAGGACTACCAAATCATTTGAAAATTCTTAGCTGTGTCCTCGGTGGCAACTACTCCGCAGCCCGGATACTAATCACCACCGACTTGGACGCCGGCGTATTGCTCTTATCCGCAAAGTTCCGCACGGCCACGAGCACGTTCGTTTCCGGAAAGTAGGTCGCGGCACAACGGCGCGGAATGCTGTAGCTCACGATGCGGAAATTGTGCGCGACGCGTTCTTCGCCTTCAAAGTGGCTGATTAAATCGACCATCTGCCCATCCTGAAAATGACCGAGCCGAATATCGTCCGCATTAAGAAACACTACGCGCCGCCCGTTATGAATTCCCCGGTAACGATCGTCGCCCCCATAGATCGTGGTGTTGAATTGATCATGACTACGCATGGTCATCATCAAAAACTGGCCCGGCTTTAGATCGTGGCGCGGCAATTCATTAATCGTGAAATGCGCCAGCCGATCATCGGTATTGAATTCCAGTTTGCGGATGGGATTCGGCAGATAGAAACCGCCCGGCTGTCGCGCCCTTTGGTTGTAGTTTTCAAAGCCAGACACGACGCGCTCGATGTGTTCCCGAATGCGATCATAGTTAGCCAGCAGTCCCTCCCAGTCCACCGTCGACCGCTTTCCCAGTACCGCCTTCGCCAATCCTACGATAATTGCCGGCTCGCTTAACAAGTCTTTCGATGCCGGTTGCAGACGCCCCTGCCAACCCTCAACCACCGCCATAGAGTTTTCCGTGGTCACCATCTGTGGCCCGCTCTGCTGTAGATCGATTTCGGTGCGCCCCAGGCATGGAAGAACCAGGGCTTGTCGTCCGGTGATTAAATGCCCTCGATTAAGTTTGGTTGAGACATGCGCCGTCAAACTACATCGGCGCAAAGCATCGGCCGTGTATTCGGTGTCCGGAGTCGCAGAAAGAAAGTTTCCACCGAGGCCAAAAAACACTTTCGCGTCGCCCGCGTGCATCGACTGAATCGCATGCACTGTATCGACGCCGTGTTCTCGCGGCGGCTCAAAACCAAATTCTTTGCCGAGCTTATCCAGAAATTCCTTTGCCGGCTGTTCCCAGATCCCCATAGTCCGATCGCCCTGCACGTTGCTGTGACCGCGCACCGGACACAATCCCGCGCCCGGCTTGCCCATCTGTCCTCGCAGGAGCATCAGGTTGACGATCTCCTGAATGTTGCCCACCGCGTTCTTGTGCTGGGTCAGGCCCATGGCCCAACAAAATATCACCCGCTCTGATTCAATAAAGAGACGCGCCGCGTCCTCAATCCCTACCTTCGACACGCCCGACTGCTCGAGGATGTCGCCCCAGTGAACTGTGCTCAGGGCAGCTCTGAATTCTTCAAAGCCGGCCGTGTGTGCGTCGACGAAAATCCGATCGATTACCGCGCCTGGCCGGCGCTCCTCGGCGTCGAACAACTCTTTCATGATCCCTTTCAGCAAAGCGACGTCGCCGTTGATGCGCACCTGCAGAAAGAGATCAGCCATCTCGGTCCCTTTGCCGAGAAACGTCCAGAACTCCTGTGGATGTTTGAACCGGTGCAGGCCTGCCTCAGGCAGCGGATTGATGTGGACGATCTTACAGCCTCGTCTCTTCGCCTGCTGCAGTGTGGTCAGCATGCGCGGATGATTAGTGCCGGGGTTCTGGCCAATTACAAAGATCGCGTCCGCGAAATCAAAGTCTTCGAGGGTTACTGTGCCTTTGCCAAACCCGAGTGTCTCTGTCATGCCGGTGCCGCTCGACTCGTGACACATGTTTGAGCAGTCAGGCAAATTGTTGGTACCAAACTGGCGCACAAAAAGTTGGTAAAGAAACGCAGCTTCGTTACCAGTGCGGCCTGAGGTGTAGAAGATTGCTTCATCAGACGAGGCCAGGGCATTAAGTTCATTCGCGAGCAGCGCGAAAGCGTCCTTCCAACTAATAGCCTCGTAGTGATCCGCGCCGGCGCGCAGGACCATAGGATGAGTGATGCGGCCTTGCGCGTTCAACCATTGATCAGACTGATGCGAAAGTGCCGTGATGCTCCACTGTTTGAAAAACTCCGGGGTAACTCTCTTCCTCGTGGCTTCATCAGCGACATGCTTGGCGCCTTCTTCGCAGAATTCAAAATGTGAACGCTCGCCGTCCGGTTCCGGCCAGGCGCAGCCGGGACAATCAATGCCCTCCTTTTGATTCAGTTTCAGCAGCGTGCGCGTACCGCGCACCACGCCCATTTCTTTGAAAGTGTGTTTCGCAGTGCTGAGAACAGCGGGCAGGCCGCCCGCGACTTTGCGGATGGGAGTGACGATCGGAGGCGAGCCTTCATCGGGGGGCTGGGCCTCAACCGGGGCCAAGCTGTCTTTGGTGTCTGCCATTGGATTTTTGCGCGTAATCAGATTTCTAATTTTACTTCCATGATAGAGATGATACAAAGAGCCCGCTCTGCGGCTCGCTGATCATAAAAGCACATCATCGTGCGGTCTAGGTTAGACTCAACCTAAATCCGCGAAGGTCAATTAAGTTTTGAAGGAAAATTCTATGGGCCTGGTCCTTTTGTTATTGAGTGTGGCGCTGCTTTTTGTCAGCCTGTTTCGTACCCGGGCGACGATGGGATTTATTGGTTTGGGAATGCTTCTGGACGTGCTCGCGTTTCTGAACCTCTTTATCCCAACCGGATCAGTCATCGTGGCGGGGGCCTGCGCCATCATCTTTATTCTCTTGTTCGTCTTGCTGGTTCGAGAATGGAAGAAGGTTCTCATCAGGTAGTTTGCACGAACTGACGTAGCTTTGCCTCAAAAGTATTTTGAGAGAACGGATCAACTGCGCCATGAAGTCAGTACCGAAAGCGATAGCGACTGGGTAGGACAAACGTTGCCAAGCATTCTCAAGAAAAACCTAACCGCGAGACAATTAAGCCGCGACCCGGTCGCTACCACCACCCCGCGCAGGAGCCCCGGTCGCTCCCGGTACTGACTGCCCGCCGCTACTCTTCAGAGCTCCGTCGGACACTTTTGAGGCAGAGCCAGCTGGCGTTCTGATTTCCCTTTCGCCTTTTGGTTGAGTCTGCGCCATTGCGTGAAATCTTAAACTCGTCTTTGTTTCCCGCAAAGGCGCAAAGCAAATCCGGGAGGCGCGCAGAAAACCGGACCAGCTACCCCCACCTTAATCATTGACTTGCTTCCCCATTTAGCTTAAAAGCATCTTCTTCTCTTCAAATCAGTCTGTCATTAAAATTTAGGGCATCAAGCCAACAGTGCCGAGGAACCCAAAATGACCTTCAAACGATTGGCGCGCTTGTTCGTCGCAAGCGCTCTTTTTATCAGCACGGCCGCATTCACCGTTTCTGCGCAGACCAAGCCCGGTCGCGATCCAAACCAGCCGATCGACGAGGAATACACGAAGAAGATTCGCGAATACACCACTGAAACCTTCTTCAATTCACCCCTCACTGATTACCTGCCCGCGTCGCCAAACGTGCCGACGCCCAAGGCGGTGCTCGGTGATGTGGCCGGTGCGCCGGGCAAGTTGCCTTACGCGGAAGACGTCTATCGCTACATGCGCATGCTTGAGAAGGCCAGCCCGCGCGTGAAAGTCTTCTCGATCGGCACTTCTGAAGAAGGCCGCGAAATGATTGCGGTGGCGGTGGCTTCGGAATCGCTGTTAGCCAGACTGGATGAGAACCGCGCCCGCCTGACGAAGCTCGCGGATCCGCGCACGATCAAATTCGATGATGCCGAAGCAGACCGCCTGGTCGATCAGTCGTTTCCGATTTACTACATCACCGGCACGATCCATTCGACTGAGACTGGTGCGCCCACTGCGCTCATGGAACTGGCCTATCGCCTGGCGGTGGACGAAAGCCCTTACGTCAAATCGATCCGCGACAACGTGGTCACGCTGATCACGCCGGTGGTGGAAGTCGACGGCCGCAACCGCATGGTTGATATTTACAACTGGCACCTCGCTCATCCGAAGGAAAATTGGCCATCGCTGCTTTACTGGGGTCACTATGTCGCGCACGACAACAATCGCGATGCGATCGGGCTGTCTTTGAAACTCACTCGTAACGTGCTCAATACTTACCTCACCTGGAAGCCGCAAGTACTGCACGATCTCCACGAATCGGTTCCTTATCTTTACGACAATACCATCGGCGACGGGCCGTACAATGCCTGGGTCGATCCCATCCTGACCGACGAATGGCAGATGATCGGCTGGAACAACGTTTCTGAGATGACCAAGTTCGGCATGCCCGGCGTGTTCGCCCATGGAAACTTTGACACCTGGTCGCCCGGGTATCTGATGTTCATCGCCGCGACGCATAACGGCATTAGCCGGCTGTACGAAACCTTTGGCAATGGCGGCGCGGACACCGTCGAGCGCACCCTCTCGCCGGGAGAATATCAACGCACCTGGTACAAGCAAAACCCGCCCCTGCCGAAAGCTCTCTGGTCCCAACGCAACAACAATAACTATGAGCAGACCGGGTTGTTGACGTCGCTCTATTACTTCAGCAACAACACGAAGCTCTTTCTTAAGAACTTCTATTTGAAGAGCAAACGCTCTGTGCTCAAGCCGAAGAACGAAGGGCCGGCAGCGTATGTCTTTCCCGCGGACGATCCGCGTTTAGGCAATCAGGCAGTCCTGCTGCGTCTGCTGCAGTCGCAGGGTTGCGAGATTCATCGCGCCTCAGCTTCCTTCACTGTGACTATGAAGAAGAAGTCGGCGCGCCGCGGAGCGGAACCAAGACCGGGTGGAACTCCTGCGCCATCTTCATCTCCGGCGAAGACTGCTGATACCGAGTCGCGCACTTTCCCCGCCGGCAGTTATCTGGTCCGCATGGATCAGCCCTACAGTCGCATTGCCGACGCTCTGCTCGACTATCAATATTGGGCGCCGAACGATCCGCAAACAGACATCTATGACGACACCGCCTGGACGATGGGTGAACTGTCGAACCTCGAGGTCGTGCGCGTGACCGACACAAAAGTGCTCGACGCCGCCATGGAACCGGTCAGCGGCCCAGTGCACTCGGTGGGAACCGTGAACAGCAGCGGCAGTGTCTATCTGATCAATCACAACGCGGACAACACGCTGGCGACGCTGCGCTATCGTTTGAAAAACGTCGCCATGGATGCGGCCGAAGAACCCTTCGAAGCAGCCGGACATAAATTCAATCGCGGCTCGTTCATTATTCGTAAAGCACCGGCTGAAGAATTACAGCGCGCCGCCAACGATCTCGGCATTCAGATCTTCGCGGTCGCCGACGCGCCGGCGGTGAAAACGCATCCGGTAAAGGCCGCTCGGGTCGCCGTCATGCATACCTGGCTGAGCACGCAGGACGAAGGCTGGTGGCGTTTGGCCTTCGATCAATTGCAGGTGCCCTTCACCTACATCAGTACCCAGGACGCAGCGAGGGAGGGGGACCTGAGGAGCAAGTACGACGTCATCATCTTTGCCCCGGTCGGGCGTGGTGCAGCCGCGATTATCAACGGCCTGCCCATGTACGGAAACGCTCTGCCCTGGAAGACGACAACGCTGACACCAAATCTCGGCAAGACGGACGAGACCGACGACATGCGTCCTGGTTTGGGTTGGAATGGCTTGATCAACCTGCAGAAGTTCGTGCAGAACGGCGGCGTGCTGATTACTTCGATGGACACTTCTGAATTCGCTGTTACCTACAATTTCACGCCCGGCGTTTCGGTTGGCCGGCAGCAGCGTCTGCGCGCCATCGGCGACATTCTCAGAATCAAGGCAGTTGATTCAAGCAGCCCGATTGCGTACGGCTATGGCGAGTCGATGGCGATGTATTGCTCGAATGGTCCTATCTTCAATATCAGCAACTCCCTTTTCGGTGGGGGTGGACGGCGCGGCGGCGGCGGTGGTCGCGCTACCGGCCGCGGTACTCCGGACGATCCCGACACAGTCCAGGGCCGGCCACCGGCCGAAGCTCCGGAAATGCCGAAAGCTGAAGTTTGGCAGGCCCTGCCTCTGACCGACGAGCAACGCCGCAACAACGGCGGGATCATTCCGCCCCAAATGCGACCGCGTGTCGTGCTGCGTTACGCCGATATGCGCGAGTTATTTGTCTCAGGTCTGCTTGATGGCGGCGACGAAATCGCCCAGCATCCGGCAGTGGTGGACGCGCCTTACGGCAATGGACACGTGGTGCTCTTTTCAACCAATCCATTCTGGCGCGGACAAACTTCAGGCAGTTACTTCCTGGTCTTTAACGCGATTATGAATTTCGATAATTTGAACGCAGGCCGGAAGCTGGATGACAAGTAACGATTCGGATTACTTAGGAGCGGTGCCGTCCGCGTAGCGGACGGATTTAGGAGACGCGGGCACCGCTCACGGAGGGATTTAAGTTGTGGGACCGATCCTGGAAAGGTCGGATAGTTAATCCCTCAGAGGTAACTCAGTATGAAACGTCTCATCTTCCTGTTAACACTGGTACTGTTCATTGGCCCAAGCATTTGTGCGCAGGGCCGCAACACCGAGCCCCTGAAACTTCCCACCATCACCGACAAAACCGCGGGCATGGAAAAGTTTCCCGGGTACTTCCCTTTTTATTGGGACGCCAAAGCCGGCAAAGTCTGGCTCGAGATCGATAGGTGGAATTCTGAGTTTCTCTATGTCGAGGCCCTGCCCGCAGGCATCGGTTCAAACGACATTGGTCTGGATCGAGGTCAGCTTGGCCAGAGCTACATCGTCCGCTTTGAACGCACTGGTCCCCGTGTTCTTCTGATCGCTTCGAACTATGCGTTTCGCGCCAACAGCGAGGACCCCGATGAGCGGCGCGCGGTGAAAGACGCTTTTGCCGAATCAACTCTGTGGGGATTTGAAGTCGCGGCTGAGGACGGGGGACGCGTCCTGGTCGACGCCACCAGTTTTTATCTGCGCGACGCGCATCAGATTCCCGGCGCCCTGCAACGCGGTCAACAGGGAACGTTTCGCCTCGACCCGACGCGGTGCGCTTTCTATCTCGCCAACACCAAAAACTTTCCCAAAAATACCGAGGTTGAAACGACGCTGACTTTCACCAGTGAAGGTGAAGCCGGGCCTTTGGTGCGATCGGTAACCCCGCAGCCGCAGGCCATCACTGTCCGCGAGCACATCTCGTTTGTCGAGTTGCCGCCTCCCGGGTTCAAGCCTCGGATCAACGATCCCCGCGCCGGTTATTCCGGGATCGCCTTCATGGACTTTGCGACTCCAATCAGCGAACCGATCACCAAGCGCTACATCAGTCGCCATCGCCTGCAGAAGAAAGATCCGTCCGAGGGATTCGGCGATCCCATTAAGCCCATCGTCTACTACGTCGATCGCGGCGCGCCGGAGCCGGTGCGATCGGCTTTGATAGAAGGCGCGAGCTGGTGGAACCAGGCCTTCGAAGCAGCTGGTTATCGAAACGCATTTCGCGTCGAGGTTATGCCTGTGGGCGCCGATCCGATGGACGTGCGTTACAACGTGATCCAGTGGGTGCATCGTTCCACGCGCGGCTGGTCATATGGATCGTCACTGGACGATCCACGGACCGGAGAAATCATTCAGGGCCGAGTCAGCCTGGGCTCGCTGCGTGATCGTCAGGATTTCCTGATCGCCGAGGGATTGTTGGCGCCGTATGAAAAAGGACAGTCACAGACAGCGAAGATCATGGAGCAGATCGTTCTGGCGCGTCTGCGGCAACTCGCGGCGCACGAAGTCGGACACACGCTCGGACTGCAACACAACTATGCCGCAAGCGCGACGAACCGTGCTTCCGTGATGGATTACCCGGCGCCCTATGCCAGGCTTGGCCCGGATGGCGTGCCGGACATCTCGAATGCCTACGCGAAAGGGATCGGTGAGTGGGACAAGGTAACGATTGCCTACGGCTATCAGGATTTCCCTCCCCTGAGCGATGAACAAGGAGAGCTGGATAAGATTCTGGCAGACGCATTCAAACGCGGTTTGATGTATCTCACTGATCAGGACGCGCGTCCTGCGAGTGCGTCGAGTTCAGTGGCGCACCTTTGGGACAACGGACAAAACGTGGTCGACGAACTCGGGAACGTGATGAAAGTCCGGGCGGCGGCGCTCAGGCGTTTTGGCGAAAACAATATTCGCGAAGGCGCGGCAATGGCAACGCTCGAAGACGTTCTGGTCCCGCTCTACATGTACCACCGTTATCAGGTCGAAGCCGCTGCGAAATTGGTGGGAGGTCAGGATTACACTTTCAGCCTGCGCGGTAAGGGCGACACCAACCCGCAAATTGTTTCACCCGAAGAACAGCGCAGAGCTCTCGCAGCGGTGCTCAACACCCTCACGCCGGAAAGTTTGGCTCTGCCTGAAGCTGTGCTGCGCCTGATTCCGCCGCGGCCTCCGGGATATCCGCGCACGCGCGAAGACTTTCGCATTCGCACAGCGCCTGCGTTTGACGCACTCGCGCCGGCCGAAGCGATTACGAACCACGTCTGCGATTTTCTCTTTAATCCGGAAAGGGCGGCGCGGTTGGTTGAGTATCACGCGCGCTATCCCGGCAATCCGAGTCTTGACGAGGTGCTGGATAGCATCCTGCAGAACACCTGGAAAACGCCAACGTCCTCAACCTATCATACCGAGATACAGCATGTGGTGAATATGGTGGTGCTCAACGAGCTGATGTCTCTGGCCGCGAATGAGCGGGCAGCCAATCAGGTGCGGGCTATCGCCGAGTTCAAACTGGACGAGCTTAAGAACTGGCTGGCCGCCCAGCAACGGGTAACCGGAAACCTAAACCAGCGGGCATATCTGCTATACGCCGCAAACCAGATCAAACGCTTTCAGGAAGATCCGAAAAAGATGAACCTGACCAAAGCCAATGATCCACCCGACGGTCAACCGATCGGAACGGATTGGTGGAACCGGGCGGATCGGGATTGGTGCGATTGGCGGTGAAGTTCAGCGGGCTGAAAGCGGAATTGCGATCGCCGGGATCCAGCGATCTTTAATGTCGGGCGCGCGCAAACCCGCCCCACTGTTTTATCACCTGAGTCGCTGGCAACCGACCTCAAGTCTGCTTCCATCCTACTCGCGACGCAAGAGTCCCGATGCCGGCTCGTTCTGAACAGGAAGGCGCGTGCCTTTGCTCGTCCCTTTCTACTTCGCCACCGAGGTCGCTATGAAAAGACTTATTCCGCTGACGGCAAGCCTGCTTTGCTTTGCCTTGTTTCTCTGCAGTTTCACAACCCCAGGCGGGCGGGCCCAGGAGTTGACGAAACCAGTCCCGGATCCCTTTCAAACGGGCGCCGCGAATCTCATCATCCCGCAAGCTCGCGTCTATGCGATCCGGGCCCAGGCCAAGCCAATTCAGATTAGCGACGTCTCTGCGGATGTACGCATCCTGCAGCAAGTCGCCACCACCACTCTGGAAATAGGCTTGACGAACCCGAGCGATCGGCAGCAAGAGGCTGAGATGCTGGTTCCGGTGCCGGACGGCGCGGTGGTGCGAAGTTTCGGCTTCGCCGGATCAGCGAGCGAGGCAACGGCGAAACTTCTGCCTAAGGCTGAAGCCCGGACAATCTATCGCGCGATTGTAAACAAACTCAGAGATCCTGGTTTATTGGAGTTTGCCGGATATAACCTGGTGCGCTCCAGCGTGTTCCCCGTCCCGGCCGGCGGCAAGCAACGTGTACGTTTGGTTTATGAGCAGATACTCGCGGCCGACGGCAACCGCATCGACTATGTTTTGCCGCGCAGCGAATCGTTTGAAGCCACCGCGACGCCCTGGAAGATAACCGTCGAGGTGAGATCTAAGACCCCTCTGGCCACCGTCTATTCGCCGAGCCATCAGATCAGTGTCTTGCGTCCAGCTCCCGAGCAGGCCACCGTTCTGGTCGAAGGCGGCGCGAAGTTAGAGCCGGGACCGTTTCGTCTCTCGTATCTGGCGAAAGGCAATGGCCTCACCGGATCGTTGATGGCTTACCCGGACGCGCGGGTGGGCGGTGGTTATTTCCTGCTCCTGGCCGGAGTTCCACCCGGCGCGCAAACGGTCGATGCGCCGGCCATCAGACGCGAAGTAACGCTGGTGTTGGATCGTTCCGGCAGTATGGCAGGCGAAAAGATCGAACAGGTGCGGGCGGCTGCGCTGCAGGTCGTCGAAGGATTAAGAAATGGCGAGGCATTCAACATCATCGACTACTCTGACTCAGTGGCCCGCTTCTCTACAAATCCCGTCATCAAAACAAATGAAACTCTGTCCAAAGCGCGCGCTTATCTCAAGGCCCTGCAATCGGACGGCGGCACAAACATTCACGATGCACTGGTGGAAGCCCTGCGCCAGACGCCAACGCCCGAAATGCTGCCGCTGATCATCTTTCTCACCGACGGCCTGCCGACTGTCGGTCAAACCAAAGAGACGGCAATTCGCGAAGCCGTCAAAGCTACCAATACGCATCACCGGCGCATCTTCAGTTTTGGCGTTGGATTTGATGTGAACGCGCCGCTACTGACGTCGATTGCCAACGACACTCGCGCGGTGGCCACCTTTGTATTTCCGCGCGAAAATGTCGAAGGAAAAGTGTCACAGGTTTTTCGGCGTCTCTCGGGACCGGTGCTTTCCGATCCGCAACTAAACACGATGGACACAAATGGCGTGGTAACGACGCAGGCCGTTCGTGAATTGATGCCGGCGCAACTAAATGATGTGTTCGAAGGCGATCAAATCGTCCTGCTGGGACAGTATCAAAATGGTGATCCACTCGATTTTCGCATCGCCGGAAACTATCTGGGCCAGCCGCATACCTTTTCGCTTAAGTTCGACTTGAGCGGCGCCACAACTCGAAATTCTTTTGTGCCGCGTCTGTGGGCCAGTCGCAAGATAGCCCGTCTGATTGAAGAGATCACGAAAGCTGGAGCGGACGCCAATCGAGGGGACCCGGCCAGTGATCCGCGAATGAAGGAGCTGGTAGACGAGATCGTAAGACTTTCGACGGAGTACGGAATTCTGACTGAGTACACCTCATTTCTCGCCACGGAGGGCACGGACCTAACTCAGACGCTGGCGGTGAGCAACAGGGCTGTGCAGGAACTCTCGACGAACGCACAGCAAAATCGCACGGGCATGGGCGGCGTAAGCCAGGCGATGAACAATAGCGTGCAGATGCGGCAAGCAACGTCTAATCGTTCGAATTCCTATTTGAACCAGAGCATGCAGCGAGTTGAGGTTACCAATGTCCAGCAAATAACCGATCGCACCTTCTTCCGCCGTAACAACCGTTGGGTGGATGCCGCTGCGCTCAGCCGTGAGAAAGATCCCAAACCGGATCGCACGATCGAATTTGGCACGGATGAATTCTATCAACTGGTCGACCGGCTGGTGGCTGAAGGCCGTCAGGGCATCCTGGCTCTGTCGGGAGAAATGCTTTTGTTGATCGACGGCAAGACGGTACTGGTAAAGGCGCCATCGAAGTAACCGTGAAGGATTTGGAGTGCGCTGACTTTGTCAGCGCTTTGGTAGCGGCGACTTGTCGCCGCAGGTGTGGCGGGCTGTAAAAGCGGAGTAACAAGTTTTCCGCACTCCAAAATAGGCCGTGCTATCATCGTGCTCTGTTCGAGCGCAACTAAACCATGAACCTATACGACGAATTCCAATGGCGAGGAATGCTCGCCGACGCCACGCCGGACTTACAAAACATTCTCGGCGAAGAAAAGCTGACTGCTTACATCGGCTTCGATCCTTCGGCGGCGAGTCTGCATGTCGGGTCGCTCCTGCCGATCATGGGTCTGGCTCGGTTACAGAAACTCGGACACACACCGATCGCGATTGCGGGTGGCGGCACCGGCCTGATTGGTGATCCGAGTGGCAAGACAAAAGAGCGCCAACTCCTGACCCCGGCACAGGTCGAGGAAAATCTGGCGGGCATCAAAGCGCAGCTGGCCCGCTTTCTTGATTTTGACGCAGCGGCTAATCCAGCACGCATCATTAACAACGCCGACTGGCTCGCCCCGATAACCATGATGGAGTTCCTCCGCGACGTCGGAAAATACTTCACCGTGAATAATCTTCTAGCGAAAGAAGCAATCAAACGCCGGTTGGAAACCGAAGAAGGAATTTCTTTTACTGAGTTCAGCTACCCTCTGTTGCAAGCCTACGATTACCTCATCCTGCATGACCGGCATGGCTGCAATCTGCAGTTGGGTGGCAGCGATCAATGGGGAAACATCCTGGCCGGTATCGACCTGATTCGGCGCTTGCGCAGCGCGCGGGCGCATGGCCTGGTGTTTCCGCTCGTAACGACTTCCGCTGGAGTTAAGTTCGGTAAGACAGAAGCCGGAGCGGTCTGGTTGGATCCAGCACTGACTTCGCCTTACCGCTTCTACCAATTCTGGCTCAACACCGATGACCGCGACGCGATCAACTATTTGAAATTTTTTACCTGGCTGTCGCAGGAAGAAATTGCCGAATTGGATGATAGCGTCCGTACTGCGCCCGAGAAACGTCGCGCTCAAAGAGAGCTGGCGCGTCAGGTAACATCTCTGGTTCATGGCGAGACCGAGCTCGAGAAGGCTATGCGCGCGTCGGAAGTTCTATTTGGTAAAGAGATCAGCGGCCTGACGGTTGAGGAATTATTCGATATTTTTGCCGATGTACCTTCGACCGATCTGGAACGATCAAAGCTGGATGGCTTGACGCTTAACGATGCTTTGGTTCTGGCTGGATTGGCGCCTTCAAAAGGTGAAGCTCGACGACTGGTCCAGGGTGGTGGCGTTTGTATTAATAATCGTCGGGTCAGCGATGCCCGGCAAGTGATCTCGGGTGCTGATTTAGTGGATGGGCAAGTTCTGGTTTTGCGTAAGGGCGCGAGGAACTATCACCTCATTAGAATCGCGAGAGATTGACCAAGCCTCTGGAAATCTAGACGCAAAGGACGCGAAGTCTTCCGCAAAGGGACGCAAAGAATTTCCTGGCGTTCCTTTGCCATCACCTTCGAGCTCTTCGCGTTTCAGTTTTTCGTAGGTAAGGTTTCACCCCTCAGTCGCAGGCTAATGATGCCCGCTTCTTCGATTTCGTACTTCGCTTCCTCTCCAAGATCGCGACCGCGCGCTTTACGCCACACCAACAAACGCTGATTCAGCGGTGTGAGCGCGACTTTGAAGAGTGGCATCGACACAATGTAGATGACGAAGAAGGGAATATTGTGAGGAGTCTTAACGCGAAAGAAGCCCATGGCCAGCATGACCAGCAAGCCCAAAACCGAGCAGACTATTGTAAGTGTGCTCTTTCGCATTAGTAGGGTCCCTTGTCCTCGCCGATCTAATTGGGCCCACAGCTCATTTTCCTTTGTGTGATTTCGTGGATCGCTTTTTTAACCGGGTCAGACGATCCACGACACCCACCAGAAAAACAAAAAGCGCGCCGCCTCAGGAGTCCTAGGTCGTGAGTCGTTCGCGAATGTATATGGGCAGGTCGCTGACTTTCACGCGTTCCTGCTCCCAGGTGTCCCGGTCGCGGACCGTTACGGCTTCGTCTTCCAACGATTGATGATCGATCGTGACACAGAAAGGCGTCCCAATCTCATCCTGGCGCGCGTACAACTTTCCAATCCCGCCGGTGTCATCATAAACCGCGCGCATCAGCGGTTGCAGCGAGCGCTTGATCGCTTTGGCCATCCCAACTATCTCAGGTTTGTTCTTCGCGAGGGGAAGCACTGCTACCTTGATGGGCGCCATCGAGTGATGCAGCTTTAAGATCACGCGGGTCTCGCCCTTGTCATTCGTCTTTTCGGTGTAAGCGTCCATCAAAAGGGCCAGCACGGTGCGATTAACGCCGGCCGCGGGCTCAATCACGTAAGGATAGAAACGCTGCTTGGCCTGCTCGTCAAAGTAGGAAAGGTCTTCGGTTGAATCGGGATTGATCCGCTTGCCTTCGGCGTCTTCCGGTTTCTTTGAATGGGTTCGTAGATCAAAGTCAGTTCGGTTCGCAATCCCCATCAGCTCGTCCCAGTTGCGTTCGTCATCATCGCGCTCAGGGAAAAAGCGGTACTGAATATCGACCGTCCGCTTGGCATAATGCGCCAGCTCTTCCTCCGGCTGCTCATAAAGACGCAGGTTCTCCCCGGCAATGCCAATGCTCTGGAACCATTGATAACAGGCGTCGATCCATTCCTGATGCGCGGTTTCGTCCTCGCCCGGTCGGACGAAGTACTCCATCTCCATCTGTTCGAATTCGCGCGTGCGAAAAATGAAGTTGCCCGGCGTCACCTCGTTACGGAACGATTTACCGATCTGGGCTACACCGAAGGGCAGCTTGCGCCGGCTGGTGTTGAGCACATTATGAAAGTTGATAAAGATCCCCTGCGCGGTTTCCGGACGCAGATAAACCCGTGCGGCGGGATCGTCTTCAGCCGTCGCGCCAACGTGAGTTTGAAACATCAGATTGAAGGGGCGCGGTTCTGTCAGGTTGGTTGAACCACAATTGGGACACCTTCCATCCTCAAGCTTGTCTGCCCGCAGACGTGTCTGACATTCACGGCAATCCACCAGAGGATCGGTAAAGGTTTCTTCGTGTCCGGAATATTTCCAAACCATCCGATTCAGGATGATGGAAGAGTCGAGCCCTTCGATATCGTCTCGTTCGTAAACCATCCAGCGCCACCACGCCTGACGCACGTTGTTGGCGAGTTCGACGCCGAGCGGACCGTAATCCCAGGCACTTCCCAGCCCTCCGTAAACGTCTGAGGAGGGGTAAACAAAGCCACGCCTTTTGGCCAGCGACACAATCGTTTCAATGCTTGGTGCAGACACTTTAGTTTCGGAATCCGAAGTCGTGAATCGAAAAATAAGAGAGCGGAGTAGGAGTGTAACAGGTCAGTACCGGGAGCGGTAGCGCGAGCCGCTGAGCGCTTTGCGCGAGCCTAACTTCTTGGTGGAGTAACGAGCTTGCTGCGCACGCAGGCGGACAGATGCCAGCCGTCCATCAAACATTCAAAAGATAAAAACGCGACCGACTCAATGAATCGGCCGCGCTTTTTTCCCCCTTGAAACTTGAAACAAACTCTATCTGAATCCTGAGAGGATTCCGGGCTGCTGATAGATCCTGCGAGGCTCCCCCTAGCCTTAGCAGAACGTCTATCAGCAGCCCAGCCCTTTTAGCTCTTCGACTTTGTTGGTAGTTCCGTTCCCCCGAAAGAACCACCATCTTCAGATGTTAAGCACCTCCCCCAAAGTGCCTCACAACTTTTGTCTAAGAGCATGACCCAAACGAATTTCTTCTTTGTCTTTGTCGATTGAAGGTTTAGCAACGAGCGTGCCAATCGCTGCGCTTACCTTGGAAAAAAATCTTCTGCGCAGTTTCTCAAGGAAATTCCAAAGTCAGCAATGCAACAGAAGACTCGTGTGTCCGCGCTGAGATGACAACGCTCCCGGAACTTGTAATTCTTCAATACAGAAGGATTGCAATTGTGAACTAAAATCGCTCGCGAGGTCGAGTAACATCGCAGAGGCCAAACCTGAGAAAGGGAAAGAAAATCAGGGCTCGATAAGCCTGACCGGCCCGCACCTCGACTCTGTTCACCGCTGCGCCTGAGCCTTAATACTATGAATTTTCGGGGCGAAAAGGGCGGGAATAGAATTCCTGATAGAGCCAGCCAAGGACGCGGATCTCTGCGGTGCAGAGCGTCTCCACCCAGCAATTGAAGAGAAAATCAGCACGCGTAGTCGCCACTGGTATCTTGTTCGATTCGTCGACGACCGATTTTGCGTCGGTCATATCAAGACGGTAGGCAGCGGAAACATCTTCGGTGGCTTTGGAAGCTTTATCGAGCGCGTTCAATAGTTGCGCAATCCAGGCGTGCAACTCCCGTTCGGTCGGGTGGTGCGCGACGGATTGGAGGATACCAATGGCCAGACGATCTTCGGCCCGATTGAAGTTAAATACGTCCTCACCAGCAAGGCGGCTTTGTTCCTGCTTCCATTGAAATAGCTCTTCGACTTTTACCTGCTTGACGACGGCGACGCGCTGGTCGTAATCGAGGAACCACTGAATAACGTCGGGCAACGAGTCATAGTCCACCGCGCCGAATTGATCTCGGAGGAGGACGGGCTCTGTCGGGTCTGAAGCTGTAGCGGCGGACTGGGAGTCTGGTTTTTCAGTCTTCACTTATTTACTCTCAAAGTTCGTCAAGTGGCCCCATACTCGGTGCTGGGAGCGCGGACGTCCCGTGCGCACTGTGAAGCAAGAGTCCTCGAAATAGAACCTGTTACCACGCGGGCGGACCATTCTTCCGCGCTCCCGATCATCAGTTGAGCTCGATCTTCAGGCGGAAGGCTGCACGGGCCTCGCCCACTTTGTCGCCGCGCCTGTTTGTAATAATGGTCGGAGCATAAGATGCCAGGGCCTTCAATTCGTTATCGGCCAGAACATTCAGTTGGCGCAACGCCTCGATAACTGCCGGAGGGCGAGCGCGATGGTCATCGCCGTCCTCGATCTTTAACGCTAGTCCAAGTCCATCCGGCCATTCCGCACAAGGGAGAACGCCCACCGTGTATACGCCTTCAGCGCCGATCTTGGAAATCAGGCGGCCAGCCCCGGCTTTGATCAGCTCAGTGTCCAAACGATCTTTGGTGCCTCCCACCATTTCCGGAAAATCAATCATCGCTTTGACAATCCGCCGGCTCGCAGCCCGCGTGGCATCGTCAAGATTTGCGGGCGGCGCCACCAACCGGGCATACATTAGCGCCATGGCCTGCACTGAAATCCCAAACACTGGGGCGGCACAACCGTCGACACCGAAAGCGATTTGATTCAGCGGAGTGTCGGAAAACTGAGATACCGCGTGGGCGATAGCCTGCTGCACTGGATTACTCATTTCATCGTAGCTCTCCGTCGGCGCGCCCAGATGAAGGGCCAGCGCCAGCATCCCCGCGTGCTTCCCCGAACAATTGTTCTGCAGCACGTTGGGTGACTGTTGATTTCGAGTTAATTCGCGCGCGACCTCGGCGCTGAATGGTTCGTGTACTCCGCACTTCAGTGCGCTCTCATCCAGTCCGATTTTGGCGAGCATCGACCGAACCGTGTGAACGTGAATTGACTCGCCACTATGCGAGCCGCAGGCAATGGCAATCTCCTGCTCAGAAAAACTAAAATGATCGGCGGCGCCTGAGACGACTAATGGCATTGCCTGAAATGGCTTGCCCGAAGAGCGCACGTAGGTCACACACGCGGGCTGTCCCAGGGCAGCTATTGTCCTGCCGAGGCCATCGACCGCAGTCAGATGTCCGCGATGCCGGGATTCAACAATTGGGCCGCGCCAAACTTCGACCAGAGAGGCGGGCGTCAAGGCATCAAAGTGTTCTGACATTGCTCAGGCATCTTAACTGCTTCGGGGTAAAAATAAGAAAGGGTGGGTACACGTGGTAGATGCATAGCTGTCGATTGTCTCGCCAGAGACGAAAAACGATCCACGAAAAGACACGAAACGAACCGGGATATTGTTCGTGTGAATTCGTGGATCGTTCCGGCTGATTAAGCGTCGATCCCTCTGCTAATTATTATTTTGAGGAGGTAAGGTCGAAGTGTTTATAGGATTCACCCGGCGCGGACGCACGGTGCGCATCCTTGGTTTTCGGCCGCCGAATGACAGCACAGTGAGCGTCACGGCCCGCCGTCCAAACCGCATCGCTTCTCCCGCAGTCGGGGTCCAGATGTCGATCCGGCGTCCTTTGACGGCGCCGCCGGTGTCGGCCACCAGGTACTCGCCACTAAAATTGCCGGCATCGACACGCACCCGAGTACCCAAGGGCAAAATTCTTGTGTCGGCAGCGATCAACCCACGGCTGACAGGCCTGCCGCTCGCGGTTCGGCCGCGGAGGCTGTATGCCGTAGCTGTATAAGTCTCTGGAGCAACTTCAAACTCGGTTTCAACATTCTCTGTTGGACTTGTACTCTCAGCGATCGCTGGAGCCGACTTGTTCTCGGCGTTAACCAGTTGGGTTACCGGCGGTTGATTTGAAGTTTGAATCTGCTGCGGGCTGCCCTGAACTGGTTTCGGATCTTGAATCCTGGCGTAGGAAATTGCAGAAAAAACGAGAAGTACACTTACAGCGCTTCCAATAGCGGTGGATTTCATGAATCGGGTTTCTCCTATCCGATGGTTTAATTATGAGCTTTTCAAAGACGATGCGCGCGAGTCACTCGAATGACCGTGACTCGACCCCCGGCTCTAGGAGACTGAAATTGGTCAGCCGAAGTTAGAGGGCTCAAATCCTTAAGGCGCAAAGTTGAAAAGACCTAAAAAAAGAGGAGCAAACCCGAGGGGTTTACTCGACTAACTCAGGCAGGCTAGCACAGGGGTTTTGGGGTGTCTACCAGTCGATCTAGGGCAAACTGTATTGATTTCCGGCCACATTTTGGCCTTGGGAAACGATACAGCGGCGCCCGCGTCCCGCCTTTATAAGAGATTGGTGGGACGCCCAGAGCCCGGCCGGTTTGTGCCCATCAGGTCACAATGACTTTAATTTTTCCTAGCCTTTTTCGAGATTGGCGTACTTTTCAATAAGTTTCTTCTGACCGTA
>JBBRMS010000070.1:0-23202 GCA_038230715.1 Pyrinomonadales bacterium
AATAATTCAAATCGTCATCGGGATAAGTTTGATTACATTGTGAACATCGTTTCATTAGATTATCTCTCACGGAACACAGGCAAACGCCGAACGATTGAGTTGACGCGGGCGGAAACCAGCCACACGCAACTCAAAGTTTAACAAAACAAGATTTTAAAGAGAAGCTGTTTCCGCCTCGCGTCCAATGATTTGTTCGGTGTGTCGTTATTTGTAACAACGCCTACTGCACATCAGACACTTTGCCATCAATAAATACTACTTTCAAATCTCTGTAAACGTATAGAACTTTTGCTCCTAAATTGATAACTTTCTCCGGTTTTCCCAAAATGCTTTGAACTTCCTCTGGCGATTGATTAAGCACAACTTCTCTCGGAGTGTTCTCGATTTTGGAAAATGTTTGCTCTGGTTGAGTTACAGAAAATTGGCTCTTGTTTTCGGCAAGAACTGATGGCAGATTAGGATTTAACACTGACGTGCCTTTGAACATCAAAAAGCCTACTACTGCGCCACCAATCAACCCTAGAATTGTGCCGACCCACATATAAGTCAATGACGTTTCTAAAGTTGATTTCAGTAGATAATCTACACCGCTCAAATTACTTCCACCGGAAAGAATCATATTTAGAGGAAGTTGTCCTAGTAACGGAACTGACGGTCTTAGAATGTAACCCAAAAAGCAGCCAATAATCATTCCTACAATTGAAGCAACAACAACTTTGACCGGAATTTTCTTGGAGGGCTGGTCATCAAAACGAGAATTGTATGTTGACACAAATGTCGGAATGAGCAACAACATTACCATAATAAAAATCAACACCATTTACTTTTATCCTCCGCGTAGGTAAAAACACCGAACATTATAGTAGACACCAAGAGTGGTGCAGAAAATTACCACAAATGTGGTGTCTAAATCTATAATGTTCTGACATTCCCAACAAATCCAAAATCCCTGAGATTGGAGACCCCAAATGCCTTTGCCCGAGATGCGTTCCAGAGATATTGCCCGCCCCGCACCTAAGTTACTCGACCAGGTACGCGAGACTATTCGCCGCAAACATTACAGCCTGCGCACAGAATCCACTTACATAGACTGGATCAAACGCTATATCTTCTTTCATAACAAAAGGCACCCCAGGGATATGGGGGCTACTGAGATCGAACAGTTCCTCAATCATCTCGCAGTTGAGAAACGAGTTGCGGCGTCTACCCAGAATCAGGCGCTGAGCGCTCTAATCTTTCTCTATCGAGCAGTACTGCGACTCGACCTTGAGTGGATGAAAAATCTCGAGCGCGCCAAGAAGCCCTCGCGTCTGCCCGTGGTGATGACTGAAAATGAAGTTGGACGGGTGCTGGCCCACCTTGATGGCCGCAATTGGTTGATGGCCAGCCTGCTCTATGGCGCGGGCCTGCGCCTGATGGAATGTGTCCGGCTGCGAGTCAAGGATGTCGATTTTCAATACCGTCAAATCACCGTGCGCGATGGCAAAGGAAATAAAGATCGCGTGACCATGCTGCCTGAGGCTTCAGCGGGAGTCCTCAAGGCGCACCTTAAGAACGTAAGTGCGCTGCACCTCCAGGATGTGGCTGCGGGTTACGCCGGTGTTTATCTGCCTTACGCTCTCGATCGTAAATACAAAAATGCAGGCAAAGAGTGGGGATGGCAATATGTCTTCCCCGCAACCAGGTCTTCAATCGATCCTCGTTCAGGTTTAGAAAGACGCCATCACATCGACGAGAAATCGTTGCAGCGGGCCGTGAAGAACGCGGTGCGCCTGGCGCAAATCCACAAGCCAGCTTCCTGTCATACTTTTCGCCATTCTTTCGCCACCCATTTGCTCAAAAACGGTCATGACATCAGGACAGTGCAGGAACTCCTGGGTCATAAGGATGTGGCAACTACGATGATTTACACGCACGTGCTCAACCGTGGCGGTAGGGGAGTGCGGAGTCCGCTGGATATTTAGATTGCTAATCAAGAGTCAGCCGTGATCAGATGACGTGAGCTCTGCCTCTCCGGCCTCCTGAAGGTCACCGCGACCAGTCGCGGTTTAGCAACGCGGCGACTAATCGCCGCACTCCACAAGTCGTTTGTAGCGGGCTGCCAGCTCGCACAGCTGTCCGCGCAAATCATCAAAGGCAAGGCAGGCGGTAGCCCGCCTCTAAACATTCCGGTTCTCAGTTATGCACCCTTCGAGGCGACTTTATTTCGCGCCCAGCGAGTATTTCGGCAACAACCCCATGCCGCAGATTGGACAGGTCCCGTCGTGATCAAAAATCGCGTCGTCGCATTCCAATCCACACGGCGGACACGCATAGCCAACCAAAGTCAGTTTGCGTCGATCGATACCGGCCGGACGGGAATTCTGGTTCGCCACTTCCCAGGCGGTCCCCAAGGCTTTACCCCACTTTTGGTACCTAATCCTATAGCAAGAATCGTTACTGGACAATGCTGTTACAGTACTTGTGGCGCTCAATGATTTGGAGGTCCAGATGTCTCGGCCAGATATACCCCCACGTCCCCTGACGGCTCGGAAACCAAAGCTACTCGATCAGGTACGCGAGACTATTCGCCGCAAGCATTACAGCATCCGGACGGAAGCAACCTACATCGGTTGGATCAAGAGGTACATCTTCTTTCATGGTAAACGTCACCCGGCTGAGATGGGCGCTGCCGAAATGGAACTGTTTCTGAATCATCTCGCCGCAGAAAGGAATGTGGCCGCCGCCACGCAAAACCAGGCGCTGAACGCCCTCGTGTTTCTTTACCGCGAAGTCCTGCGTAAGGACTTTGACCGGATGGAGAATCTCGAACGAGCCAAGAGACCGGCGCTCTTACCGGTGGTGCTTACGGAAACCGAGGTGCATAACGTCCTGGCACATCTGGACGGACAGAATTGGCTAATGGCGAGTCTGCTCTACGGCTCGGGCTTGCGCTTGATGGAATGCGTTCGGCTCAGAGTAAAGGATATCGATTTTGAGTACCGGCAGATCACGGTGCGTGATGGCAAGGGCGCCAAAGACCGCGTGACCATGCTCTCGGAAGCTTCTCGTGAGGTACTGAAGAATCATCTGGGCAGGGTCAGATCATTGCATCGGCAGGATATCGAAGATGGCTACGGCGAGGTTTATCTGCCCTTCGCGCTTGAGCGGAAGTATAAGTATGCGGGTAAAGCGTGGGGATGGCAAAACGTCTTTCCCGCGACGAAACGCTCAATCGATCCGCGCGGTGGAAGAGAGAGACGGCATCATGTCGATGAAAAAGTATTGCAGAGAGCCGTGAAGAATGCAGTGCGAAAAGGTCGCATAACCAAGCCGGCTACCTGTCACACGTTTCGCCATTCCTTCGCCACCCACCTACTCCAAAAAGGGCAAGACATCAGAACGGTGCAAGAATTATTGGGCCACAAGGATGTCTCGACCACCATGATCTACACCCACGTACTTAACAAAGGGGGTCGCGGAGTAAGAAGTCCGCTGGATAGCTAAAGCAAGGGTGGATGGGGCTGCAAATCCGGTGAGAGTGACGATAGGTTCCTCAGGATCTGATCGAGGTTTCGTTGCTAATAGGGGCCGAGGCGTAGCCTCGGGGAGGAGGGTGCTTACCCAGGAAGCTGTAGGCTCTCAGCTCTGTGCAGAGCCGCAAAGAGATTGGAGAAGGGAAGCTCAGCCTTAAACCAGCACGGCTTCCTGCTGGAGTTTCTGGGCCTGGTAGTGTGTGGTTAGTCCGTCGATGATTTGATCCAGCGCGCCATCCATGACGAGATTGAGCTGGTGGATCGTCAAACCAATGCGGTGATCAGTGACGCGGTTTTCTTTGAAGTTGTAAGTGCGGATCTTTTCTGAGCGATCGCCGCTGCCGACCATTGAACGGCGCTCGCTGGAGATGGCGTCGTGCTGCTTCTGCTCCTCAAGTTCCTGCAAACGGGCCCGCAGCACGCGCATCGCTTTTTCGCGATTCTTGATCTGCGACTTTTCGTCCTGCATCGAGACGACGACGTTGGTTGGCAGGTGGGTGATGCGCACGGCTGAGTAAGTCGTGTTCACTGACTGGCCGCCGGGACCCGAAGAACAGAACGTGTCGATGCGCAGATCCTTCTGGTCAATCTTGACGTCAACCTCTTCGGCTTCGGGCAGGATGGCGACGGTGATTGCCGAAGTATGAATGCGGCCGCTGGCTTCGGTCTGCGGCACCCGCTGGACCCGGTGCACACCGGATTCGTGTTTCAATCTCGAATAAACCTTATCGCCTTCGATCAAGACGACTGCTTCCTTGAGACCTCCTACGCCGGTTTGGGACTCATCGAGAATCTCCATTTTCCATCTCATTCGCTCGGCATAACGAGCGTACATGCGGAGAATATCGCACGCGAACAGTGAGGCCTCATCGCCACCAGTCCCGGCGCGAATTTCCAGGATCACGTTCTTCTCATCGTTGGGGTCCCGCGGAATCAGCAACAACTTGAGATCGGTGTCGGCTTGTTCAAGCTGGGCCTGGAGCGCTTCAATTTCCAATCGCGCCAGCTCGCGCATGTCTTCGTCTTCAGTGTTCTCGGTGAGTTCGCGCGCCCCGGTTAGTTCGTCGTTGAGGGTCTTCCAGACGCGATACTTCTCGACAATCTCGCCGAGACTGCGATGCTGTTTGGCAGCTTTGCCGTACGCCGACGGATTGGCCAACAACTCCGGCGAAGATAGTTCGTCGCCGAGCTGTTCATAGCGGGTTTCAATCTGTGCAAGTTTATCGAGCATCTATTGCAACTATTTGTCTAGCTGCGGGCTGCTGCCCGTCAATCCTGTGTCGTTGAAATCCGGGCGGGCGCAGTAGCCCGCCTTCAAACGAGGCGTATGGGTCAGACATCAAGACAACAACGCCGGTTCAGCCTCGCTCTGCTGTGGTTCCAGTTTTAAAGAAGCTTTCAGCGCTTCGATGGCGACTTCCAACTGCGAGTCATCAGGTTCTTTGGTGGTGACGTTCTGCAGCCAGACACCCGGGCGCGTAATCATCTTAAAGAACGCGCCGCTTTCTTTGCGCGCCGACAGGCGAATAATTTCATAAGAGATGCCGGCCACGACCGGTATCAAAGCGATGCGAACCAGGAAATTGAAAAGCAGCGAGTCGAATCGGATTACCGAGAAGAGGACAATCGAAACCAGCATGACTACGACCAGAAAGCTGGTGCCGCAACGCGGATGCTGTCTTGGTTGCGGGCGCGCATTGTCCACGGTCAAAGCCAAACCCTTTTCCCAGGTGAAGACTGTCTTGTGCTCAGCTCCGTGATATTCAAACACGCGCCGGATGTCCTTCAGCAAAGAGAAACTGGTAATCATGATCAGGAAGAACGACATGCGAATCAGACCATCGATCAGGTTAAAGCTGACCGAAGGCCGCACCGGATGTAGATAACCTCGCACTGAATCCCAGGTGCGGGTGTACCATGCGGGTGCTTCCGGGGGCGCAGGCTTCCCGGCTTGCGCTGCGCCAGTATCCGTGCCGGCTACTGTTCGCTCCGTACTAACCGCCGCCGCCGGCGTGGCCCACCCTGCGGCAATGAACAAAGCATTAGTCAGCAGCAGGGGTGCGGCAATAAACAACAGCACATTGAAAATCAAAGCAAAGACGATTGAACTCGCTGCGGCAGCCGTGCCGCCTTTCTTCAATTCGTCCTTTGAACGTTTCTTGACGGGCATGGGAAACAGACCAGGAATGCCTCCGGTCAAGCCGGCAAAGTCACCTTCGCCTTCGATCACGGCCGGGGTCAAAGCGATACTTACTTCCGCCGCTTTCGCTTCTTCGACTTCGGTGAAGGCCTCGCTGGCGGAATAGTTCAGGGCTTTGATGCCGAGGCCCATGGACTGCAGCAGGACTGCGCCGCCGCGCAAATCGGCAGCTTCAGGATGGGAAGCTTGTCGCTCCACTTTGGCAGGGTCGCAGCAGTGTTGACGATCGTGCCGTCGGCTTTGCGGACCGCGATCGCGTAAGCGTTCGGGGTGCGCATCATGACGCCTTCGATTACTGCCTGGCCGCCAACTATCAAGTCTCTTTCATTAGTGCTCATGGTTTTTTTAAGCCTTGGTCCAGGCGCCGGACTTGTGCGCCGTTGGCGGGACAAGTCCCGCCTCTAAACAATATTTCTGACGCTTACAAGAATGCCGGCTATTTGCTGCTGGTTGCCTGCGTTGGACGCAATTCATGGCAACCAGCGTCGCACGGGCGCCGGCATCACTTGCTTTGGTTGTAGCTAATGTTTCAGCATTGGGCTCAGTAATCTTACTGCGCCGGCGTGGCTTCCGCTTCCGGAGCTTTCTTGCCATAACGCCGGTTGAACCGATCCACGCGGCCGGCCGTATCGATCAGTTTCTGCTTGCCGGTAAAGAAAGGATGGCAGGCCGAACAAATTTCGATGTGCAGATCGCCTTTGCGGGTTGAACGGGTTTTGAAGGTCTCGCCACAGGCGCAGGTAACGGCTATCTCGCTATATTCAGGGTGAATTCCAGGCTTCATTTTATTTCTCGCTTGCTATGGTTGTCGTTTAGTCGTCTGATTCAAACAGCCAATGATACGGGCCACGGCAGGGTTGCGTCAAGCTGGTGGCTGTTTGAAAAAGTCTCTCGCTAATTCAAGATCAGTCGCCGGTTCGCTCGGGTGAAACTTCTAAAATAAGTCGATTGACAACGGCGTAAATCGCATGCTACAAGTCACTTGTCCGTCCTGATTTAGAATAGCAATAACACGTGAGCGTGGCGTCTGAATTGTCGCGCGCCCGTGGCCGCAGTGCCAAGAGCGTCCTAACTAAGGGTGTGTATTAACTGAGGGTCATGGCAGAGGAAGGTAAACCCACCGAACCGGGTTCACAACCTGACACGTCTCAAGAACAGCGCACGCATGATCAAGCGCGCGCTGCAAACCCATCGTCGCTAACGGCCGACGCCGAAAAAGACAAACAAGTTGAAGCTGCGAAGGCGCGCGTGAACGCCGTCAAAGAGGCGGCCCAGGCCGCGCCCGGCGCGCCAAAGGCTCCGGTAAAAAAGAAAGCGGAAGGCCCCAAGCCTGTCGATGCTTCGTCGCATCCTCTCGTCAAGAAGCTGCGCAATAAGTTCGACGCTGCAGTCATTGAGGCTTCAGAGTTTCTCGGCCAACTCTCAATTCGGATTGAGGCCTCGCGCATCGCCGAAGTTTGCGACACCTTAAAGAGAGATCCGGTAACGACTTTCAACTATCTTTCTGATTTAACCTGCGCGCATTATCCGGATCGTCGCGAAGCCCCATTTGAAGTTATCTACAATCTTTACTCGATTGCCGCGAACGAGCGGGTGCGGCTCAAGGTTTGGGCAAATAGCGAGGGAGTCGAAAGTGTCACCGGGGTCTGGCCTGCCGCCGACTGGCCGGAACGCGAGGTCTATGATTTGTTCGGCGTGACTTTCCATAATCATCCGGACCTGCGCAGAATTTTGTTGCCGCCGGATTGGGACGGACATCCTTTGCGCAAGGATTATCCGCTGGAGTTTGTCGAAAACCGCTGGACCGAAGAGCACCTGCCTACCTTTACCGATGTCGAGAAGGAACAGCTGGAGCAAAGACGCGCGTATGGATTAGAAATCTTGTCGGCGTCTCCCGAACGCGCGGTGCGCGAGCTTTTTAAGAGCGGCAAAGAAGTAATGCCGAAAGACAAGTAGGTCCGAGCGGTAGCCGGCGGTTGAACGTGCCAGGAATAAAGATCGATGTCACCCAAGGAAATCGCAGCTCATTACGAAGCCAGAGTCTTTGATTCGCTGGCCGCGGCGGAGAGCGCCGGGTTTGCCCTGACCGAAACACTGGCGCCGCGTAACGTCTGGAACAAGGCCAGCGCCGCGCAGTCTCTGCTGTTGAAGTTGCGCGAGCGAAAAGAAAAGAATGAAATCAAAGAGGTTGGTTTGGTAATTGAGCCGTGGAGCGTCACCGGTTGTTATGCTCCGAATGATACGGCCCCAGATCATTTTGAAGTTTAGATCGGGCACTGGTGCCCGCCCGGCGGGACAAGTCACGCCTCTAAACGAATTGAACTGACAATGCATCAGGTAGAGATCGCCACCACTCAACGGACGCTGCTCGACAGCCCTGAGATGACCCTGAATATGGGGCCGCAGCATCCGTCCACGCACGGCGTGCTGCGGGTTATTCTAAAACTCGACGGCGAAACCGTGATCGATCTCGACTGCGACATCGGATACTTGCATCGAGGCATGGAAAAAATTGCCGAGAACCGCATGTACACGATGATTGCGCCGTACTGGGACCGGCTCGATTACATCGCGGCGGTTTCGAATGGATTGGTTTGGGTCGAGACGGTTGAGCAGATGATGGGGCTGGCGGTGCCGCCGCGAGCTCATTACATCCGCGTTATTCTGACTGAGCTGAATCGCATCGCTTCGCATCTGCTGTGGCTGGGCACGCACGCGCTCGACATAGGCGCAGTGACGATCCTGCTGTGGGCGTTTCGCGAACGGGAAGAGATTCTGAAAATATTTGAGCGGCAGTTCGGCGCTCGGCTGACCTGTCACGCCTGGCGTATCGGGGGGATGCCCAACGACGCTTACGACGATTTTGAAGCTGACATTCGGCGCTTCGTCAATAATTTTCCCAAGCGGATTGATGAATACGAAACGGTCCTGTCTGAGAATCGCATCTGGCTGAGCCGCACGGTGGGCGTCGGCGTAATCTCGGGCGAAGAAGCGATCGCCATCGGCTTGTCCGGTCCGTCGCTGCGTGGTTCAGGCGTGGCCTGGGACATTCGCAAATCGCGACCCTACGCTGCCTATGCGGACATGGATTTCGATGTGCCGTTGGGAGAGAACGGCGACACCTATGATCGTTACCTGGTGCGCATGGAAGAGATGCGTCAGTCACGCCGCATCGTCCAGCAGGCGCTCGACAATTTGCCTGATGGGCCGGTGAATGCCAAGGTGCCCAAACTGATCAAGCCACCCGTGGGCGATTATTACCATTCAATTGAAGGGCCGAAGGGTGAGATTGGATGCTATCTGGTTTCTGACGGTACCCAACAACCATGGCGCGTGCGCGTGCGACCGCCATGCTTTATTAATCTGCAGGCTTTGAAACAGATGAGTATCGGCCATTTGGTGGCGGACGTCGTGGCGATCATCGGGACTTTGGATATTGTCTTGGGGGAGATCGATAGGTAACGAGATCGATAGGTAAGAAGCAACCGCTTTGCGGTTGAAAATCAGGGAAACCAGTTTCCAGATTGAGACGGCTCCTTTTTCTAAAATGGAATTCGCTCTTCTAGCTCCACTCAGTTTTGTCGATAGCCTGCTGCTGAAACTTTTCAGCGAGCAGACGGTGAACTATGTCATCTGGCCGTTCATCCAGGTGGGCGCGGTGGTGACGATCACTGCCGGCTGGGTAGCTTATGCGACTTACCTGGAAAGAAAGATTTCCGCGTTCATGCAGGCGCGGCTGGGACCAATGCGGGTGGGCCCGTGGGGCCTGCTCCAACCGATCGCCGACGGATTGAAGCTGCTGGTGAAGGAAGACTTTATACCTGAGAATGCCGATCGTTGGATCTTCTTCATCGCACCTTACATTGCCGTAGTCGCCGCCTTCATCGTCATGGCTGTAGTTCCGTTTGGACCGGACTGGGCCGTCATTACCGACGTTAATATCGGCATCCTGTTTGTACTCGCGGTGTCCAGCGTTGGAGTGCTGGCGTTGATTCTCGCCGGCTGGTCTTCAAATTCGAAATACGCTCTGCTGGGTGCTTTGCGTTCCAGCGCCCAAATGGTTTCCTACGAAGTCTCGATGGGCCTCGCAATCATCGGCGCGTTGATGTTTGCCCGAACTCTTTCGCTTTCAGGTATAGTCGCGGCGCAACAATCCGATTCGATCTTCTTTTTGCTCTACCAGCCGATCGGCTTTGTGATCTTTTTGATTAGCGGGATCGCGGAAAACAATCGCGCCCCCTTTGATCTGCCGGAAGCCGAATCGGAACTGGTGGCTGGATTTCATACCGAGTACTCCGGCTTCCGCTGGTCGCTCTTTTTCATGGCTGAGTATGCGGCGATGGTGGTGGTGACGGCCGTCGCGACCACGCTCTATCTGGGTGGTTGGTACTGTCCAGGCGTTTATCGACTGACCGAAGCGAAGGGTTTTCACAACGCTTATGTGGTAGTCAGCCTGATCGTTTTTCTGGCCAAGGCCGGACTGCTCCTTTACTTATACTTTTGGTTGCGTTGGACTTTGCCGCGCTTTCGCTATGATCAATTGATGGATCTCGGATGGAAATGGTTATTGCCCGCGGCGCTCGTCAACATCGTGGTGTCGGCAATTGCCATTGTGACTCTCCAGGGGCTCGATGGTTGGCATGGCATAAAGATGATCGATTCGATCACCAACGGGGTGAACCTGACGCCTGCGGGTAAGGGCGTCGCCATCGGGATCGGCATCGCCAATTTATTCATAACGGCAGGAATGCTGTCGATGATTAACTGGCGCTCGCGAGACTTTAATTTGAAAAAGCAGCGCCGTCAGATTCGTTTGGTTGATTTACCGAAAGGAAAGCCGGCAGTCGCGCCGCTAGTCAGCGAGCCTAAGACGAATGAGGTTTAGATGCGGGCTACCGCCCACCTTGATCTGGCGGTAACCCGACCCTAAACGACACCATAAACTTTGAAACCTAAGATTTAGCTATGACTTTAGTTGCCGTTTCCAAACCCACGTTCGCGCAGAAGCTGAAACGCTTCTTTATGGCCGATCTTTTGAAAGGACTCGGCCTGACGCTGAAATTCAATCTGGGTGCGCTTACTTCGAAGGACTCGGTGGCGGGGAAGGGGATTTACACCGAGCAGTACCCTTCCGTTCGTCCCGATGTAGCCCCGCGATTTCATGGTGCGCCGCGGTTGAACATGGATCCGGAAACGCACGACACGCTTTGCATCGCCTGTAATCTCTGTGCCCTGGCCTGCCCCGAAGATTGCATCGACGTGATTCCCATGGACGTCGAAGTGGTGGTGGCCGGCAAGCCGCGCCGCAAGAAGGTTCTCGACGAGTTTATCTTTGATACTTCGCGCTGCATGTTCTGCGCCCTGTGTCAGGAGGCCTGCCCGACCTATTGTCTCGAGTTAACCCAGGACTTCGAGTTGGCCACGTATTCACGCGCCGGCTTTGTCTGGAACCGCGAGATGCTCGAGCAGGGTAGGGAGACGGTGAAGTACGAATCGTAAGCATTGCGGATTTCGAATTGCGAATTTCGAAATCAAGAAACGCAGCTCTTTAACCAATTCGCAATCCGAAATTCGCAGTTCGAAATTTTCATGATTCTCTCCGGCTGGGAAACAGTTTTCTTCTGGATCTTCTCCCTCGCTGCGATCATCGCGGCGTTGTTGACCGTGATGGCCCGCAACGCCGTCCACTCGGCCCTGTTCCTGATCTCTTCACTGGTTTCGGTTGGTGCGCTGTTCATTCTTTTGGGTGCAGAGTTTATCGCGGGCGTGCAGATCCTGGTTTACGTGGGCGGCGTGATGGTGCTCTTTCTGTTCGTCATCATGCTGGTTAACGTTGGGGCCGAAGAAGAGGGCCGCGCTCCGATCTTTAATCGCCCACCGCAGGTAGCAGCAGCTTTGATCTTTTCTCTGCTGCTGGTGATGGCTCTGCTTATGGCGATCAATAGAGGTTATGGCGGCTTGAAGGAGCGGGACTCAGCGGCAATCGCCCAGGCAGAAATCACGCGCTCAGGGCAGCAGGCGAAGATGCAGACCGCCGCGACCGGAGTCAGTCGTCTGTCTACGGAAACAGAGCGCGTCGGTAACAGCTTGTACACCGCCGCGGCGCTGCCGTTTGAAATCGCCAGTTTGCTCCTGCTGGTGGCGATCATTGGATCAGTTATGCTCGCTCGGACGTTGAAGCAGGAAGCTGCGGTAGGTGACGTTGATCCGGACACGCTTCAAACGGTGGCTGCAGTAAAGAGCCTCGAGGCCGAGGCCAGCGAATGAAAGAATAATGGAGCCCGGACACCCGTCCGCCAGTGGACACGGCCCGCTCAGGTTTAGGCGAGAGTCTGCTCAGCAAGGTTCATTCGCGCTGCGCGCTCAGGCGGAGACGATGTCCGCATCCGGCCGGTTAGTAGAGATAATAAATTTGCCGCGACGCGGCTGAACTTTTAAACGATGAATCTTCTAACGCCATTTTTCTCCTTCTTGTTTCTGGACGGTTTGATGGAGCGAGTGCGCGTCGCAGGTGAGGGCGTAAAGCATCCGGACCTTTCGAAGTTCCTGGTCATCGCGGCGATCCTTTTTATCATCGGGGTTGCGGGGGTGTTGACGCGCCGCAATCTGCTGGTGATCTTCATGTCGATCGAGCTGATTTTGAATGCCGCAAACCTGAACTTCATTGCGTTCTCGCGTTACCTGCAGGACACGGGCACCGGCAACCCGATGGCCGGTCAGCTATTCACGGTTTTCATAATTGTCGTAGCAGCGGCTGAAGCGGCCATCGGACTCGGCATCGTGATCGCGCTCTATCGCAATCGGGAAACGATCTGGATCGATGAAATTGATTTAATGAAATGGTGATGTAGGGGCAGGGCTCGTCCCTGCTCGCGCCCGTGTAAGAAGTCGGGCAGGGACCAGCCCTGCCCCAACAATTAAATGTACAAGTACATCTGGCTCGTTCCATTGCTGCCGCTGGCCGGGGCTGCCTTAAACGGCATCTTTGGCCGCTGGCTGCGCTTTCCGGAAAAGTTGATCGGCGGAATCGCAGTCGCATCAGTTGCGCTCGCATTTCTGATCAGTCTGACCGCCGTTTACTCATACGGCTTCAGCGGAAATTCTCTTTGGCCCAACCCTTTTGTCACTACCCAGACTGCTTTCACCTGGATTCCCGGCGGCACCGTTAAGCAGACTTTGGGGCAAGCCCCTGCTGGTGAAAGCCAGCCGGTCCAGACCACGATTTCAGTAGCCAATCAGCCGGTAACTGTGACCAACGTGCGATCGGCGCTGCTGAATGTCGAATGGAGTTACCAGCTCGATCCCCTCTCTTCGATCTTCATGCTGGTCATCACCGGCGTGGGGTTGTGTATCTTCGTTTTCGCCACCGGCTACATGCACGACGACCCGGGCTTCTATCGTTTCTTCGCCTACATGGGTTTGTTCATGTTTTCGATGCTGGTACTGGTGATGGGCTCGAACTTCGTGATGATGTTCGTTGGGTGGGAAGGTGTGGGGCTCTGTTCTTATCTGCTGATCGGTTACTACTTCAATCGCGCCGAGGCGGCCAATGCTTCGCGTAAGGCTTTCATCACCAACCGCGTCGGCGACTTTGGTTTCATCCTGGCCATCTTTGGCATCATCGCGACCTTCGGCACAGCGAGTTATACGAATGTAATTTCCCAGGCGGCCGGTTACGGTATCGAACCGCTCGGTCACTGGGGACTGATGTCGTGGATTGCGCTGGGCTTGATGATCGGCGCTTGCGGCAAGTCGGCCCAATTTCCGCTGCACGTTTGGCTCCCGGACGCTATGGCCGGGCCCACGCCGGTGTCTGCTTTGATTCACGCGGCGACGATGGTCACGGCGGGTTTGTACATGCTGACGCGTACCAACGTAATCTTTCAGCACTCACAGACGATGATGCTCGTGGTGGCCGTGATTGGCGCCTTCACTGCGATCTTCGCGGCGACTATCGGGATCACGCAAAACGACATCAAGAAGGTTCTGGCTTACTCCACCGTCTCACAACTCGGTTTCATGTTTCTGGCCTGCGGCGTGGGTGCGTTTGCGATTGGCATCTTCCATGTGATGACGCACGCGTTCTTCAAAGCTTTGATGTTCCTCGGCGCCGGCAGCGTAATCAATGGCATGCATCACGAGCAGGACATGCGTCGCATGGGCGGGTTGCGCAAGTACATGCCCTACACCTACTGGACGTTCATGGCCGGATGGCTGGCCATTTGCGGCATCATTCCTTTCAGTGGATTTTGGTCGAAGGACGAGATTCTCTGGCGCACCGCCTCAACCGGTCAGATACCGATGGGCTGGGTCCTCTGGATAGTCGGCACGATTGCGGCGACGTGTACGGCTTTCTATATGACGCGGTTGATGGCGATGACTTTCTGGGGTCGTTATCGTGGTGATGATGGTCAGGAAGCACATGGCGACGATCACGCGCCGGGGAGGCATGAACATCATCCGCACGTGCCGCACGAATCACCGAAGTCGATGTGGGTGCCGTTGGTTGTCCTGGCGATTCTCGCGACCGTCGGCGGGCTTGTCGGCATCAGCACCGCATTTACCGGCGGCAAGCATGTGGGCGGGCGGATGAATATTGTGAACTGGCTGGAACCGGTTATCTGGAACCCGCAGACAAAGTCGTTTCACCGCGACGAACCGCTCTCGGTCGCGGAGGAAGCGAAGATTGCTGAGACACCTCACCAATTCGTTCTGGGCGAGTTGCCTAAAACTGAAGAGTCCAAAGGATTCAACCTGGCGCACGCCGTTGAAAGCATGGTTCATAACGAGACTCTAACCGAGGTGGTTTTCATATTGATCTCGCTCCTCGTGGCGGGGATCGGGATGGGGCTCGGCTATCTCTTTTATATAAAGGACACGCGGCTGCCGGATGTGTGGGCGGCGCGGCTCGCTCCGCTCTACCGCGCCAGCTACCACAAGTATTGGATCGATGAATTTTATGGACGGGCGGTAACGCGACGCACGATGGATCTGGCCCGCGGTGTTTTCAAGTTTGACTCGAAGGTAGTTGATGGCGGGGTAAACGGGACAGCCTGGCTAACGAGGCTGTCGAGCAAGATCACCGGGGGCACCGACAAATATTTTGTCGACGGCCTGGTTAATGCAGTCGCAGATTTTGTGGTGCGGTTGATGTCGCCGATCGTGCGCGCGGCGCAAACCGGGCTGACTGCGAATTACGCTTTGGTGATGGTGATTGGGCTGCTGCTGGCGGTGGCGTTTTATGTGGTCAAGATGTTTTAGGTATTGATAAAAATGACAGGCTCAATATCCCACGACATTCGCGATGAAAGTTTGGACGCTAAGGCACTATGGTTTTAATCGCTGGCTTTGGAAGATCGGATGGATGTCTTCGTGGCATTTACAAATCTGATTCTGGAAAACAATCCGGATGTAGTGAAGCAGAAGACGCTTCCGCCTGCTTCGCATCGAGTGCGAATAATTTCCTTGAGTAATACCCCGGGAACTCGCGAGGATTAACGTGTTCACTAATAACCTTCTTTCCATTATCACCTGGCTGCCGGCCCTGGGCGCGATTCTGATCCTCGCTCTGTTTCGCAAAGAGCAGAACGATCTGATCAAGAAGTTCGCGACCGGCTGGCTGGTGCTCGACTTTATCGCCTCCCTCTGGCTGCTCGGTTACGACCGCGGAGTTGGGGGCATGCAGTTTCTTGAAGACCATCAGTGGATTCCCGCGATCGGCGCGCGTTATCAGATGGGGGCCGACGGTGTGTCGGTACTCTTGCTGGTGCTGACCACATTCCTGGGCGTGCTGGCGGCCCTTTCTTCGTGGAACTACATCCAGAAACGTCAGAAGGAATACTACATCCTGCTGCTTTTGTTACAGGCCTTCGTCCTCGGCGTGTTCAGCTCGATGGACATGTTTCTGTTCTACCTGTTCTTTGAAGTGTCCCTGGTCCCGATGTACTTCCTGATTGGAATCTGGGGTGGCGAGAATCGCTTGTACGCGGCCATCAAATTCTTTCTTTACACCCTGGTCGGCTCCGTGGTCATGCTACTCGGCGTCTTGAAGATGTATTTTCTGACGCAGGACACGGCGTTGGCGGCGAAAGTGACTCAGGCAAGCGTGGACCTGCTGGCCGGCAATGCGAAGGCCAGTCTGATGATTGCCAACACCCTGCAGCAGGCCGCCCAGCACGGCACCGGCAATTTCAGTATCGTATACATGCAGGCAATCGGCGCGACCCTCCCGATGGGCACGTTGCAGGTGCTTTTGTTTTTTGCCTTTGCACTTGGCTTCGCGATCAAGGTGCCGATGTTTCCGTTTCACACCTGGTTGCCGGACGCGCACGTCGAAGCGCCCACGGCCGGTTCCGTGGTCCTGGCCGGCGTCCTGCTCAAACTCGGAACTTATGGTTTCTATCGTTTCAACCTGCCCATGTTTCCCAAGGCGGCCGCCGACGAGAGCTTCTTCTTCAGCGGCACCGGTCATCAATTTGGCGTGCGCAGCGTGATGATCTTTTTAGCGATCGTCTCGATCATCTACGGCGCGCTGGCCGCAATGTATTTTGTGGTCAAGAAAGACGGAGACGTAAAGAAGTTGGTCGCGTATTCGTCGGTTTCTTCGATGGGGATGGTGATGCTGGGCCTCTTCGCGCTCAATCCCAACGGCATTAACGGGGCCGTGATGCAGATGATCAATCACGGAATTTATTCCGGCGCGTTGTTCCTGCTGGTGGGCATCGTCTACGAGCGCCGGCACACGCGCAAGGTAAACGAGTTCGGCGGTCTGTCGCACGTCATGCCAGGCTATGCCGCCGTCTTCCTAATCATGGCGATGACGGCGATTGGGCTGCCCATGCTGGCAGTTTTCATTTCAGAGTTTCTGGCAATGCGAGGGGCCTTCGAAGCCAATCCCTATTGGGCCGGCTGGGCCGGGCTGGGAATTATCCTGAACGCGGGTTATATGCTCTGGCTCTATCAGCGAATGTTTTTTGGCGAAATCGAAAACGAGAAGAATAAGCTGCTGCCTGATCTCAGCGCGCGCGAGTGGGCTTACATGCTGCCGTTGGTCGTCATGTCGCTATGGATTGGCATCTATCCCGGGCCGTTCCTGCGTTACATCGAGAGGCCGGTCAACGCCATCGTGAAGCAAATCCGGCCGAACTATCCGATACCCGGAGCGGCGGCGCCGAGCGCCCCAGTGCGGGCACAGAAGTAAGGGCACAATTTTGGAGTGCGGCCAGTCGCCGCTTTCCAAAGCGCTGACTTGTCGGCGCACTCCAAATAAGAAAATGTCATTTCTTTTTCAAACATCCCTGATCAGTTTTCGCGATCTGCAATTGATCGCGCCTGAGTTAATCCTGACGGTGGCTGCGTGTGTGGCCCTGGTCATGGAAGTCATCCTTCCTTACAAGCTGAGCAAATGGACGGCCTACTTCTCTTTGACCGGAGTGGCGCTGGCTTTCGTTTCGCTGATTGCCCAATACGTGAGCATGAACGGGACGTTCGGCTCCCCGGGTAACCTGACGCCGATCGATGGCTTCTATGGAATGATTCGCATCGACGGTTTCGCACTCGTCTTTCAAGCCATTTTTCTGATTGCTGCCGCCCTGGCGATTGCCATCGCCATGAAGTACCTGGACATCGAGCGCGAGCAACACGGCGAATACTATGCCCTCGTTCTGTTCGCGACGGTGGGAATGATGTTTCTCGGCAGCGGTTACGATCTGATCGCGCTCTATATCTCGCTCGAGTTGATGGCCGTTACGTTTTATGTGCTGGTCGCCTTCACCAAGCGCGAGCGGCGCTCGAATGAAGCAGGCATGAAGTATTTCCTGCTGGGCGCATTCTCTTCGGGCATCCTGATTTACGGCATGTCGCTACTCTACGGTGTGGCCGGTTCGACAAACCTCGGCGACATCGGGAAAGCCGTCGGCGCCATGGACGCGACCTCGCAGATGCGCCCGATGCTGCTCCTGGGGATGATTGCCCTCGCTGCGGGACTCTTCTTTAAGATCGCGGCCGTGCCCTTTCACATGTGGGCCCCGGATGCTTATGAAGGCGCGCCGACTTCGGTGACTGCGTTTCTCTCAACCGGTTCAAAGGCCGCCAGCTTCGCGCTCTACGCGCGCATCTTTTTTGTGGCCCTCGCGCCGATGCATATTGAGTGGGCGCCCCTGCTGGGGGTCGTCGCTGCCCTCACCATAGTGGTGGGGAACTGGGCCGCGATCACCCAGGAGAATTCAAAGCGACTGCTCGCTTACTCGTCCATCTCAAACGCCGGATATCTGCTGCTCGGAATTATCGCGAACAATGCTTACGGCAATATCGGCCTGGTGATTTACCTGCTGGTCTACACCCTAATGAACATGGGCGCGTTTGGTGTCATCATCAGCTTGCGTCGCCGCGGAATCATTGGCGACAACGTGGACGACATGACTGGGTTGGCGCACAAGGCCCCGGGCATGGCGGCTATGATGGCGATTTTCATGCTCTCTTTGGGAGGACTGCCGGCCACCGGCGGTTTCATCGGCAAGTGGTATTTGATCGGCGGCTTGATCCAACGTGGCGATGCAGCTCACAAGTCCTGGTATTACTGGCTGGCCGGTTGGGCAGTCATCAACATCGTCGTCTCTTTTTATTACTACATTCGGTTTATCCGCGTGATGTACCTCGGAGATCGAATCGCCGATGAACAACCCTTAACCATGTCGCCGGCTTTGAGCACGGCGTTGGTGGCCACGCTCGCAGGCATCCTGTTCATCGGGGTCTATCCACAGCCCTTTATTGTCCTGGCCCAAAAACTTTTCCCCGCAGCAGCAAGTGTCCCGGTCGCTGCTCAAGCACAACCTGCCACGAACGTCGACGTACCAAAATAATAATAAGCGGCGTGTTGTACTGGCATTTCCCAGACGGTAAACTGAATTCATGAACTCAGCGTTACCCGGAGGAGACCTGATCGACGAAGGCCTCAGAGATCTGTGCGACGGGCGCGAAACGATTGCGGCCCTGTTGGTAGCAATCGGATCTCCAAGGCTCCGCCGCCTGGGTTTTCAACTACCTGACTTGCTGCCCGAAGATCCGGAACATCGCCTCTATGACCTGCTGTCACAGGACAGTTCAGATTCCGCGCATTCGCGTTACAATGCACTGATTCGCAGACTGGTAAGTTTCGAACGAGCAGCCGAATGCGTCAGCCCGTAACCGCCGATACTCTTAACCTCTTTATGAAAGCGCTGGCCGCCGGGGTCAGCAGGGCGAGCAGTATTTATTTCGTGGGAGGCGCCACCTCAGTTTTGTTTGGCTGGCGAACCTCGACCATCGATGTCGATCTGAAAATCATTCCCGAAAGCGATGAGATCCTTAGGAGCCTACCCCGCCTCAAAGAACAGTTGCATGTCAATATTGAACTTGCCGCTCCGGATGACTTTATTCCCGCACTCCCCGGCTGGCAGGAGCGAAGCCGTTTTATTCAACAGGAAGGTAAGCTGGCCTTCTATCATTACGACTTCTATGCTCAGGCGCTGGCCAAGATTGAGCGCGGTCATCAGCTGGATACTCGGGATGTCGACGATCTAATCGCAAACGGCCTGGTTGAGCCAAAGCGATTGCTTGACCTGTTTCTACAGATTGAAGATCAACTCTTCCGTTATCCGGCTATTGATGGTCCGATATTTCATCGGGCGGTTGCGCGCGTATCCGAAACTCACGACCAACCGGTTGATGAAAGCTGAGCCCCGGAGTACTGACAACTCATCGTGCTGGTCTTCTATTTCTTCGCCGCCGTCTCAATCTGGTTTGGGCTTGTCTCGCTGCGCGGCGGAGTGCGCTTCGTTCGTTACCTGCAGGCAGAATTGTCGAAGGAGTGTCCCGCCTACACACCCTTCGCTACAGTCTTTGTTCCCTGTCGCGGACTGGATCAGGGTCTGAAGGAAAACATCACTGCCATCTTTGCCCAGGACTATCCTTCATTCGAGATCGTTTTCGTCACCGATCGCGCTGGCGATCCGTCTTTGGCAATTATTGAGGACGCACGTCGATCGTTTGCGGGGGAGTCCGGCCCGACGATGCGAGTGGTGGTCTCCGGTCCAGCCAACGGCAACGGCCAGAAGGTTCATAACCTGTGCATGGCAGTGGCCCACGCTGATCCGGAAACCGAAGTATTTGTTTTTGTCGACACTGATGCTCGCCCGGCCCGGACCTGGTTACAAATGTTGATTCGACCTTTGTACGATCCCGGCCTTGGGGCCACGACCGGCTATCGCTGGTTCATTCCCGTTCGCGGCGGCGTAGCCTCACATCTGCGGTCAGTCTGGAACGCGGCGATTGCCTCCGCCCTGGGTGAGCAGACTGAGAAGAATTTTTGCTGGGGAGGATCGACAGCCATCCGGCGCCAGATATTCGATCGTTGCCGAGTCCTCGATTGCTGGCGCGGAACAGTCTCGGATGACTTCGCCCTGACGCGGGCGCTGCACGAAGCCGATTTGCCAATCAAGTTTGTACCGCAATGCCTGACCGCGTCGTTTGAGGACTGTACCATGAGCGAGCTGTTGGAGTTTACGACGCGGCAAATGAAAATCACCCGGGCCTATGCCGCGCACCTCTGGCGCGGCGTGCTCATCGGTAGCGTCATTTTTGTGTTCGTTTTCTTTGGCGGCACAGCGCTGGTAATCAGCCGCGCGCTGATGGGACGTTCATTCGTCACACCATTGGTGCTGCTGCTGATCATCTTCTGTCTGGGAGCGATGAAATCTCATCTTCGCCTGAGCGCCGTGGCCCAGTTGATTCCTGATCGGCGTCTGCGTTCGTTTAGCGCCACTTTGGCCCAGCTCGTCCTGTGGCCGCTGGCTTCTGCGCTCTATCTTTACAATGCCCTGGCAGCTGCATTCTCCCGCCGCATAACCTGGCGCGGCATTACCTATGAATTGAAATCGCCCACTGAAACTGTCATTCTGTCGCGCAAGTCGGATTAGCCAGGTCAGGCCGGTACTGCAAAGATGAAACTTCTAATATTGCTGCTGCTAACTATTTGTTCGCTGACTGGAACTGTCGCTGCGCAGGACCAGAAGCAGATCGGCGACCTAAAAGCGATGGTTGAGACCGAGCGCGCCTTTGCCCGTGCGGCTGCAGAGAAGGGAACTCGCGATGCCTTCGCGGCCTTCATCGCGGACGACGGGATCCTTTTTCGTCCCGGTCCGGTGGTGGGAAAGAAGTGGCTATCGGAAAATCCGCTGCCGGCGTCAACCACGCATCCGCTGCTTGCCTGGCAACCAGCTTTCGCGTTTGTCTCGAATGCAGGGGACCTCGGGTACACAACCGGGCCATGGCAATACAAGAAGGACATTAAGGATGCGAAGGCGGCAGCGTTTGGCAACTTCATGACAGTCTGGAAGAAGCAGGCAGACGGCTCCTGGAAGTTCGCCCTTGATTTAGGAATCAGCAATCCCGAACCGCAGGTCCCGACGCCTTTGTGGCAACCGCCGGGTCAAACGGGCCAGGAGAAATTTAAGAAGGCCGTTCAGCAGATTGAGCGTTCTGGTTTATTGGAAGTAGAGCGCAGATTTTCGCAGACTTCCGCAGAATTGGGAGCGCGACAGTCCTTCCTCTTGTACGCTGCCAAAGACGTTCGCCTGTTTCGCGATGACCATCAACCTTTCGTTGGCAAAATGGCCGCGGCGGATGCTCTGGCGATGGTGACCACTGACTGGACCTGGACGCCGTCGTTCGCTGGTGTTTCGATCTCAGGCGATCTGGGCTATAGCTATGGCCTCTATGAATTGCGCGAGAAGACAGGCGTGCTGGTGGAAAAAGGAAACTATGCGCGCGTGTGGAAAAAAGTCCTGGGCGACTGGAAGCTGGTAGTCGACGTCGCCAATCCGTTGCCGCCTGAGGCAAAGAAGAATTAAAGCCCGGACTGGGCCGTAAATTCTTCGGGCGAGTGATCACGATTGCGGCTGTTCCCGATTTTGCTGTTTCAATTGGGCATGCCGCCACACCAATTTTGAGGTGAGATTATGCGAAGCCCAAGGATCATTGTCTTGATGATGTTGCTGTTGACTGGCGTGATCGCCAACGCCCAAAACGTGGCCGTCTCCGATCAGATGACGTTTAGCACGAACGCCGGCGAGGCCCAGTCGACCGTGGTGCCGCCCGGCATCAACAAAAAGTGCGAACAGGGACGCTTCCTGGTGACTAACGATCGCAAACGCCCGCCTGCCGGAGTGGTGATGGGACGCGATCTGGATCAGACTGCCGGGACCCCAATCAGTTCGAAATTTAATCTCGGTGCCTTCGGCGATAACTACAACCGCGACGACCTGACCAACTCGAATTATTCATTTGGGACCAACGATCACGATTTGCTTACGCTGGCAAACGGCGACGTGCTTTACCTAACCGGAGCTTTCTCCAGGATGCCAACGGCTGCGCCAGGAGGAGGTCGGCCACTGCCTATCTACATGAACTCGCTGTTCGACAACACCTACAGAAACGGAGCCTGTTCGCAACTGGATGCCAATGATAACTGCACCGGCGTCTTCAATTTTGGACCCAAAGCGCGCACTACCGTTTTGGTTTGGCGCTCAACCGACTGCGGAGAAACGTTTGATTATGTAGCCGAGATGGATCCCGTGCGTTTTGGTGGGGCGACCTGCGCCCTTCCACAGTTTCGCAGTAAACCGGGTTGCACCAAAGGCGATTGCCGGGACCCCAGCGCGCCCTGGGACATGGGTGGCACCGACGGACAGCTCAGCCGCGTCGACCCGGCCACCAACAATGTCTATATGACATTTCAATGCGTGGGCTACCTTCCGGACGATGCCAGTAAGATGAATCCTACGCTGGATCCCACTAAGAAAATCAACAAGACACTGGTGACGATGTTCGATACGTCCAACAATTCCTGGAGAAGCCTGGGCTACATCGATCAGGCTGCGTGGCGATTCAGCGTTATTCCCACGGCTAACGAGCTGGATTTTGGTTACGCCAGTTCGCTGCTGACCGGAAAGAAAAACGCGCAGGGTAATTATGTTTTCGAATCGACCGGGGCGGTGGCGCCCAAGGGGTTCTGGAGTTGGATGGGTGAATGGAATTTTAAGGACGCCAATGGCAAGACAAATGTCCCGGTAAATCTGATCGGATCGAATGTGCTGGCGGTGCCGGTGATTGCGCGCACGCCCGATCCAAAAACCGTGATGCTTGCGTTTCCGGATAACTTTGGCGCCAGCGGGTGGGGCTACCGGATCGCGTTTTACGATCGCGCAGCCGGTACCGTGACTGACGCCGTTGATTCGGATTCAATTATTCCCGCCAACGCAAATACCGACAACATGGTCTATCACCTGGCGGTCGCCGATCCGGGCAGTGGTCCGGTGCTGCTTTACTGGACGGACCTCGACAGCGCGACCAAGAAAGTTACAGTCCGCGGACGCCTGATCACCGGCAAGAACAAGTTCACGGACGACTTCACCATTAACCAGACAAGTGGCGCCCCGACCAGTTTCACGC
>JBBRMS010000071.1:0-23159 GCA_038230715.1 Pyrinomonadales bacterium
GCTGACCAAAGAAGAAGGTGGTCGTCACACGCCGTTCTTTACCGGCTACCGGCCGCAGTTCTACTTCAGAACAACTGACGTTACTGGTGTCGCCCACTTGCCGGAAGGCGTGGAGATGGTGATGCCCGGTGACAACGTGGAGATGAACATCGAGCTGATCGCGCCGATTGCCATGGAAAAGGGTCTGCGCTTCGCGATTCGCGAAGGCGGCAGAACAGTCGGAGCAGGGACGGTTTCGGAAGTAGTTGAATAGCCGATGAGTCCCATAGGCCTATACAGATAGGACCTATATAGAAATTGGAGATTTGAATTATGCCGCGTGACAACGTCGTATTGCAGTGCACAGAGTGTAAGAGTCGCAACTATGTGACTACCAAGAACAAGAAAACCACCACGGAACGCCTGGAGTTTAAGAAGTTCTGTCGTCGCTGCCGTAAGCACATCGATCACAAGGAGACCAAGTGACATCTCCGGTTCCCTGTCGCCGCTTCCTGGTTGGTTCCGAAGCGGCAATGTCCGGAGGGGTATAGTGTCAACGGTTAGCACGTCGGTCTCCAAAACCGAAAGTCCGGGTTCGAATCCTGGTACCCCTGCCAAGCTGGTATAGAAGGTTCGCGTGTCGAAAGAAGAACAAGATACTGAAAACTTTGGCGCTCTGGGTGAACCATCACCGGCGCGCGATACTTCCGTGGTGAAACCCATCGGGACTCCGTCGCCGCGCGCGGCCAGGTTTGGTGAGGGCGCGGAAGGCAGAGGCGCGCGACGAGAACGGGGCTTGGCCGGCCCGCGCACCGGGTTCGTCCAGCGGACCAGTCAGTTCGTGCGGGACACTCGGGCCGAAATGCGGCGAGTCTCGTGGCCTTCGGCCACCGAAGTAAAGAACACCACGATTATTACCCTGATCGCGGTGGTGTTCTTTGCCGTCTATTTATTTGGAGTTGATCGAGTCTGGTCTTTCTTGATCGAGCATCTGAAAACCTGGATGGGCGGTTAAGCGAAAGCGAAAGATTTTCAATGAATCAGTGGTTCATACTTCATACTTACTCCGGTCACGAGAAGAAGGTTTGCGAAAGCCTCAAGGCTCGGGTGGCGGGCACCGATCTGGAAACCGCAATCACCGAAGTGCTGGTCCCGACCGAAACCGTGGTTGAAATGCGAGGCAATAAACGGGTCGAGTCCTCGCGGATGTTTTACCCCGGATACGTGCTGGTGCAGATTGAATGTGACGATCGCGGGCACATTCCGGACAATGTTTTTCACGCGATTCGCTCGACGCCGAAGGTGACCGGTTTTGTGGGTGGACAAAGTCCGACCCCGCTGACGCCCCAGGAAGTGGACCAGATTGTTCACCACGTCGCCGAGGCCGCGGAAAAACCGAAGCCCAAGTTTTCATACGCCGCCGGAGAGACCGTGCGGATCAAGTCAGGTCCGTTCCAGAGCTTCACCGGCAAGGTTGAAGAGGTCAATGAAGACAAGTCTACGCTGAAGGTCACCGTCACGATCTTCGGACGCTCGACGCCGGTAGAATTGAATTTCCTGGACGTCGAAAAGGTAACGTTTACGGAAGAAGAGTAGAGACATCGTCGATTGCCAAATGCCGACTTTGAATTTGGCAGAAAATTCGACGCGCAACTTGAAAGGGTTCATGAATTGGCAAGCGGCAATTGCCAAATGGAAATAACGAGATGGCAAAGAAGATTACCGGTTACATCAAGCTTCAGGTCCCCGCCGGCAAAGCCAATCCGGCGCCTCCGATTGGTCCGGCGCTGGGTCAACACGGCGTCAATATTATGGAATTCTGCAAGGCCTTCAATGCGAAGACTGCGCAGGCTGATCCGGACATGAAAATTCCGGTCGTGATCACGGTTTATGCGGATCGCTCTTTCACTTTTGAAACCAAGACGCCGCCGGCTGCGGACCTGTTAAAGAAAGCTGCCGGGATCGCCAAGGGCTCAGGTAGTCCCAAAAAAGAAAAGATTGGCAAAATCACGCGCGCCAAGATTGAAGAAGTAGCCAAAACCAAGATGCCTGATCTGAACACGACCGATTTGCAGAGCGCCATTCGCACCATCGAAGGCACCGCCCGGCAAATGGGACTGACGATCGAAGGATAGTCCCGCGGCGCTAAGCCCGACATCCGGCGATTACTGAATTAAAGAGGGAGAGCTAAACCGCTCGTTGGAACCTCGGAGTTGATAAATGAAGAAGCACGGAAAGAAATATCGCGCGGCCCTGGAAAAGATCGAACCTGCGCGCAAATACAGTCTCGATGAAGCCGTCAAGAAGCTCAAAGAGATTGCCTTCGCGAAATTCGACGAGACCGTTGAGTTAACAGTTTGGCTGGGCGTGGATCCGCGCAAGGCCGATCAGTTGGTGCGTGGCACGCTCGTCCTGCCGCACGGCCTCGGCCGTTCAAAATCAGTTCTGGTTATCGCTCAGGGCGATAAGATTAAGGAAGCCGAAGAAGCCGGCGCCGATTTCGTGGGCGGCGAGGACATGGTGACCAAAATCAAGGGTGGCTGGCTGGAGTTTGATGCCGTCATCGCCACGCCCGACATGATGCGCCTGGTGGGCGCGCTCGGTAAGGTGCTCGGACCTCGCGGTCTGATGCCCAATCCAAAAACCGGTACGGTGACTTTTGACGTCAAGACCGCGGTCAGGGAAACCAAAGCCGGCAAGGTCGAATACCGTGTGGATAAGACCGGGGTGATTCACAGCCCGGTCGGCAAAGTCTCGTTTGACGAAGACAAGATTGTGGACAATACCCGGGCTCTGATTGAGGCTGTGGTGAAGGCCAAGCCGTCGACCGCGAAGGGAAAGTACATGAAGAAGGTTAATATCGCAGCGACGATGAGTCCGGGCTTGCTGCTGGACGAAACGGCATTCGCGAAATAAGTGAGGAGTCAACGATGAAGAGCAAAGCACAGAAACAAAAAAATCTCGATGCCCTCGCTGAGCAGTTCAAGAATGCCAACGCGGCGATGCTGGTGAGCTTCAAGAATATGACCGTGGCCAAGGACCAGGAGCTGCGTAATCAGTTACGCGAAGCCGGCGTCACTTATTCGGTAGTGAAAAACACTTTGGCGCGCAAGGCCTCGGCCGGCACGCCGCTCGAGCCGATGGCTGATCAGTTCAAGGGCGTAACCGCGGTGGCGCTCAGCGCGAGCGATCCGGTAGGGCTTTCAAAAGCTATTTCAAAGTTTACTAAAGCTAACCCGGATATTTTCAGTTTCAAGGTAGGCCTGGTTGAAGGCAAGGTTGTGGCGCTGAAAGAAGTCGAATCGATTGCCAGCCTGCCATCGCGAGAAGACTTGCTCTCGAAAGTCTTGTTCCTGATCAACGCACAGGCGCAACGTCTGGTAACGGTGCTGTCAGCTGTGCCGCGGAATCTCGCAGTGGTGACGGAACAGGTCCGGGCGCAGAAAGAAGCGCAGGGCGCTTAAACGATTTCGAAATTCGAAATTTCGAATTTCAAGATTTCATATTGTGGCCGTTTTGCTTTGTCAGTCGGGCGGCTATGGAAAATGGCAAGCGTGTCGCGGCGATGCAGTCACGCACGCAGCCAATCAAGAAGCAAACCCGATTCAGTCGGGATTTGCCAGAACGTCGCAGGAGAACGTGATTAATCATGTCGGAAAAATTACAGGGAATCGTCGATCAAATTAAAGAGCTGACGCTGCTCGAGGCGTCAGAATTGGTTAAGCTGATGGAAGAGACCTTTGGTGTCTCGGCGGCTGCGGCAACAATGGCAGCTCCGGCTGCTGGCGGCGGTGGTGAGGCGGCTGCGCCGGCTGAGGAGAAGACGGAATTTGACGTCATCCTACAGGCTGCTGGCGGTAACAAGATCAATGTGATCAAGGTCGTCCGCGAAGTGACCGCGCTGGGTCTGAAGGAAGCGAAAGACCTCGTCGAAGCTGCTCCAAAAGCAGTCAAAGAGGGCGTTACCAAAGAAGAAGCGGAAACGGTGAGACAGAAACTGGCGGATGCCGGGGCGACTGTCGAAGTCAAATAAGGTTTGCGGGTGCTGGTCTGTCGACTGGCACCCGAACCGTTTTGTTGTGGCCTTCCGTTTTGGCCGCTTGACCTTTTGTACCTGAGTGGCTAACTTAGGGGAGTATTGAAGGCGCTGGCGTTACTCCCGGAAAAATCTGGAAAGAGAAATGCAATCGCTATCTGAAGCGGTCGGGGCAAGGTGCGCTCGGGCCGCGTATTCGTCTGTTTTGGCTCTCCTTGGGGTCGAACGCTGATCTCGCCAGCGGGTTGGAATTAAAAAGAATAGGAAACATTCATGTCTGCAAATCTACTTGACGCTGTAAACACCGGATTGGGACGACGCACAAGCCAGGCGCCGCAGCGGCACGATTTTTCAAAAATTAAGACCGCGGTGCCGATTCCGAATCTGATCGAGATCCAACGCGAATCCTATAACCGTTTTCTACAGATGGATCTGTTGCCCGAGGAGCGTCAAAGCACAGGGCTGCAGGCGGTCTTCAGGTCGGTGTTCCCGATCTCCGATTTTCGTGAGACGGCGATGCTCGACTTTGTGGAATACCAGATCGGTAACTGGCAGTGTAAGTGCGGCAATCTCGAAGGACTCAAGTATCTGCGCGCTGCCTGTAAGAGCTGCAAGGCCAGTATCAAAGTAGATCCGCTGCGCCCCGGCCAGACGCTGTGCCACGTGTGCGGCACCTTTAACAACGTACGACCGGAATTGTGTCCGAACTGCGGCGAACCGGTCGGCCTCAAGCACAAGCATGATCAGCAGGAATGCCAGGAGCGCGGCATGAGCTACAGCGTGCCCCTCAAGGTGAAGATCCGGCTGACTGTCTACGACAAAGATCCTGACACGAACGTCAAATCGATTCGCGACATCAAGGAAGAGGAAGTCTTCTTTGGCGAAATTCCGTTGATGACCGACAACGGTACCTTCATCATCAACGGCACCGAGCGCGTAATCGTTTCGCAGTTGCACCGCTCGCCGGGTGTGTTCTTCAAACGTGGCGCTCTCTACGTTGCCAAGATCATTCCTTACCGTGGTTCGTGGGTCGAGTTTGAGTACGATCAGAAGAACCTGCTCTACGTCCGCGTCGGCAAGCGAAAGTTTCTGGCTTCGATCTTTTTGCGCGCTCTGGGTGTCTGGCTCGGTTCCGACTTCAACAGCAAGACCTTCGGCAGCGACGGTCAATTGGAAGAAGCCGTCAAGGGTTCATCGTTCAGAGATGAAGACCTGTTGCGGGCTTTCTACACGGTTGACGAAGTGCGCATCGAAGATGGCCGCCTGATGGTCCAGATCCCCGAGTCTGGTTCGACGAATCTGGTGGGGATGAAGGTGGACTTCGAGATCAAGGGCCGCGGTCCAGATCCGATCGTCCGCAAAGGCAAGGAAATCAGTCGCACCTCGCTCGAGTCGCTGCGCAAAGCAAACATCGGCGAAGTCGAGATCGATCTGGCGCAGTTCGAAGGCGCTTACGCGGTGGCCGATGTGGTGAACACCGAAACCGGTGAAGTCATCCTCGAAGCGAATAACGAAATCACCACCGCCAAGCTCCAGGAAATTGCGGAAAGCGGAGTCAAGAACTTCGCCGTGTTCTTCCCTGAGCGCGACGACGTGGGCGTGGTGGTGTCACAGACTTTGAAGAAGGACACGATCAGCAAGCCGGTCGACGCCCTGCTCGAGATTTACCGCAAGATGCGCCCCGGCGATCCGCCGACCGTGCAAACTGCTTATCGCCTGCTCGAAGGAATGTTTTTCGACCCGCGCAAGTTTGATTTTTCGCGCGTCGGCCGTCTGAAATTCAATATCAAAATGGGCAAGCCGGAAATGCAACGGATCGAGGACCCGCTGCTGGCGGCCAGCGACTTCTTTGAAGTTGTGAACTACGTCCTGAAGATGCGTCGCAATCCGGTCGATGAACAGAAGAAGCCGATCTACCAGGCTGACGATATCGATCATCTGGGTAATCGTCGCGTCCGGGCCGTCGGCGAATTGCTGGAAAATCAGTTCCGCATCGGACTCGAGCGGATGGAACGCGCGATCAAGGAAAAGATGTCGATCCATCAGGAGATGCAGACGACTATGCCGCGCGACCTCATCAACGCCAAGCCGGTGACGGCAGCGGTGCGTGAGTTCTTCGGTTCCTCGCAGCTGTCTCAGTTCATGGATCAGACCAACCCGCTTTCTGAGATCACTCACAAGCGCCGTCTCTCAGCCCTCGGACCAGGCGGTCTGAGCCGCGAGCGCGCCGGATTTGAAGTCCGCGACGTGCACCCGACGCACTACGGCCGCATCTGTCCGATTGAAACGCCTGAAGGACCGAACATCGGATTGATTTCGTCTCTGTCGTGCTACGCGCGGATCAATGAATTTGGATTTATCGAGTCGCCCTATCGCAAGGTCGTTAACGGGGTCGTGACTGAGTTTGTCCGGGTCATCAACGGAGGTGACACCAAGTTCAAACCAAATGATCACGTACCGCAGGATGATGTCGACAAGGCCAACAAGCGGGCCGGATCTGGCGAAAAGGCCATCTTCGAACCATTTCCGTTTTATCTGACGGCGTGGGAAGAGGACAAGCATGTCGTCGGTCAGGCCAATATTCAACTGGACGAGAACGAGTACATCGTCAATGACCGTAACGCCGCTCGTAAAGCCGGCGAGTTCATTCTGGCCCAGCGCGACGAAATTGAATTCGTTGACGTCTCGCCGAAGCAACTGGTGTCGGTGGCTGCCTCGCTGATTCCATTCCTTGAGAACGATGACGCCAACCGCGCCCTGATGGGTTCGAATATGCAACGGCAATCCGTACCTTTGCTGCGGGCCGAAGCTCCGTACATCGGAACCGGCATGGAGGCCGTCACCGCCCGCGACTCGGGCGCGGTGGTAATCGCCAAGCGCGACGGCGTGGTGGATTACACCGATTCCGAACGCATCATCGTCAAGGCGGACCATAACGTTGACGGCACGATTTCCCGCGAAGTCACCGCCGACATCTACACCCTGATCAAATTCAAGCGTTCGAACCAGAACACTTGTATCAACCAGCGGCCGATCGTCCACGTGGGCGAACGGGTGAACAAAGGACAGGTAATCGCTGATGGTCCGTGTACTGATCGTGGGGAGCTCGCTCTGGGTCGTAACGTTCTGGTCGCGTTCATGCCCTGGCGCGGTTACAACTTCGAGGACGCGATTCTGGTTTCAGAGCGGTTGGTGAAAGATGACTACTACACTTCGATTCATATCGAGGAACTCGAGATCGAAGCTCGTGATACTAAACTGGGACCGGAAGAAATCACCCGCGACATTCCGAACGTCGGCGAGAATATGCTGCGTGATCTGGATGAGAGCGGCATCATTCGCATCGGTGCTCAGGTCAAACCTGGATCGATTCTGGTTGGCAAAGTAACGCCCAAGGGCGAGACGCAGCTGACTGCTGAAGAGAAACTGTTGCGGGCAATCTTCGGCGAAAAAGCCGCCGATGTGAAAGACGCTTCCCTCGTTTCACCTCCGGGAATCGACGGCACGGTAGTCGACGTGCAGGTCTTTACCCGCAAGGGGCAGGAGAAGGATCAGCGCTCACTCTCGATCGAGATGGGCGAAGAAGAGCGTCTGCGACGCGACCTCGAAGACGAAATTCGCATCCTGCACGAGCAGCGTGACGAACGCATCTATGAACTCTTCGAAGGCCGCAAGCTGTCGCATGATCTGACCAGCAATCGCGAAGTAGTGATTGAGAAGGGTGTGCCGATCACTCGTGAGATGATGAAGGCTTTCGAGCCTAAGCTGCTGCTCAAAGCCCAGGTCGCCGCGGCCCGGGTGGACGCCGCCAGCGAGGTCAAGGAATACGAAGATCGGACCGAGCGTCAGATCAAGATTCTTTCCGACATCTATGAAGAGAAGATCGCCAAGCTGAGACAGGGCGACGAACTTTCACCCGGTGTCATCAAGATGGTGAAGGTTTTCATCGCCATGAAGCGCAAGCTTTCAGTGGGCGACAAGATGGCCGGCCGCCACGGTAATAAGGGTGTGATTGCGCGCATCCTGCCGGAAGAGGACATGCCTTATCTGCCGGATGGAACGCCTGTAGAAATCGTTTTGAATCCGCTGGGCGTGCCTTCGCGCATGAACGTGGGACAGATTCTGGAAACGCACCTCGGCTGGGCCGCACGGGTTTTGGGAATGCATTTCGCGACGCCGGTTTTTGACGGCGCCACTGAAAAAGAGATCAAGCAGAAACTGGAAGAGTCCGGTGCTCGCGCTCGCGAACTCGGACTGCCTGAGATCGTTAACGAATCCGGTAAAGCTATTCTGTACGACGGACTGAGCGGAGACGCTTTCGAGCAGAAAGTGACTGTCGGTTACATCTACATGCTGAAGCTTTCGCATCTGGTTGACGACAAGATTCACGCGCGCTCGATCGGACCGTACTCGCTGATCACCCAGCAGCCGCTGGGAGGCAAGGCGCAATTCGGCGGACAGCGTTTCGGCGAAATGGAAGTGTGGGCGTTGGAAGCTTACGGCGCAGCGCACATCCTGCAGGAACTGCTGACGGCCAAGTCCGACGACGTCGCTGGACGCTCAAAGATTTATGAAGCGATCGTCAAAGGTGAAGCTGATTTTGATCCGGGCTTGCCTGAGTCGTTCAACGTCCTGGTGCGCGAGCTACAGTCGCTGTGCCTGGATGTTGAGTTGATCCAGAAGAACGATGACGTGGAAGAGCCGATCGTCGAGGCTTTGATCACCTCAGGGATCTAATTGTCGGAATGTATGACAAACCTTAGTTTGTCGAGTTCCTGATGTATGGCGGTGACGACAAACCGAAAGTTTGCCGTACGCGATTGGAAATGGAGAATACAAGTGTTTCGATTCCATCAAGAGAAAACGCAGCTGGCGCCTGATTTTGAAGCTATTCGCATCTCACTGGCTTCGCCGGACAAGATTCGTCAGTGGTCGCACGGCGAAGTTACCAAGCCCGAGACGATTAATTACCGGACCTTCAAGCCGGAGCGTGACGGTCTGTTTTGCGCCCGCATCTTTGGTCCGGTAGCTGACTGGGAGTGTCTCTGCGGTAAGTACAAACGCATGAAGCACCGCGGCGTGATCTGCGACAAGTGTGGAGTTGAAGTTACCCAGGCGAAAGTGCGTCGCGAGCGGTTGGGTCATATCGATTTAGCCAGCCCGTGTTCGCATGTCTGGTTTTTCAAAGGACTGCCTTCGCGAATTGGCCACCTGCTCGACATTCCCCTGCGCGAGCTGGAGAAGGTGCTCTACTTCGAATCCTATATCGTCATCGATCCCGGTGACGTCAAGGAGTTGAAAGAGCGTGAGCTCCTCAGTGACGAGCGCTATCGCGAACTGGCGCGGGATTTCCCGGCCCAATTTGTCGCCAAGATGGGCGCCGAGGCGATCAAAGAACTGCTGGGAATGGTCAACATCGAAGAGCTGGCGGTCGAACTGCGCCGGCGCATGCGCGAAGAAACTTCGCAGCAGAAGAAACTGAAGTACTCCAAACGGCTGAAGGTCGCGACTTCGTTCCTCAAATCCGGCAATCATCCCGAATGGATGATTCTCGACGTGATTCCGGTCATCCCGCCTGAACTGCGCCCCCTGGTGCCCCTCGATGGCGGCCGCTTTGCAACTTCTGATCTAAACGATCTGTATCGCCGCGTCATCAACCGCAACAACCGTCTCAAAAAGTTGATGGAACTGCGCGCGCCCGAAGTAATCGTGCGCAACGAAAAACGGATGCTGCAGGAAGCGGTCGATGCGCTGTTTGACAACGGCCGTCGCGGTCGGGTGCTGCGTGGCGTCAACAATCGTCCCCTCAAGTCCTTGTCCGGAACCTTGAAAGGCAAGCAGGGACGTTTTCGTCAGAACCTTTTGGGTAAGCGTGTCGACTACTCCGGCCGTTCCGTGATCGTGGTCGGACCCGAACTCAAGCTGCACCAGTGCGGTCTGCCGAAGAAGATGGCCCTTGAGCTGTTCAAGCCATTCATCTACAACCAGCTTGAAAAGCAGGGACACGCGGCCACGATCAAACAGGCCCGGGAAATGGTCGAGCGGCAGGAGCCGGTGGTCTGGGACATCCTTGAGGAAGTTATTCGCGAGCACCCGGTGCTCTTGAATCGCGCCCCGACGCTTCACCGCCTGGGCATCCAGGCTTTCGAGCCAGTCCTCGTCGAAGGCAAAGCGATCAAGATTCATCCGCTTGTCTGCACGGCATTCAACGCCGACTTTGACGGCGATCAGATGGCTGTGCACATTCCGCTTTCTCCGGAAGCGCAGATCGAAGCGGCCGTGCTGATGCTCTCCTCGAACAATATTCTCAGCCCGGCCAGCGGCCAACCGATTGCGGTGCCTTCACAGGACATCGTCCTCGGCATCTATTACCTGACGCGCGATAGAGAAGGCGCGAAGGGTGAAGGTCGAATCTTCGCTTCGGGCAACGAGGTGCTGTTGGCCCTCGATGCCAAGGAAGTGACCACTCAGACGCCGATCAAACTTCGCATCAAGGGCGACTTGATTGATCTGACGCAGGAGCACGACTCGCAGGACATTCTGCGCGCGACCGCGCAGGAGAACGTGCACCGGGTCATCAACACCACGGTGGGCCGGGTCATCTTTAACGACTCGATTCCGCAGGGGCTGCCCTACTTTAACGGGACTCTGCGGAAGAAGGGGCTGCAGTCTCTGGTCAACTATTCTCATATTCGTCTCGGTCACGAGATGACGGTGAAGATGCTTGACGACCTGAAGACGCTGGGCTTCCTGTACGCCACCAAGGCGGGCATCTCGATCGGTATCGACGATCTGGTGACGCCGCCTTCGAAGCCCGAAATTGTCGGCAAAGCCGAGAAGGATGTGATCACCGTCGAGCAGCAATACCGCGACGGCGTGATCACGAACGGCGAACGCTATAACAAGGTCATTGCCATTTGGTCGGAAGCGACCGACAAAGTCGCCAAAGAGATGTTCAAGGCGATGGACGATCGCGAAAAGGCCACCAAGGAAATGAACCCAATCCTGATCATGTCGGATTCGGGAGCCAGAGGTTCGGCGCAACAGATTCGTCAGCTGGCTGGTATGCGTGGTCTGATGGCCCGTCCGTCGGGCGAAATTATCGAGACTCCGATTCAGTCGAACTTCCGCGAAGGCCTCAACGTGTTGCAGTACTTCATTTCAACCCACGGTGCGCGCAAGGGTTTGGCGGATACGGCTTTGAAGACAGCCGACTCGGGTTACCTGACTCGTCGCCTGGTTGACGTGGCCCAGGATGTAATTATCTCCGAACCGGACTGCGGCACCCTGAAGGGCATTTCTTCGGCGGCCATCGTTGAAGGCGGCGAGGAAATCGAGAGCTTGCGCGACCGCATCGTCGGCCGCACGGCGCTCGAAGATGTCATCGATCCGGTCGAAGGCACAGTCATCGTCGAATCCAACATGGAAATCGACGAAGACCTGGCTTCGGAAATTCAGCGTTCCGGCGTCCAGCGCGTTCGTATTCGTTCAGTCTTAACCTGCGAATCAAGACGTGGCTGCTGTATCAAGTGCTACGGCCGCAACCTGGCCACGGGCCGTCCGGTGGACATCGGCGAGGCGGTCGGTGTGATCGCGGCGCAGTCAATTGGCGAGCCGGGTACTCAGCTCACCATGCGTACGTTCCACATCGGTGGTACTGCGCGTCTGGAAGAGTCTTCCAAACACGAGGCGCGTGTCGAAGGCAAGATCAAGTACGTCGAACTGCAAACGGTCAAGAGCCGCAAGGGCGAGCGCGTGGCCATGAATCGCAACGGCGCCATGACGATTCTTGACGAACGCAACCGCGAAGTGGCGCGCTATCAGATTGTCTATGGCGCACACATCCTGGTTGAAGATGGCGACACGGTGGCACAGGATCAGTTGCTGGCGACCTGGGACCCGTTCACTTTCGCGATCCTGACCGAAGTTGCCGGCAAGGTGAAATTCCAGGACTTGAAAGAAGGCGTGACCTACGACGAAGAGACCGACCAGGTGACTGGTTTGTCGCACATGGTGGTCAAGGATTCACCTGATGAAAAGAAACAGCCTCGTCTGGAAATCCGCAACGCCAGCAACAAGGTGCTCAAGACTTACCAGATGCCGGTGCGGGCGAACCTGATGGTCAACGACGCGGAGGAAGTTGAACCGGGCGATGTGATCGCCAAGATTCCGCGCGAGACTACCAAGACCAAGGACATCACCGGCGGTTTGCCGCGCGTCGTCGAGTTGTTCGAAGCTCGCCGGCCGGGCGAAGCCGCGGTCATGTCTGAAATTGACGGCACGGTCAAACTGGGCCCAATCGCCAAGGGTAAGCGCAAACTGATTATCGTCGGCGACGACGGGGAAGAGCGCGAGTACGACATCCCGCGCGGTACGCACATTAACGTGCAGGAAGGCGATCGGGTGAGGGCCGGCGAGGCGCTGCAGGACGGACCGCTGAACCCGCACGACATTCTGCGCGTGCTGGGTATGAACCGTTTGCAGGAATACCTGACTAACGAAATTCAGGAGGTCTATCGCCTGCAGGGTGTGAACATCAACGATAAGCACATCGAAGTTATCGTGCGTCAGATGTTGCGCTGGGTGAAGATTAAGGAAGTCGGCGACACCGAGTTCCTGCTGGAAGAGCAGGTCGATCGCTTCCGCTTCCAGGACGAGAACGAACGAGTGCGCGGCGAAAAGGGTGAAGTCAGTTCGGCTGAACCTCTGCTGCTGGGCATCACCAAAGCTTCGCTCTCAACCGACTCGTTCATTTCGGCGGCATCGTTCCAGGAGACGACCCGCGTACTAACCGAGGCCGCCATTTCGGGCCGCATCGATTACCTGCGCGGCTTGAAAGAGAATGTCATCATGGGTCGCTTGATTCCGGCCGGTACCGGTATGGAGTATTACCGCAACGTGAATATCGAGCGCGACGAGACGATCGGCGAGTCGCAGCGCGAAGAGATCGACGAGTTTCCCGAAATTGTCGAAGCGCGTCTGCCTATGCCTGAACCACATGCAGCCGTCCCGGCCACCGTGCTGGAATCCGAGGCTGAGGAGGAAGACGAGGATCTCGTGGAAGTGGCTGAGCTCGAGGATGAATAGTCTTTTGACTGGGGTCTGAACCTTTCCAGAACACCCGCTCCGGCGGGTGTTCTGCTTTCCTGGGGCGGGAAAGCTGCGGCGGGTTCAACGCTCCCAGCGAATACAGGCGCCCTTCCAGCGGGATTTTTCCTCTTCTCAATCCGGCCCCCTTACGTTAATATGCCCCGCGAGGCCGGTGTCCCCGTCGCCTAGCTTTCCGACCTTGAAGCTGCGAGAGCAGTCTCGACTCAACCCAACCCCGGCACGAATTAGCGCGACAACGCTGTCGCTTGCTTCAGTCTTAATTGTTCGAAGCAGGAGGTTCCCCTTGAAGAGAAGTATCCCCCGTCTCGCTCTGGCTATCAGTGTCTTTGTCTTTGCCTACACCCCGGTCTCACGCGCTCAGGAATCGCCATCAGAGCGAACCACCTGCAACAACCCGAAGGTTGCCGTTCCGGGCGAATCGCTGCCGGATCTGGTCCGGCGGATCAAGCCTTCGGTGGTTTCGGTTCTGACCTACGATGCGAAAGGCGAGCCGCTGATTAGCGGCAGCGGGTTCTTTATCCGACCTGGCGAAGTCGTCACCAACATGCACGTGATTCGCGGCGCGCACCGGGTTGAGATTCACACCCTCGAAGGAAAGGGCCGGACGTATCCCGTCACCGGCGCGCTCGCTATTGATGAAGAAGCCGATCTGGCGCTGCTGAAAGTTGAGTTGCCGATCGAGCGATCGCGCCCACTGTCTTTCGCCGGCTCACTGCCTGAAGAGGGAGAGCAGGTTTTCGTGATAGGGAATCCACTGCGTCTGGAGGGTTCAGTCAGCGACGGCATCGTCTCGGCAGTGCGCGAAGTACCGGATCTCGGCCGCATCATTCAAATCACTGCGCCGGTGTCGCATGGCAACAGCGGCAGCCCGCTATTGAACATGCGCGGGCAGGTGATCGGAATTGTCACGGTCAAGGCCACCAACGGTCAGAACATCAATCTCGCCCTGGGAGTCGCCCGCATCGCGGCCCTGGCCAAAGGGCAGCTGATGCCATTTGATCAGATCGCTCTGCGAAACAAATCGACCACACAGCCTGAGTTGCTGGCCGAGTTATGGTATCGCGGTGGGATCGATTCGTTGTGGTTGGGAAACTATGACAGCGCCCTCAACTATTTCGAGACTGCCGCTAATCGCAATCCGCGCCGTCCCGAAACATGGATTCAGATCGGCTATTGCAAGGTAAAGCAGGGCCGCAACGATGAAGCGATCCGGGCTTACCGGCGAGCGCTGCAACTCAAGCCCACCTCCGCCGATACTTACAATAAGTTGGGCGATGCATATTTTTTCGGCGCGCATTTTGAGGATGCTATCGATGCCTATCGTCAGGCCGCACGCCTGCGCCCCGACCAGCCCGACGCTTATTACAATCTCGGTCTGGCATATCTGGAAATCGGCGATCGAGAGTCAGCCATGGCACAGAGCCGATTGCTCCAGCCGCTTGATGCTGAACTAAATAAGAAGCTTTTAGCCGAATTGAAGAGATAATCCCGCTTCGTGGCTCCGGCAATGAGACCGTCAGGAGGAGCGTAATGCTTGGAAAACCCAGGCAAAATCGCGATACCTGGCGGTCGGACCCTGCTGGGGAAACAAAAGTCTGGCGCCAGCTGGGCCTATTTCGGTAGAATGCCAAAGGCGAGCAGGTTTTCGCCCCTCCTTCTTCTCGCCATTTTCTTCGGAAGTAACTCACCACCACGGATCGTAAAAAAATGAGTGCAAGCGTTGGACTGGCAATTCAGTGTGTGGGCATCCTCCTCGTTGCCCTGCTGTCGATGTCGATGCGCGGTTCGCTTAAGAGTGCGGCCTTGACTTGCTGGACGCGTGGCTGGTTTGCGCTCGCGATTGCCCTGACGAGTTTGTTCGTCGGCTTTCACGTAATCCCTGGTCACAACCTGTTTTATTCGGTCTACTTTTTTGGCGAGTATGCATTTGGTCTGATGTTTATTGGAGGCTGCCGGTATCTGGCCAGCGGTGTTTCGATGACGCGTCGCTGCTATTCGCTATTAATTCCTGCGGCCGTGTTGGCCATCGCCCTGCCATGGTTCTCAGCCGACTTCAATGATCTGTTCTTAGTGCAGGCAGCGGTCATGGCAACCCTTTTCGGGGCTTCTCTGGTCGCGCTCTGGCCGGCGCTCAGACACGAGACAAGTCCGGGATTGCGCATAACTTTCACGGCGCTGTTCCTCTTGACGATTGATTTTATTCACTACCTGCCGGTCTTTGGCGCGCGCAAAGGGCTTTTGGGTATTACCGTTCCGGCGACGTATTTTCAGTACACCTCAATCTTCGATCTGATCCTCGAAATTCTCCTGGGCTTTGGCACTATCATGGTTTTGCTGGAAGGTGTGCGCAGCGAAGTCGAAGCCACTAATCGTGAACTGACCAGCGCCCGGGACAAACTCGAACTGATGGCCCGCATGGATCCTCTGACTGAAGCCTTGAATCGTCACGCCTTCCATTCGCTGCTTAGTCGCGATGCCAGTTCTGAATGTACAGTCGACGGATGTGTCGCGGTCATCGACATTGATAATCTGAAACCCATCAATGATACGCTGGGCCATAGTGTGGGCGACAAAGTCATCCGGGCCGTCGCGCGCGCCGTTCGTTCGTTGATCCGGGCGGACGACATGCTATTCAGGTGGGGCGGCGACGAGTTTATGGTGCTGATGTTCAAGCTGCACAAGGACGAAGCGACTCGGCGCATGCATTCGCTGAATGAGATCCTGGCGGAAAACAGTGAAGAGTGGACACAATCGCCGGCCAAGATCACTGTCTCTTCGGGTGTCTGTGGGTTCGAATCGTTGCAGGAACTTGGACTCGCTATTGAAAGCGCGGACCGCGCGATGTATGGAAGCCGCCAACAGCTGCGCCGTGTATCTCCCACAGCACTCACTGAGCTCACGCCGGCAATGAGTAGATTAGAAGCTCCGCCGTCAATCTGACCGGGGTGTGTTCCCGGATCAGACGATTGAGTCCGCTTCGATAAACTTGGCACTTGATTTCAGAGGCCGATGGACTCATTCGGGTCACCCCAAATTTAGAATGTTGCGTTATCACGAAACAGTCACATTGGTGGTTGTGAGCGCTGCTCTCGGAAGGTAGAATTAATTCGTTCCCGCCCTCACGTAGGAATCGAAGCAAGACACAAAAACTGAATCAGGAGATTAATAACCCCTTTGAATACTCGAATACTGTTCCCCCGCCTGCTCGTCGTCTGCTTCGCCCTTTGCATAACCGCGACTGTGACCGCTCAGAGTAGTGAAGCTGATTCCCGTCAAACCCGCACCAGCATGGATCTCAACGGTTCCACCCGATTAGAGACAGACATCTCAGCTCCGCCCATTGTCGAAGCTGGCCGGGCGAGGGTGGTCGGTGCGGCCACCCGGGTTCCGGTGACTGCGACGATCCCACTTCTGGCTGGCCGGTTCGATCGGAGCCTGTTAACTGCGATCGAATCGCATTTAGGCCTGCCTTATCATTATGCCGCCACCGGCCCAGACTCATTCGATTGTTCAGGGTTTGTCTGGCGTACATTTCAAGAAGCCGGTTTTAATTTCAGCCGCGGCCCCGCGAGTTCATACTGGGCGACCATGCCCGCGCCGAGCACGGAAGACCGTTACAAGTTCGGCACGCTGGTTTTCTTTAGCGGGCTGGCGCATGTAGGCATCGTCGCCGACGAGCACGGCTTCTACCACGCTTCGCGTCATCACGGCGTCATCTACTCACCATTCAACGAGTACTGGTTATCGCGCATCGACGGTTTCCGTCGCGTGTCCGTCGACAACATGCCGGTGCCAGCCGCCAAAGCGAGGTCTCGCACTGACAAGTCGGCCAACAACACCCCTGCCAGCATGGAAGACAATCAACGATAACTAAAGATTCCTTAATTGAAGAGGGCCGCCGCGGATGGTTCCACGGCGGCCTTTTTTTTCCCTCAACCGGGCAATCGTCTAGGAGGGAGCATCCCTGCGTGGGATTACTACTGTGCCGGCCATCGCATCGCCGAGGCGCTGCTTTTTTGGGGAAGCGAAAATCACTAATCCGGCGGGAACGCCGCCTAATAATATTGGATTGGCTTCCAGAATGCGCGCCACGGTCCGGAGCAGATGACCCTTTAGATTACAGCGAGTGCCGTCCACATTGCGGACGACCAGCCCCTGCATGAACTTCCCGGGAGTGCGCGACCAGAGCCATTCAAAAATGAAGAAGTAAGCGAGGTAGGTGACGCAAACGACTGAGCCGGCGAGGATGGCATTCTCAGCATGAATCATGCCTGCCGTCAGGATCGAGATTAGACACGCGAGCAGGTTGTCGATGATGAAGGCGATGATCCTCGCCTTGCTGGCGTCGCCAATCAATTCCATTTGTCTGGCCGGTGCTGTCTTAACTCTTGCCGAGGAAGCCCGTGTGCCGTTCCTTATCGCGCTTTTCCCAAACGGCGATAATCTTGTCGACTGCTACATAGCACACTTCGCCCTCGTCGTCTTTCAAATGCAGGATGCCGTCCTCGATTTTGTCCACGTCTCCGCGAAGACTCGAGGTAGAGCCGCAAAAGACGTCAATTTTTCGTCCGATCAGTGTCAGCAGAAATTTTTCCATAATGTGGCGCAAGTTATTAACTTGCGATCTTTCTTCTTAACTATCATCGTCAAATCGCTGCGCTTACTTGTGCCCGTTGCGAAATGTGATTTGGACCAGCGGCAAAACTGTGTCGTCGCCCTGCTGGCTTTTCTCAAACGTAAGCAAGTCATAATAAGCGCATCGCGCCCGGGCCGGAAATTCGCGACAAACCAGCGGCCGCGCGAAATAGATCGTGCACTTACGAGTCGAGGGATCAAGAAACTTGCAGGCCTTGCCGAAAATCGGGTCAGCCTTGCGGCGCAGGATCGGTTCACCTTGCCACGTGGTAGTGAACTTTTTCCGGGCCGTCGCGAGGTCTACGCCAAAATGATTGGCCAGCCGTTTGATGTCGCGCGGAGTCACCTGCACTTTATCGTAGATCGAGCAGCAGTACGCTGGGCACTTGTCACAGTCGTAGTAGCGTCGTTCAGTTTCGGTAGTTGCCATCCCAGGTTCGCTTGTTATCGCCTGTGTGATTTTTGATATTCACTCAAGAGCAGTTTCATGAACTCTTCGCGACGTTCGTAGAGTCGGCGAGGCTTTCGGGGTTCGCGTTGAGCTAAAGCATACGCCGTGATCAAAGGCAGCGCCACTGTCGAGTCAAGGTAACAGACGACGGCATCGGGTAATCGATCTGGATCGACCTTGCCCCACGATACGGCCTCGCCGGGAGTGGCGCCCGACAGTCCACCCGTGTCCGGGCGCGCGTCGGTGATCTGCAGAAAATAGTCGTGGCCCCGCTCGTCGATGCCGAGAACTTCCTGAATCTGCGGCTCAGTTTGGAGTGCGAAGTTTTTGGGACTGCCGCCGCCGAGTATAAAGATGGCTGACTTGCCGCCTTTCTTTTTACCGCGGCCTCCATGTATCAACCCGCGTTTGGCTGCGAGAACAATCGAGGCCGTTTCATTAACGTCGAGGGAAGGGTCGAAGGCCAGCTTGTTTCCCTGCAGCGCCTTGGCCGCGACATTCATGCCAATCGAAGAATCGCCCGGCGAAGAAGTGTAGAGTGGCACTGCGTGTTCGTAAGCCGCGGCCAGCAGCGACCTGCTCGTCAATCCCAGCTTGCGCTCGCGCTCCCAGACATACCTGCCGGCCAGGTAATGAAACTCCGCTGTCGACATCGGCCGCTGGAACTCCGGAGCTTCAATCACGCGCCGGAAGAAGGCATCGGTGTCGAGCAGCACCGAGTAATCAAAAAAGATGTCGTAGATCCTCACGACCTCTTCGTCGCGCAGGACAATGTCAGAGGTTTGCGTGTTGCCTTCATGCATCGAGAGCCCGAGGCCGAAGTGTGTGTCGTGATAGAAATTAGCCCCAGTGGAAATGACCCAATCGATAAAGCCCGCCTTGATCAGGGGTATCAAAGCAGACATGCCCAGACCTGCAGGCGTCAGTGCGCCGGTCAAGGTAATGCCGACAGTAACATCCGGTTCGAGCATTCGGCGGCTGAAGAGCCAGCAGGCTTCGCGCAGACGCGCGGCGTTGTAAGCCAAAAAGGCGTTGTCAACCAGATCGACAAGTTGAGTTTTGCCGGTGATGGGTGTTGGGTCGATGCGCCGGCCGCGCAAAAGTTTACTCTGCTTTTTTGCCAAGGCGTTTTTTAAAATTGATTTTTTGAATTAGCGAACGAAGAACGATAGTCGGCGAGTCAGCGGTGGTTGTCAATGTCAGAACCGAATGCGGTAGCGGGCAGTTGATCGTCGGAATCGAGCGATTTTCACAGCAACGATCAACCGCCCGCTACCGCAGTCGGTTCTGACAGTTTCTCCAGACAGTCACGACAGAGACATCTGTCATAGAGCTGCTTCAACTCAGCTCGCGTTTCATCGCTCAACTTGATCTCGGTACACCAGCACCCGCTGAGTTTTGCGCCGCAGGTAAATTGGGCGCCGCAGGCTTCGCAGACGGAAGGCTCGCGCAGGACAGGCAGGACAACTCCGGCAAGATTTCTAAGTTTCATCTTTACCTGTTGGTTGCGGCCGCTTCACCGGTGTCGCTGGCGCGCGTTATTTTCAAGCGCTCAATCCGCTTCTCGTCGGCGGCCAGCACCTCAACCTCGAGCCCGCGAAAACTGAGTTGCTCGCCGGCGCGGGGCACGCTGCCTTTATGAGCGATTACCAGGCCGGCAATCGTGGTGAAGTCGTCGGCTTCGATCTCGATATCAAACAAGCGCTCGATCTTGCCGATCTCAGTGCTGCCCAAAACCTCATAAATATCTGCCCCAGTCGCAACGATTTCTTCCGGCTCTTCACCGCTGATGTCTTCGTCTTCGATTTCACCCACGATCTCTTCCAGGATGTCTTCGACAGTAACCAGGCCGGCGATGCCGCCGTACTCGTCGATGACCATCGCCAGGTAAGCATGGGCTTTCTGCATCTCTTCCAGCAGACGCGCCAGAGGTTTTGTTTCCGGGATGAAATAAACAGGGCGCACGAATGGCGCTATCGGAGACTCAGCCGTGTCGCGCGTCCAGCAATGCAGCAGGTCGCGTACATAGATCAGACCCTCGACGTTGTCGATTTGATCGCGATAGACGGGAAGTCGTGAATGTTTCGTTTCGAGCATTACGTCGCAAGCTTCACGCGCCGTGGCGGTGTTGGGCAGAGCAACGATGGCCGTGCGTGGAGTCATGACCTCGTCCACAGTTTTGTCGCCGAACTCGAACACCGAATGAATTAGTTCGCGGTCCTCTTCTTCGATGATGCCTTCTGCCTCGCCGACCCCGATCAGCGCCTGGATGTCGTCGTCGTTATCTTCGTCCGCTTCTTCGTCGGCTGCTTCTTCGAGTTCCTCCTGTTCGCGACGCATGCGATCGATTGAACGATGCCAGGGTTCAGCCGCCACAGTCAGCACGCCATAAAAAGGTCGCAGCAGTGGCAAGAGCTTTAAGAGTTTTCCTTCAGGATTACGTAGAGAGATGAGACGCGGAATGAATTGTCGAACAATGCCGGCCAGCAACAGACCCGAAACCAGCGAAATGAGGAGCGCCCAGCTGCTGCCGGAAAGTAGTCGCAACGAAATGAACGTGACCAGGACCGAGAAAGCGACCAGCAGAATCTGGATTACCGCTGAGAGCGTAAAACTGAATCGCGCGCGATTTTCCAGGATCTCTTTGAGCAGCGGCGTATAGCGGGCATCGGGATGCTCCTCAGCTTCGGTGGCCAGACGTCTGAGTCCAACGTCGCTTAGTTGACCGAAGGCCATGTCAACTGTCGCGAGAAATGTCAGCGCCAAAAGCAGGAAAAAGCTGATGCCTAATTCAATTTCCATAAGGGCGAGTCAATCGTAAACCGTCCGCGACAAATAGACAAAAGCTGAACATCCTCGAATCCCCACCTCGAGTCTCACAGGGGGCTACCCGTCAATTCCCAGACGCTTTCGCAGCTTCAACTCCAGGCGGTTCATGTCACCTTGATCGGTCTCGTGATCGTAACCCGATAAATGGAGCAGTCCGTGCAGGATCAGCTGGGCTAGTTCGGTTTCAAAACTCAGTCGATGCGCTTTGGCCTGGCGCTTTGCCTGCTCAACCGAAATTACGATATCACCGAGGCTCAAGCCTTCCGTCTTCTCGAACTCAGCCTGTTTCGAGGGAAATGAAAGCACGTCTGTAGTTGTTCGCTGACCGCGCCACATGCGGTTGAGTTCGCTCATTGTGCGATCGGAAACAAAAGCTACCGTCGCGCCCGTCGCCGTCACTGGCAGAGCTCCCGAGGCTTTAGTGGTGAACAGCAGCCAGCCCTGGCAATCGAGCTTTATCTTTCGTTGGCGGTTAACAACTTCGATCATCTTGTCAGAGCAGCTGGGGGTAGCTGGCGGTTTGTCTTTGGTATAGGCGCGATTCATCTCCAAATAAACCGCCCGCTACCGCAGGCGGTTCTGACATGTCTACATCTCGCTTTTCTTGGTGTGTGACTCGTAGGCTTTGATGATCATCTGCACGAGTTTGTGTCGCACCACGTCCTTGTCACTGAAGTAGACAAAAGCGATGCCATCGATACCGGCCAGAACGCGCTCAGCCTCTACCAGGCCGCTACGTTTGCCGTGCGGAAGATCGATTTGGGTCACGTCGCCGGTGATTACAGCCTTCGATCCGAATCCGATGCGGGTCAGAAACATCTTCATCTGTTCGCTGGTGGTGTTCTGCGCTTCGTCCAGGATCACGAATGCGTCCGCGAGCGTGCGACCGCGCATGAATGCGAGGGGCGCGATTTCGATCACTCGTTTTTCCAAAAGCTTAGTGACCCGTTCATAGTCGACCAGGTCGAACAGAGCATCGTAGAGCGGCCGCAGGTAAGGATCTACTTTTTCCTGCAAGTCTCCGGGCAGAAAACCAAGCTTCTCTCCGGCTTCCACCGCCGGTCGCGCCAGCACGATGCGGTTCACCTGCTTTTGCATCAAGGCCTGCACCGCCATCGCGACTCCAAGATACGTCTTGCCGGTACCCGCGGGACCAATGCCGAAGACGATGTCCGTCTGTTGAATCGCTTCGATGTAGCGACGCTGCATCGCCGACTTCGGCGCGACCTGCTTCTTGCCCGCCGGGCTGAAGCGCGATCGCGTGAAGTAATCGCGCAGGGTGTAAGCGCGATCTTCGGCGATTTGCGCAAACGCTTCGCGGAGTTCCTTGTCGGTAAATTGGCGGCCTTCGGCAAACAGGGAAGAGAAGTCCTCGAGAATATGCTCGACGGTTTCGACGTCTTTGGGATCGCCGTCAACGTTGAGACTGTGCCCGCGCCCGTTGATCTGGACATCGAGCAGGGACTCGAGGTACTTGATGTTCTGGTCGTGAACGCCGAAAAGCGTTTCCAGCCCGCGTGGTGGAAGCTCGATGTGCTTCAACTGGTCAGTCTTTCTCCCGGGTAAATTCTTGTGTGATTGCGAGGGTGACCCTGCGGAATACTCTTTGGCATAGGTGTATCTCGGACGCTACTACACGGCCACAATGTTGTCAATTCTGGCAGCCGGGGGTGTCGGGAGCACATGAAGTGTCCGCTTGAGGGGGCTGGTCAGGGGCACCGTGCCAGGATGGGCCAGCATGAAGCATGGGACCGAAGCAGCCTGGGTGCGGGCAATGAAGATGAAGGACTTGATGTTACGGATCAAGGGTAATGCGGCCAAAGACTGGATTCAGTCGGCCCTCTTTATTGGCTCAATAACTTTTTGGCTGTGGCAATCCCAACGAGTCGCTTCCCATCGCTGTTAACCAAAATCCCACCAAACTGCAACTGCGGGATCGGCCTCGGGCCGCGAGTTTCTCTAAACCTCAGAGTACATAACCTGCTTGTGCGCCCGAGCGAGGTTGAGGCCACAAACCGCCCTGCGTTATAGTCTTCGACAGCCTGGCATGCGGAGGGGTCGCATAATGGTAGTGCAGCGGTCTTGAAAACCGCCGTCCGAAAGGATATGCAGGTTCGA
>JBBRMS010000072.1:0-23133 GCA_038230715.1 Pyrinomonadales bacterium
ATGATCAGCTGAGAGCGCCGCTTGTATCCGCCCGAGACGCGATCCATTGCGCTGTCAAACCACTCTTCGATGTTCTGTCGAACTTTCTTGGGGTCGTCAGATCCGGCGTCAATACATGTCACCAAAGCCCTCTTCACATCGTCGGGTATCGTGGTGTTGGCGATCAGCGTTGCGCGCAGCTTTGGTAAGTGCTCTCTGATGTCGATCAGCGCAGAGCCCGTCGACCCTGCGACGCCGGCGCCGGTCGAGCCGGCTGCTCCTGACCTGTCGCCATCGTCCGGGGGACAAACGGTATCCATCAGAGCGAGCGCAAAAGATCGCGCGGGGATATATGAGGGAAGGTTAGCGCCCCGTTTTGCGTAGGGCTTGGGAAACAGACTGAAGATCAAAGGATGCTTGTAGAGACGTTCTACCAGGCCATCGTCACGTAGCATTTCACCCAGCCCGCGCTCGAGATCCTTCGCCCGCATCTTTGAGAAGCGCTCGATGGTCTCGTTCGCCGCCGAACAAATAAGACTGAACAGCAGGTAGACAAATATCAACCCGATGGCAATATCAATAATAGACGAGCCAAACATTTCGACCTCCTTTGACGCTTCGTTGGTGGCCGGAGAGAGTAAAATACTTCGACGGCGGAACCCGCAGATTCAGGAAAATCGGCTATGCTGTGCGCTACGGAATAGACGTTGGTTTGGTGAGCATCCGCCGCGCGGCGCATCTAATCAGAAGCCTTGGGACACGCGCCTTATACTCCTCGCAGTTTGCGACTGTCAAGACTTATTTTGTCGCGCAAGCAGGTCATTCCGTTAAAACAAGCGGTGCTTGCGCAAATGAACGCAGGGTGAAGGTGGCCCAATATGACGCAGCTTTCAGATAGCCTTTTCATGAGCAAATCCAAACTCGAAATTTGGACTGTAGGCCACTCCACGCATCCGCTCGACGTATTCATCGAGACTCTCAGATCCTTCGACATCGAGGTGCTCGCTGACGTCCGTAGCTTTCCCGGATCCAGGCGTTACCCGCACTTCAATCAAGAGCAATTGGAAGTTTCTTTGCCCGCGGCGGGAATCGAGTACCAGCACTTTCCCGACCTCGGGGGCCGACGTCGTATGCGTCCTGATTCAAACAATATGGCGTGGAGGAACAAAACATTTCGCGGCTATGCGGATTACATGGAAACAACAGAATTTGATGAAGGTATGACACGCCTGCTGATGCTGGCGAGCAACTTGCGAACGGCAATCACGTGTGCGGAGGCAGTCTGGTGGCGCTGTCACCGGAGCTTGATTTCGGATTGTCTGAAAGCCAAAGGCATCAAGGTTAGTCACATCATGGCGGTGGGGAAATCCGAAATTCATCCGTTCACTTCGGCGGCCCGAATCGTGAATGGAGAGCTTTCCTACCGAGGGATTTTAGACGGTTAAATCTGACGGTGTCCGGTGCTGAGATCTTCTTGCGGCAGTAAGTAAGACGATCGACGAACCCATACCGACCGAATTGTCTTGGCCCTGTTTCGCGAAATTCGGGGATCATTGTTGTTAAGTAAGACAATACAAAAAACATTTTAGGGGATTATCTAACCGGAGGCTGAATTGGCGTTCATCCGACAAAAGGTCATAATAACAACCCGGCAGGTTAAAGAATGGGAATTGAACATCTCACAATGCATCGCTGCGAACGCTGTGATCGCGAAACAACGCACGTCGTCGAGTCTCTCGGCCCGGACAACCGGCCGCACTATCAATGCTGGGATTGTGTTGAGCGGCACGAGAAGCGGTTTAATCAAAAGCCGGGTTGGCGGCGCGCACATCGCACGCAACGTTATCAACCCGCCGAATAGTCTGGTTCACTTCAAGCCTTGCAGATTAAATTTTTGGGGTAAGAAAAACGATCCGCGAATTCACACCAAAACTGAGAGCAAGAATTACCTTCGTGTGATTTCGTGGATCGCCTAAAGTTGCAGCGCGATAAGGCAAGCTATTTCCGGGCGTGAATATTCTTCGTCGCTTCCCATTCTCGTCCGTCACGCGCCAACAATTCATCAGATTCTTTTGGTCCCCAGGTGCCGGCCTGGTAGTTCGAGAGAGGTGGGGGCGCGTCCGAACCCCAGGCGGCTTGAATGGGGGCCACAACACTCCAGGCGGCTTCAACCTGATCGGCCCGCTGGAACAGGGTCGCATCTCCCATCATGCAATCGTGCAAGAGGCGCTCGTATCCGGTGCTGGGTGTCTTCCCAAAATAATCTTCATAGTCGAAATTCATGTCGACCGCGCCAATCTTCAGTACCGGACCCGGCAGCTTGGCGCCAAAGCGCACAGTGATTCCTTCATCGGGCTGAATATGCAGCACCAGATGATTGCTTGAAAGTTTATCCACCGGCGTGTCACGAAACAGCACGAAAGGGGCGCGTCTGAACTTAATCGCAATCTCGGTGTCACGCGAGGCGAGGCGCTTGCCTGTCCGCAAATAGAAGGGCACGTCGGCCCAGCGCCAGTTATCAATCAAAAGCTTTAGCGCCACGAAAGTTTCGACCTGAGAGTCTGGGGCAACGTTGGCTTCGCCTCGATACGCCGGAACCGCCTCGCCGTCGATGGTGCCGGCGTCGTACTGCGCGCGCACCGTGCGCTGGCCGGCTTCCTCGGGGGAAGGGCATTGAATGGCGTGCAGGATCTTGGTTTGCTCGTCTCGAACCGCATCGGCCTTAAAAGAAACCGGAGGCTCCATCGCGGTCAACGTAACCAGTTGCAGCAGGTGATTGGGCACCATGTCGCGCAAAGCGCCGGCTGTTTCGTAATATCCACCGCGTTGTTCGACACCGACTTTTTCGGCGGCCGTGATGTGTACGCTGTCTATGTACCGGCGATTCCAGATGGGCTCGAAAATCCCGTTGCCGAACCGAAATACCAAAATGTTCTGGACAGTCTCTTTACCCAGGTAATGATCGATGCGATAAATCTGCTTCTCTTGCAGAATCTGTTTCAGATCCGAATTTAGCTTCTGCGCTGAACTTAAGTCACGACCGAAGGGTTTCTCGATTACGACCCGGCGCCAGGGACCGTCCGCTTCTTCAGTCAATCCAACTGAGCCCAGCTTTTGGGCGACGGATGCAAAGTAGTCAGGCGCAGTCGCCAGATAGAAACAGTAATTACCCAGAGTCTTTCGTTCCGAGTCGATCTTGCCCAGCATTTCCTTTAAGCGGGTGAAAGTCTGGTCGTCATCAAAATCGCCTGGAATGTAATGCAGTCGTTCCGCCAGCCACTGCCACTCACTCGCGTTGATATCTTCGTCGGCGAACTGCTTGATATCATCACCGAGCCGCGACCTGAACTCGTCGTCGCTCATGACGGCGCGGGCTACGCCGATGACTGCAAATTCATCGGGCAATAAGTTGTTCTGCTTGAGATTATAGAGAGCCGGGATCAACTTGCGCTTGGTGAGATCGCCGGCCGCGCCAAAGATCACGAGGACACACGGTGGACCAATATGTGTGGGTTCGACGGATGGTGTTGTTGTGGATGTCATCATAGGTAGCGAAAGAAAACCAAAGCAAGACGACCGTGACTGGTGGTTCTCAGTGTGATTAGGTGAATCGTTCTGCCATGGCACGAAGGCTCGAAATCACACCGACACGCCCGAAATGAATCCCACCTGACCCTAGGTCTTGTTACGCGGCTCCAGGTGTCCGCCAAACTTCTGTCGCATAGCCGATAGGATCTTTTCAGCGAAGGTGTGCTCCTGCCGCGAACGAAAGCGGGTGTAGAGCGCTGCGCTAAGCACCTCTGCCGGCACGGCCTCTTCGATGGCCGCCATAACAGTCCAGCGTCCTTCGCCCGAGTCCTGAACAAAGCCGTTGTAGTTCGACAACTCAGCATCTTCGACCAGCGCCATTGCGGTAAGATCGAGCAGCCAGGACGAGATGACGCTACCGCGGCGCCAGACTTCGGCAATGTCCGCCACGTTAAGATCGTAGCGATGTTCAGCTGCCAAATCTGTTGAATTGGCATTATGAAAAATGTCGAAGCCCTCCGCGTAAGCCTGCATCAGACCGTACTCAATGCCGTTGTGGACCATCTTCACGAAATGGCCGGCGCCTGAGGGGCCGCAGTAAAGATAACCTTCTTCGACTGTGCCGGTGGACTGTTCACGTCCTGGTGTGCGGCCGATCTCTCCATGACCGGGGGCCAGCGTCTTGAAAAGCGGATCGAGATGGCGAAAGGTCTCTTCCGGACCGCCGATCATCATGCAATAGCCGCGCTCCAATCCCCAGACGCCACCGCTGGTTCCAACGTCCATGTAGTTGATCCCCTTGTCACGCAAGGCAATCGCGCGGCGCGCATCGTCTTTGAAATATGAATTGCCGCCGTCGATGATGATGTCGCCCGCGTCCATGCGCGCGGCGAGATCAGTCACCGTTTTCTCAGTAGCATTCCCGGCCGGCACCATGATCCAAACTGCTCGCGGTTTCGTGAGTTTGGCGATGAAGTCGTCGAGCGATTCAGCCCCCGTCGCGCCTTCTCCCGCGAGCGCCTGCACACTGGTTGGGCTAACGTCCCAGACGACGCATTGATGACCACCGCGCATCAGCCGCCGCACCATGTTCGCGCCCATCCGGCCCAGACCAATCATTCCAATTTGCATCTTTGTACCTTCAGTCTTTGGATTTCTCTGTGCAACTCCGTGCGATCTCTGTGTCTCTGTGGTTTGTGTTTGTGCGGAAGAATTCACCACAGAGTCACAGACATGGCATAGAGAACCACTGAGAAGATCATTAAGCCAAGGCTGCCCTGACGGCCAGATTCAACTGCGCGAGGCCTGCCTCTACATCCGTACCCAGGTGCACGCGCAAAGCGCGCCGCCCGCGCTCGGCCAGCACTTCAAAATCGCCCCGTGCCTGAGCGGCCTTCACAATTCCGAAAGTGTATTTTTGTCCCGGCACGGGCAAATCAATGGCATCATCGCAAGTTACTTGCAGGAAGACACCCTGGTTGGGGCCGCCCTTGTAAGCCTGTCCCGTTGAATGCAGGAACCGCGGTCCAAAGCCGAGACAGGTGGCGACGCGTTTTTCGTCTCGCACAAAATGGCGCGCTGCCTGCAATGCTCTTTGGTGAGCCTCGTTCCTCTCGATATAAGCCAGCAGGGCAAAGTAATCGCCCGCCTGTAAGAGATCGAGATGTGCCTTCAAAAATCCTGCGAGCGTTTGATCGGCAACGAGCCCATTCAATGCATTTGCATTTCTCGAATCAGCAAAGAGTTTGATCCCGTCGGCTTCAAAAAAGGGCGTCTCAACCGGCAGCGAGCCCTCGCGCTCGTAGGCCTCGGTTAGTTTCTTCGTCTCGATCTTGCTGGCTTCGACATCAGGCTGATCGAAAGGATTGATGCCGATGATTGAGCCGGCAACGGCCGTCGCGATCTCCCAGCGAAAAAATTCCTGCCCCAGATCGTAAACTTCGCCGATGGAAAATGTCGCGACCGGTTGATCCGCTTCTGCAAGAGCCTGTATGGCCGCGTCCTGGGCAGCGTCCGGATCGGATTCCAAGCGCAGATAGACAAACAGGCGATCGTCACCGTATGCCCCGGGGCTCGCCGGCGACTCGCGATCGACGGGAATCAAACCATTGCCATTTTTGCCTGTTGACTCAGCCAGCAATTGTTCCAACCAAGCTCCGAGATCGTAGATCCCCGGCGACGCAATAATCGTTACCTTGTTTCGATGGTGATTGTGCGCCACTCCGAGGAGAGCTCCGAGAACCACGCCCGGATTGTCCAATGCAGGAACTTCAGGCCCGCACGCGTCGACCATTTTGCGGGTCGAATCGAGAAAATTTTCCACGTTGATGCCCGCGGCTGCGGCCGGCGCCAGACCAAAATCAGAGAGGGCCGAGTAGCGTCCGCCGATGCTGGGCACGCCCAGAAAAATCTTCCGGAAGCGGTCGGTTTCCGCTGCCTGCCGGAGTTTCGATCCTGGATCAGTGACGGCGACGAAGCGTTTGCCCACCTCGTCGCCCAAGACCTGCTTTGCTCGTTCGAAAAAATATTGTTTGAAGATATTCGGCTCGAGAGTTGAGCCGGACTTGCTGGAAACAATGAACAGGGTTTGGGCGAGATCGATCTTGTTTTCGACCGACTTCACCTGTGCCGGATCGGTTGAGTCGAGCACGTGCAACTCGGGGAAACCTTCGACGCTGCCAAATGATTCACTCATCACCTCGGGGCACAAGCTTGAACCGCCCATTCCCAGAAGCAACAGGTGCGAAAACCCGGCGTCCTTCACTTCCGCGGCAAAGTTGCTGAAGCGCCGCACATTCCTTTGTTGCTCGGCAACGATATCCAACCAGCCGAGCCAATTCTCTTCGCCGCTGCTCGTCCAAATGGATGCATCGCCCGCCCATAGCCGGCGGACCTTGTCAGCCTTCTGCCAATCATCGAGGGCCGCTTCAACTGCCCGCGCCAGGTCATGCGGTAACGAAAGAGTTTGCTGATTTATTTCTGATGCCATCGCGCTCCCCGCTCTAAGACGCGCGCGCCGAACGCGTCGTCGCCAGACTACTGAGGCTTTCATTGTACGGGGCTCGCGCAACTCCGCGATCCGTAATGATCGCGGCGATGAATTCATTGGGAGTCACATCGAAAGCAAAGTTGTGTACGGCGACACCATCGGGAGAAAGTTGCTGATCGCCGATGTGAGTAACTTCACGCGCGTTGCGTTGTTCGATCGGAATCTCTTCGCCCGTCGGCGTATTCAAATCCACAGTCGAGATCGGCGCCGCCACATAGAAGGGGATGTTGTGCTGCTTTGCCAGGACCGCCACCATGTAGGTGCCGATCTTATTGGCCGTGTCGCCGTTTGCGGCGATACGATCGGCGCCCACCACCACGCAATCAACTTTGCCCTGCTTCATCACATGGCCGGCCATGTTGTCGGTGATTACAGTCACCGGGATATTGTCCTGGGCCAATTCCCAGGCAGTCAGGCGTGAGCCCTGCAAAAAGGGCCGCGTCTCATCGGCGATCACCGCCACGCGTTTGCCGGCATCGATAGCTCCGCGAATTACGCCCAGTGCCGTGCCATAGTCGCCGGCAGTCGCCAGAGCACCCGCGTTACAGTGCGTCAGGACCGTGGCGCCGTCGGCAATCAATTCACCGCCGAACTTTCCCAGGGCGCGGTTCGAGGCAAGGTCTTCATCGAAGATGGCCATGGCTTCCTTTACCAAAAGCCTCTTTACCTCTTCGACGCTGTTGGTTTCGGTCTTGGCTTTTAGGAGCGCTGCGCGCATGCGCTCGACCGCCCAGAACAAGTTCACCGCAGTTGGCCTGGTCGCCTCCATGACTTTGCACATGAATTTGAAGTCGTATTCCAGATCAGCGATTGAGGTTCCCACTGACTGGCTGGCACCGAGGGCCAGACCCATGGCCGCCGAAACGCCAATTGCCGGTGCGCCACGCACTACCATCTTCTTGATTGCGTCAGCGATTTCTTCGTACGAACGCAGGATGAGATATTTTTCTTCAGTGGGCAGCAGCCGCTGGTCCAGCATGCGCACACCTTCATTGGTCCATTCGACGGTTTTGATCATCAGGTCCCGGAAAAATCTATTTTGGTTTGAAGTTCAGCGGGAATCTTAACCGAGGCGATGGCGCATAGCAACGCGACTCTGGGGCAGGCACGAGCGAGAGGTCAGAACCGCCTGCGGTAGCGGCCGGATGACCGTCTCAAACAAGGAAGATGGAAGAAGCCTCAGAAGATCAGTCTGACTCGATTGAATGGTCAACCGCCCGCTACCGCAGGCGGTTCTGACCCACTTGCGGCATTATTTGTTTGCGACTTTAGTTCCGCCGCAATCTCAACCACCTGGGCGGTATGTCTGCCTTCGTGGCTGCCCACAAACAAAAGCCACTGATAAATATTTATCGGACCGAGGACGGGATGCTTCTGAATGACCTCGCCCAGGGCCAGGCCATCGCCGGCGAGGACACCGGTGCGAAGGGTTGCTCGTGACTTTTCCAACGCCGCCCAGGCCGAAGCTGCGTCCATTTCTCCGCGGGGCGCGACGTCTTCCGGGGCATTCCGCCGCTGACTGCGATCGACGATCAGGTCGAGTGGCAGAGTAGCCATCACTGAAGATGTCTCGGTCTCGGGTCCGAGTTCTCCAGCGCGTGCATCGCTCACCCACTTGGTCACGCCCATGCTGATTCGTCTTTCGATCATCATGAGGTGTTCCAGAACCTGGGCCATTGACCAGCGATCCGGACCCGGCTTTTGATCACGCATTTCTGCCGGCACCAGTTGGACCGCCTCAAACAATGCCGCTCTTTGTGTGTCCAGATAACTCAGAACTTCTTCAAGCCTTGAATGCATTCGATAGGGTCTCCTTTGCCGGTTGAGTATCATTGTGGAAACAGGATCAGGTCAACCTACGAGCGGGTTTTCGGTTTGGGCATGGTCCGTGTCTATGTCTGTTTACTTTGGCTACAATATTTTTTGAGGATGATCTGCGAAAAACGCTAAGCGGGTTGAGTCCGGTTCGATTCGTGTGGTTTCGTGGATCGTCTTCATCGAGGCGGAGAGACATTTTTGACTTCACCATCTACGCGTGGTAACTTGCGCCTTCAATCGAACACCAGTTCTTTCAAATGCGTTTGGGTGTCCCGCGTTGAGCGGGGAGAATAGGGAAGCGGGTGAGAATCCCGCGCGGTCGCGCCACTGTGAAGATCGCCGCTGAGTCCAGCGACGATGCAAAAGCCAGGAGACCTGCCCAGACGCTGTTTGCAGCTTTAGAACGCCTCGCGCCAGGGTGTTCAGGCCGTCATGGGCATTCTCTTCCCGGAAAAGATCCCGTCGCCAGCCTGTCGCACGCGCGTGACAGAAAGGTCGACGGGATTTTGTCTTGTAAGAGTAACAATCATTCTTCTCTGTGCCCTCTCCGCGGTAAATCTTTTTCGCGACGAATTCACCGCAGAGACACAGAGGGACACAGAGGTCGCACAGAGATCGTTGGTCTTGCAGCTTTAATCGTTTTCGCGTTGATCTTGCTCGCGTCGTGTTCCCCCCGGCTCAATCAGAACTCAACCTCAAACCCCGCTACTCGTGAAGTTACCGACGAGGCCGGCCGTCACGTCCAGCTGGCTGTGCAAATCGATCGCATCGTTTCTCTCGCCCCAAATCTCACCGAGATTGTTTATGCAGTCGGCGCCGGCGATCGGCTGGTCGGTCGCACCAAGTATTGCGATTACCCGGTCGAGGTGAAAAGCGTCGCCGAAATCGGCGATACGATGACGCCTAGTATTGAACGGATCATCGCTTTGAAGCCCCAACTCGTGCTGGTCTCGACTGCTTCACAACTCGAGGCCTTTACCAAACAACTGGATCAGCAAAAGATCGCGGTTTATGTGACTGACCCGCACAATCTGGACGAGGTCTTTCGATCGATTTACAGCTTGGGCGATTTGCTGAGCACGCCGGAACGGGCACAGAAACTGGTTGCCGATCTGCGCCGGCGTTCGGATGCAGTAGCGGCGGCGGTCAAGAGCTTAAAACCGATCAAGGTCTTCTACCAGGTTTCCGACGAGCCGCTTTATACCATTGGGCGTGAATCTTATTTAACCGATTTGGTGCGGCGGGCGGGCGGCGTGTCGGTAACGGCTGATGTGCCAACTTCGTTTCCGCGATTCAGTGCCGAAGCGGCCCTCGCGGCGCGCCCGGAGGCAATCATTCTGCCGACGGGAGGATCAATGGCCACCGCCAACTCAAGCGTGGCCGCGGCGCTCCGCAATTCTCCGGCGGTTTTGAACAATCGAGTTTTCAAGCTCAACGAAGATCATCTTTCGCGTCCGGGCCCGCGCCTGGTTGACGGCCTGGAAGAAATGGCCCGGGTGTTACATCCTGAGATGCTCAGGTAAAGAGCGGACCGGATGTCCGCGATCGGTTAGCACGGTTTCGCACCGGCACCATGACTAAGCTCACAGCTTCAATTAACTCAGGACGCGCGACCTTCGGTCGGACGCTCTTGATCTGCGCTGTGCTGCTTATCCTCCTCGCCGTCATCTTCGTGATCGCGGCGCTGCTGGGCAGTCAGCGCCTCCCCTTATCAGGTTCGTTGTGTGCCCTGGCAGGGCGGTCGAATTGCGGACTCACATCTGAGCAGCAGGCGATTCTGTTTGATCTGCGGTTGCCGCGCATCATGCTGGCCGGCGCTGTGGGTATGTGCCTGGCATCGGCGGGCGCGGGCTATCAGGCTCTGCTGCGCAACCCGCTGGCTGAACCTTATCTGCTCGGCGTCTCGAACGGTGCGGCGGTCGGTACGATGACGGCGCTTGTGTTTTTCGGCGCCCACGAGTGGAGCCGGCCGGTGATGGCCTCCGCCGGCGCCCTGATCGCTACCCTGGTGGTTTATCAACTTGCGCGAGGGCGCGCAGGGGCTACGCCCGAGCGTCTGATTCTCGCCGGCGTGATTGTCACGACGTTCCTTTCATCGGCAATCGTTTTCATCACGACGCTGATGGACGCTACGCGGATTCGCTCGTTTACATTCTGGTTGCTCGGCGACCTGTCCGGCACCACGCCGAAACTGTTGTCAATCGCCTTGGCGGCAGCCTTAATCGGCGTCGGGGCGCTGGTGAGGAATTCGCGTTCGTTAAATCTGATGATGTTGGGCGAGCGTGATGCGTTCGATCTCGGAGTTGAGGTCGGACGGGTGCGGTTGACTGTCTTCATCGCGGCGAGCCTATTAGTCGGCGCCTCGGTGGCTTCGAGCGGCTCGGTTGGTTACGTTGGCCTGGTGGTACCGCACCTGGTGCGCCTGTCTCTGGGCAGCGACAATCGGGTGGTAATTATCGGCTCAGCACTGGCTGGGGCGGCGTTCGTTATTGTGGCTGACACAGTGGCCCGCACGATCATCGCGCCGCGCGAATTGCCGGTAGGCGCAATCACGGCTTTGATTGGCGCGCCGCTGTTTATTTATTTGTTGAAGAAGGGTTAGAGGTGTACGACAACTTCAGTTTGTCGTCCGGGATGCTCGAGGCGAATCACATCACAGTGAACTATGGCCCACGTGGCGCAGTGGTTGATGTGTCTCTACGGGTCCGGCCGGGAGAGTTGATCGCGATCATCGGGCCGAATGGCGCCGGGAAGTCCACTCTGCTGCGCGCACTTAACCATAGCATTGAGGCTACGAGCGGTGAAGTTCTGCTCGCTGGCCGGCCGTTGCAAGCCTTTTCTCGGCGGGAGGTTGCGCGGCGCATCGCGGTGGTTGCTCAGGAGTCAGAGTTGCGGTTTCCGGTAACCGTTTTGGAGTTCGTGCTGAGCGGTCGCTATGCCTGGTCGAGCGCGTGGGGTTGGGAGAGCGATCGGGATGTCGAGATCGCCCGCGGCATCCTGAGTGAAACAGAACTGGAAGGCTACGAAACTCGCTTAATGAATGAATTATCGGGCGGCGAACGCCAGCGGGCCGTGGTTGCGCGGGCCCTCGCAACTGAGGCGAAAGTGTTTCTGCTCGACGAGCCGACCGCGAATCTCGATCTGGCTCATCAGGCAACGATGTTAAGACTGGTCCGCGGCCGCTGTAACGATCAGCAGAGTGCAGCCGTAGTTGTCACGCACGACTTAAATCTGGCGGCGGAGTTTGCCGATCAAGTCATGCTCTTAAAGAGTGGGCGCGAAATCGCGAGCGGGCCGCCGCAGACAGTATTTACGCCGGAGCTGCTCAAAGAAGTTTTCGGTTTGCAGGTGCTGGTTGACGCGCACCCAGTCACGGGCGCGCCCAGAATTACCCCAGTACATTTGATGACCTAGTGATTTAGAAGTGGGCTAACGCCCGCTGGTCGAGCAGTAGCCCGACTATAAAAGTTCTGTATTTCGGAAGGTGGCAAACTGAAGTTTGTCGAACCCTATTAACCGTTGAGAGGCGAGACAGGGAAGGCGGTTCAAAGCCGCCACTGCCCGCGCAACTGTAAGCGGCGACAAAACTCCGCAGGCTTTAGCCACTGCGCGTAAGCGTGGGAAGGCGCGGAGGGTTGGCGATTCAAGAGAGTCACGCCGCGAGTCAGGAAATCTGCTCGCCGATCACTTCAAGCTCGCACTGCGACGGGCAGGAGAAGCTAAAAATGAAAAGCATAATGTATGAGAAGGGCGATATCGGTTCGTTAGGTTTCGCAAGGTTTACAACCGCAAAGCGGTTGAGTATCAAAGCCCAGGGTTGGCGCGCGCCGACTACCCTGGGATGGGGCGAAAGTAAGGAAGGCAAGCCCGGCGAGGTTGCGGATGGGAGCAGCCCACGAACCTCCCAACCCGGGAGACGTTACGCTTTCAGGATTTTGATTCTGACCGGGTTGATGCTCATCTGCGGTTCATGGGCCCTGGCGCAGAGCACCTCCTCAATCACCGGCCGCGTAACCGATCAGCAAGGCGCGAGTGTGGCAGGCGCTGAACTCCGTCTGCGCTCGCGTAGCGGTAACCAACTGTTCGCGACCAGTGATAACAATGGCGGCTACTCGTTTCGCGACGTGGCGCCGGGCGCATACGTGCTGGAGATCAGGGCGAGTGGTTTTGCCGCCTTCACCTCAAACGAGTTGAAACTCAACCGTGGTCAGTCACTCTCCAACGACGAAAGGCTTTCGGTCGAGGCCATTAACGAAAGCGTTGTAGTAACCGCCAGCGGCACCGCTCAACGAATCGATGAGCTATCAAAAGCAGTCAGCTTGCTCGACGCTCAGACGATCGAAAACAAACGAGAGTTGACGCTGCCTGAAAGTTTGCGTGGTATTCCCGGCGTTCGGGTGCAGCAACAAGGATCGATTGGCGCCTTAACCTCAGTTAGGCTGCGCGGACTGAGGACCTTTGATACGGCGATCCTGCTGGATGGTTTGCGCGTCCGCGACGCATCGGACATCAACGGATCGGCCGCGGTAGTGATTCCGGATCTGCTGCCCGGTGATCTGGATCGAGTCGAGGTGCTGCGGGGATCGGGCTCGTCGATCTACGGCACGAATGCTATTGGTGGTGTCATCAACCTGGTGCCCAGGACTGGTTCCGGCCGGTCGCATTTCGAGTTTGGCTTTGACGGCGGTGGTCTGGGGTTATTTCGCGAGCGCATTCGGGGCGCAGGCGGAATTGGCAAAGACGCTGGTTACAGTTTCGGTCTCACGCGTCTGGACGTGCGGCACGGAGTCGATGGCAACGACGAATATGGCAATACCGTGGCCACGGGCCGGATTCAATCCAATATCACGCCGAGGATAACCATTGCCGCCAACTTTTATGGGACCATCGCCAACGGACGAATCAACGACAGTCCCTTTGCGCTTCCAGGCGCCTTCAATGCCGGAACTTTTCCCGCTGCCGTTGAGGGTGTGAGCTTTCATAGTGAGCTCAACAATCCGGACGAGGGGCGGCGTAACCGCGTGCTGGTCGGTTCAGTGAGATGGTCACAGCAGGTCAACGACAAGCTTTCATATTCGATCGCCTATCAACATGTCGGTAACGAGAGGCGGAACTATAACGGGCCGCGCATCGATCCAAAGTTCGCTCAATTTTATCCCTTCGGCGATTTTGCTTTTGCCGGCTTTAACAATGGGAAGACGGACACTATCGATGCCCGGGCGAACCTGCGTCTGGGCGAGCACAATCTGGCGACTGTGGGTGTTGAGTACGAACGTGAGTCGATCTTCCAGTCCTCGACCCCGTCATTCGGCGGGCCTAACAACACGACCGATCGCCAGCGCACCTTTGCAATCTTTGGCCAGGATCAGATCTTCCTGTTCGAAGATCGTTTGCAGATTTCGGTGGGAGCCCGCGGGCAATACTTTAGTATCAGCGCCGCGGATCGTCCGGGTTCGCTCGCGGCGATAAAGCCGGAAACATCTGTGACCGGTGATGGTTCGGTTGCGTACTTCTTTCGTTCCTCCGGCACCAAACTGCGGGCCCATGTGGGCAACGGATTTCGCGCGCCATCATTATTCGAAAGATTCGGGCAGGGAGCTTTCTCGAGTCTGGGGTTCAGGCGCTTTGGTGATCCGACCTTGCGCGCTGAACAGTCGATCAGTTTTGACGGAGGTTTTGATCAGCGGATTGCGAAAGACCGCGCGCGATTTGGCGCGACCTACTTTCATACTCATCTCAAGCGGGTGATTGCTTTCAACAATAACTTTGGCGCCGATCCACTCGGGCTTGGGCGATTTAGTGGTTACGAGAATCGTCCGGGCGGACGTTCGCGCGGGCTCGAAACCTATCTCGAAGCCGCACCGTGGCGCCGAGGCGATCTGCGCGTATCTTATACCTACACGAATAGCGATCGGTTAGTGACTGGCGGCGTTCGCCGGCCGGAGTATGTGATTCCCAGGCACCTTCTAGGGATCAGTTTGACGCACCGGTATCGATCTTTTCTGGTCTCCTTTGAGCTGAATCGGACCGGGTCATACATCGCTCCGGTGTTCGAAAATGATTTTCCGTACCGCACCGCCGAACTCAGGTTCCACGGATACACAAAGGCTGATCTCTTCGGCAGCTATGAACGTCGTCTATCCGAGCAGTTGGTTGTCACCCTGTTTGCGGGCGCGGAAAATCTTTTCAACGCGAAGTATTTCGAGAACGGTTTTCGCGCGCCGGGAATCGTAGGCAGAGGTGGAGTTAATTTCCGCTTCAGGTGACGGTCAGTACCACTCCGCGTGAGCGGGCGGACTAGCACTCAACAGATTGATTGATTAGCCCACCCGCTCAAGCGGGTGGACTGATCTGACCATCGAGGTGGGCGCAAACCATCAAACTGAGGTTAAGGATTTCGTTGCTAAGTGATCAGAACCCATTCGCTAACGCGCCAGGGCGCCTGGTCGAAGGCGAGGACTATTACCTGGAAAATGGGTTGCTGGTGATGACCGCCGCTTATCATAAGAAACGCGGGAGTTGCTGCGGCAACCAATGCAGGTGGTGTCCGTTTGAACCGAAGTACGAGGCTGGGGCGACAAAGTTGGCGCGTGAACGAAATCCGCTGAGCGTCAACGAGATTGGATGAACGTGGAATCGCGATTGCCGCGCGTTTGAAACCGCAAAGCGGTTAACTCCTACCGCCCAGGGTGGCGTTGCGGCAACCCTGGGCTCTAGGACTCAAGCGCGTTGCGGTTAAGCGAGACCCATTCACCGATCAAGCCATGTTGGCCTGACCCGCATCTCTGGTAGCTCTTCGTACTCGCGAGATACGCTGCCTTAGCTGTCCCGGCCGCCGAGCAATCCGCCCGCCAGGAAAATTACGCCTAGCACAACGTGAAGGATGTGGTCCATCTTGCCCAGCATCAGCAGAGTTCCGACCTTGAACATATGTTCTGGTCCGGTGCCAAGGAACCAGCCGCACACGGCCAAGAGCAGATAGACGAGGCCGAACACAATACAGAATCCACGGGCGCCGCTGTACGATCCGGAGAAGCCAAAGTATAGGGCGATGATGCCTGACACGATGTGGACCATGTTATGCGCCATGTTCAGGTGCGCGCCGAGCAGGTCGTGTGAAAAGATCCCCGCAATACCTACAAGCAAAAAAGCCACGCCGAGAAGTTTACAGACAGTCTTTGCCATATTCTTGATCCTCCTGCGAAACAGTTAGTAGCCGCAAAGAATGCGTACCTTCGAATTGAAGGGACGCCCTGGTTTGCGAGGTGCGACTTTGGGAACGCGCGGATTGTATATCAAAGGGCTTGCGTGTGCGCAACGTTTTTGGCCGCATTGGTTTTTCATTTTGAGATACCGCTGCGAGGTAAAATGATCCACGAACCCACACGCAATGTTCGCTTTTGTTGGTTCACGATTTGTGCGTTGTGGATCGCTCTTCTGCTACCCAAAAGAAACCGGGAACCAGATTAAGTCGCAGGTAGTCCTCACTTTGCTTGCAGGTGTTCAGAGGGCCGACTCTAGGCGGGCTTTTCTCGAGCAGTAAGGACCTCCATACGCCCGTAAATTATGACGCGCTCTCGGTACTGACCCGGTTATCGCCTGCGGTGTTATAATCCTTCAACCCGCAGACAAGTCATTACAAGTAGTTGAGGTGTCATATGCGAAAGAATCACGTCGGCAAAGATCTGGTTTCCTGGTCCACTTTCATCACCAGACTGGGGTTCGTTGTCGTTCTACTATTCGCGCTGGCGGGCGCATCGAGGGCTTACACCGTTGTGTTTCGTGATGGCCACAAAGTTGATGTGCCGGCGGTGTTCACGCTGACCGCGACCACCATGACGTACGAAGCTGCTCCCGGAATCAACCGGACGATGCAGCTGCTGCTGGTCGATGTAGCGGCGACAGAGCGGGCCAATGGCGAAGCGGCCGGCAGCTTTCTCAAACACGGTGATCCGAAGCAGACGGCTCAATCACCGGCATCAACTCGCCACGCGCAACGTACCTTGACCAATCTTGATCTCGAAGCCTCTCGGCAAAGACGTTTAGCCAGTGAGCAGTCTTATGAAAAGCGCCGGATCGAATTGGGATTACCTTCGATCGAAGAGACCCGCCGGCGACAAGCACTGGATGAAGAAGCCACTATGCGCGACGCGCAGCGACGCGCAGCCGACACCGCGAACGACGAAGCGTATTGGCGCAGCCGGGCCCGCGCCCTGCGAACTGAGATCGTGTCGGTAGATGCTGAGATAAATTATTTCCGAGGACAAGTCGATTCTGTTCGGAATCTTCCCTACGTCACTGAGGGCTTTATTATCGGTGGCGTTCCTTTTGGATCGTTTGGAGGAAGACGAACGCTGACGCAGCCTGGCGCCGGACGCATGGGCACACAGGGCGGCTCGCCGCCGCTATCTAATCTGGGCGCGGTGCCGCTAAGAGCGCAACGCCCGTCCCGAAGTGCGGCCGCTCCGTTTGGCTTTCCCTATGCTCCATATATCTACCGTGACAACTATTACGGCGGCGCCGACATGAGCATTAGACTGAACAATCTGTTGAGCAGACGCGCCGGGCTGGAAGCCCAGTGGCGCCAACTTGAGCAGGAGGCACGCTTCGCCAGAGTCCCGCAGGTTTGGCTGGCGCCATAAGCAAAGCGAAACACAAACTTCGGTTTGGCGGATATAGATCAGACTCACGTGGTGGAAAAGGGAGCAGACAAACCGAAAGTGTGTCTGACAACTAATGAACAACTGGGAAACAATTATCGGCCTCGAGATTCACGCGCAACTGAACACAGCGTCGAAAATCTTTTGCGGGTGTTCGACGCACTTTGGCGACGAACCGAATTCGAATACGTGTCCAGTATGTCTCGGGTTGCCGGGCGCTCTGCCGGTGCTCAACTGGCGCGCGGTCGAACTCGGCGCGCGGGCTGCGCTCGCTTTGGGGCTGAACATCAATCGCCAATCGATCTTCTCGCGCAAGAACTATTTCGAGCCCGACCTGCCGAAGGGATATCAGATTTCGCAATACGATCAACCCTTCTCGGCCCAGGGCGTGCTGGAAATCATGACCGCAAACCGCGACGAAGCCGGCCATGCGCATGACTGGCATCCGATGACGGTGAACGTGACGCGCCTGCATCTGGAAGAAGACGCGGGCAAGAATGTGCACGAAGGTTTGCCGGAGGTGGATCGCTACTCGTACATCGATCTTAATCGCGCGGGCACTCCCCTCGCCGAGATTGTCACTGAGCCGGACTTTCGCACTTCCTGGCAGGCTTATGATTATGTCAACCACGTCCGTCGGGCGCTGCAATGGGTGGGCGCGTCGGAAGCGGACATGGAAAAAGGCAACCTGCGCTGCGAAGCGAATGTTTCGGTGCGTCGCATCGGCGAACCCTTCGGCACCAAGGTCGAGCTGAAGAACCTGAACTCCGTTCGCTTCATGCAACGGGCCATCGAATTTGAAGTCGAGCGGCACATCAAGACTTTGGAATCCGGTGGCCGTCTGTTCCAGGAGACGCGTCTGTGGGACGAGAAACTGGTTGAGACGCGGCCGATGCGGTCGAAGGAAGAAGCCCACGACTATCGTTATTTTCCCGAACCCGACCTGCCACCTTTGATTGTCACTGATGAGTTTATCGAGCAGGTGCGCGCAACGCTTCCCGAGCTGCCGGGCCCAAGGGCAAAACGGTTCGCCGAGAGTTATGGGTTGTCGTTTGCCGATGCTGCCCAACTAACTGCCGATCGATCTCTGGCCGACTACTACGAAGCGGCGGTTGATGCCAGCGGCAACGCCCGCGCCGCGGCGAATTGGATTCGTTCAGAGTTGGCTCGTGAGTTCGAGAGCGCCGGTATCACAGCGGACAAGTCGCCAATTCCGGCGTTGGAGTTGGGCGCGTTGGTGCGTCTCATCGATGAAGGCAAGATTAGCGGCAAGCAAGCGAAGGATGTCCTCGTCGAAATGTTCGCGACCGGAAAACCCGCGGCCGCAGTGGTCGAGGAGCGTGGTCTGGTGCAAGTCAGCGATACCGGCGAAATTGATCGCGTCATCGATGAGGTGATCGCCGCCAGCCCAAATCAACTCGAACAGTATCGCTCAGGCAAGGAGCAGTTGTTTGGCTTCTTCGTTGGGCAAGTGATGAAGCTCTCGAAAGGGAAAGCCAATCCAAAAGTAGTCAACGAACGACTGCGCGAGAAGCTGAAATAATTGTGGAGTGCGCTGACTTGTCAGCGCTCTCGTAGGCAGCGACTTGTCGCTGCGATCTGGGTAAGGGTGGCCGCGACAAGTCGCGGCAAAAAAAGCGGCGACAAGTCGCCGCACTCCACATGAAGATGAACCTCAAAGGCAAAGTCGCCCTCGTTACCGGGGGCACGAAGGGAATCGGACATGCCATCGCCGCCGCCCTCGTGCGCGAAGGTCTCACGGTTTGCATCACGGCCCGGAATCAAGACGAGATTGACGCCACAGTCAAAGAGTTGGGTGGCTCGACGGTTGGTTTCGTGTGCGACCTGCGCGTCTATGAAGAGGTGCAGGCGCTGATGGCTTTCACGATCGAAATCCTTGGCGGTCTCGATGTCCTGGTGAACAACGCTGGTATCGGTATCTTTGAAACGGTTGAAGAGACTTCGCCGGAAGATTTTCGGGCCGTGCTGGAAACCAATCTCTTTGCGGTCTTCTACTGTTGCCACGAAGCGATCCCGGAAATGCGCAGACGCGGCGGTGGCTACATCATAAATATCTCGTCACTGGCCGGAGCGAACCCGCATCCACGCATGGCCGCTTACAACGCATCCAAGTTTGGTCTCAATGGCTTCAGCGAAGCCTTAATGCAGGAAGTCCGCCATGATGGAATCAAAGTCAGCTACATCATGCCCGGCTCAGTCAACACCGAGTTCGGTGGTGACGCGCCCAGCCAGGAAAAGCTTTGGCAGTTGACGCCGGAAGACATCGCGCGCGTGGTTACTGATCTGCTTCATCATGATGATCGCGCCTTGCCGAGTCGCGTTGAAATTCGACCGAGCCGGCCGCCAAAGAAATAAGCTAATGAAACAGATCTTGGTCACACTCACTTTTTGTCTCCTCGCGTCTGTTGCGGACATTGCTCAGACGGCCTCGCCAAACCAATCGGCGGAAGTGCTTCAGTCGAATGAGCTGAATTCCACAGTTCTGCAACTCTATGATGAAGGGAAGTACGATGAGGCCCTGCCGCTGGCAAAGCGCGCCCTTGAGTTGCGCGAGAAGGTAGTCGGACCGGGCGACCAGACGCTCATCCCGCTTTTGATAAATCTGGGTGAGATTTACCGAGCGAAGAAGAAGCCCGGCGAGGCCTACGGACCTTTTCAACGCGCGCTTGATATCGGCCGCAGGCTGTTCGGCCCAGAGGACGTGCGTACGACTCGCGCTCTGGATCGGCTCGCCTACGTAACCTACGAACAGCGAAACGAAAAGGAAGGCGAGAGGCTGTTGGCGCGCTCTCTGGCAATCAAAGAAAAATCCCTCGGACCCTATGATCCAGAGGTGGCCCAAACCGCCTTCAACCTTGGCGAGATGTATCGACTTCATAAGGACTATGCAAAAGCCGAGGCCTTCTATCAACAGGCCATTCGGATTGCTGAGAAGAAAGCTGATCAGAGTAATCCGGAACTGGTAAAGGCCCTGGAGGCTTATGCAAATGTGCTGTTTGCGCAAAACAAGACTGACGAAGGGCTGCAGGCGCAGCAGCGTATTGCCACACTGTCCGACCAGAGTGGTGTGATCCAGGGAGGTGTTCTAAACGGCAAAGCGGTTAGGCTGGTACAGCCTGCCTATCCAATTGCGGCCCGGTCAGCGCATGCTGAAGGACAAGTGCAGGTGCAGGTCTTGATTGATGAAAAGGGAAAAGTAATTCAAGCAAAAGCAATCGGCGCACGTGATATCCATCCTGCTCTGGTGGCTGCCGCGGAGGATGCTGCACGGCACTCCCTTTTTACGCCGACACTCATGAATGGCCAGCCAGTCAAAGTAAATGGAATGATTATCTATCGATTTTCTCGCCAGGGTTAGGAAAGAAATGCGAGCTGTAGTTCAGCGCGTCACCAGCGCCAAAGTGACAGTCGATGACAGATCAGTCGGCGAGATCGGAAAGGGTCTGGTTGTGCTTCTCGGTGTAGCTCGCGATGACACGAAACTTGACGCGGCCTATCTGGCGGAGAAGATTACTGCACTGCGGATCTTTGATGACGATGAAGGGAAGATGAACCTCTCCGTGAAGGAAGTGAGCGGCGGAGTCCTGATCGTCTCGCAGTTTACTTTGTATGGAGACGTGCGTCGCGGTCTCAGGCCTTCATGGATCGAGGCGGCGGCGCCCGAGGTGGCCGAGCCCTTGTATGACTTCTTTGTCAGGCAAATGCGCACTGCCATCGATGAAGTCGCCACCGGCAGCTTTCGCGCGATGATGCAGGTTGAGTTAGTCAACGATGGCCCGGTAACGATCCTGCTCGACAGTAAAAAGCTTTTCTAACTTTGCGTCTTTGCGCCTTTGCGTGAGAGAGTTCCGGGGCGCCAGGTTGATAAATCACCCACGCGCAAAGACGCAAAGTATTTCTTAAGGAGATCGCTAGTGAAAAGACCCGTTACTCAAGCCCTAATCTTGCTGACATTCCTAATCCTTTCTTTCACCGCCTGTAATGATAAGCCGGCGAGCAAAGATGCCGATGCAAATGCCGCCAAAGAAGCACCCGCCAAAACGGGAGTAAAGCCGCAGGCCGATGCCGAAGTCGCAGTGATCGAGACAGCCGACTATGGCCGGATCGTGCTCGAACTTTACCCGAACGTAGCCCCGAAAATGGTCGAGCGTTTTAAGAAACTAATTAACGAAAAATTTTATGACGGGACCGCGGTTCATCGCATTGATCCCAGCCTGGGCATCATCCAGGGCGGCGATCCTTTGACCAAGGGAAATAACACCGCGATGTTTGGCACCGGCGGTTCGCCCTATCCGAACGTGCACGCTGAGTTCAGCGACATCCCTTACGAGCGTGGCACGCTCGGCGCCGCGCGGACCGGGGACGTCAACGGCGCGAACTGTCAGTGGTTTATCACTGCTAAGAGGCAGCCGGCCTTTAACAACAAATACACAGTCTTTGGCCGCGTCATCGACGGCATCGGCAACGTGGACATCATCATGAACGCACCGACCGAGCAGGGAGCGCCCAGCAGACCGGCAAGTAAGGTTGTGATTAAGAGTGTGACGTTACAGCCACGCGCGAATTTCCCGCAGTAACGGCGCTCCATCAGAATCTTAAATCGAATCCTCGGACGCTTTTGATTGCTCTTCGAGCTCGTAGCGATCGCGATCGCGGCGTTCAAGCTTGCCGACAAAATCCAGCTCTTCGTTGTCTTCCAGGCTCACGCCCATTGCTTTGGCGTTTTCTTCGACCATGGATTGATCTGGTGTAGGGCTGTCGCCCGCGAAGGTTTCGGACCCGCTTTCATTAACATCTTCCCAGGCCGCATCGATGTCGCCGCCAGAGTCCCCGGGCGAAGCGGCGGTGTTGTTGTGCAGACGCTGGGCCAGCAACTCAGGATCTTTCGGAGCGCGAGCGATCTCTTCCTCCATGAACTCTTCGATTTCCGGATCGGGCACGAACTCAGGATCGTTGGCGAGATAATTAAATGATTCTGGTGTTTTCTTTGGCACGAATGGTCTCCTCTTAATGACAGCGATCCGGAGCGCTTCTGATGCGCCCTAAAAAGATCATATTCAATTTACGGGGGAAGGTTGCTAAGCGACTATAACAGATGCAAAGAAGGGCCAGCAATGAAGTGCTGAGTGCGCTGACTTGTCAGCGCTTTAGTCAGCGGCGACTCGTCGTCGCGATCTGGTTAAAGTTGGCCGCGACAAGTCGCGGTTTAAAAAAGCGGCGACAAGTCGCGCACTCCACATAACGTTCCTTTACAACCATTAGGCTCAGGTCGTTCGCTTGACGATCACTGAGCGCCCTCTTAAACTGAGATTTGATAAGCCCAGGACAGTAAATCGATCTCAAGGGAGAAGTGCCCGCTTCCGTTTGCGTTTTCATGCGCAGCACGCAGGGCGCCGGCTTTCACCGACTATGCCACACAACCTTTTCAACTCTTTGCAATCCTTCGCGCCCGCAACCGGAAAAACGGGTCAGTTCTACTCTTTGCCGCAACTCGAGCAGGAGGGCATCGGCCCAGTCTCTCGACTGCCTGTCAGCATCCGGATAGTTTTGGAATCCGTGCTGCGCAACTTTGACGGTGAAAGAATTACCGAAGCCGCTGTGCGCAGTATCGCCAATTGGAAACCGAACGGGGAGCGCACTGAAGAAGTGCCGTTCGTCGTCGCGCGGGTGCTGCTTCAGGATTTCACCGGCGTGCCCTTGCTGGTGGATTTGGCGGCCATGCGTTCGGCCGTGGTCCGGCTCAATCAGAATCCCAGTGTAATCGAACCCCTCGTGCCGGTGGACCTCGTCATAGATCATTCAGTGCAGGTCGACTTTGCCAGTACGGGCGATGCCTTTACCAAAAACATGGAGATGGAGTTCCGGCGCAACAACTCGCGGTATCAGTTTTTGAAGTGGGGCATGCAGGCGTTCGACGGCTTTGGGGTAATTCCGCCGGGCATAGGCATCTGTCATCAGGTCAATCTCGAATTCCTGGGCAAGTGTGTTTGGGAGAAGAACGGCGTTTACTATCCGGACTCTTTGGTGGGCACCGATTCGCACACCACGATGATCAATGGTCTGGGCATCGTCGGCTGG
>JBBRMS010000073.1:0-22845 GCA_038230715.1 Pyrinomonadales bacterium
GCCGTCAACGGCAACAATACTGTCGGGATCGAGTTTACGCACGCCGACCAGATAGTTCCTTGAACACTCTGCGATCCCCGCAGCTTCCGCCGCATGGGCCGAGCGACCGGCATAGACAATGATTACAACGCGATAGTGGGGTTCGTTCCCGTTCATCGTCCGTAGCTGATTTGCGAAAATATCGAGTCTGGCCTGGGCGTCCGTGAAGGGTATTCTGCCGTAAGAATCGAACGGGACCTGATCGAACTTGTTCTTTGCGCCCGCCGGAACCGGGCCGGCGTATTTGTATTCTCCGCAACGGAGTTGCTTGTTGTCGGCTGCGGTGCCGAAATACGTCGTGTTCAGCACATAGCCCTCAACGCTTGAGTAGCGCACTCCTTCGTCAGCATCGACATACTCGATTAACTGGGGCGCATGCAGCGCGTAAACTTGATCGTAGTTCCTTCCGGAAACCAAAACGTCGTTGAGTAGCAATTCCTCGCTGGACGATACTGTGATGCTGGCGACTGTATCTGAGGGAACGCCCCAGCCGCTGGGAAGCCCTTCCTGGCATCCCTGTGAGGTGTAGGTTAATTGCACTCGCACGCCGTCAATTTCGTAACCGGAGTCTTCGAAGTTGGCTCGACCCAGTAATCGCTCAACGTCGGCGCGCGTGGAATGCAGGGGCACGATCCCTCGCCAGGGCTTGCCGGCGGCGGCTTGCGGGAAAAGCATAACCAGACATCCGAGAATCAACGCTGCTGTCGAAAACCTTAACCGCATAAATGATCTGATTGCTCTTTGTCGATTTTTAGTGAGGAGTTAATTCAGAGTTCAACTTTGCTTCCGGCGGCTAAGACTGGAACCATCAGCAAACTCATTTCGAGTGGATTAGCTCTTCCGGCATTTCTTCCGGCAACTGCAAAACCTTTTCCCAGCCTGAACCATCGTGTTGCATCTTCTCGGTAAGCTCATTACGTAACTTCGTCAAACCTTCGCTGAGAGTGCAGGGATAATTATGCAGGTCGCTGAAGCGGCCCATCTGCTCGGCGACGAAAGCCTTCTGTTTTTCGATTGAAGGAATTGCCGAATGCTGGCCGTTCTCCCAGAAGGGGTGCAGCAGGCGTTCAACCGAAACCGCGCCGGGTATCTCAATTTGTTCGTCGGCCATGCCGGTGACGTCGGCAATGTAATTCCCCCTGCCGTCGATGCCGCGAAACACCTGCATGCTACCGGGCAGAGTCGTCTTATCCAGCGAATTCGACGCCTTCAACGTGGGAAGTCCATCGATCAAGCATGCTTTGAAGATGACTCCGGCGACGTTCTTGACCTCGCTCGATAGTTTGGTGCCGATGCCGAATCCGGCGGCTTCGGGAAATGACGCGACGATCCGCTTTACCTTTTCCACATCCAGGTCGCCAGTCAGATTCGGCCGCAGTCCATGCAACCCGTTCGCTTTAAAAAAGCTCAGGCACCACTTTCCCAGTTCGGCCAGATCACCTGAGTCAACTCGGAACCCCTTGAACGCTTTGCGACGAACTTCGTTGGAAGTGGCGGCCATGGCAGCGTGAACTGCGCCCAGGTAAACGTCGATGGTGTCGAGCAGCAGAGTGGTGCCGTTTGGGTTCGCATCGAGCCAGCGCTCGAAAGCGACCTGCTCAAAATGCTTAGGTTGATTTGTGCGTGGTTCGATCTCCGGTTCGTAGAGATATTCCAGAAAAGCCTGCTGCCAGTAATGTGCTTCGGTGCCGACGGCCGGAATGTCCAGCCGGTGCGCGGCCTCCATGTTGGAGGTGTCGTTAAAGCCGCCGATGAATGCATAAGTGGCGATGTCGACGGCGCGCTCGATGTCCCCGTTGCGCCGCAACGAAAAATCAGACAACCACCGATCACCGGCGGCCATGCGAAATTGCATCGCGGTGCTGGCCGTCGTCATCGGCAGATCAAACGCGTGTTCGAATTTAATCTCCTGGGCCTGGGTGAGACCAAACCTTCCGGTGATATCGGCGAAGGGCTGCTGCGGAAACATTACCGTTCCCGGCCGTACGGTGCGGATGCTGCCGGCAAACTGGATGTCTTCTATGGCCTTGGCAAATCGCTGCAGGCCGCCGCGATCCTGTTCGAGAAAGCGCAATCGTGGTCGATCAATCTGGCTGTCCACCAGCAGGCGAATTAATCGTTCATGCCCCAGGACCGGCGCGAACGGGAGCTTTCGCTGGGTCACGTAAAACGTGGCAATCATCTCGCTGAGCGGCTTGCCATGAACCCGCGTCACGTCCTTGTATGACGCGTCGCCCATGGCGGCGTGGTAACGGTCAATATTGAGCGTGCCCATTGACTGGGAATGATATCACGTGAGGGAACTGGTAAAGAACGGGAGACTATGCCGACCTGGGCGGGGCGTCGAAGGCCCCCAGTGGATTCGTGGCTTTACCATCGCGGTTTAAGCGTGGCCCGCGGATGCTGCGCGTGATTCCCTGGCGGACGTCCGTGCCGGTTTCCCAACTTGCACCAACCCAGTCGCAATCGCACGCTTTCATTCGTGTCCCAACGGTAGTATCCTAACGCCATCCCCTAGTAGAACTAATCGGCAGCACACTCTCCCGTACATTTCAAAATTCGAAGGGAGCATCCATGCTGAAGTTGAAGTTTCGTTTCATTTCGAAGGCCCTGATTCTGGCAATGCTTTGTTTAGGAGTCTGGTCTGGCCCGGTGGCGGCCGGTGGTCGCAATGACTGTAAAGACCGGTGTAAAGATCGGTATAACCTGCGCAAGGACGTCTGCAAAGCCATACCGAACAAGCGGCTGAGACATAGTTGCGAGGATGCAGCTAAACACGTCAGGGATGAGTGTAAGCGCAACTGTCGTTAATTTCGCAGCAGCAAGACTTTTTGACGCAACGACCCGGTTGATGGCAGTCCCGGTGCGCCTTGGTTCTATGGCTGGGCTGCCAGCGTGTTTACAATTTCAGCACCGGCCGCACGCATCTCTAAGATCGCCTCAGCGCCATCGTCTGGCTTGAGGTTCACCGGGCGCATGGCGTCGGCCAGGGCTTTTACTTGAAAGCCTTCGCGCCGGGCATCGAGCACTGTGTGCTTGACGCAATAGTCGGTCGCGAGTCCGCCAACCCAGACTTCTTCGATTCCCTGATCGCGCAAGACCTGAGCGAGGCCAGTCCCATCGAATCCCGAATAGCCATCGGCATTCTCATCAACGCCTTTTGAGATGATGGTAATCCGCGGGTCGTCAGACAGGTCGGCGTGAAACTCTGCCCCGGATGTGTTCTGAACGCAATGAACCGGCCAGACACCGCCATGCTTTGAAAAGTGTTTGGCCGTTGCCGGATGCCAATCGCGCGTCTTGAAGACCGGCTCGCCGCGATCCAAAAACTCTTCGATTAATTTGTTCAGCGGCGTGACGACTTCGTTTCCGTCGGCCACCGCCAACGACCCTCCCGGGCAGAAGTCATTCTGCACGTCCACCACAATCAACGCTTTCTTTCTTTCGTTTGCCATAACTCACTTTCGAAACTCTGAAATAAGCTCCTGCCCACGGTAGCCAGCGTTTAGAGTAGCGGTCGGGCAAAATCGCTGCAACCGCGCTGGGCTTGGGTTTCCTCAGGACCTTCTTTCATGAACTCTCCCTGCACCTTGCCACAAACTTAGATTGCGCTACGTCTATTCTTCTCATCAAGTCTGGGCTCTGGGGTTGGCTGTTGGGTCAAGCCATCGGTCATAAAGGCGCTGTTGATTCTGAGTTTAGAGGTGGATGGTTCTCAATTCTAATATCAGTTGGCACGTGGCTAGAAGGCGAAAGACCGGCGGCTATTTCAGCCGCCGGCCCTACGTGTAGCCGACTTTAGCGTTTCAATGAACTGTTGATTCACGGCACTCGTTGTTGAGCGACCGTCTTGTTAATGAAACGTTGACATCGGAACTCACCAACATCCGGCATAGGAAATATCGTCGAACTGCCAAGTCTCTCCTCCGTCATAAGAAGTGAAATACAACCAGTAATACGGTGTGCAGGAATACCCACCGTACCCGCCGCCCCCCGTTTCAGGATAAATGTTAGGGTCGCCGCCGAGGCCGCCGAAATACTGATTGCAGGTACAAGGGTTGGGATCCCAAATAACGCAACTCCCGTTAACGGGCGGATTACAATATGGGTAATCCGCCGATTGCAACTTATTGCTATCGCAAGGCGATGGCGTGGTTGGTCTGCCTACTACGGTGTTGTACTCACCCCGAGGCGGACCGTTGCCCATTACCGAAGCAGTTGCCGCACAAGTAGGACAATCACCAAGACCAGCCGGGTGCCCGATCTCATGGGCCATCACTTCAAGAACGGCAGCTGGATCGACTACCAGGGGATCAAGGCTGGTGCTTGCGCTGGTGGTGTAGCCGCTTGCGTCCATGAAAGTTGTGGTTTCGGCCCGGACCCCTAAGTTGAGTACGGGCGCCTGGTTGTTGACTATGAACCCATTGCCGCGGGCGCGATACTACCTGGGACCAATCGAACAACTAGGATTCAACCCCCGAATGCTTGTGCGAGTGGTGCCAGGCGTGACAAACGTCCCCACGAGAGGCGCAACCTAAAACACCGCGAGACCCACAAAAGAAGATCTTCCACGGACGGCGCAGCAACGCAGTTGGATGACACTGCCAAGGGTGTCTAGCTTGAGCAGCCTCGCAAGAGCTTCGTGTCTTGATATGACACGCGCGCTCAATTCAACCACGATTACTTGTTCCTTAACCATCAAGCTGTGAGCGAACCCCCAGTCTTATGGTTTCATGGGCCAATTTTCTTACAAGCAATGAACTGATCCACGAAGCTCATGAGACCCCCAAGTATTCTCTTCACTTACTCGAAGACAAAAATCAACGTGCCGCCATCTATGACCAATTGTTGAATACAATGAACGGGCATCGCGACAAGACTATTGACTTTCACGCGCTTTATCGATAGAAGCATCTCCGCCATAACAGATTTCCCACCAAAAAATATTTGTCAGTCTTAAGTTTGGACAAGAGGACTATCGAGGGAAACTTCATCATGAATGATCCGACATGGAAGGCGCCGGTCTGTTCCCAGTGTGGCACCGTGGCCGCACCAGGCGAGGCGTTTTGTCGTAACTGTGGCAAGGAAATACTGGCTCCAACCATTGCGGCCTCGCCCCCGGTTGTACCTTCATTGCATAGTCCGCGGCAGCCTTCTCAACCAGCTTACTCGCCCACGCTAGTAAGGCCGGTTCAGAAACGCCGCAGTCCTTTCATGATGGGCTGTCTGATCATCCTCGGTCTGCTTTTGACGGGAGCTGCCGCGGGCGGCATCTACATTTGGCGGCGCGCCTCTTACACGCCCCCAGTGCGCACTGCGCCTGACATTCCCCAGAGGGCAGCCGGCACGCTGACGGAGTTTCCGGTTGATAACGATCCGAACTCTCCCGCCCGGCCGACCTCGGTTCACACCGAAGCGCTGACCGGCGAGACTGCGAAAGCTGGAGGATATACTCCGGCCAAACTGCCTCCTGGTATCGATCGCTCCAGCTTGTCGAAGGGCGCGACGACGATGACGTCCGCAACCTATAAGCCCAAACCGAAGAATGCACCTGCATCAACTGACCCGTCGGCGAAAGATGAGATCTATATCTGTGTGCTGGTGGCGACCAATCAACCGGGATTCACGGAAGGTCTCGCGACGTCGGTCGTGAGCGCGACGGGCGGACAACAAACCGGCGTGCGGGTGCAGAGTCCCAAAGGACCAATCTATACCGGCTCGAGCGTACGGTCACCGCAGGGGACAATTTATGTCTTGAACAAGCAGGGTGGCGAAATTGTGATCCTCATCTATGCGCCCGATCCAGCAATGCAGAGCGTCGTCGATCGGCTCGCGCAGAATGTAAACAACGGTGAAGGTCTGAATGACTACCCGGAAATCAAGAATGCTTTCTGGACCCTGCCCGCTCGAACGCCGAGTGATCTAACTCTGGTTTCACTCAACACGCTTACGGGCGCGCAGATCGAAAACTCGATGAGCAGTACAGGGGGATCCGATCTGCCCCCGGCGATGCGTCCATTCATCCCCAGTCAGATGACCGCGGCCCGGTACATTGATTCAGGACAGCAGGAGTGGGTGGCGGTCAACCTCGAATACGAGTCGTCGTTCCAGGCCTGGCGCACCTGGTTGCTGGCCCGTGGGGCTCTGGGCCTGGGCGGAGCGCAGACTACGACCGTGCGCGAAGTCGACGGCCTTTATCTGAATCAGGAAGGGAAGCGCCTGTTGGTATTTCAGAAAGGACCTTACCTGATTTTCCTGACCGGGCCCGCCACGGCGACTCAGGAACGGTTGGTGGCGTTGGGGAATCAATTTCAGGTGTAGGCGGTACAAGAACCCGGTGAGCCACTGTAGGGTCCATTAAAATTCTTTTACAGAGTGTGTCTGGATGTTTTTTCGTGTGAGTTCCTGGATCGAACTTCTGGTTTCCGAGAAGATGATCCGCGCAACTTCACCAGTAATTCGAAAGTGCCTGCTTCGTGTCATTTTGTGGATCGTTTCGCGATCAGGGAAAGCAACACGAAATCAATTCAGGGCTTTGCCCACTACCGGTAACCAAGTCTAATCAGCTATGACAACCAATTCAAGAGGTCTCTCCATGTCCATGAAAATGAGAATCGTATCCACACTGTTTACAGTCTGGTTCTGTCTGGGTCTGGTGCACGCGCAACAACCCAATACCGAGGCGATGCGCTATCGCTACATCGGACCGGTCGGCAATCGCACAACTTCGATCGCCGGCGTGCCGGGACAGCCTTACATCTATTATGCGGGCTCGGCTTCGGGTGGAATCTTCAAGACCATTGACGGTGGGATCCATTGGGAGGCCGTCTTTGATGGTCAACCCGTTTCGTCGATTGGCTCAGTCGCGGTCGCCCCGTCTGATCCAAACACAGTGTGGGCGGGCACCGGCGAGGCCTGGATTCGCAGTCACATCTCAGTCGGGCAGGGCATTTACAAATCAACCGATGCCGGCAAGAACTGGAAACTTATGGGGCTCGAGAAGACCGGGCGCATCGGTCATCTGGCAATCGATCCGAAAAATCCCGACAACGTTTTGGCGTGTGCTCTCGGGCATGCTTATGGATCACAACAGGAGCGCGGCGTGTTTCGCACGACCAACGGTGGTGCGACCTGGGACCGAGTGCTCTTCACTGACGAGAACAGCGGATGCTCCGATCTGGTGATGGATCCAAACAATCCGCGGGTATTGTTCGCGGGCATGTGGCCACTCGAGATTCACACCTGGGGACGCGAGAGCGGTGGCCCAGGCAGCGGTTTGTTCATGTCGCGCGATGGGGGCGCGACCTGGAAAAAACTTACTGGTCATGGGCTACCCGCGCGCACGACGGGGAAGTTTGCTTTGGCGATTGCGCCCAGTAACTCGAACCGGATTTATGCTTTGATCGAGACCGGAGATGGTGTGCCTGACAAAGGCCAGGAAACTGATCGCGGCAAGCTGTGGCGGTCGGACGACGGGGGAGAGAACTGGCGACTGGTTAGTTACGATCGCAGTCTCGGCGGCAGGCCGCACTACTACTTCCGGGTTGTTGTCTCGCCAGACAATGAAAACGAAACCTATTTTCTAACCGCCAGCTATAACGTTTCACTCGATGGCGGCGAAACCACGCGCGCGGCCGCAGGCTTTGGCAGCAGTCCGGGCGGCGACAATCACGACATCTGGATCGATCCGACCAATCCAAATCGGATGGCAGTGGCGAACGATTCGGGTGTCAGTCTCTCAGTCACTCGCGGCCGCACCTGGCAGAGAATCCAACTTCCCAACGGCCAGATGTATCACGTCACCGTCGACAATCAGGTGCCTTACTATGTCTACGGCAACCGGCAGGATGGGCCGTCCTATCGTGGGCCAAGTCGCACCGGAGGCGGCGGCAGCATTCCCCGCAGCACCTGGATCGGGGTCGCCGGCGGAGAGAGCGGTTGGGCCACGCCTGACCTGGTCGACAGTAACATCATCTGGTCCAGCGCCTCAGGTTCAGGCAGCGTCGGTGGCATTGTCGAACGCTTTGATCTTAAGACTGGCCAGGCCCGTAATGTCGAAGTGTGGCCGGATCAAGTGAATGGATCGACTGCGGCTGATCTGAAATATCGTTTTGTTTGGACGATGCCGCTGACCATCTCGCCGCACGATCATACAAAGGTTTACGTCGGCAGCCAGTACATTCATCAAACGACTGACGGTGGGAATAGCTGGCAAGTGATCAGTCCCGATCTGACTTCGAACGACAAGAGCAGACAGGGCTTTTCTGGTGGGCTGACCGGCGACAACATCGGTGTCGAGTACGCGCCGGTCGTGTTTGCGATTGCCGAATCACCGAAGGAAGCAGGACTTATCTGGGCCGGTACGAATGATGGCATCGTCCAGCTTACTCGCGATGGCGGTAAGAACTGGACCAACGTCACGAAGAATATTCTCGGCATGTTGTCGTGGGGCACGGTCAGTAATATCGAACCGTCGCGTTACAACGGCGGGGCCGCTTATATTACGGTCGACGGTCACCAGGTAAACAATCGTGATCCTCTGATTTTTAAGACGACTGACTATGGCAAGACCTGGAAGTCGATCACCAACGGCATTCCGCATTCGATGTTGAGCTATGCGCACTGTGTGCGTGAAGATCCGGTGCGGCCGGGGCTGTTATATGTCGGCACTGAAGGTGGTCTGTATGTTTCCTACGACGATGGCGGCAATTGGCAACCGCTGCAGATGAATCTGCCGCATGCGCCGGTTTACTGGATCACGATTCAGGAAAACTTTCATGACCTGGTCATCGCAACTTACGGTCGAGGCTTCTGGATTCTCGACGACATCACTCCGATACAACAGATGACTGCGGAAGTAATGAACTCTGCGGCGCAGTTGTTCGCGCCGCGATCTGCTTACCGGTTCCAGGGCATTACGGTTCCGTATGCGTCGTCCGATGACCCCACGGCCGGACAAAACCCGCCGTACGGCGCTTCGATCAACTATTACTCGAAGACTGCGCCGAAGAGAGATCCTTCGATCAAGATCGTCGACGCAGGAGGCCAGACCGTGCGGACAATTCACGGCACGCGCAACGCGGGGATCAATCGCGTCTGGTGGGACCTGCGCACCGAACAGTCAAAGGAGGTACGGCTGCGCACCGCTCCGGCTTACGCGCCTGAGATTCGTCTTAACGCGGAAGGTTGGCGCCCTTTACCCGAAGGCGGCCGGATGAGTCTGTTGGTTCCGCCGGGAACCTACACCGTTAAGCTGACAATTGATGGGCAGGAGTTCAGCCAGCCGCTCACAGTGCTCCGGGACCCGGGTGCCGGTGGCAGCGATGCGGATATTCAGAAGCAGACGGCGATGCTGACTGAGTTGCGCAGGGACATCGAAACTGCAGCCGACATGGTCAATCAGATCGAAACGATTCGCGGCCAGCTTATCGGTCTGCGTGGGCTGGTGAGCAACGCCGAGGTAAAGGCCGCGGCGGATGATCTCGATAAGAAGTTGATCGACATTGAGGACAATCTGATCCAGAGAAAGTTCACCGGGCAGGGCCAGGACACTGTGCGCTTCCCGCCCAAACTGATCAGCAAGATCAATTATCTGGCCGGCGGCGTCAGTAGTGGAGACTATCCGCCCAACATGCAACAGCAGGAAGTGCACACGATGTTCAAGGTCCAGTTGGTTTCGCTGCGGAAAAGGTTGGACGATGTCGTCAGTGGTGATGTCGCAGGTTTCAATCGAATGTTGCGAGAGAGGAATATCGGGAATGTGATCGCCACCGCGCCGTGAGGGAGAGGGTATCGAGTGCTGATCGGATCGCGGACAGAATGCCCGCGATCCGATTCTCCCCCTACTTATCTCACCAACGGTGACGCCTCCCCCTACCCTGCCCAGCTCGCGAAGAACCCGTACCGCAGAATCGCCTCGGCAAAATCTCGCAGGCGCGAAACCTGGCCGTCATCCGGCGGCGCGATTTGATTGCCGGTGGGCGATCCAAAGAACCTCTGCCGGTATTCTGCCGACTCGATGAAGGCCCGAACCATCTCGGCGCGTTGGGCCCGCGCTTGCGCTTGATTCGCATTGCGCATGTCTTCGCCGGGCAGGCTGAAGGAATTCATTTTGTTCAGCCAGAAATCATAGCCGTTGAAGTTGCCGTCGGGCGCATCATCAGGATTCCGGCGCAGATAGCCGTAATACTGCATCAGCACGAATGCGTCGTTGTAGAGCTTGTTAAAGACCGACCCACTCTCGAGCACACTTCTGGCCGCAGCGGCGCGACCTGTGGTGTTGCCACTACCGTACGCTGAAATCGCAGCATTCGTTTCCGCCGTCGTAGGCGTGGCGCCGGAGTTGGTAAACAGCTTGTTTACGTAAGTCGCCGCCGGACTGCCGAGCGGGAATTGGGTTACAAATTCCGGCCGGGTAACAAAGTCAGTCAGGAAGTTCTGCTTGTTGGTTTCAAGTTGCTGTTCCCAGTTACCCTGACCGACGATCACGCCCTCGCTTATCTCGCGCAGATCCCGCAGGAAGAAGGGATAGCGAGGAAGTGACTTGTCGTTTCCGAACCCGGCTTTGTGCGCGCGAATAACCAGGTAACCGGTTTGCTGGAACTCGATTGAAAGGAAGAATGCGGTGGATACATCGACGCGTTTAGCCTGCCGGCATTGTGCGTCGGCGCCGCAACTTTCAATCACGTTGGTCCAGAAGTCTTCGCCGGACAGATCGCTCTGCCGGTACAGGAAGTCGTGATAGTGCTGACCCGCGAAGGTCCGCGACAGGTCGATGGGGTTGCTGAGTGTCTCTGGTGTGTTATCCAGAATTTGCATCGTCGCCGCGTTGGGTGTACCGAGGGTGCCGTTCGATGGATTCTGCAACAGCAACGTCGCCGACTCTGTTCCTTCTGCATAGCCATCATCGCTGATCAAAACCGGGAAGGTCTTCTGCGTCTCGTTCGGAGCGAAAACGAGATGGGCCATCACGAGGGTGTAGTCGCCCTTCTGCTTCGAAGTGGCATCCGCGCTGATGACATCGATACTCGCGGTAGAGGTCGTCAGCCCGGCCCTGATCACGGTCACGTTGAAAGCGGTGCAAGCTTCCCGAACACCATAGCTCGGTTGGTTGAATTGGAAGGTTGCGACTGGTGTCGGACTTGGACTCGGGCTCGGACTCGGACTCGGACTCGGGCTTGGGCTCGGGCTCGGACTCGGGCTTGGACTCGGGCTCGGGCTCGGACTCGGGCTCGGACTCGGACTCGGGCTTGGGCTCGGGCTCGGGCTTGGACTCGGACTCGGGCTTGGGCTCGGGCTCGGACTCGGACTCGGACTTGCCGCGGGACAGGCCCCGTTGCCAATTAGTTGATAACTCTTACCCGTGTATGGATCCTGGGCCCCAGTCGAACTCGTAGTATCGGTCGACGAACTCGAGAGCAACGTCTGGTTACCATTGCCGGCGAACGTGCGTCCGACCAAAGAACCAATAACATCGCCGGCTTTAGGATTGGCGACTTTGTCCGCGGAAATGACAATCGTGATCACGCCGGTTGCCTGATCGACACTCGATTCAGCATCGGCTGCTCCGATTTTGTTTGGGGCCGCTGTGTTGGCGGGCACTGCTTCCACGGTGGTGACTGTTCCGTACTCGAATGAAGTCGCCGCCGCTCCGTCGGTATTCATGCCGACGTAATACGATCCGGTAAAGGCCGTCGTGGTGTTGGGTGCAACCGGATAATTCCAGAGGACCCGCCACTGCCGGTTGGGCGTAAGCGTTGTCAGATTAGCGACCTTGAGCTTAAATGAGATCTTCTCTTTGCCGGCAATCACATTATCAGCGACTCGGACTTCCAACACATCGAGGTCTGCGTTGGCCGGCGCAGATTTTTGATCGCCCGCAGGATCGATTACTGTCTGCAGGCCCGCGCACACCGACTCGCCGATGGGCACTGACTTCACTTCATTGCTGCCGCATGAAGTTCCCACCATATTCGTAGCGGTAACCCGGTAGAAATAGGTAATGCTTGCATTCGCAGTCGCGTCGATGTAGCTGGGCGTGGCGCCGGAACTCGCCAGGAATACTTCGCCGCCGCTGATCGTGCCCCGGAAAATGGAATAGTTCGTAATCGGTGAGCCCCCGGTATCGGCTTCGGACCAGGTCAACTTTGCGACCCCGGCATCGCGTCCCACGGTCAGGTTCGGCAACCCTGGCATATTCGGTTCCGCTGGATCATTGGCGGCAAACAAAGGACGACCACCTGATTGGCGCGCAATCGCCGCAACCTGAGTGTACGAGTTACCGGTCGCAGTATTTGATGTCTGGACACACGCCGGACCGGTGCAGCCGTCCGCGTACCCGACCAGAATTCTTCCCTGACGATCGACATCGATGCCGATAAAGTCCAGCAGGTTCCGATGAGGCGGCGATCCGCCACCGAGATGCACACCGTTACGTTGGACTGGATCGTTGGGCGTGGCGTCGCTAACCAACCAGGTGCCGCCACCGTCAAAGGTGGTAGCGATGTACAGATGCCACAAACCAGTGAACGCCTTATCGTCAGGCGCCCCTGCAGTAGTGGAGCCAAGGAAAGCAAAAGCGGCGCGGTCATCGTCGCCGGCCATGATGGCGGGAAAGGCCACAGCTTTAATGCCCACCAGCGAGCCGACATCAAAACTATTTTTCCAGTGTTGTCCCTTATCGTCTGAGACTGAAACCCCGGCGATCGTGTCGCCCGTGGCAAAAGCGGTGTAGAGCCGGCCGCCGGTAACTTTGTCACCGCGACCAATGGCGACTGCCGGATCGCTGTGCGATGAGCCGCTACCGGGGACTGAGCGAATCGCCCAGGTGACGCCATTGTCTTCAGAAACCACTACGGTGGTCAGATTGTTACAACTGCGGTTAGGCACATAGGCCGTGCCGTCGGGTCCAACTTTGACGTGACCGTGAATGCCCACGCAATTCGTCACGTCGGTTTGATAAATCTGTACGCCGGGACCAAAGGTCAGGCCGCCGTTATCGCTGCGCGCGCAGAAGGCTGCGGCCACGATGTCCTGCGAACAATAATAAACCGCGTTCGGATAGGCCAAACCTACCAAGGGCGTGTGGAATGGTCCACCGCCGACCGACTGATGGTCTACTCCTGAGGGTGCGCCGCCGCCCTGACTGGGTGTCCAGGTATTGCCGTCATCATCCGTGAACGATGTCAGGCTGTCCTGGCCCGAAAGCTGAGAAGCGAATGTTCGGCCTACGACGGGATTGGCGGTGTCATAACCGTGATCGGTAAAGAGAATTGGATCGAGACTGTCAGCATTGTTTGGCGCGCTCTTATCTTCCCAGGTCGAAGACTGCGCATTAGCAGGACAACTATCGTCAAAGCTTACTCTGAAAGTCGTGAGGTAAGAGATGTACATTACTTTGCCGGTCTTCCAATCAACGCCGATGGATGGCTCTCCGGCGTCGACACCTTTGCCGGCAGTGATTAAACCAGGCTGCGGGTAGTGATTTTGAAATCGCGGCGCGGGCCCGCTGCCCGGGAGCGCGGGGGACAAACCTGCCACCACCAGGGCCGCGCCGGTATAGATGTCCTGTCCCGGCGTCACTGCTGCGTATGCGACATGCACCGTGTAAAGCCCGGTGCCTGCGCTGCTCGGGTCGAGGTACGCCGTCTCGTTGGTCCCTGGCTGGCCGCTGTTCGTGCCTGAGGAGGCGAGTGGTCCGGTAACGGTGCCCTTATGAATATAAAGATCGTAGTCGTGAGCTCCGTTGGTCCACTGGGCTTTCACCTGGACCAGCTTCCCGTTCCAGTCGCTTGGATTGCCTGAGACCGTCAGAGCAAATTGATCACAGTTCTTCGCCGGGCCACTGTCGATGCAGTTGCTTTCGCCATTCGTAGCCCCGGTCGCCAGCGAGTCGCCGACCCAATTCGTTGAATCTCCCAACGTCGGAGCGATCGATCCTGAGGCCGGGCTGGCCGCTCTTCCATGAAAGATCGAAGAGGCTGAAATGAAAACGCCCAGAGCGATACAGGTAAGGACGATCCAAACGGTACGAGTGCGTAGCTGGTGCTGCTTTTTCATAAGTCTCCCTGGTTAAGAAATGATGAGCTTTCCACTGCTGTGCGATGGCAGCTCGATCTCATCAAGGTTCAGTCTAATTGTTCAGTTTCTATCTTGAACCCAGGGGGTTGAGGAAAACTTGAGAATTGGGGGCCGGGGTTGATTGCTAGACTTAGTCATCCCAATCAAAACCAAACTGCAATAATTCGACCGCCACTAACGCACAGTCATTGAGGCGACAGAGAGAGCAAAGCTACAGGACAAACTTGATTTCAAAAAAGGGGATTTGGAGGAAGGTCTGAAGGCCGAATGGAGTTTGGCATCGAAGGATTTGGAGCGTCCAGAGGAGCGATTGTCAATGCCGAAAAAGAACCGGTAGCGAAACCGAAGCGGTAGGAGTGAAGTCTCGTCTCCATAAATTAGAAGATGCCGAACGCTGGAATTTATCCAGCATCCGAGTCGCGCGCGAGCCGCGCTATTCGTGCTGCGGTCGAATGACTTGTTCGGCTGCCCGTAATTAGGATTACGCAACGCTCACTGGCGATTTCCCTGCAGCGCGTGCGAGCTTGCAGAATGCCCCCACTGTCGCAATTCCGACAATAAAGAGCGCAACGCTTGACACCCAGAACGACGCATCAGTACCGGTCTCCCAGATTAGCCCGGTAGCGCCTGACGAGGCTTGCCATTCCGCCTGACCGTGCAGCCACAAATCAATATTGGAATAAAGGTTCCCGCTCGTGTGCAGGACGACTGCGGGCAAAATCGACTGTGTCAGATACGTGATGGTGCCGTAAATTGCAGCGACTGCTACGTAGTACGGCCAGAGGATCAAGGTGAAGTCCAGATGAGCTACGGCAAACATCGTCCCTGTAACTAGAATCGCAATAGCCACCCCATAGCTTCGCTCAATGGGTCTCTGCATGTAGCCGCGAAACGCCGCTTCTTCGACGATGCCAGCGACCGGCGCAGCCATGAGCAGCAACGACAGAATAGTAAACTTCGGCACTTTTGTAAGATCGGGAAGTTGCTGTTGCGGTAACATGACCATACGATTCGCCACCCGAAGCGCAATTACTAAGGCGACGACGCCTAGCCCGCCCGAGAGTAGTGACCATGCCCACACGCGGAACGAAACGCGGTTGGCACGAAGGCCGGTGCGTCGTTCCTCTGCCGTTGATTCAGGCAGACCCGCGCCGTTTAGGTATCGCCAGAAGAACCATAAATACATAGCCGTCATCGGCACTGCCCAAGGAAAACTTGGGTAGTATCGCAGATTGGCTGCAAAGATGATGTTACGCGGAATTGTCCCGACAATCATTACCAACATGCCGATGATTACAGCCTTGACGATGACTAGCAAGCACTCTCCTCCAATCTCAGGGTTGATGCAGCACAACGGTTGATTTGACGCGGCGGCGCGAATCAAATCACCCTCGGCCGCACGAGGCCAGTTGAGAAACACGCTCCCGCCGGCTACGTCCAACGATTTGTTCGGCCCGCGACATGAGGAAGCCAGGTCAATCGTATGGCTCTATTTCCGTAACGTTCGATGCATTGATCATGCTCAGCAAACGTCGAAACCCGCCGTCAACCTCAGCTTGCGTGGCCGTACTTTCAGCTTCGATTTGCAATAACGCCGAGAAACCTTTGTCCTGAAGACCTGTGAATAACACTCCCGGCCTTGGCTCTTGGGGGTACTGATGGACCCTGACGCGAACGCCCTCCAGCGGACGAGTATTGAGGTAGTCACCATACCAGGCGCTTTCGCGCAGCCCCCACTGCCAAGTGCCAGCCTGATTGAAGACAGCAAGCATCTCCTCGATCGGTCGGTCAAAAGCGAAATCGTATGCCCAGTACGCCTTGAGTGGCATGTCAGTGACTCCTCACATGGCCGAACGGCTGAGTCGACGCCGCGGGAACAATGCGATAGCGGCAAGATGTCGATGACAAGCCCCGAAAGGCGCAACCTGCGCTGCTACCGGACTTGCAATTGTTGGCAGCGGAGATGCTGCCTCTGTAGGTGACGATTCCGGTACAACCGAGGGCAGCCGTTGAGTCGCTTCTGAATCAAATGGTGGAGACAAGATTGAGCCATCAACTAAACAAAAGGTGAATGTATCGTCGAAGGTTCGATTACAAGCAGGGCATGTTTTCATGACTTAATTCAAAAATATTTTCGCCTTGTCCAACAATTTGTTTGGTTGCGTTCGCAGTCAGCGAATTACTGTCGGGTTGCCAACGTCTCCCGGGTAAAGAACGAAGTCGATGTATCTATGCGACTCACGACGCAAAGAGCCGTTTGAGAGATTCGTTTAGCCGCGCGTCGCTTGTCACGATAAACATTCTGCCGTGTTTCATAAAGTAAGCAGCGCCGCCTTCCATCCTCTGCGTTGTCATCGCTGTTTGTATCACGTACTTATGATAGGTAGAAATGTCGCTGCGTTCTTCCGTGAGCTGAATGCGGTCAACCTCAGCGTCGTTTTCAAAGAATACAACCTCCAGGATGCCTTTATCGGTATCAATCCAGGCCGCTCTCCTCGTCTCGCGAAAGAAGCCGTTGAGTTTGGATGGACGCACCGTTTGGACAATCCAGCCGGAATCAACCAGGAACTGAACAAACCCTTTAGCAAAGCTGAGATCGTTAGGAACCAAGTCCGAAACCTCTCTTTTCTGCGCAGCCGATGCCGGAGCTGGTTCAGAGACTATGGGTCGAGACGCGCAGCCTACGGTAAAGACTAGAATGAAAGGTATGGACAACGACACCGCATTGCCAACGAGCCGCACAGGTTTCAGGTCCGAGGAAAATAAGAAGCGCATAACGTCTGAGTTGGCCGGGCGCGGCAGTTAGCGACAACCTTCGCCGCACTGCACAAGTCAAAGAACACGCGGCCCGCACTCCGGTCCAACGATTTGTTCGGTGCCTCCTACAATTACGATCGCATTTTCACAAATGCCACTATGGCGACAAGAATAAACACCCCGCCCAAAAGCGTCGTAAAAAGAGACAACGGTTCGCCCAACAATCCCCAGGTTAAGAAAAGCAAACCCGCAGATCCAGTAAAAAGAGGAAGTAGTGAGTTCGCGCGACTGCACGCACCTGCAATCAAGAAAACATTTGAGCCGCTTCTTCGTGCCTATCCTTACAGGCGATAACAATCCCGACCTCCGCAGCGCAGTCCATACACAAACCTCGCGAACATGCCCGACATGCTCCGACTGCGCTACGATCTTATGGTAGAAACACCTTCCGGTTGGAGTCCAATCTCAGTTTTGATTCTGTGATACTAACCCCATCACTACGGCACCGAACGCCCGAATTAACCGGGCGCGGCGAACCGCCGAACCCATCCAAGTTTTCGATGAGAGCCGCGCTATTCGCGCTCCGGTTCAATGAGTTGTTGGGCGGCACTTGGGTGACTATGGGCTGCGATTGAACTTCCGCATAATAGAACGCGATTAGTTCTGCGGGCTACTCATTGCATTTAAACAGTTTTCTTGCCGGCTTGCCGGTTAAGACGAATTTGCCGCCGCTCAATTTATAGTCGAACACGGCGGTATATTTCGGGCATGCGAACGAACCGTCCATGAGGGCTTCGACAATTACATGTCCGTTTTGTATCTTTGGCGGGTTCTTACCGGCATAATGCAAATCTCCCTTCGTGTAATGTCTTTTGTAATCCCTAAGCACACGATTATCGTCAATCCGTGCCAATAGTTTTGCCTGCCCGTTTTGGGATGCGTAGGCATGAACCTCAAAAGCTCTATAGCTAGGGGCACCGCTCAGCTTAACTTCAACGACCGCATCCTCGCTGCTGTCGCCGTTCACGTCTCCATACACGGGCTTATCAAACAACTCGTAAAGCAGGCCGCCGTCTTCGTACTTGCCGCCATCCTCATACTTGCCATCGCGGAGTTTGATGGTTTTCTCGTTCGCCGGATCGCCAAATGATACGCGGTAGCTGAAGTTAAGAAAATCAACGTCTCTAACTCGCGAAACTCTCTTGCTTTGAGTTTGCGCTGTGGCGGTTAAGCTGGCGAATAAAACGATCGCGAATGCAATTGAAATGTTTCTCATCTCTTTTCTCCTTATGTTGTAAGTGTGTAATGGTCTTTTGCCTGCGCTAGACACCGAACGTTTGAGTTGACGCGGCGAGAAGCAACTGTGTTACGGACAAGTTGTCGATGACAAGCCCGCTGGTTCCGCTCGCGTCCAAAGATTTGTTCGGCGGCGGCGATTACACGAGCTTGTCGAAAATCAGTGTGCGAACCGATCCAAAACCAAACGATTGAATCTGGCGCATCCATGCCGAGCGCCCGATAGTGCGCGCCGACACGTACTGACCACACACGATCAATGCGTTTCAAGTGCAAAGATGGGCGATGAGGATCGGCTTTGAGCAATTGGAAATTCTTGTCTGCAAGCTTACGTATTGATTCGGGAAAGTTCGCGGTAATGACGCCAGAATCGAGGTGACGCCAGATATTTCACAGCGATTCACAGAGCCCAGAATCCAGGTCCCGTCTGGTTTCTTCAAGCAAAGAGTCCAAGCGGCCCCTACGGACGTCGTGTTCAATCTGGGTGTCCCGCAGTTGGGCATGAAACTGTTCAAACCTGCTAGTTCAGCAACTTGCGCGGGCGGTAATTGAGTAATGGCGCTTTCGATTTATTGCACGTCCATGGTTCGCAGTCTAGCTCACCGAACTTGTTACGATCAACCTGTCGCCCAAGGCTTTGTTAGGCGGCTTCGCGTTGGTAGAACTGGAAGCAGACCCCAGAGGGCACGATGAGATGAAACTCCCGCCGTCCCCAGGTTTTCGTTTCGAGTGCGCCAACCTTCGCGGAAATATTGCGATACTCTTTGTAAAGCGCCTCAAGGTCGGAGACGCCTATGCTGAAGCTCGCATTGTCAGCCCACGCTCGGTTGTCGTTCTGCACGAGATTGAACGCAATGTCGTCGCGCGCAATGCCTGCCATAGTGCCGCCCTGCCAAACGATGGAGAAGCCCATCTGTTCAGTGTAGAAGGTGATAGCTGATGCCAGGCTACTGCCGCCGGGAATCAACGGAGTAACGGAGTGAAAAGATGCTTTCGTAAGTGCGGTATGCACGTCCATAAGACCTCCATAGGCATTTTCCTATACCTACGAACTGTGACGCGACCCAACGATTGAGATGACGTGGGGCGAAACCGCCGCCACGCAACTTTGAGTTTAACAAAATATGTTGATAACAAAGTCGCTGTTCGCCGCCGCCTTTATTTTTATAGAGAGAGTCATCTTCAAAGTTGTTATCACACTCTTTTTAAGAGTTTTGTGCATTGCAAAATAATTCGGCGCGTTGACGCTTCTCACAAATTACTCGGTTCGGTATTACCTCTAATCGCGCTCTCCATTGCTTTATAAAGAAGATTATAGACATCCGGCTCTTCGGCTTGAAATCGCGTCCAATCACCGTGAATGATTTGCGCCGCCTGCTGGCTGCCTGCGATGCGCTGACAATCGGGAATAAACTCAAAATTCATATTTGCCGCGTTGGAGATTCTAAAAAAAGATTTCTTCGAGACATCCGGTTGCCCGTAACCTAGATGAATCATCCATTGCGTGAGCCTCTCGAAAACTCTTTTGTGCGGGTAGTAAGCAAGTTCCCCGGAAAGTCGCTGAACAATGGTAGCGACTGTTACGCCAGGTGCGGATTGTTTGATAATTTCCATCAAGTCGAACTCTAAACCGGGAATCTTCGTTTGATTCGCGCGGTTAAATTCAATCAAGAGCGGCGTGTGTTTGAATATTAAGCCCTGTTCGGCTCCGGGCGCGAACCGAATCAAATTGTTCTCCCGCAAATTCCAAAACGAAATTGCCAGCAGATTATAAGCGAGTTTAATTGAGTTGACTACGACGTTCGGCTGACAAGGAACATTTGTTGAACCGCTTGAAGTAAAAGCTCCGTCAACCGAAATGTGCGAGCCTGGTTTTTCGACAAAATAATGTGCAAAAAAAGCCATCATCAAACTAGCCGAAAATGGTGTAGCGGGTCGTTCGGCGATAGATGGCTGCGGCTCGGACTGCGAGACAAGATTTGGCTGCTCAGTGAGCGGCTGCCCATCCTCAGCACAAAATCTAATTTCCGCGCTTTGATATTTTCGCTTGCAATGTGGACAGATTCTCATAGCTTTCTGCATCTTTCCGCGTTGTCATTCAGTAGGCGGCGAACGGTTGAGTTGACGCGGCGGCGCGAATCGAAGCACCCTCCCCGCAGCTGGAAAGTTACAAAACACGCTCCCGCCGCTCGCGTCCAACGATTTGTTCGCCGCGCCGATAAATGGGTAATGACCTAATCACCGACAACTCCCGCGAAATACCATTTCCCGTCTTTGCGGAATTCAAAGTAATAACCGTTGTCTCGTGTTACCTTGGTCGGCACACCCTTGCTGCTCCAATCCCGATTGATCCTGGCCCCGCGCGCCATGGACCTTCGCAAGTCACGCCAAGATCCGTTTCGTTCATTTTCATCGATGAATTGGAGCCATTCCTTCGCGCTCAAGCCTCCTCCACCGTCGAAGAAATCGGTTGGCATCACTCTCAGCAACGCGGCATGATCCTTTTTGTTGATGGCGACAGCGAACTGACGCCAGAAAGTAGGCCAGCCTTTTTCTGCCGCAGCAATTCTGGGTACAGGGCTTTGCGACAAAGTCACGTAAGGAATGCAGAGTAGAAGCAGGGCCGCAAGAGAATAAGATTTCTTAGTCATCAGCGTTCAATTCAGTTATGGACAGCGGCGAACGTCTGAGTTGACGCGGCGGGAGACAACCGCATTACGGGCAAGATGTCGATGACAAGCCCGCTGGTTCCGCTCGCGTCCAACGATTGTTATGCAGCGTTCGCCTAGCATGAGATCCGGATCCATGTCCCAAATCAACTTCGCGGCGCAATATAACTCCGTCGAGCTTTGATAACCAATTTGCCTTGCGATTTCTGCCGAGCGGGATCGACGTCGAGTTTCAATTTACGCGTCGTCCCGTCCCGCTTCTTGTTCGTCGAGACAAACGCCAGGTTGTAACGGCTGCGCAGGTGATCGATCAGCGTCTGAAAGGTGGTGTCGAGCTTTTCAGGTTTGTTCATGAGCACTTCACCGCCGGTTTCGTTCGCCAAATGTTCCAGGTCCATATAGTTGGCAGCGACAACTTTGTTCAGGCGGGTAGCAGTGATCAAGAGGGCGTTTTCGACACGTTGGATTATGACTTTGGGAATGATCGCGCAAACGACGGCGCCTGATTCGTAAATCGCGGCGGTGGCTGCTCGATTGGAAGGACCATTCGCGCAATCGAAAAGACGCGTCTTGGACGTAATCACAATTATGACCCGACGCCCGGCTGGATTGCTTGCCTTGAGCATGTGCTCCGCGGCCTCGGCAAACAGGATATTAAAGCATTGTGCGACGGTCGTAGTTTTCGCCGGCTCTGGAATGTTATTGAGCGCTTTCTCGATCTGTATTCGGTTGCGGGTGAACGGCTGAATCAGCTTAGTGGAGTCGGTGAAGGCCATCACCGCTATCTCATCGACAGGTTTGAGACGATCGATTGCTTCACGGGCCGCGCGATGTGCTTCGTCGCTCCAGACATCGAGCGGATGCGGACATGCCGGGCCCCGATCGATAGCCACCACCACAGAGAGCGGCAACTGATCCTGGCTGAAGTGGGTAATCTCCTGTTTGGTTCCATCTTCGTAGAGCAAAAAATCTTCTTTCTTCAAACCACCGACGATGCGCGCGGTGTTCTTCTGCATCACCAACGCATCGATTTTGACGAGATCCACATCGACCTTGACGACTTCCGCATCTGATGCGGGAGTAGGTGTCGGCCTCGGCGGAAGCTGGATCGCTTTTCGGCTCGGGCGTCCGATGTTCGCATTCAAGTTCTTATTGGGCGTCTGCGAAGTGACTGAGCTGGCTGAGTAGAAGAGCAGGGCCGCAAAGACGATCGAGGTAACTAGAAACAGAGGCAGCAGGATTGAGCGTTGATATCTCATTAGCTCTCTCATTCAGATGCAAGTGAGCCGCATAACGGTGGAGTTGACGCGGCGGGCAACAACTGCGATTAGCGGCAAGTTGTCGATGACAAGCCTGCTGGTTCCGCTCGCGTCCAACGATTTGTTATGCCGCTGTTGCAATGCAAATCAATCACCCGGAATAGACGGTCTCTTCCGGCACGTCTGTCGGGCTTTCGAAATCTAGGCGATAACCATCCGGATCGTGCACCGAGGTAACCCACAGACCATTTCCAACAAACGGACGCCTCACGGCGACTCCCCGCTTGATAAGTTCGTGATAGATGGCTATTGCGTCCGCGCACATGAAGCAGACTGAGACGCCTTGCCCTAGAGGGCCTTCGGGGGCACCGCCCGGGTTTCCGTCTCGCCAATACTCCTGCAGCATTACGGCGGCATTGCCCAGTTGAAGCCAGCACCACTGGACGCGTCCACGCGCTTTTTCAGGGCGCCACTCGTTGGTGACCGCGAACCCCAGGCCATCGACGTAGAAGCGGAGAGACGCCTCGATATCGGTCACCATGAAGAAGGGAACCGCCTGTTTCACGTTCGGTGCCACGACGGTTTCAGTATGCATCGACAAGTTCTCCCTCCGAATAGTCGGCGGCATAACGGTTGAGAAACTATGAAGCCGGGTCTCCGATAGAGTGAGTTGGAATAAAATCCAACTGCTTTATACGAGGTCATCCCGGAAGGGAGCCTCAATCATAGACTCAAAGAAGGAGACC
>JBBRMS010000074.1:0-22843 GCA_038230715.1 Pyrinomonadales bacterium
CGCATGGCAGCCAAGTCAGGTCTCTGAGGATTCTTTCGAGGATTTGTTCTTGAAGGAAATTATCTTTGTGGGATCGCCTTCGGCGATGTGGTCCTTACCAGGGCCATGACAAGCCTCGCAGCCGGTCACCTTATTTTTCCAACTGCCGATCCTCGACAAGTCGGCATGGGCGGTGTGCGAGTACGCTTTGAACTGATCTTCGTGACAGTCCTTGCAGGCTTCGCTGCCGACGTAACCCGCGTCTCCAATCTTTGCGAGCACTACAGGCTTCGATTGCGTCGCAAGCGGTTTCGACTGTGCCAGCACAGGTTCAACACCCTGCGAACTTTTGGCCGCAGCGAACCAGACCATCATGCCCAATACTGAGCTACAGACGAGTAGCGTCTTGATTGCTTTGGCCAGCCTCACTTTAAGCCTCCTTCCGGGTAAACGACTCTGCCCAAGTTGCAGACAGAAATACTTTGATTTCTCAAGAGCTCGGGCGAGCTTTGCGATATTACTGCTACTGCGACTACTGCGATTGGCGTCAATTGGGCGATGCGCATGATCAGTTTTTTACCATCAGCGGACCAGATCGAAACTTTGGCCCTGCCCGTACAAAGCACAAACACACTTCAAAGCATCTAGGTCTTCCGAAAAACCCTAGCATCAAGAATAGTGGGTGGCGGGGAAACAATTCGCTCAATTCCCAAGAGCTCAGGTAGCGGCGAATTTAAAGGCAGCGCGTGCACGATGCTCGCCTCATTTTGTCTCCCGAGATTCTTACCAACCGGAGTTGAACTCGCGCACGTCCCCCCAATTGACGCTTGTAGAAATAATGCGTCGGTTTGAGGTTGCCGTTGTGCGTTTAGCTACATATGACTTAGCCCTATCTCGTCTTCATGACTATTAGGCTTATCGTTTTAAATTAAGATCAGCATAAATCGATTCCCTGTTCTGCAAGTCATGTGCCGATTAACTGGAGAGTGTTCTGCGGTTATCTTCGGCGGATAGTGGTTGAACCTGTGGGGGTTTTCTCCCAGGTACTGTGGAACTTTCCTCAAGAATTAAGTGCTCCAATCGACCTCACTGTGAAAGCTCTCATTCTTCAATCCGCCATATCTGTTGCTTCTGCACTGCAGCGGGTAAACCACAAGCTCGAGCGATTGAAGCAGCGGCTGCTGCTCAAAGAAAAATACTCAGGGAGAATCGGAGGACCGTCACCATGGCTAAAGATGATCGAGACATTCTCGAACTACTTAAGGATGAAATTGTTTTCATTGAACAAGGCGGATATGGACGTTCTGTTCGCACACCGTGGGTCGCAAAGTCGGTCTTCCAGGACTTTGCGCGCTGATGTGCGCGAGTTGGAACACGCGGCGCGAGAAGGAATCAAACACGCGGAACTGGCTCTGGAGGTTTTCGCATATCGTGCCCGCAAGTACATCGGCGCTTTTGCCGCCGCGCTGGGGGGAGTGGATGCGGTCGCTTCTACCGGGGGCATCGGTGAACATTCCGGTTCGCTGCGTAGTCGCATCTGCCAGGGATTAGGTTTTCTCGGATTGCGGCTGGAAGACAAGCTTAACGAGTCAGCTAAGGGTGACACCGCAATGCGGGTTAGTGCCGCGAGTGACACCGTACAAATATGGGTGATCCCGACTGATGAAGAGCGGCAGATTGCCCGCTCAGCATATCAGCAGCTTCATGGCTGAGTTCGCTCGTCTAGTTAAGAGGATCAAGAGCATTAAGGAAGCTGCGATCTGTGTCGGTTCGATAACAGGTTGAGAAGTTGCCCGCTCGGGCAAGTGCGGAAGATGTGGGCGCACGTGATAACCGGACTGTGGACGGGCCTCAATGCTCCCTGGTCTTCCATCAACCGGTAAGCTTCCGTTGGGATTCTCGTGGTCGACGATTTGCCCTTTGAATTTGTCTTTCGCGCTCAGGATTGGCCATCGAGTACTCAAGGGAGCATCTCGTGCTTATACCCCCTGTCCGGCCGCATACCCCGACGCCCAGGCCCATTGAAAGTTATAGCCGCCCAACTGGCCCGTGACGTCGACAACTTCGCCGATGAAGAAGAGTCCGGGGACATGCTTTGACTCCATGGTCTGTGAAGACAGTTCCGCGGTGGCGACGCCGCCTGCGGTCACCTCTGCCTTCCTAAAGCCTTCAGTTCCCGCCGGAGTGATTTCGAGTTGCTGGATCCGGTGCGCCATTTCGGAGAGTTGCCGCACGCTGATCTGCTTCAAGGGACGCGAAGGAAAATAGAGATCGCACCAGGCGTGGGCGAACCTTCGCGGCAAGTACTGGGCGAGCAGATTCGCCAGCTCAATCTCAGCACCCTGCTTTTCTTTCAACAGTTTCATAATGTCCTGGTCAGGCAGCAGGTTGATTGTGATGGGCTCGGCCGCCTTCCAGTACAAAGAAATCTGCAGAATGGCCGGACCACTCAGCCCCCTGTGTGTGACGAGAATGTTCTCGCGGAATTCTGTGCGGCTGAATTTGACTGAGGCATCGAGAGAGATTCCGCTTAAGGAGCTTAGTTCCTTCTGCACCATGGAGCTCAGGGTGAAAGGGACGAGGGCCGGTCTGGGGGTTTCGATCTGCAACCCAAACTGGCGGGCAATGCCGTAACCAAAATCGGTGGCGCCGAGCGCCGCAATGGACAAGCCACCGGTAGCTATGACGAGGGAAGACGAAGTGAAGCGTCCCTGGCTGGTTTCGATCGCGAATCGACCTTCACGGCTGACGCTGCGAACCTGACAGCCACAACGAATCTCGACCCCGGCGTCGGCGCACTCGCGCAGCAGCATTTCAATTATCTGTTGCGAACTCGCATCGCAAAAGAGTTGGCCGAGTTTCTTCTCGTGATAACGAATGCCGTGTTTCTCGACTAACTCAATGAAATCGGCCGGTGTGTAACGCGCGAGGGCCGATTTGCAAAAGTGTGGGTTGGCCGACAGGAAGTTCGCCGGGTTGGTGTGGAGATTCGTGAAGTTGCAGCGGCCACCTCCTGAGATGGCGATCTTCTTACCGACCCGGTCCGAGTGTTCGAGGACCAGCACCCTGCGACCGCGTTTGCCTGCCTCGATCGCGCAGAACAAACCGGCGGCGCCGCCGCCGATGACAACCACATCGCGATCTGAACTGATGACTGGCAAAAAGAGTCTGTCCGCGCAGCCTCGGACTGCTAGGCCCGCCTTCGCCCGGCAAGCATGGTGAGCATCGCGCCGATTATCAATAGCAACGGCCCCAACCACGGTAAACCAAGGTCGGCTACCCGATGCAGGTTGAGAACTGCGGATACCACCGCGCCCAGGAGAAAAAGAATTCCAAGCATTCGCATAACGTTAGGTTTCATGATGGCTCCTTTAGAAATGAGACCGAGTTATTTTTTTCCTGGGCTGGGGCAAGCCGCGAGACATGGCTCGGTGGCTCATTCACTCGCCTCCACTCCCTCCACCGGGATGCCGTGCACGTCCCTTCGCTTTCGCAGCGCCGATCGAAGCGTCTTGATTGTCCCGCCACCCTTACCGGACCAGAACCCAAATACGACCTGCGAGAGATCGACGAGATACCGATTTCTAAAAGCACCGGCGTTCTTGCGTTTGGGAAGTTGCAGCTCGACCACTCGATCTACCTGTTCAATCCAGGTCTGCGCCCATTGTGGTTGATCGTTCATCGTGTACGGAACGACAACCCAGCAAATTTCATCGTGTTCGCGCAACCATTCGATGGCCCATTGGTCGAGTCCGCGTGCGCCGGCGAGTACCCAGGTGCGGCCCTGATGCACCAGCGACGTCAGATGAAGCTCAAAAAGATGTCGGGCCGTTGCTCGATCAATGTCACGAGATCCGGTAACCGCCACGAAACTCGAGCCAGCCGACAATTCGGACTTAGCCGCCACCGCCGAGCCGCTCTTCAACGACGCTGCTTCCCACGATTTCATTATTTGGAGCCCGGCCTGTGGCCGGGTGCAGGCTGCCAGCCGGCACTGCAAACCTACCGGTTATTGTTGCGCTTGTGGACGCGGACAGATCGAGGTTGGAATTTCGCCGGTGGCTCACGATTGCCGCGGTCTTCCTTGCTGACTACGGGCGCGGTTGATTGGGAGACCACAGCCACGGCTTCGGGCGTCGCGGTGCGGGCTTCGTCTCCCCACTTTTCGCAAACCGCCAGTCCTTCATTGATCACACGCAGCTTGTTCATGGCCGAGAGATGGACGTCATCCGCGCGTTGACGCGAGTTGGGTTGAACAATGAATTTCGCATACTCGTCGAGGATGCCGGCAAATTCTCGCGCCGCCCGAGCCGCTTTTCGTGCCTCATCGGCCGCGCTCTGCAAAGCTTGTTTTTGACTCACTAGTTCTCCTTCGATAATTCTTTATTCCGAAACACTGATAAATAACCCTGTCTGCCAGCTCAAACTCGAAACGTGTCTGAGCGCCAATTCCTGATCGCCCGTTTGATGTCGGAGCTCTTACTAAACTTACCCGCCAGCACCCCGCTTACCAGTCCTTCCAGTTCGTCATCTCCGGCAAATCGCAGAGCTACGATCTGATCTTCCCTGAGCCCACTCGCCTTTTGGCAGAGGTCTGGTGACAGCAACTGCTGATAACGAAGCTTTTCTTCGAGCCTGATCAGCCGGTCCTGCACCTTGAGCGAATTCAACCGAACGAGGGTCGCCAATACCAGGAGCGCCACAGATATCACGATCCACCAACCCGAATTAAGGTTGGGATCCTTAACGAACAACACGACGGCCCAGACGATATTAATGAGCAGCACTGGCGCCAGAAAGAAATGAAACGGCGGTTGCCAACGGGTGTGGTTTGCAAATGTTTGGGGTGTCATCTGTATCTCCTCTCGGTTATCTCGTCCGCGGCGTTGCAGCCTGATGTGCTGAGGTCTTTGACCTTCTCCGGACGAGGCCATCTCTTCTTTTGGGCTCTGCCCCAGCCTCCTGGTTTCACAGAAGCGAGACGAGCGTAGTCCGTTATAACAATTCTCCCCAGCCGGAGAGGCCTAGCCTTTTTCGCACATCAGGCGGCTGAGCCGCCGGCTGATTACAAATTCGTCGGCATCAGCTGGCCTGCGCCACTTCCAACCGCCTTTGGCCGCTCAGGCTCAGGCGTGAAGTCTTCGCCGGGATTGATAAATTGGTTTCGCTCGAATCGATACTGCTTATCATACAGTTGTTTGTAACGCCCACCGGCACTCAGCAACTCTTCATGTGTGCCGCGCTCGACGATCTCGCCGCCTTCCAACACCAGAATTTGATCGGCGCTGCGAATCGTCGAAAGCCTGTGCGCGATTACAAACGTCGTGCGCCCTCGACGCAGAGACTGCAGTCCGTCCTGGATCATTGCCTCGCTTTCGCTGTCCAGACTAGAGGTGGCTTCATCCAGAATCAGGACCTTCGGCTCGGCCAGAATCGCCCGAGCAATGGCCACGCGCTGGCGCTGACCACCGGACAACTTCACTCCGCGTTCACCGACGATTGTGTCATAGCCGTCTGCAAAACCGTTGATGAATTCCTCGCAGTGAGCAATGCGGCTGGCTTCGATGATTTGCTCGCGCGTAGCATGCGGATGAGAAAAGCTTATGTTCTCAGCAATCGTGCCGTCGAACAGAAAGTTGTCCTGCAGCACCACGCCCAGTTGATTACGGTAGTCTTTTAGCCGGATCGATTCCAGATCACGATTGTCCGCGCTCACCTTTCCCGCCAGCGGACGATTGAAGGCCATCACCAGACTAATCAGAGTGCTCTTACCCGATCCGCTCGAACCGACCAGAGCGGTGGTGGAACCAGCGGGCGCGTTGAACGAAACATGCTTAAGGACTGGCGCGCCCTCATCATATTCGAAGCTCACGTCGTCAAAATCAATCTCACCCTTCATGTCCTGGAAGCGATCTCGATCGGCCTCGTCTTCATCCTCGGTCGTCATCCGTTTGATTTCGCGAATGCGATCGAGGCCGGCAAAGGCTTCCGTAATTTGGGTGCTGATCGAAGCAATCTCAACCAGAGGCGCCGCCACCATCATGGTGAAGAAAATGTAAGTCACCAAATCCCCGGGCGTCATCTGCCCGCTGAGGATCGCGCGCCCGCCGAACAGAATCAGAATGACGCCGATGATGCCGATGATCACGGTCGAAAACGCCGTGATGGCCGAGACGCCGGTCATCGACCGCGCGACGTTGCGAAACAGCCTGTGCGCGCCACGGGCAAACACGATCTCCTCGCGCTTCTCGGCCGCATAAGCTTTGACAATCCGAATGCCGCCTAATGATTCAGTCAGGCGGCCGGTAACCTCCGCGTTGATTTGGCCGCGCTCGCGAAACAAGGGTCGCAGTTTTTTGAAGGCAGTCGCCATGGCCCCACCAAATGCGGCCAACGCCAGCAGAGTGACCGAAGTCATTCGCCAGTTCAAAAAGAAGAGATAGCAGAGCGCTATACTCGCAGTCACGAGCCCACCAATGAGTTGCACCAGACCTGTGCCGACGAGATTCCGAATCCCCTCAGCGTCAGACATGATGCGCGAAATCAGCACCCCCGTCTGAGTCGAGTCGAAGTATCTGATGGGCAAACGAGAGACGTGTTCCTGCACGCTCTTGCGCATTTCAGTGATGGCGCGCTGGGCGGCGACGCCGAGGAGCTGTGTGAGTGCGAACGAACTCAGCGCCTGGACCAGTGTGGCAACGCCGACGGCGAGCGCCAAAGGCACGAGCAGATCACCGCGATGATTGATGATTACATCGTCGATCAAATATTTCGAACTCGCCGGCAGCACCAGGCCGACCAGACGATTGACGACCATCAGCAACATCCCGAGCGCCAGGCGATAGCGATGCGACCAGATCAGTTCCCGGGCATCCTGCCAGGCATCCCTGGGGTTGATCTTTTTCTTTTTTGGCTTGGTGACGTTCGTGCTCATGGGAAACGATTTTTGGAGATCAGAGTTCCTTCAGGTTGCTCCAGCGCGGAGAAGCCAAAGCTTGAACTCTAAACTGAATTACTCAGCGCAGAGGGCGCTACTTTCAGATGGATCCGTCGCGCCTGCCAGCAAACGCTCCATGTGATCGCGTGCCTTCCAGGCGCCGGTGCGCGCGGCAACTGCGACGCCATCCGTCCAGGCCACTCGCGCTGCTTCGCGCTGGTCCAGGTTCAGCAGAGCAGTGCCCAGCATTTGATAAGCCGAGGTGTAATCAGGGTTGAGCGCGAGGGTGCGGCGTAAAGCGTCAACCGCCTCCTGCCAGCGTTCGAGCTTTACATACTCGTTCGCCAAGCCGTACCAAATCATCACCTCTTTGGGCTGCGCCTCGGCAATTGCGAGCAGTGCTTTCAATCTGTCTTCAACCATGCGTTCACTTGTCTCCCGTCTGCGTCGCTGCGACAGGTTGATCTCTTATTTTTTTGAGTGTCTTGCTCACACTCATGCTCACTCAAGTTGCAGCCGTGCGTGACTGAATCTCAAGCAGTCACGAAATCTCATGCGAAAACCGTTGCAGGGTTAAGCGGGAGATCGCTGCGGCGATCACCTCATTACAGCCTCGGCGCTAATCGGAATGACCCAATCGTCTCAATAGAACACCCAAAGCGCAAGCCAGCAGTGCTTAATGGATGGAATCAGTGTACGATGAACCATCAATTATCGGAGGTAGAGCCAATGACATGGGATGGAGATGACCTGGCGGGCCAGGCAGAAGAAGTCTTTGAACGGCAACAGGCAGCAGCGGACGCCCGGGCTCACCGGGGAACTTCCACCGTCGAAGAGCGAGCTCGCAGTGCCAGGTTTGAGACGTTAAGACTTTCACGCTCACGCATCATGGGCCAACTAAGTACGGCCACAAATCCGGCCCACCGGACGATGCTCGAGAGCGCTTTGAAGTCGATTAATGACGAGATGGGTGAAGGCTAAGCGGCCGTAGCCAACTCGGTTTTGCACTGGCAATTAACACCGGCGAGGTTCTGGCCCCCCAGAGCCGAATCTATTCTGAGAGCGGCCTTTTCAGACAAAACTGTGGGAACGTTTGTGCATGAGCCGGAATCGCTGGTGGCGGAATAACAGACACCAGCTCCCATCCTTGTTTGCCTGCTACGTTCAAAGCTTCCGGGTTTGACTGCGCCTCCAATCGCTGGCCATTCGCAACATACACATACTTTCCGTTCTCGTGGGTCACGTATATCCACATGTATTCCCATTTCTGCATAAGAGAGTCTCCGCTGTAGTACAAGCTGGCCGGTACTCCTCAGTTCGTGGGCCGGCCGTGGGCCAGCGCTTTCAGAAGCTGATCGACCAGTTCGATCTCTTCATCGCTCGGTTCAAGCTCCCTGTACTTGTTCAGTGACTGTGTGGCCGCAGCGACGTTGTTCAGCCGATGATAGACGAGGGCGAGGTTGTAGTACACGAGCGAAAAGTTTGGTTCGATTTGGGCCGCGGCTTCGTAATGCAGACGAGCGAGGGGAAAATCGCCGGCGTCGTAATAGAGATTGGCGAGATTGTAATGCGCCTCAACGTGGCGCGGATCGTTTTTCAGCGATTGAGTAAAATTATCGAGCGCCCCGGTCATGTTGCCTGAATCCAGCTCGATAATTCCCAGGTTGCAGTAGGCTTCAGCGATATTGTCCCCAGCACTAATCGCTTCGATGTAAAACTCACTCGCTTTTTCATCACCCTGCTCATGCAGCAGGAGCGCTTCTTCAAACGGAGTCAACAGACGGGCGACCTGAACCTGCCTTACCTCAGCCCGGAACAAACTCAGTTGCCCCTGGATCTCAGCTTCGATCTGCTTAATCGTCAGCCCCTGGGTGCGCATCTCGCGCACGCGGCGGAAAAGCGTGAGCGCCTGAAAGTCGTAGGTGAAGTCTCCGCTGTCGCCCGCCGGCGTGCCGAAAATTATTCCGGCTTCGGTCCAGCGCCGCACGGTGCGCTCGCTTAATCCGAAGAGTTGTTTGATTTCGCGGACCGAGTAACTGGATTTGACACGTTGATAGTCCGCCTTGGCTGGAACAGGGGACGGGAATGAGAGGACCTTGCGAATCTTTTCGGTCATGTGCGGGTTACAAGCCTACACGAAAACCGGCTAGTTTGGGAAACAGATTTTAATAAAACCGGCGGCCGGTTTTCCGTTGCCTACCTTCGATTCGCCTTTGCACCAACCGAGCGGGGGACATCCTGCCCATCTCGGCGGGGTGGCGCGAACAAACTTACGGTAGTCCTTCGAGTAAGAACTGAGCAGGTAGTTGCCCGCCGGCGGACAGCATGTCCGCGATCCGCCAGGAGATCAGCCTATGAACTCTTCGATTGAATGTCATCCTGAGCTTGCTGCCTTAGCATTTCACATGTCCCAGGAGCGCATATACAATGATGAAAATGATGATCGTCGTGAGACAACCGCCGCCACCTAACTTCCAGGCCGTCGCGCCGGCGAGACATCCGCGTAAAGGACCTTCCATAAATAAACCCTCCCTGTGATTGAAACCCTGGAACTCGCGAATCAACCCAATCGCTGCATCCTATCTGGACGAAGTTCATCCGCTGATTCATACCGCACAACTTTTCCCGTTGTCCGGGCATGAACAGCAATCGAAGTGCCATTTCGCATTGTCAGTCAAAATAGTTTCCGCTCGTACCTAACAATGAAAAGAGTTTTGCTTCTGGACAGTAGGCCGCCTCTAAACTATCCGTTTTTGTTGGACGACCGCTTACTCGCGTTCACTCCGTGAGGGTGAAAAAGGAAAGAGCGGCCACTGGTGTGGACCGCTCTCGACCTCAAAATATTCTAAGGCTTTACTTCGTGGCTTTGCTCTTGTTGGCATTTGCCGGTTTGGCCGCGGGCACGACTTTCAGTTGGTTGACGATCTTCTTAACGCCGTCTGTTTCTTTAACGATCCGTTCAGCTTCCGTTTTTGCTTCAGCCGTATCGACCGTCCCGCGCATAGTCACCTCGGCATTAACCACATCAACATTAATGTTTCTTTCGGGTGTCTGCGAATTGGCGATTAACTTGGTAACCACCTTGGTGTGAATCCAGGCGTCCTCGAGCGTGTTGCCAACGGTTTCCTTGTTCTGCGCGGCACGCGCTCGTTCTTCCCGGGCCTGCTCTTCCGAGTATTTTGGAGTCGCGGTGGGCGCCGGAGTAGCTGCTGTGAGCGGCGTACTCATGTTCGCGTTGGCGTTGTAGTTCGTGTTGGTTCCAGTATCGGCGCAAGCTGCGAAGCTTAATCCGAGTACCGCAATTCCTACCGACGATAAAACTTTCATTCTCATCTTCTGCCTCTACTGTCCGGGGCGACCAGGAGAAGAATCGCCAGTATTCACCGTTAGCTGGCGATTCTGTCACCGAGATCTTCAATAGCCTCGCCGACTTTTCTCTTGGCTTTTCCGACTGTCTCCTGGACCGTGCCTTCGGCATGATCCAGCTTGCCACTTTCTTCAAGGTCATGGTCACCGACCAACTTACCAAGATGCTCTTTTGTTGAGCCGATGACTTGTTTCCCTTTTCCTTTTACTTCGTCTTCGTATCGCATTGCTTCCCCCTTGAAAAGTAAAGCCCGCTCCGTCGTCAAAACTTAATGCCCGACTGCTATACCGCAGCTCGGCGTCCAGTGATCAATTGGAGAATCAAAACCACTACGGCAACGACCAGCAGCAAATGAATCAAGCTGCCGCCAACGCCCCCGATGAGACCCAACAACCACAAAACCAGCAATACCAGCAAAATTGTCCAAAGCATTTTATTTGACCGTCCTTTCTTGAATCACTTACCCGCTTCAGTGGTGATACGAGCAAGGCCCGTGCCGCGAGTTCTACTAGTGTGCAACCAGGCTGAACAGCTTTCTTGAATCAAAATGGAACGAGACGAGTGCATCAATCTCGGACTGATCAAGTTCTAGCGGGGTTTGGGTGGCGAGCAGTCGAGGTGGAGTGCCGCTCGAGCAGGCTGATGAAAAAGTAAATGCCTCGTTGGGCTAACCATTTCAGCTAGTGCTCCTCGATTCATTTTTTCAGCAAGCTCCTGTGCGTGATCGCCACCGCAAGGGTGCCGCCTCACGATCACTAAATACACGAGGCGGAAAGGCTGGGGCTTTTGTTTCGTGAGATTTCGTAGATGCTTCCGGCAAAGACACAAGGCGGGTCAGGTCGCGCCCTGATCGCTGCCTTCCAATTCGCAGTTGATCTCACCGCCCAGCAGAATGGCCGCGCCAGTTAAATAAAACCACAACATTAAAATGATCACAGCTCCCAGTGAACCATAAGTCGCACTGTAAGAATTAAAGAAGTGCAGGTATAGACGAAACCCGAGCGAGACCAGCAACCAAAGAATGATCGCGACCACCACTCCGGGTGACCACCAGCGACGACGAAAATCCTTTGCAGGTATCCGCTTGTCTTTGCGCGGGGCATTGAGGTTGGGACCAAACCGGTAAATAAGCGAGAAGGCGATGAATACGAACGTCAGGGCGATCGGCCATTGCAGAACTTTCCAGACCACGGTGAAGTCGGAACCTTCATTGACGGTGGCGGCGAGAAAATCACCGAGTCTGCCTCCATAGAGAACCATCAGCAAGGCCGAGACGATCAGAATCGCGATCGCCACCGTCAGCCCTATCGAGATCAGACGGACCTTCCACCAGGGACGCGTCTCGGGCACGGCGTAAGCCGAATTCAAGGCTTGCCCAATAGCGTTCAAACCGCTGGAGGCAGCCCACAGAGAGGCCAACAGACCAAACCACAACTTGCCACCGCCGCGAGCGTTGGTGACTTGATCCATAGTATCGGTTACCAAACGCAGGGCTGTGTCGGGAATTACGGTGGCCAGATAACTGACGAGCTTGTTACGCAGGTGAGAGCCAGCGCCATTCATGTAGCCGAAAAGAGTTATTAAGAAAAGCAGGAGCGGAAACAGCGCGAGCAGAAAGTAGTAGGACAACTGCGCAGCCCGAGCGAGAATTTCATCTTGTTCTGCCCGGGCCCATAGACGCCAGAGAAAATCTTTTGAAAAAATTTGCCGGAACACGGAGAGTGCCACAAGCACGTTACTTCACCATCGTGCCGGTGCGGCTCAAGCGCGTATTGGTGAAGAAGGAGAAGGGGCTATCGAATTGCCTGGTTTCATCGTACGACCAGTAGACGAACATGGCCCGGCCGATGACCAGTTCACGAGGCACGAAGCCCCAGGCCCGGCTGTCCAGACTATTGTCGCGATCGTCGCCCATTACAAAATATGAGTTAGCGGGAACCTTCGCGGGCTTGCCGTTGACTGCATAATGAAAATCGCTGCTGGCAGTAATCTCCTGGCCTTGACGCGCGGCAGCAACCTTTTCCGGAAAGTAATAGACATTGTAGATCTCATTGCCCTGCCGTGGCGTGTCCTCGACGATATCGAGCGGGGCCTTCTCATTAAGATTGCGCGCCACGATTATGTGTTCCGGTAACGGCTGGCCATTGACCAGAACTCGCAGCCCTTTAACTTCAACTGTGTCCCCGGGCAACCCAATAACTCGCTTCACGTAATTAACTTTGTAAGGAATGTTGTCGTCCTGGCGGTCCCGCTCAGGATCAAAAGGGTTGCCGGGATATTTGAAAACGATGATATCGCCGCGATTGATTTCCCGCTGGGGCAATCCAGGAAGGCGCGGCCCGGGCGCAAAAATAAATTTATTGACCAGAAGATGATCGCCGACCACGATCGTGTTCTGCATTGATCCGGTTGGGACCTTGACGGCCTGCACAATGAACGTCATGCCAAACAGAGCCATAATGACCGTGACTACGGCCGATTCAAAATATTCGCGGAACACACTGCGGGGTGGGCCGGTCGGCTCTGCCTCGACCGTCACCTCGCGCCCGCGACCATTGGTTTTAACTGACCGGGAAGTAAAGGGCTCAGCCTCTTTGGGCGTTGTTTCTTCGGTCGCGATGGCAGGTTCGTTCATTGCCGACATCGTAGATGTTGGCGAGCGTCGTGGTCAAGCCGGCCTTTGATCAGGGCTGCTCGTTTTCCATTTGCCTTAGCGCCGCTTGAGCAGCGGCGGCCTCGGCGGCTTTGATGGTGGCGCCTTCACCGCGTGCCGCACCGCCATTCCATTTTAATTCGACATGAAACATGCGCCGGTGCGGCGGGCCGAGTGTTTCGATGACCGTATACTGCGGGCCGGGTTGATGCTCGCCCTGTAACTTCTCCTGCAAAGTCGTCTTGGGATCGGCCGCCGCGGCAGCGATAGGATCTGCAGTGCGCAGTTGTTCCGACAGAGCCAGCTCGACAAAACTTCTCGCCGCTTCCAGGCCACCATCAAGAAAAATAGCCCCGGTAACCGCTTCGAAAACGTCCGCCAGCAGGGCGTGCTTGCGGCGGCCACCGCTCTTCTCTTCCCCGCGACCAAAACGCACGAACTCGCCCAGACGCAAAGCAATCGAGGCCTGCGCGAGAGTAGGCTCGCTGACCAGTCGGTGCTTCATGCGCGACAACTCTCCCTCACTGGCGCCGGGATTCCCCTTGAACAGATATTCCGCGACGATCAAGCCAAGGACTGAGTCGCCCAGGAATTCGAGAGCTTCGTTGTGAAGATTGCGCGCGTCGAGTTGCGCGCGTGGCGACACCTGCTCATGCGCCCAGGAACGGTGCGTCATCGCCTGCGCGAGCAAGGCGCTATTCCTGAATTGATAGCCGAGGATTTCCTCGAGTTCGTCAGGCTGTTGCAGCTCGGAAGTTTTCACTTGGGGAGATATTAGCAAAACGCCGGAGGCAGCGTCTAAGCGACGATGCGTCCGGCGTTTCGGTATTAAGCACCTTTCGTCGGCGCTCTGCGCGACGATGATCTTAACGGGGCTTCTTGGTCAACGGTGTCGGAGTGGCCGCGGGCTTGGCGGCTCCATTGCCGCTGGCCGTGGTGTTGCCGGTCGTCTTCTGTCCCGTGGTCGAGGCTCCAGTCGTGCCGTTGGCCTTCGCGCCTCCCGTTGTACCGGTTGGAGTTCCGTTGGCTTGAGTACCGCTGGTTCCTGGAGTCGACGACGGAGTCGGCAACGAAGTCAACGGCGTCGGGACATCGGGAATAGGTTTGTTCAAAACAGTCGCTATCAATGCATCGAGGCCGGCTGCAGACTTATTACGATCCGTGTACAGCCCGGTCAGGACATCCATGATGGCCTTCTTATTGGTCGCATCCGAAGTGAGAGCGGCGGCCCGGGCCAGCGCGTCAATCTGACGGTCAATTACCTGATTGATGTTCGCCAGCGCCAGCTTACTCTCTGGACTCTCCATGGTGTACTTCGCTTTGTATTCCTCCGAAAGTTTAGCAATCGGACCCTCACCGTAGGCGCCGGCAAGTTCTGTATATAGCTGCGCGGTCTTCTTCAGATCACTCTCAGGCCGGGCGGCTTTCAAATAGTAAGGAATCGCTTCAGCCGGATTACTCTTAAGCATGGATTTGGCGATTGTGTAATTCAGATAGGCGAGGGCAATATCTTTCGAAGCCAGCGGTGCTGGCGGTTTGCCAGCATCAATCATCTCAATCGCCTTTTTGGCGAACTGAGCTGATTCTGCCAACAACGTCTGATCACCCAAACCCGCTACGCCCATCACGATGTATACACCCGGACTGTCGGGATTATTGGCTACAATCACCTTTCCCAGGCGTAGCTGGTCCGCGTACTTCTTTGAATCGACGGCATTTTGAAATTCCTTGTTCGTCTTCGTCTTGCCCATCAACTCTTCGTACGGACCCACAAACTTGACCTTCATAAACTCGGCAATCTTGTCAGCCGGATCTGCTGGACAAGAGTCCAGATACATTTTGGCCGCATCGTACGCAATCTTTTGTTGCGGCGGCTCACCCTTATAGTTCTTGAGGAAGGTGTCATACCACGCAGCCTTATTCTCGTCATTACACTCTTTTGATTGGGCCCATGCCGGAGCTGCGAACGATGCGAGGAGCGCAGCCACTCCGAGTAATATCATTGTCCGTTTCATTTGTTTTGCTTTAAGCCTCCGATCGAATTCCTGTTCTCACAACAGTCGGTGAGTTGCGCCACCCGCGTTACCCGCCGGGACTTCTCAGATGCAATTTGCACGCCGCTCGTTGTCGCGTTTCGAGTGGCGACCGCCGCATGCCAGGCGCTGTAGGTAAAATGCCAGAAACGAAACGGCAATAATCGGGCAACCGGCCTCAGGTGTCAAGCCTTAATCCCAGATAAACTGACATGAGTTACCATCGTTGCAGCATCACATCAAAAATGCCGAACTCTCGCAAGAAACTACGAGAGCTCGGCATTGTTTGGATTGTCGCGAAACCGGTCGTTGAACTGGTATGGCAGCTCACTGTTGGTCTGGTTGAATACGCCGCGGCCGACCGTCGTTAGGATCTTTGGTGCTCGTTTTGGCCGGGGCCTTGGCTGGGGCCTTTGGCTTGTTATCGATGGGTAACGAGGTTGTCTTCACCTTGCTCTTATCGACTGCCGGCGCGGTGTTCATGTCCGCATTGGCGTCCCTGGTTTTAGCCGTGTCAGCAGCGTCGTCGCTGTTTGCTTCGGCCTCGGTCTCGGCCTTGGTTTCTTTGGCCTCTTCGTTAAGGGCGGCGGCCTTCTTATCGCGGCCGTTGTTGCTCGGATTGGCTTCGTCATCCGGCCCTTCGGCGACCTGGAAATTGATTTGGGTGCCGAAGCGCGCACTCAGGGCCCGGTAGATATTCCCGGCTACCGCGGCAGGGAAATGGCCGTGAGCGTCCGTGCCACGTGCTATCACCACGACGGCCAGTCGCGGATTCACCACCGGCGCATAGGATGTGAATAAACCCAACCACGCACCCTGGCCGATGCAGGTACCGGTCTTTCCGGCGACGGTTTGCTCGGGCCGGTAAGCTTTTTTTCCAGAACCATAATTGACAGCGCCAATCATTCCCGGAACCATGCGTTTCCAGGCTTCGTTATTGACGACGTTGATTTTGCGACGGACCTCAGTTTTGAACTGCGAGTTCTCTTCGACGGTCCGCGGCACATGCGGCACCAGTAACTTGCCACCATTCGACATCGCCGAAACCAGGGACGCGAGCTGAATGGCAGTTACTTCGAAATCGTCTCCATGGGAACTCATATGGTTTACCGCGTACCCAGATTTGAATAGCGGAACCTTGCCCGGAGACTCGTTCACATAATTAATTCCGGTCTTTTCGCCGAGTCCCAATTCGCGAGCGTAGGAAATCATCTTGTCGAAACCGACCTGGCCGCCTACGTGCTGAAAGTAGGAATTGTTTGAATAGGCCAAAGCATCGGTTAGGTCGATCTTATAGTTGCTGCCGTCGCTGACGGTTTCAATGGGCTGAATCACTTTTTCGCACAGGCCGGCGACGCCAGTGACCAGCTTGATGGTAGAACAGGGTTTGAATCCACGACGCAGCGCCCATTCCTGATTCACCACCGTATAGATGCGGCCGGTCTTGGGATCCATTACCACGACCGTGCCGGCGTGATGCCCGAGGGCCGCAATAGCGGCATTGCGCACTTCCATATCTTCGCCCACGGTGTTGTCTTTGGCGATATTTGCCTCGACTTCGTTGCGCATTCCTTCATCAAGCGCGCGTTGTCTGGCAATGGCCGCCTGACGGGCAGCTTCGGCGCGTCGCCGAGCTTCCTCAATCTCGCGGCGCCGCCGCGAACCCATCCGGCGCGACTCAGCCGCGCGTTCCCGCTTGCTGAGTTTGTGACCAGCACGTTTCTCCAGTTTGGCGATATTAGCAGCCTGTTCGCGAGCATCCCGCTGGCGTTCGGCTCGTGCTTCTCTCTTCGATAAATGTATTCGCCCGCCCCGACGGCTGGTGCTGCGCGCCAATTCTCGGCGCTCTCGTTTGGATACTTTGCCGCCGCGCGTTACTGCTTTGCGCGCAGCTCCGCCTCGCGGATGTCTTCCGCGTGCCGACGTTTCAACTGTAAATGAACCGATTAATGCGGTGAGGATGAAGAGGTTAAATAAAACACGTGCGACTCTCGGGGAACTCTTAAAATTCATAGGCATCTCCCTCTTGATTGAAAATACTTTCGCAGTACGTGAAGCGGAACTGATTGAAACTCTCGCTGCTTGATTTACACGTCGAGGGGCGACGTGGGTGCTCGTCCCATTAAGCTGTTGAAACCGTCATGGTGCGTAGCTTACCGCAACCAAACTCCCATCCTGTTTTCCGCCGCCAGCCGCAAACGTGAGGCGGGATCTACTCCCGCGGGCAACCTCTGGGGAGTTTGCTTTGAGGCCGGCCCAACTATAACATCAGCGTTAGGAAACGGCAACCCGTTTTCAAGCTCCCTTTTCGCTGCTTTTGCCAGAGTTTGGCGCGAATTTTGCTTAGATCGAAACGACTTGTCCAGATTGCTAAACAGCTTTCGCGTCCGCCTCTTGCTGCTGCTGGCCGCCCTCCTGATGCTCACCCTGAGCGTCCAGTACTACGTTAACCTGCGATCCGTCCGCAGCAACACTCAATTCATTGTCGAACAACAACAGGCCATCATGGCCGGCGTGGCGTTGGGGGTAAACAGTCTTTCAAGCGGCTTGTATCTGGATCAAATGCGCGATCAGGCTAAGCAGCCCCTGCTGGGCGAGCAATCTGACCGGGTGAAAAATGTCCTCATCGTCGACGACGAGGGCAAGATCAAGGATAGCCTGGACAAGAACCAGATCCCCCAGGAGAACCCCGATAAATCCATTCGCTATGTAAACGTCAAAGATATTTCGTTGCCACTGCTGAAAAGCGCAGTTGAGCTTCCTTCCGAACATGTGCCGTTGCCGGAAGGAATGACGATCGGCCGTCAGTCTACAGCCGGAGCTTTCTATTTCCCGGTGGAAACGACCAGCGGCCGTCGTTATGTGATCGTCGTGCTCGGGTCAACGAACACCTTGATGACGATTCTCAGACGACAGGCGCGTCAGTCGCTACTTTACACTCTGGCGGTTCTGCTGATCACAACTTGTTTGACGGGCGTCGTCGTTTGGCGATTCACCCGTCCGATCAAGTTCCTTTCTGACGGTGCGCGTCGCGTCGCGGGCGGCGACTTTTCTTTCCAGGTCCCGACTAGCGGACGCCACGACGAGATGGGAGAGCTCACCGAACTCTTCAACGAGATGACGATCAAGCTCGGTCGCACCCGGGAACTCGAGGCTCAGCTTTATAACGCCGAGAAGGCCGTCGTCGTCAGCCGGCTGGCCTCGGCAATCGCCCATGAAATTCGAAACCCGCTGAACTATATCAATCTGACGCTTGATCATTTGCGGGTGACCTTCGCTCCGGCGGATCCCGAAAAGCAGCAAAAGTTCGAGGGCCTGACAAAACAACTCAAAGTAGAAGTGGCCCGGATCAATAGCCGGATTACGGAGTTCTTAAACTATTCGCGTCCAGCAAAACTCAATCCTCAGCCCATCGATTTGGCTTGCGTTGCCAGTGATGCCATGCGCATTTTCGAAGCCCAGGCACAGGAGAGCAACGTCGACATCCTTGTCGAAACCCGCGGTAATGTTCCCCCGGTGGTGGCCGATGCCGAATCATTGCGGTCCGCCCTGACTAACTTAATAATCAACGGCCTCCAGGCAATGGAGGGCAACGGGGGCAAATTGTCCGTGGTGCTGTCGGGCGAAGAGGACGGCCACCGGGCGCGCATCGACGTAGTTGATAGCGGCCGCGGGATTGCTCCCGAAGATATTTCGAAGGTGTTTGAGCCTTACTTTTCCACCAAAGAGACAGGCACCGGTCTGGGCCTGGCAATCGTCAGAAAAGCAGTGGACGATCACGACGGTACGATTTCCGTAAAATCGAAAGTGGGCGAAGGCACGACGTTTACGATTATTCTACCTGCGAAACCAGATTCCAGAGCTTAGCGGAAGAACGTTCCCTGGCTAATCGACAAACCGAAGCTGTTGTCCTATTTTTGAAAGACAGTTCCCGGGCTAAAAACGATCCGCGAAGGATGCAAAGCCGCAGCAGTGTTCGTGCAGTTTCGTGTGATCTGGTCGAGCGATTTGTCCGCAGAGGGACGCACGAAACTAATTGAGTGAAGCAGTGAGCAAATACGGCATTTCAGAATAATCATGGCACGCAAAACGATACTGGTTGTAGACGACGAAAAACCGCAACGCGACATTCTCCAGGAGATCCTGACCAGCGCTGGATACGACGCCACTTCAGCGGCCTCAGGCGAGGCAGCGTTGAAGTTCGCGAAGGAACGCAGCTTCGACCTGGCTCTCACCGATCTGAAGATGACGGGCATGGACGGGATCGAGCTGTTGCAGCAACTGCTCGCGCTCGACTCATCGATCATTGTCATTCTGCTTACCGCGCATGGCACCATCGACTCGGCCAAGGACGCGCTGCGCCGCGGGGCCTTTGACTATCTGCAGAAACCTTTCGAACGCGACGCCCTGCTGGCAACAATCAAACGCGCCCTCGGGAACCTTGACCGGATCGACGTTGAGATCATTTCCGCTTCGCCAAAAATGGAAGCCGTCAAGAAAATGATTCTGAAAGTCGCCCGCTCAAACTCGACGGTTTTGGTGCGCGGCGAATCCGGCACGGGCAAGGAACTCATCGCCCGCGCGATTCACAATCAGTCGCCGCGCTCGTCGGAAATGTTCCAGGCGGTCAACTGCGCCGCAATAAATGAAAACCTGCTTGAGTCAGAACTGTTCGGCCACGAAAAAGGATCGTTCACCGGCGCGCACGTCGATAAGAAAGGCCTGTTCGAGGTGGCTGACCGCGGCACACTCTTCCTCGACGAGATTGCTGAACTGGACGTCAGCATGCAGGCCAAGCTGCTACGCGCTTTGCAGGAACGCAGGGTGCGCCGGGTGGGCGGCACTTACGAGATCCCGGTGGACGTGCGGGTCATCGCGGCCACAAATCGCGATTTGCGCGCGATGGTCGCGGACGGTCGTTTTCGCGATGACCTTTACTATCGCCTGAACGTTTTGTCCGTCGATGTGCCGCCGCTCCGTGAACGGCGCGAAGACATTCCGGTGCTGATCGAATACTTTTTGAAAAAGCACACCCGCAACACTTCGCGTCTGGTAAAAGGGTTGACCACCGAAACCCGCCGTATCCTGATGGACTATGGCTGGCCGGGAAATGTTCGCCAACTCGAGTCGGCAATCGAACGGGCCATCCTACTGTGCGAAGGTGACATGATCATTCCGGATGACCTGACTACAGAGGTTCGCCAGGAATCGCAGACCGTAGCCACCGGCGGTTTCAAACTTCCAGCCGAAGGGATTTCATTTGAAGAGGTTGAAAAGAACCTGATCCTGCAGGCGATGGACCAAACCGACTACAACATCACCAAGGCCGCGAAGTTGCTCGGACTTACTTTCCGAACGTTGCAGTATCGCCTGGATAAATTTGGCATCAAGCGAGACGACGGCAAGGAAGAAAAGGAACCCACCGAAGAGTAACCGGTCTCTTAATGCTGCAAGGTCGCCCCAGTGTGTTCGTTCAAGACCAGCAACTAGACCCGAGGTCACATATGCGTCTTTTCCTTACCCTACTGCTGGGTTCATTCCTGCTTACCTTATCCGGATGCCAATCGACCGCAAATCGTTCGGGTGCTAGTAATGAAACAGCTCCGTCAACGTCATCGGCGCCCAAAACCGAATCTGCCTCGTTGGATAGGCCACGGTTGGGGGACAAGCAACTTTCGTTGAGCGACGCCGACGCTGCCAATCGAGCCTCTCAGGCAATCGAGCGCAAGATTATTCGCAACGCCAATCTGACGCTCGAAGTCCCTTCGCCCGCCGACAGCCAGCGAAAAATTTCTTCCCTTGCCGAATCACATCAGGGCTTTGTCGTAACCTCCGAAGCGACCCAGCGAACCACCGATGACGCGTCCAAACCGGCGATCACGGTCAATCTCGTCGTACGCGTTCCCGCGGCGCAATTCAACCAGACGATGGAAGAGATTCGGGCCGTGGGCGCACGCATCATTCAGGAAAAGATCACGGGCCAGGACGTGACCGAAGAGTTCATGGATCTGGAAGCGCAAATCAAAAACCAAAAGGCTCTCGAAGGTCAGTTTCTGGAAATCATGAAGCGCGCGGTAAAGGTCGAAGAGGCCCTCAACGTGCAAACCGAACTAGCCAACGTGCGCACCCAAATTGAAAAGCTCGAAGGACGACGCCGCTTTCTCGAGAACCAGACCAGCCTCTCCACCATCACCGTCCTGCTGCAGTCGCCAACTCAGATCGTGAATGCCGCCGGATTCTGGTATAGCATCAAGTCGGCCTTTGCCGATGGAGTCGACGCGGCAGCAGCGATCCTGCTCTTTTTGATTCGGGCGGTTATTGCTCTCCTCCCGATCCTTATTTTCATCTTTCTCCCAATCGCTTTGATCTTCAGGTTTATTATCAAACGTTTGAATCGAAAACGCCGCGCAACCAAAAGCGAGGAGAATCTCAGGACCACGCCATGAATCGATTGCCGGTTAACTCTTGCTTAATCCTGCTTGTGCTGACGGCCACGCTGCTGGCTGCGTGCAGCGGCGGCCAACCAACTACCAACGGCGGTCCTGCAACTCCGGGTACGTCCCCCGCTCAGGTCTCATCATCAGCTGATGTGGTGCAGGCCAGCACAACGGCTACTTCCGTGAATGCCGGTCAGTCGGTTAACGCGACCATCAAGCTTTCGATCAAATCCGGCTTTCACGTCAACGCCAATCCGCCGACCTTCTCATATCTGATCCCGACCCAGGTAACGGCAGCGACAGTTGACAGCGTCACGGTCGGGAAACCGGTCTACCCCAGCGCAGTGAAAAAGAAATTCCAATTCGCCGATCAACCTTTGGCAGTTTACGAAGGGGAAGCCCTGGTGACTCTGCCGATAAACGTGGCCAGCGCCGCCGCCAAAGGCCCGCGATCATTGCCCATCACCGTGCGCGTTCAGGCTTGTGACGAACAGCAGTGCTTTCCACCTGCGACTCTCAACACGACCCTGCAGATCGAAGTGAAGTGACGTGGGCGATGATTGAACGCATCTGGATCATTCTGGCCGCGATCCTGGTAGTCGTAGCAGCCACGTTTTTGTGGCGAAGCAATGTCTCGGCCGCTTTCGTGACCGCAACGCTGGGCGCGGTCGCCTGGTTCCTTAGCTATCGTGCTCAGATACGCGCCCGGCTAGAAGCCACCGAAGCCAAACCTGCGGAAATAGAAACTGATGAACACTCCAGTGAAAATTAAGCTAATCGCTTTGATGTTGTTGGTCCTGACCTGCTTCGCGACGATCGGTACAGCCACCGCCGCGACTTCCGACGAGTCTGAAGTGCGCAGCGCAGTGCAGCGGATCTTTGATCAATTAAAGGGCGGGCAGTACGAAGCACTCTACGACTCGCTGCCTTCATCGACCCGGTCACGCATGTCCCGAGATCGTTTCGTGAAAGGCCTGCAGGGAACGCGCAACACGTATCAGCTGGAACGGATCGAGATTGGGCCGCCGCGCGTCTCCGGGAACCTGGCCGTCGTCGACACGACTATGTACGCGCATATTCAGCAGCCTTTTACTGGCGATGGCAAGCTTGTCGTGCAGCAGTATCTGGTGCGCGAGGATGGCGCCTGGCGTGTGGCCACCGGCGATCGCGGAACGATCGATCGCTTTTTGAAAAGCAATCCCGCGTTCGCGCGCAAGTTCCCAATCAAACGCACCCGCGCTTACATTCAACAAAATGGACAGTGGGTTGAGATTCCGCTGGGACAGCAGCGATCGGGAAAATAGATTAGCTCGAAAGCAGATCTTCAAACGACAATTGCGCATCGTCCGTTTGCAGATGACGAGGGCCGGAAATACGCGGCACATCCAGAGCCTCACGCACCGCGTCCAGATGAAATCGAATGATCCGCGGAGTCAG
>JBBRMS010000075.1:0-22548 GCA_038230715.1 Pyrinomonadales bacterium
CGGTCGCGAACCGAAATCCGGGATCGGTAGTCATATTTTCCGGGGATGGCGCAGGCGCGTTTTCTCCCGTCTCCAACTTCAGCGCCGGCGGACCGTCATTGTTTGGTGCCCGGAACTTTGCCGCCGTGGGAGATTTCAATAATGACAGTCGACCCGACCTGGCCATCGCGCACGAAAGGCCGATGGGGTTCGCTGCGATTCTGCTGAATGACTGTGGGGCTTCAAGCCCGTCGCAGATTCAACTCATCGGCTCTTTTTTCTCCTTCTCAGAAGGCGATGGAACCACCGGCAGCCCGGTTAATAGATTTCTTCTCAGCGTTACTCGCACTGGCGACATCACGGGTGCAGCGAGTGTTGATTTTGCTACTTCAGATGGCACCGCTACTGCCCCACAGGATTACACAGCCCTTTCGGGGACCTTGAATTTCGCACCCGGCGAGACATCCAAAACGATTTCAATTCCTTTGACGAATGACGACATCCCCGAAGGCACGGAGTCTTTTAATCTAACGCTTAGTAATGTAACGGGGAACGCCAGCCTGGCAAATCCCAGCACTACCGCAGTCTTCATAATCGATGATGATTCCGCGACGGTGCAGTTTGTGGCTGGCTTCTTGGATCTCAACGAGGGATCCGGTAGCCCGACTGTTGAAGTAGTTCGGTCGGGAAACATGGTCGGCTCGGGCACAGTTGATTACGCAACCAGTGACACCGCCGGAGCGGCGAACTGCAACGTTATCAACCACGTTGCTTCTTCCCGTTGCGACTACATCACTACGGTGGGCACATTACACTTTGGACCAGGTGAAACTTCCAAAACGATTGCGATTCCAATCATCGATGATTCGTACGCCGAGAGCGGAGAGGGGTTTACCCTCCGCCTGACGAATCCTACTGGTTTTGGGTTTAGGGTGGGCACTTTTGGGACGGCTAATCTAACTATCCTCGATAACGAAAACGCCAACGGAATTAACCCAATCGATTCATCCAGCTTCTTTGTCAGGCAGCACTACCTCGACTTTCTCAATCGAGAGCCTGACTCAAGCGGGCTGAACTTCTGGACTGGTGAGATTGAAAACTGCACCCCGAAACCCCAGTGCACCGAGCTAAAGCGAATCAACGTCTCGGCAGCCTTCTTCCTCTCGATTGAGTTCCAGGACACTGGTTATTTCGTCGAGCGCCTTTACAAAACTGCTTATGGCAAGGGCAGCGGCACCTCGACATTTGGCGGGACTCATCAATTCCCGGTGCCGATCGTGCGGCTAAACGAGTTCCTGCCGGATACTCAGGCGATCGGTCTGGGCGTTGTAGTTGGTCAGACGGGTTGGGAACAGGCGCTGGAGAATAACAAACTGGCATTTGTCACCAGGTTTGTGCAGCGAACCCGGTTTACGACCGCCTTGCCGGCATCTCTGACCCCCGCGCAGTTCGTTGATGTTCTGAACAGCAACGCCGGCGGTCCCTTGTCACAGGCGGAGCGCGACCAACTGGAGAGTGATCTGGCCAGCAATGCAAAGACGCGAGCGCAGGTCCTGCGAGCGGTGGCCGAGGACGCCGATTTGAAAAGCGCTGAATCCAATCGCGCGTTTGTGATGATGCAGTTCTTTGGTTACCTGCGTCGCAATCCCAACGATCCGCAGGACACTGATTACACTGGCTATGATTTTTGGCTGACCAAGCTGGACCAATTCAACGGCAATTTTGTTAATGCAGATATGGTCAAGGCTTTCATCACCTCAGCCGAATACCGGCAGCGATTTGGACCTTAATAAACCCGATCCACCCGAAGACATGGGCAATGCCTTATCGAGCTAGCAGCTTCGCGGATCGTTTTTGCCCGGCGCTTCAGAGAATCGGAATATCTCTTAACCCACGAACTCAATATCAACCACATGCGGGATCACGCCGCACTCGTGACCCTCGCTTAGCAACCGGCGTACGGCTTCGCGGCCGCGATCGCCGTAATCCAGCGTTAGTTCGTTTACCCACATGGCCACGAACCGATCGGCGAGGGCTGGATCCATGTCGCGAGCGAACTGCATCGCGTACTGCAGCGCGTCTTCGCGATGGTCCAGCGAGTACTGAATGCTCTCTTTCAGCAAACGCGAAACCTGGCTGATCGCTTCCGCTCCGAGATCGCGGCGGATCGCGTTACCACCCATCGGCAGAGGCAAGCCGCCGGTATGCTCGTGCCACCACTCGCCCAGGTCGAGCACCTTATGCAAACCCAGGGTTTGATAAAAGAGCTGCCCTTCGTGAATAAGCAGGCCGGCGTCGCACCTTCCCGAAGTGACGGCCTCGATGATCTCGTCGAACGGCACGACTATGTATTTGAAGTTGGGCTGATAAATGCTGAGCGCCAAAAACGCGCTGGTGAGTTTACCCGGAACGGCGACAGTCACTGTGGATAATTCAGCCGCATCAAGCTCTTCTCTGGCGACAACTATCGGCCCGTAGTTGTCTCCAATTGAAGCCCCGTGCGGCAGCAGAGCATACCTGTCGGCGACATAGGCGTAAGCGTGAAAGCTGACCGCAGTAACGTCGTAGGTGCCTTTGGCAGCTTCTTCGTTCAGCGTCTGAATGTCCTTGAGCACATGCTGGAAATCCAGGTTTCCAGTTTCAAGTTTATGGGTCGCCAGCGCATAGAACATAAATGCGTCGTCAGAGTCCGGCGAATGAGCAACAGTTATGGTTTGAGTTTCAGTTATTGTAGACATTGTTGGTATTAAAGCTGTGATAGAAATCCACCGGCACAGACTCTTAACTTAAGCCGAGATCACTTCGCGAACGACGCGATTGTAGACCGTGTCGCGCTCGACTGCTTCGAATCCTGCCTCTTCGATCAACCCCACCAGTTCGGCCTGGGTCATCTTCACCTCGTTGTTGGCCTCGACTGAATAACTTTCCGTTAGCTCGCCACCCTGGGTGATCGTGCCGTCCACATCATTGGCGCCGAAGTGCAGCGCGACCTGGGCCAGGCGCTTGCCGAGCATCACCCAGTACGCCTTGATATGCGGAAAGTTGTCGAGCATCAGACGTGACACGGCCATTGTCTTGAGCGAGTCGACACCCGAAGGCCCGGGCAAATGCGCCATCTGTGTATCGGGTGGATAGAAGGCGAGGGGAATGAAGCATTGAAAGCCGCCGGACTTGTCCTGTTGCTCGCGCAGGCGCAGCAAATGATCGACGCGATCTTCGGCCGACTCAATATGGCCGTACAGCATGGTGGCGTTTGTCTTCAGGCCAGCGGCGTGGACTTTGCCTGCCAGGTCCAGCCAACGTTGCGCGTCGCATTTGTGAGCACAGATCATTGAACGCGTGGGCTCGCGGAAAATCTCAGCGCCGCCGCCGGGACACGAATCCAAACCGGCTGCGTGTAGCTGCTGAATCACGTCTTCGTCGGTCATCTTGTAGAACGAGGCGAAGTGATCCAGTTCGACCATGGTAAAGGCTTTGAGGTGAAGCTGCGGATACTGGTTCTTCAGGGATGAAAGCAGGTCTGTGAAATAGCTGAACGGTAGTTTTGTGTTCAGGCCGCCGGTGATATGCAGTTCAGTCGCGCCTTCGGCCACAGCCTGGCCAGCGATTTTCAGTGAATCGTCGATGTTATGCGTGTAGGCGTCGGGCTGGCGCGGCGTGCGAAAGAAACCGCAGAACTTGCAATCGACATAACAGACGTTGGTTGGGTTGAAATGGCGATTGACATTGAAATAGGTCGTGCGACCGTGCTTTTGCCGCCGCACGGTGTCGGCCAATTTGCCCAGGGCGTTGAGGTCGTCGGTCGCGAAGAGGGCCACGCCGTCTGCGAAGGAGAGGCGTTCACCGTTATTTACTCTCGCGCTGATTTCATTAATTCTGGTGTCGTGTGAAAAGCTCATATAAAGTTCGTGTTTACCTCTAATCTTAAAACCGTAAAAATGTGGCCACGCCAAAAGTCACAAACAAAATCACGCTCACAAAGGCGTTAGTCGTAAAGAACGCCGCGTTGAGCCTGCTCAAATCATTCGCTTTAACCAGCGTGTGCTGGTAAACAAGCAGAGCTCCAGTAGCTGTTAATCCCACCAGAGCCAGTACACCTAAATGTGTCACAAAGTATAACGCAACGAGCGCCCCGAAGGCTCCCACGTGTAACAGGCGCGAGATCCACAGCGAACCCGCGATTCCAAAGCGCGCCGGAATCGAACGCAGCCCTTCACGGCGATCAAACTCATAGTCCTGACAGGCATAAAGAACATCGAAGCCCGCTGTCCAAAGCATGACGATCAGCGACAACAAAAGCGGCGCCGGACTATCGATCGAACCTCGCACGGCAATCCAGGCGCCCGTCGGCGCAATCGCCAGGCACCACCCGAGCACCAGATGCGAGAGCATCGTCCAGCGCTTGGTGTACGAGTAGAGGACTACGCTGGCGAGGGCGACCGGTGACAACAGCAGTGTCAGTCGGTTGAGCATCGCGGCAGCAAACAGGAAAAGCGCCGCGCCGAAGACTGTGAACACCAGAACGAAACTGACCGACAGGGCACCGGCGGGAATCGCACGCATTTTTGTACGCGGGTTGCGCGCGTCGTAGTCCTTGTCGGCGATGCGATTGAAAGCCATTGCCGTCGATCGCGCGCCTACCATCGCCAGAGTGATCCACAGAATCTGGGCCACGGTGGGTATCCCTTTCGCCGCCAGCACTGCACCCAGAAAAGCAAACGGCAGAGCGAACAGGGTGTGCTCGATCTTAATCATCTCGAGCGTCGTGCCGATATTTCGAACTATGGTGGACATCTTTGAAGCTTGTTTAGAGCGGGGACTTGCTCGCGCTCGCAGGCCGAGTCCCGCCTCTAAACGGTAGATTTGTCATTCACCCTTCCAACGCGTGGCCGTCGAATGCGGAATCGCGAACTGATCCAAAATGCGAAAGACCAGATGATCCACCAGGGCTTCGATGGTTTGCGGCCGGTGATAGAAGCCCGGGCTCGCCGGCAGAATTTGCGCCCCGGCGCGCGATAGCTTCAGCAGATTCTCCAGATGGATCGCATTGTATGGAGTCTCTCGCGGGACCAGCACCAGCTTGCGTCCTTCCTTCAGAGTCACATCTGCAGCTCGATGAATCAGGTTGGTTCCGGCCCCTGAGGCAATCGCACCCAGCGTACCCATCGAACAGGGTACGATGATCATCCCTGCCTGTGGATGCGAGCCCGACGATGGTGTCGCCGCCATGTTATCCAGCCGGTGCCAGCGAATCATTTTGGACTCGGAAGGTAGCCCCACCCAATCGTTGAGTTTCTTTTCGTCCGCGCTCCGCAAGTCAAAACCCAGCTCAACCATGGCCACTGTCCTGGCTGCATCAGAAACGATTAGATTAATTCGCTCAACGGCTCCGCTGGCTGCCAGATGAAGGAGTGTGCGATGCGCGTAAATCGCGCCGGAGGCACCAGTGATCGCTAATGTTAGTTCCACAATTGATAGATGACTGAGCGACCGATCTTACGTTCGTTGACGGCCATTCGCAAATTGCGAGTTAGGAGCCCTGGCTTCGATGCTAGAATCCTGACGTTGCTTCAGAAGGGTTCAGTCGAGACTCGGGAGGCGTCAGGCCAGAGAGGCAACTCAGGGAGTCTTGCAGCCGCGAAGCGTTTCAAGTCTCCCCAATTCATTGAAACTCCAGCAACTGCAATCAACACCCAATGACCCGAATGAAAAAGCCACAGCGGAAGGTAACTGCGGAGCGCAGGCCGAAGGGCCCAGTGGGCCGGGCGAGGCCGAGCCGTTTTGCTCAATCGCTTCTGCTGGAATGGAAGCGGCTGGCTCTGAAGACTAATGCGGCGGTAGTGGTTGCGGTTTCGGGAGGCGCCGACTCCGTTGCGCTGCTTCTTTCGCTCAATGAGTTAGTCAAAACGGGAAGACTGCAGCTCGAGATTATTGTCGCGCATCTGGATCATCGTCTGAGAGGCAAGGCGAGTGATGCAGACGCTCGCTGGGTTGAGGAGTTGGCCAGGGAACAGGGTTACAGCGCATTAATTGGACGCATTGATGTGAAGAGGCGGGCGGCGAAAACCGGCGACAACCTCGAGCAGGCGGCCCGGCGCGCTCGCTATCAGTTTCTGGAAAAGACCGCCCGCTCGAATGCCGCAAAGCTGATCCTGACCGCGCACACCATGGACGATCAAGCGGAAACAGTTTTGTTGAATTTGTTGCGTGGCAGCGGCGCCGGCGGTCTCGGCGGAGTGGAGCCGGTACGGCCGCTCAATTCGGAGAGTGACATTCTGCTTGCGCGACCCATGCTTTCCTGGGCTCTGAGACAGGACACCGAAAGGTTCTGCCGGGAGCTCAAGGTCGAATTTCGCACTGACGAGATGAACCTCAATGAAAAGTTCGCGCGCGTGCGCGTCCGCCGCCAGCTTTTGCCGCTAATGCAGAGCTTCAATCCGAAGCTGGTGGCGGGCTTGGCCCGTACAGCAGAACTCTTGCGGGAAGACCACAGCGCGTTGGACCGAGGGGCGGCGAGACTGCTGGAACTCTCCTTGGTGCCGGGAACGGAGGTCAATACTCTGCGTTTCGACCTGCTGGCGGCGTCACCGCCTGCCTTGCGACGGCGTGCTCTGCGTTTGTGGATTGAACAATGCCGGGGACACCTGAAGCGACTTGAGCGAGTACACATAGCGGCCCTCGAACTGCTGGTGCTGGGAGAACGCGGCGGACGAGTGATCGAGTTGCCCGGAGGCGCTCAGGTGTCGCGCAAGCGCGGCCTGTTGCAATACAGAGGGGAAGCTTAAACGATAAATCTGAACCAAAAACAATGGCCCGGCGTACTAATCCCGATGCCGGCTGGAGCGAGGGGAGTTAGGCACCCGCAAGACGCCGCAGGGCATCTCAAGAGGGTTGCGGACCCGATTCGCGGCGGGTAGGTTCCGGACAAAATTAAACCGCCCTTACCAGAACGGCCGATTTGAGGTATGATCGGCCACGGAGGAAGCGAAAACATTGAGCTCTACTGCACGACAAATCATTTTTTGGCTGCTGATTATTGCGGGCGCGCTGTTGATTTATAAGCTCGTCAATCCTGGCAGCAAGAACATCGAAAACATTGATCTGACGGCTCTCTACCAGAAGATCGATAATAACGAGTTGAAACAGATTACGGTCAAGCAGACTGAAACTGTAGCGATCGATAAGAACAGTGGCAAGGAATACCACATTCAACTCACCAACGAGACGGCGAAGAATGACCTGATCAAGGAAGCGAAAGAAGTCGTCAACGGAAACTCGCGGGTGTCCAAGGTTGAGGAAGAAGCCAGTAACAGCTACATGTGGGGTGCACTGTATTACCTGCTACCCTTTGTGCTGATTTTTGGTTTCTGGATCTTCATGCTGCGGCAAATGCAATCGGGGGGGAACAAGGCGCTTTCATTTGGCAAGTCACGGGCAAAGCTGCTTAGCAATCAACAGAAACGGGTGACTTTCAAGGACGTCGCCGGAGTTGAAGAGGCCAAGGAAGAGCTGCAGGAGATTATTGAGTTCCTGAAGGAACCACAGAAATTTCAAAAGCTCGGCGGCCGCATTCCCAAAGGTGTCCTGATGATGGGCCCGCCGGGAACCGGCAAAACCCTGCTGGCGAGAGCAATTGCCGGCGAAGCCAACGTACCTTTCTTTTCGATTTCGGGTTCGGATTTCGTCGAGATGTTCGTCGGCGTCGGCGCGTCACGCGTCCGCGATTTGTTCGAACAGGGCAAGAAGAACGCGCCCTGCATCATCTTCATCGATGAGATTGATGCCGTCGGACGTCATCGCGGCGCCGGCCTTGGCGGCGGCCATGACGAGCGCGAGCAGACTCTGAATCAGTTGCTGGTCGAGATGGACGGCTTTGAATCGAACGACGGCGTAATCCTGATCGCCTCGACTAACCGGCCGGATGTTTTGGATCCGGCACTACTCCGACCCGGGCGCTTTGATCGGCGAGTGGTGGTTTCACGGCCCGACGTGCGTGGCCGCGAAGGCATTCTTAAAGTCCACACGCGGAAGATCCCGCTCGGCGAGGATGTCGATATCAGCGTAATTGCGCGTGGTACACCCGGCTTTACCGGCGCTGACCTGGCCAACCTGGTCAACGAAGCGGCACTCAATGCGGCGCGCTACAACAAGAAAGTTGTGGCCATGTACGATTTTGAGTTGGCCAAGGATAAAGTCCTGATGGGCGCTGAGCGCAAGAGCATGGTCATTTCAAATGAAGAGAAACGCGTCACTGCTTATCATGAAGCCGGACACACTCTCGTGGGTTTGAAAGTGCCGAACGCGGATCCTGTGCACAAGGTCACCATCATCCCGCGCGGCATGGCTTTGGGCGTGACCCAGCAATTGCCCGAAGGTGATCGGCACAACTACACACAGGAATACCTGCTCGGTCAGATTTCAATTCTGATGGGTGGACGCATCGCCGAAGAGACGTTCCTGGGAAGCATCACCACCGGGGCTTCGAATGACATCGAGCGCGCAACTGAGTTGGCCCGAGCGATGGTTTGCGAGTACGGCATGTCCGAACTTGGGCCTTTAACTTTCGGCAAGAAGGAAGAGCAGATTTTCCTCGGCCGGGAAATAGCCCAGCATCGCGACTACTCGGAAGAGACTTCGATTCGCATCGACTCGGAAGTGCGCAAGATCGTCACCGACCAATACGGCCGGGCGCGGCGAATCATCGAAGAGAACCGCGACACGATGGTGCGACTGGCTGAAACTTTATTGGAGCACGAGTCGCTTGACGGCGTGCAGATTCGCCGCATCGTGGCCGGCCTGACAATTGAGGACAGCGAGCCGGCGAAGGACACTTCCGACGGATCGCCACAGGTGCAGGAGCCATCCGCGAAACCGCTGAAGCCGATCCTGCCCCCGATTACGGGAGGCAACCCGGCTCCGGCTTAGGAGAAGTAGGATAAGTTTCGGCTTGTCCATAACCTCGACAAACTGAAGTTTGTCGCACAGTGAAGGCGAGAGTTCCGGCTCTCGCCTTTTTTATTGCCGGTTTCTCTCAAGGAGTGGTTAGGAACAGATCGGAAATCAGACGTGGAAGATCGCTTTGGCTGGAATTGGCAAAGACGACCCGTCCGCCGGTTTCTTTCGTCACGTTCTTAAGCAGGCCCTCCGCTTTCGATCGCGATTTCAAAGCCCCGACCATGCCCACCGCATAGATTCTCGTTTTTGACTGCTTCAGCTTCTGAATCAGGGTTGCCGAAGATATCTGACTCTTTCGATCTTCGCCATCAGTGATCAAAATAATAATCTGCTCACAAGAATCGTCCGCGGTTTGATCAAAGCCGTCGTTGATCGCCGAAATTGCGTCCAACAGCGTGGTCTGGCCACCGACCACATAGAGGTCCTCGATGGCTTGTTCCAACATGTTCTGGTCCTGAGTTGGTTCGATCCGCCGCGTGAGGACAGCGCGCGCTTCCTTCAGTCTTCCCTGTGTCGTAAAGTCGAATACTGAAACCGGTCCTCTTGAGCGCACCTGCATCATGACGGCCTTACCAATTGCCGTCACCTGATCGAACTGGCTGCGCATTGATCCTGAGTTATCAAGAAAGAGCGCGTAAGAGATTTTCTTTTGGACTTGGGCATCGCCAGGATCCGCCACCGACAACAATAGGAGCAGGACCGGAAACAGTTGAAGTGTTCTGCGAAGGATATTCATTTACCTGCTTGCTTTCTGGAGTATGATACGCCTCGATAGTGGCAATCTCCATTCAAATTGCTTTAATTTCTTTTCGTTTTTCCCGGAGCCTGCAGTATTTGCGGTGGCCTTTGAGTGAAACCAGGTCAAGTGAAAACAAATTTCGCGCCAGTGCGCAGAATGGCTCGCAAGGTGCAAAGGTAAATCAGGAACCAGGCAACAGCTTTACGACAGGGTTAGACGAAAATCCATGACTGAAACCGCGGACGTAGTCATCATCGGCAGCGGCATCGTTGGTTCAAGTGTCGCTTACCATCTGGCCCAGGCCGGCTGTACCAACGTGCTCGTGATCGAGCGCGAAGCGCATCAGGGCAAAGGCTCGACGGGAAAAAGCATGGGCGGCGTGCGCGCACAGTTCTCGACCCCGGTTAACATCCAGATGTCACGTTTCTCGATCGACTTTTTTTCAAAGTTTGACGAAGTCGTAGGCTACCCCGCCGATTATCGTGCCCATGGTTACCTGTTTTGTGCGACCACGGAAAGCCATCTGAAGTATTTGAAGGCGAACCGCGAACGGCAAGCTTCGCTGGGAGTCAACAATGTCGAATGGTTGTCCCCCGCCGAAATCTCAGAAATCGTCCCACAGCTGCGCGCCGACGATATTCTGGGTGGCACGTTTTGTCCGACCGACGGCTTTGTCGACCCGCACAGCGTGATGATGGGGTTCATGCTGAAGGCGCGCGAACGCGGCGTGCGTTTGTGGCTGGATACACCGGTGACCGGAATTGAAGTTGACCTGGGGAACACGGAAGCGGCAGCCGCCTCAAGTGCTCCAGGGGTCATCTCGCGAAAGGATGCGGACGAGACGTCCGCGCTCCCGGCCTCAGATAAGCGCCGGGTATCCGGAGTAAAGACCTCGCGCGGTTTTGTTTCAACTCGTGTCGTCGTCAACGCCGCCGGGGCTTGGGCCGCAGGAGTAGCAAAGATGGCCGGCGCCGAACTGCCTGTCGAACCTTTGCGACGCCAGCTTGTTCCGACTGAACCGTTCGATCAATTGCCCAAACAATTTCCGATGGTGATCGACATGTCTACAGGCTTTCACTTCCGCCGCGAAGGGAAGGGAATACTGCTGGCCTGGAATGATCCGTCCGAGACACCCGGCTTCAAGACTGAGTTCGATCCGTCGTTCGTGGAAAAGATTCTGACGCGCGCGGCCTCGCGCGTCCCAGCGCTGGCTGAGGCCGAGGTGAATCCCCGGCGCGCCTGGGCCGGTCTGTACGAGATGACTCCCGATCACCACGCCATCATTGGTCAGTCGCCGAACGTGCAAGGTCTGTTTTTCGTCAACGGTTTCAGCGGTCATGGCGTGATGCATTCGCCCGCTTCAGGCCACATTGCAGCCGACCTGGTGCTGCATGGCCACTCTGATTTGATCGACGCCACCCAACTCAGTGTCGAACGCTTTGCGGCGGGACGCTGGCTGGAAGAAACAGCGATCCTCTGACCTCGCGGGTTTCTTACCTCTCTCTCCGTAGACGAACATTGACCCTGCTCGGCAATGATGGAATACCGTTAGCGACCACGATTAATTCGGATTCGCCAAGTTCAAGGTCGCCCGGAACTGCCACCTGGGTGGTGACGACAGCTGCGCCTGTTGCCACTCCCATGCTGGGTGCGGTGCCTGCCGCAGTAGTGACGGAATGATTGAAAGTACGACAATAGCGGATGCTTCCGCTCTTCAGATTATGGATCCGAACGAGCGGGTAATTCGTCGCTGCTTCATAGTCATCCCCGTACCCTACGGCCTGCGATAGTCCGTTAAACTGCGTACCTGAGACGGCCACGGTGGTGCCGGGGACAATCACCGCCGGCGACGCAGTGATCACCGGTCGGAAGGAGTCCTGGGGCCCTCCTCTTTCGGTGTATGCATAGAAGCTGCTGTCGTCTTCGCGCACCCAGATAGCCTGGCCAGTCGGAATCAACATCATCCTACCGACGTAGGTTGGGCAGTTCGAGTTCGGTGCGTCGCTCGTGGTGTTAAGATTGGTGCCATCAAATTCGAACCACGAACAGGGCGAAAGATAGTTATTCCTGCTGCCGTCGAGCGGCGCCGCCGGGAAGATAACGTTGCCCGAGGGCAACAGCACCCCCGGTCCATCCTTACTGCCGCGCGATTGACCTGAGGGAGTTGACGGTATGCCCGGACCCGCTGCCCAGGTGCCGGCCGCATTAGGCAATGCGCCGCGGGTGTAGAGCGCCGTGTTGCCGGCGTTGGCACCCACGAAAAAGGCGCGGCCATCCGTCAACAGTAATCCTGGCCCAAGTTCGAGTGATGCCGCTTCGACAATGCTCGCCCTGAGCGCGCTCGCAGCGATCCACGTATTGCTGCTGATAACATACTTCTCAGCGTTAGGTGAGTTGCTGCACTGCGGTACGATGACCGTGCCGTCAGGCATCAACACCCAGGTCTCCTCAGAAGCGCTATCACGTTTGTTGGCAGTAGCGGTCCAGTTGCCGGTAGCGGGATTGAAGGCAAAGGTTGCGGCGCTATTAAAATTGCCGAGCAGGAAACGCCCATCCGGCAAAAGACTGCAGGCCGAATCGCCAATCTGCGCCACTCCCAGCGGCGGAGCTAATTCAGTCCAGGTGTTAGCGACCGGATCAAATATTTCGCTTCTGGCGGTGTCGTCCTGGGTATTGCTGCCACTGACGTCACTGTATTCGCCACCGCAAACCAACAGGCGACCATCAGCTAGAACCGCCGAAGCGAAATACTTGCGTCCAACATTGCTGTCCGCGACCCGCGTCCACAAACCGTTAATGTAGTTGCCGCTCGAGTCCGGTGTCAGTTTCCACCACCGCCTGGTTCCGTAGCCGCTGGCACATTCATTCATGAGGACGGAGCCGTCAGTCAAAAGAAACATCGGGCCACCGTCTGCATTACTACAGAAGACATAAAATATCCATTGCCAGAAAAGGCAAACCCATTTCGCGACCCAGTACCAGGCCCTGCAAACCCACTTGACCAGCCAATACCAAGCCTGGCAAACCCAGTTCGCCACCCAGTACCAGGCCTTGCAGACCCATCTGGCGACCCAATACCACGCCTGGCAGACCCAATTTGCTACCCAGTACCACGCCTGACAGAACCATCCGGCGATGCAGTTCCACGGGCTATACCAGTGGCAGTTTCTTTCATACCAGTCCGAACACCGGTTAGAGCCCTGGTCTGCCCAATTCGAGCATTGATTGGAACCTTCGTCCGCCCAGCGACCGCACTGATTTGAACCTCTATCCCGCCACTCACTGCATTGGCGAGATCCTGCGTCTGCCCAGCTCGAGCACGCAAAAGAGCCTTCATCCGCCCAGTTGCGGCAGGTTTGATAAGCGATCGTTCGGCGGGAAGCACAGATGGATGTTAATTGTGTCCAGGTACCTGGCATGTTGCATCTCCTTAAAGCAGAGTAGGTTTCGCTAGAGTTGATCGAGTTCCAGCCGCAGGCGACGGCGAGCCAGAAGAATGCCAGTCGCTTTGCCGGCCCCGGCACACACAAAAGCGACGAGAAATGCGAACGGTAAGCGCATTAGGAACCTGGTTGTGAAGGCTCCGTAGGAGGCGCACAGGAAAATCAGCATGACCACCAGGCCCGCGGTCATGGTCTTTGCTCCCAGCGAACAACCACACTCGTTTCGGTATCCATTAATCCGTGAGGTCAATTCTTCTGTCTGGGCTGCCGAGAGATCCGGCAACCGGATTACGATTGGTTCTCTTGAACGAAAAGAGCGTGATTTGCCGAGGCTCCGGAGGCCCTCCAGATCGGTGATGATGCGAGGGCCTATTATTGGACCGCTCAAGCCGGCTGACGGCGAGGACGCAAGCGGGTCGGAACTTATTTCGTCGAGTGGTTGGTCTAACACTCTTAACTCCTTATCGACGTTCGTCACTGGTTACCCTGAACTGAGCAAAGTCTGAAGCGGCAAGACGCAACGATAGGCGTTGAGGACCGAGCCGCTTGCCGGTTTAAAGGCCTTACAAGAATTTGCTCCCTAATTTTTATGTGAATTCTAAACAAGGCATTTCATAACGAGGACCGTTCGACCGATAGACTATGGGAAAAAACAGCGATACCTTTGTCAGCCAACTCAATCAACGGAGAAGCTTATGAAAAGAGTCAGGTTCGGTCTGCTGGTAATGACGTTGCTGGTTGTCCCAATGACATCTCTCCTGGCAGAGGGAAAGCCTACGGTGCACCAATCTCAGATCGTTTCGACTGAGTGGTTGGCAGCACACTTGAACGACAAATCGCTGGTGCTTTTGCAGGTGGGCGAGAAGGACGAGTACCTGGCCGGACACATCCCGGGGGCGCAGTTCATCACCATCGCCGACCTTTCGACGCCGCGCGGTTCAGGTCTGGCGCTCGAACTGCCCGCAGTAGCGCGCGCCGGCGTGGTAGCCGAAATGAGCCCGCAGCCGAGGCCACGAGGGAAATATGTATGTCGTGAAAGAGCGGTTGGTCAGGTACATTCTGTTCACAATTGACACTTTCCGGGCCCTCTTGCCGGGCCACCAGGACAAATGCTTTTAAGCGTCGCACTGAACTCCGGCATGGTGAGCCGGTTGTAGACCGAGGATATGAATATTATTCCCAGCACGATCGTCCAGGCGAAAATCTGGAAACGATGGAAGCTGTACCCGCTGCCGTCCGAGAGGATGTCCGAGATGAAGCCCTTCGAGGCGCCGGTTGAACCCGTTGAATTTAGTACCTGGAGCTGCTGAGCGACCTGCGCCAGTCGTGTGCGAGCGTCGAGAAGTTGTTTATTGAGGCTGTCCCGGTTCGAGGTGTCCTCAGGCAGGAGAGTCGCCTTAGCATTAATTGCATCGAGCTGAGACTGCAACCCCGGAATACTCTGTTCGAGTGACCCCTTTTCAGCGGTCAGATCCTGTAGCTGGTTGTCCCTGGTAGAGTCCTTTCCGGAATCGATCAAAGCCTCTCCCAGCGCTGTGCCTGCGCTGATGCCCATCAGGCCCAGGAGCGATGGAGTGATCGTATCGAGGGCATCTGTCACGAGCCAGATCACGAGATATGATACGTAGATGAGAAAGAACCAGAAGGCCATTTGGGTGCGGCCCAGGTTGTAAGGGCGGAGCTTGCCTGGGACTGGGCAATCGCCCGGCTCGCGAATCAGATTTGTTTTGCGGGCCAACCAGGCAAACAACCCCAGAGTTAACAGCACCACGATCAAAGCAATCACGCCGTAAACAGGGGAGATGACCGTAAGCGGGATTGGATGCGATTGATCGAAAACCGAATCAAACGGCGCGTGGCTCTCGAGGCCGACACTGAATGCTACCGGACGACTCGTCCCCGGAGGCTCGCCCAACAAATCTACCCAGGCATCCCGGTTTTGCGGCGTGATGTGCAAATGAAAGTCGATATGATTTTTTGATACATGAATTTCTTCCGGGTAGTTACCGGTAATCGCGCGTCCATTCAGGTAAGGCACTAGCTTCGAAACGTCGTTGGTCTTGGCCCAGTCAGCGAGATTACTGATCTCTACCTGAATGATCTGGTCCAGTTCCAGGTGTCCCTCATACGAAGTGACTTTAGGCTGAACAGGCGCTGCTGGTGTCGACGTTGGGGCGGGGGACGGTACCGGTGACGTCGACGGCGAAGGGCTTACGGCCGGAGATGGGGCCGTTGTCTGCGCCTGGCCCGATACCGCTACCAGCAGTGCGGTGAAAAGAAGGATATGAACTGCGCCGGCTTTTCGCTTCATAGCTCTCCCACAGAAACCTGAGACTTGAGAAATCAGAATAGGGACCAATCAATCAAACGGGATAACGGCCGAGTGACCGGATGGCTTCGCGTTTATCGGCTTGAACTGACTTGTCTAACAACCGAAATTGCCTCGGTACGTTTAGCAAAGCTTTTCCCGGAGTTCGGGTTTCTACCTTGTAATTCAGGAGCCTGTCGGTCGTCGGCGGACTGTTCGAATTCTGCGAAGCGCGCAAAGGCTACTCGACTTTTCGATGAGCGTCAATAATTTTCAGCAATATTTGCGGCTAGAGCAGCTAAAGCTAACGGCTTTCATGCCCGTGAACCGAATGCGGTTGGTGATCGAGGGGCGCTTTGACCCTTTGCCGCCCACCTGCGCTTGCGCCTGAACACGAAGTGAGACAATATTTCTGCCCAATAACGCTTCAGTACAAATCTCTGATAACGAGTGAGGTCCAATGGAACGCAGAACCACGAGTTGGTTTAGTGACAATCTACAGATGGAGATGCCGCTGGTAGCTTATGGGCATGCGGGCCGGACCCTGTTGATGTTGCCTACGGCAGCGGCCGACTACCTGGAATACGAACGATTCTATCTGGTTGACGCCATCAAGCCGTTTATTGAAAAGGGGCTCATCCGCGCCTATTCAATCAACAGCGTCAATCGCTACAGCCTGCTGAATGAGGAGATGCCGTCCAAACTGAAAGCGGAGTTGTTGACTCGTTATGACCGCTACATCACGGACGAAGTCTTGCCTTTGATTCGCAGTGAGAACGGTGAAGATACGCGACCGATTACGACCGGCGCCAGCTTGGGTGCGTTTTTGTCTGCGAACGAGTACTTCAAGCATCCAGATTTGTTTGGCGGTGTAATCGCGATGAGTGGTAGTTACGATATTCGCAATTTCCTCAATGGCTATTACGACGACAACGTCTTCTTCAATAATCCGGTCGATTACCTTTCGGGTCTGGATGACGATCACTTCTTACCGATGTTGCGCCAGGCAAATGCGATTTACATTCTTTCGGGCCAGGGCTCATATGAAGATCCGAAGCGGAGCCAGCAACTCTCAGACATACTCGAATCGAAAGGCATTCCTCATTCGCTAGAGTTGTGGGGAGCCGACGTAAATCACGATTGGCCCTGGTGGCGGAAGATGCTGCCGCATGTGCTTGGGAAAGTAGTTGACCGTTCATAAAACAAAAACGCGGCAACTCGAAAGACCGAATCGCCGCGTTTCCTTTTTCCCTCGGGGGTTACCTAACCCGGTGGCCCGTCGTCGCCCTTCTTACCCTTTTTCTTGTTTGGGTCCGCTTCCCGCGGGCGGGTCTGTGCCGGAGTAGCTACGGGCGCCGGCGGTTTGGTTTCTTTCGGCGCTTCGGTGTTTGGCCGCGGCTCAATTGGTTCACTGGTCTTTGACGCCGGCAGGGTTTTGTCTTCCAGGCGCGGTTGCGTAATCGCACTAGGTGGAGTGTTTTCGTCCGTCTTAGTGGTGCCCTCATCCGCGGACATCTGGGCGCGCTCAAGTTGCAGTTCACGCTGGCGCTGCTTGTACATCTCTTTCATGTCCTCAGGCATTATCGGCGCCTTCGGGAAATCTTCCTTCGGTTTGTCCTTGAGAAAATCTTTCATGAACTCGATGAAGAAAGGCAGAGCTCCGTGGGCGCCGGTCATATCGTTTCCGAGCGGTTTCTTTCGGCCGGGATAGCCCATCCAAACACCGGTGACATAAGTCGGGGTGTAGCCGATAAACCAGACGTCGGTGTGATCGTTTACGGTTCCGGTCTTGCCGGCGAGCGGTACGCCCAGCACTGACGCGGCCGAAGCCGTGCCGCCCTGGATAACGCCGCGCATCATCGAAACCATTGTCAGGGCGACGTACTCACTCACAACCTTGTAAGTCGTCTTTTCCCACTCTTCCATCACGGCCCCATCGCGATCAACCACCCGGCGAATCATGTGTGGATCAACCCGAACACCTTTGTTTGGGAAAGCGGAATAGGCTGAGACCATCTGATCGAGCGGCACCTCGGTTGCGCCCAGCGCCGACGGCAGATATGGCGCCATCGGCACCTTGATCCCAAAGCGTCGCACCATCTGGGCTCCGGTTTGAATACCGACAGTCTGCAGCAGGTGCACCGCGGGAATATTCATCGATTGCGCCAGAGCAGTTTTCAAAGGCACGTCGCCATTGCTGGTCGAGCCATTGTAGTTATGCGGTTGCCATCCATTGATATTAATAGCCGCGCCACTGACGACAGTGTCGGGCGTCATGCCCCACTCAACCGCCGCGCTGTAGATGAAAGGCTTGAAGGCCGAGCCCGTCTGCCGGTAGGCCTGAAATGCATTATTGAATTTGTTGGTAAGAAAATCGTAACCGCCAATCATCGTCACGACTTCGCCTGTCTTGGCATTCAAAGTCATCATGGCGCCCTGCACGGCAGGGATCTGAGTCAGAGCGATCTTGAGATGGTGGGCCTTCTTGTCGAACTCCTTGATTTCGAACTCAGCCAGATAACCGGGTTTGAATTCGGTCGCCGGCGAGCGCTTGCCCCAGCCCATGTCGGAGCTGGTGACGGTCGCCGTGTAGTTTCCGAAGCGCACAGTCGCCTCGTTCTTGCCGTGATCGACCTTCGTTACCAGACCCATTAAATAACGGCCCGGCGCGTAATCGTTTCGATACCAATCAGGATACTTGAAGCTGGCCAGCTCCTGCGTGGTGGGCACGCCACTGTTGGAAGCGGTCGGAATCGCCTCGTACGTTGAACGCCAACCACCGTGTCCCTGATCATAGCGGCGCAGGCCCGAGCGCATAACTTCATAAGCCTTCTTTTGCGCTGCGATGTTGATGCTCGAGTAAACAGATAAACCCGTTTGCGCGACACGCGTGGTGTATCGGTCTTCCAGATCCTGACGGATGTATTCAACCGGGTAATCGAAAGCCGGCGAGAGCGCTTGTGGCGGTTGATAGTATGCCGAGTCGGCGAGTTGAATCGGTTTCGCTTTGGCGGCCTCAACTTCGGACTGACCGGCGAACCCGGTCCTTGCCATCAGATCGAGAATCAGGTCTCGCCGTTCTTTCGCTTTGGTGGGATTCGCGGTCGGCGAATATTCGCTGGGCGCCTTGGGCACGCCGGCCAGCAAGGCAGCTTCTTCCAGAGTCAGATCCTTGGCTTGCTTGCCAAAGTAAGTCTCTGCGCCGGCCTCAACTCCGTACGCGTTCGCCCCCAGAAAGATGTGGTTTGCGTACAACTCCATGATCTGGCTCTTGGTGTAGTAGCGCTCAATCTGGAGCGCAAGCAGCCATTCGTTCAGCTTGCGCTTGAGAGTCTGTTCGCGCGTGAGAAACAGATTCTTGGCGAGCTGCTGGGTGAGGGTCGAGCCGCCTTCAACTTTGTCGCTGGTCAGATTCTTCCAGGCGGCCCCGGCAATGCGAATTGGATCAATACCGATGTGATCGTAAAAGCGAGCGTCCTCTACGGCGAGGATGGCGTTCTTCATGTTGGCTGGAATTTCATCGTACTTAAGCGGGATGCGTTTCTCGAGGGCGAACTCGCCGATCACAGTCGTGCCGTCGTCGGCATAGATGCGGGTGACCACGCTGGGCCGGTAGGTCGCCAGGGCCGCTACTTCGCTGGCCGCCTGTGAATAGTTGAGCTGATACGCCGCGATGATTCCGGTCAGGCCGCCGGCGGCGAGGGCCAGCAGAATCACTGCGGGGAACCAGAACCGTCGCAAAATGTGCTTGCGCTCGTTGGGCGGAGCCATGACTATTGCCTGCGGGGTATATGATTTCAAGCGCGAGCCTGGAGGTTTTGCAGCCATAATAATTCCAATCCTTTTAGATTAACGTTGCCTCAAGTCGCGGATTTCGGGCAATGTGGGTAGCCACAGTAGATCATTTTGCGCCTCTTTGAAGCGAATGGATTATAGCTTAGCCGAGCCCGAACCTCGATGCGCGGGGCGACCCGGGTCGAAGCGAATACGGCTCCGCCTGATGTGCGGAAAGACGGGCGATCCGATCCAAGTTAATTAAACGGCCGGAGGGTTCTACCTCAAAATTGGTGAGAGGCGCGGCAGGTGTCAGCGGCCAAAGAATGCAGGGTCCATCAGGTACCAGTTAATCAGACCTGCGCCGAGGCCGATGCCAAACACGATCAGCACGATGATTTTTTCTTTCGCAGAGGTTGGCTTACCCACCATCGACGGGAAAAACAGCAGGAACACTCCGCCGATTCCTATCACGGGGGCAAAGGCCGCCAATTTCATCGAGTAGCGGCCTTCGTGCCAGAGTTGATACCAGTTGACGGAGATAAGCCCGGCAGAAAGGGCGATGAGTACGAGGGCGAGGATGCGCGCTTTAAGATGCTTCATATCCGCGCATCGTAATCTGGATTAAATCTTTCGCAAAGGAGCCGAACCTTGATCACCTGTTACATTCGCTACACGATAGATCCAAATAAGCTGGATGCGTTTGAGCATTACGCTTCGGTGTGGATGCGTCTGATTGAAAAATATGGCGGCACGCATCACGGCTATTTCGTACCTGGCGATGCGCCGCCTTCGGCACCGTTCAGTTTTCCCGGCATAGGCGAAGCCGGCCCGGACAACATCGGCATCGCGTTGTTCAGCTTCCCCACTATTGACGCCTATGACCGCTACCGTCTGGAAGTCAAAAACGATCCAGAATGCGTTGGCGTCACGAGTCATTACGAGCAAACCAAATGCTTCACAAACTATGAACGCACGTTCATGAAGCCGGTTCCCCGGTGAAGATCAGAGCGGAGATGTTCGATTCGTTTCCAAAGTCGTAGTAAGAAACAGAATGCTAGGGGGACTCATATTCCAGTGGCGTCTTAGCTCCCTGGGGGGCAGAAATGTTTATCGTCACTGCTAACCTGACGACCATCGCTCCGTGGCTCCGTAGGTGCGAAGTGTCACGAGCGCGAAAAAGTCTCGTTCGACGGGCTCGCCGAATTATTTTGTGATTTTGCCCCTACGAGTCCAGTAGAATGTCTTTCGCGAAATGCGCAGCCCTGATGACCATCGGCCTCAACCCGAGTCCACGTCACGGCGGCACCGACACGCCCGAACTGCTGTACGAACTCTGGCCCGGGATAGCAGCTCGGGGGTATGTGCTTCAGCCGGCTTAAGTATAAACGGACAGTCAACGTCGATTACGCAAACATTTGGCATTTAACCACTAGTCGCCGCTTTAGTATGCGCGGCGCGGCGCCGCAACTCTATCGACCGGTGTCGCGACAAGTCGCGAAGTATGAAAGCGGTAACAAGTTACCGCACTCCGCATTTTCGAGTTCGCATGTTTCCGGTTGGCGTTGCGAGCTCGGAACTCGTCAACCAGGCGCCGAGCGGCGGCGGAGACTAGCGCCAGCGTAAGCCCGGGATTACTTCGCAACATGGATCCGGAGCTCGGTTTCGGTTCGATGCATTTAGCCGATTCAGATCGAGTACAGTTTCACTCCCAACCTGACATCTCACCCCGCATCCCCTATACTAATCATGCTTCGCAAATGGGGGCGACAGGCTTCGACAGGAACCTTAACGTTCGTCGCGATGCATGCCGGGCTACCTTATGCAGCTCGTTAAAAAGCGTAGGGAAAAAACAATTGCCAACTCTAACGAGTTAGCTCTCGCGGCCTAAACAGTTAGCGAGCGTCTCCGCCGCAAGTTGCTCATGCGCGCGGATGGAGATGTCACTTTAGATGAGCTGGCCCACGGTTTCGGTCCGTGGCTGTGGGCGAGATAAGTCGGACTAGCGGTTGTCGAGGTCTTGCTACTTCACTTACTCGATGATTGCAAAAGCCGTCCGGCCGCAGGGCCAGGCGAAAAGAGAAGCAGCTAAGCATGTAGAGTCCTTCGTCGTTGGCTCTTGGATCCGGGTTCAATTCCCGGCGCCTCCACCAAAACTATCCGCAGATCACACAGATCTATATCTAACAGTTGGTTGAGAGAGGCAGCCCTCGACCTGCGTGTTCCTCTATCGAGCGTCTTCATCAACGCTTTGCCCCTTGACTGTCTATCTGTGTAATCTGTGTATTCTGCGGTTGAGTGCATGAACCCTAATCTTCCCATCGGCATTTTCGACAGCGGCGTAGGCGGTCTCACCGTCTATCGGGCGCTGCACGAACATCTGCCAAAGGAACGCTTCGTCTATCTGGGCGACACCGCGCGCGTTCCTTATGGAACCAAGTCACTGTCGACTGTGGAACGTTATGCCGTTGAGAACGCTCAGTTCCTCGCGTCGCGCGGGATCAAGTTACTGGTCGTTGCCTGTAATACAGCATCGGCCCTGGCGCTGCCCGCAATTCGCAAGTCGCTTAACATTGAAGTGGTGGGCGTGATTGGGCCGGGGGCGCGGGCGGCTGTGAGTAAAGAAATGCGGGCGGGAGGTCCGCGCCCCGGGCAAAAGGGGGAGGGGCCGCGTCGCATCGGGGTGATTGCAACGGAAGCGACGGTGCAGAGCGGCGCTTATACTGCTGCGATTCACAGGACGGATCCGGAAGCGGAGGTGACCGAGCGCGCTTGTCCTCTATTCGTCGCGTTGGCGGAAGAAGGTTGGGCGGACCAGGATGTCTCGCGCACAGTGGCCGAAACCTATCTTAAAGACCTGCGGTCGAGTGTCGACACCCTCGTGCTGGGTTGTACGCATTACCCGATTCTGAGGAACGTGATTCAATCAGCAGTAGGCGATGAGGTGGAGTTGATCGATTCAGGCGAAGCGACGGCGGTTGAAGTAAAAGCGCTTTTGGAAGAGAAAGGCCTGGCGCGGTTGACTCCCGGCACCGGTGCGCTGGAGCGGCACCTGTGCGATGATTTGGACCACTTCTTTGTAACCGACGCGGCGGAACGGTTCGCGCGCGTCGCAGAAAGATTCTTGGGAAGCAAGCCGGCCCGTTTGGAAGCAGTGGAAGTTTGGGGACACGACGAACTGCGCTCGGAGTAGTTGCGGCAGGGGTCCTGCTTAGGAAAAATTAACAAACTAATTATGACGGTTACACGCACTGACGACCGCGCCTTTGACGAGTTGCGCGCGGTTCGCATTACACCGGGCTTTGTGCCTAACGCTGAAGGCTCGGCCTTGATCGAGATGGGGAACACCC
>JBBRMS010000076.1:0-22185 GCA_038230715.1 Pyrinomonadales bacterium
AATCATTACTAAAATCGCTTGTCATGGTGAGTCATTATTCTTGACTGATTCCAACGCCGATCCATCTACCTCGTAGTCGACTGATCGGTAGTCCCAAATGTAATTAAAGTATCTGTCCGCCAGGTCAAAAAGAACGCCTTCATTGCGGCGGACGTGATACATAGGATTGTTGTGTCCCACGTTTTCTCGATTGAACCCCCCAACAAAAGCGTTGTCATCAAAAATCACTATCTTAAAGACCGGGAGTTCGTTGTAGAGTCGCAGTTTACATTCGAGGCCGTTACGTTTTAGGTCACGAATGTGATCTATCGTCAACGCTACTTGCTCCCGTAAATGGGTTTCGCGATCGTATATCTTGTCCACTTCCTCAGCACGCTTGTCTATGAATGCAACCTCCGATTCCGTTCCTCTGAGAAAGGGGGATAGGAGAAGGATCCGAAGATCTCGCTGGATGCCTTTACCTTTAAGAATGTCACCCAATTGCGATTCTTCCTGCGCAACCGGGAAAAGAGACCATGCGCGCACAGCCATGATTCTCACTTCCTTAGCTTGCTGACAATTCTCACGAATTACTTCCGTGGCACCGTTTTGCGTCCTAAAATACTGGTAAACCCCCGCTCGGGCCAAGTGCAAGAGTGTCCTCAGAACCGCAGTGCGAAACCGCAAACTAAACGCGGAGATTGCTATCGATATCAGTATTCCCCCAACGATTGAGGTGATGATTCCAATAAGCCAAGGGTTGTTCAGCATTTCTGACCTTCCAAGAGGTAGGGTGGGTGGAGCTTTTTGCTGCCCGAAAAGGTGGCGCGCATGCACACCAGTCGCGAGCGACCGTAGTTTCGCTGGTCGTGCTGATGTGTGGGAGATTCTACCCCATGACCCGCGGTTAGACTAGCAAAAAACTTTGCTTGATCTCGCCGCTGGACAACTACGATTGGCCTGACAGTTGTTGGACCAGACCCACTAGATAGAGCGATCCCGTAACACAAATTAGACCCTTTGGCGGCGTTACCTCGGTCGCGAGTTTGACAGCTTCTTTCGCGGAACCTGCCAACCTTACTCTTGCTTTTTCAAAGCTCGCGGGCACAACCGAAATCAACATTTCAGTTGTGGCCGCACGAGGGTTATCCAGGCTGGTAAGAATTAGTTCATGGGCTGCGGGGAACAGAATCTTAGCCATCTCCGCCAGGGCCTTATCCCGCATCGCTGCGAAAATCATCGTGATCGGCTGGCTGATGAATTCATCCAGGTAATCGCGGAGCGCGTGCGCGGCCGCCGGATTGTGAGCGCCGTCAAAAAGGATCCCGGGGCGGCCTTCCCAAAGTTCGAGCCGGCCTGCGTGCCTGACGGTTTCAACTCCGCGCGTGATCGCTTCGTGCGAGATCGAAAAACCGCGCTCGCGCAACGCTTCGGCCACGGCGATGGCAGTTGCGATGTTCACGATCTGATGCCGTCCAGGTAAACCAATCGAGAGCTTTCCATAAGACCGAGGCACCGTTTGGCTGATAAACCGTGCCCGGACTTTGACGCGTTCGCACTGCTCAAGAATCACGGCCAGCGCAGCCTCCTCTTGCGGAGCTATGATCGCCTCCACGCCTGGGCGAATGATCGCGGCTTTCTCAGCAGCGATTTCCGCCAGATTGTTTCCCAGATATTCCTGATGGTCCATCGCAATGGGCGTGATTGCGACGATGCCGGCGCCCGCGGCCGTGGTGGAGTCAAGCCGGCCCCCCAAACCGGTTTCGAGAATTGCGAGGTCAACCTTCGCTGCGCGAAAGGCGAGGAGGGCAATGGCCGTCACCTGCTCGAAAAAAGTTGGCAGCGTTTTCAAACTAGCTGCTGCGACCAAGCCGGCGGCGGTCGCTCTTGCTTGGGTAGTAAAAGCTGCAAAGTCCGCCTCGGATATCTGTTCGCCATCGATCCTGATGCGTTCAGTGATGGAAATCAGGTGTGGAGAAGTGAAGAGTCCCGTTCGAATACCAGCCGCGCGGCAAATCGAATCAAGCGTGACGGCGGTCGATCCTTTTCCATTCGTGCCGGCAATCTGGACCGCCGGAAATTCTTTGTGTGGATCACCCAGGGCTGCGAGCAGGGTTTCAGTATTGCGCAAACCGAGCTTGATGGTCAGTGTCTCGTGACCGAGACTGAGCAGGTAGGCGAGGGCTTGATCAAAGTTCATTTCTCTCTCTGCGATCGCAGGTACAATATGCGTCGGTGATTACGACCACCGCAACATCTTTAGTCAGCCGGTTACACTTGCTTGCGCTCCGTTACGAGCGCGATATTTATAGCCCACGCATCCGTTGAATGGTTTGCTCCGGAGGAGTGGCACATTCAGCCAAGGGAACAATCAGCGAGCGAATAATTCGCTCCGCTGGAGCTCTGGAAAAATCTGGTCGGCTTGAAGCTATAAATATTTCGTCCCTACGGGACTTAGGAAAGACTTCGCTCAAAGAAGAGGGCGAGCCACCGCCAGAGTAAACCGCGGGAAACTTATCAAGAGATCAGCCCGCTGACCCTGAAACCTGAAACTTCAGACCCGAAGGCTGGGCAGTGCTTTCGCTGGTGATATCCGGGTTCATCATGAAGTTCAGCGACTTGACGATGTATTCACGCATCTCGCGCCGGTCGACGATGGCGTCGAGCATTCCATGGCTCAGAAGAAACTCAGATCGTTGAAAATCTTTCGGCAGCTTTTGCCTGATGGTCTGTTCGATGACGCGCGGACCCGCAAACCCAACCAGGGCTTTTGGCTCGGCAATGATCAGGTCGCCGAGCATGGCAAAGCTGGCCGTGACGCCGCCGGTCGTGGGGTCAGTCAGCACGGAGATAAAAGGCAGATGCCGCTCTTCGAGGGCGGCGAGGGCCGCTGAAATCTTCGCCATCTGCATCAGCGAGAGCGTGCCTTCCTGCATCCGGGCTCCGCCAGACGCGGCAAAGATGATCACGGCACCGCGCTCTTCAATCGCGTGCTCGATCAGTCTGGTAAGTTTTTCGCCTACGGCTGAACCCATCGAGCCGCCGATGAAATTCATATCCATAGCGCCGCCAAAAACTCTGTGGCCGCCTACTTTGCCGCGCGCGGTAATCACCGCTTCGGGCAGCCCCGTCGCGCTTTGGGCCTGGGCGATCCGATTGACGTAAGGCTTGCTGTCGACAAAGTCCAGCGGATCGATCGAGACTACTTCCGAGTCCAACTCTTCGCAGTGAGCATCGTCGAATAACTGCTCTAACCGATCATAAGCACCGAGGCGAAAATGATAATTGCAGTGCACGCACACCTGCAGGGCCTCTTCCAATTCTTTCTTGTAGAGATGCGCGCCGCACTCTTCGCAACGCACAAAGACATTTTCGGTCCGCACGACGCGTTCTGAGTCGCGCACCGGCTCGATCTTGCCTTTCTTTTTTCTAAACCAGGGCATATATCAAAAATTACATCAGCGAGTCAGAAGCCCAAGATGCAGCGCCTAACTCATATTGAGTACTCACAATTTGGAGTTGATGGGGAAAGGGTAGCACATGAAGTTAAGAGGGCCAACAGCGCATTCTTAATCCCAGAGTTGGATAGAGATCCTGTCGCGACCGCGGCCTGGGTGAAGCGCACGCAACCGTCCCGAATGACATCAACTCTGGCAGGTGGGACGTACTTGTAAACCGCCATGATTCTGATCGAAGTCGACACCGAAGCGACCTGCTAGAACTCGATACCTTTTTGCGCCCTGATGCCTGCCTGAAACGGGTGCTTCACCTCAGTCATTTCGGTCACCAGATCGGCAGCTTCGATTAATTCTTTGGGAGCGTTGCGGCCGGTGACTACGATGTGAATCGAGGGTTGCCGCTCACGCGCGGCGCGGATTTCTTCCAGGACCTCGGCCACCGGCAACATGTCGTAGCTGAGCACGTAAACCAGCTCGTCAAAGACGAGCATGTCATAGTCACCACTGCGAAGTTTTTCGATGCAGAGGTTCCACGTCTCGCGCGCCGTTTGGCGATCCTGGTCCGGGTTCCTGGTGTCCCAGGTAAAGCCGTCACCCATGGTGTGGACTTCGATGCCCAGCTTTTCGGCCGAGATGTGTTCGCCATAGCGGTCGTTGCGAGACTTCATAAACTGAATCATGCAGCAGGAGAGGTTCTGCCCCGAAGCGCGCATCATCAGGCCAAGTGCGCAGGTGGTTTTGCCCTTGCCGTTGCCGGTATGGACCATGAGCAGGCCGCGCGTCTGCTCCTGGTAATCCTCGCGCCGCCATTTGTATTTTTTTTCTTTAGTCATGGAGTCAGAACGGCCTTCGGTAGCGGGCCGTTTAACCTGGAATATCGATCTGATCGGAGATCAAACCGTGCGCCAGTCATAACTAATTGGGATGCTGCCTGGCCACTTTTTATGGCGAGTTCAACGATTAACCGCCCGCTACCGCAGGCGGTTCTGACTCGATCGCTACTTGAGCGCGTCTTCGGTCATGTCCTTTAAACCGTTCGCCCGTTCCACCGCATCTCTCAGGAGCGGTACGACCTTTTGTTCGACCTCATCCCAGTCGCCCCGGAGGGTGCAGCCGGCGGCGTTGCGATGGCCGCCGCCGCCAAACTGTTCCGCGATGCGCGCGACGTTGACGTCGCCCTTCGAACGCAGGCTGGTGCGATAAACGCCCGGCGAGGATTCCTTGAATAGCGCGGTGGCTTCGACTTCACCTACTGTCAGCGGATAGTTAACAAAGCCGTCCGCATCTTCGTCACAGGCCTGGGTACGCTCCTGCATCTCCATTGTCTGCCGCATCCAGGCGACCTGACCGCTCTCATCACGACGGGCAGTGGCCAGCACCTGGCCCAGCAGTTCAATCTTGGGCCACTGATAACTGCCAAAGATTGCCTCGGCGGTTTTGGCCGGCTTGACGCCGATGCGGACCAGCTCAGATGCAATCTTGAAAGTGCGCTCAGTTGTATTTGAGTAATGAAACGATCCGGTGTCGGTGAGCAGTGCGGTGTAGACGCATTCAGCGATCTCTTTGGTAACCCGAACCCCGGTGGCTTTGCAGAGATTGTAGACCATCTCGCCGACCGCGGAAGCAGTTGAATCAATCCAGTTGACGGTGCCGAACAGTTCGGTGGTCGAATGATGGTCGATATTGACGACGAAGTGCTTGTCCAGATCAACCAGGCCGGGCCGGGTGATGTCTGAGCATTCGATGACGAACACGCCGTCGTAATCTCGATCGACAGCGGGCGTTACTTTGATCTCGCCGGCCCCGGGAAGTTTTTGATAAGAGTGGGGCGCCGGGTCTCGCATGATGACCTCAACGTCTTTTTCCAGCGCCCGCAGGAGCCAGAAGAGACCGAGCGAGGAGCCGAGGCTGTCGCCATCCGGGCGGACGTGGGAAGTAATCGCAAAGCGATCCTTGTTTTCAATTAATTCAACTACCTGGCTAAGCATTGCTAGATTGCGGATTTCAATTTCGAATTTCGAATTGAGGCGAAATAAATTCGCAATTCGCAGTTCGAAATTCGCATTTACTCCGCATCCTCTATCCTTTCACTAACGGGTTCGATCTTTTCCAGCAGCGAACTGACGCGTTCCGCCTTCTCTTCGACCGTGTCGCGGACAAAGTGGAGGGCCGGCGTATGCCGCAGATTCAGCGCAAAGCCGAGTTGTTTACGGACATAGGGAGCGGCGTGTTGCAACGCCCTCAGGGCGGTGATGTGTTCTTTCTCGTCGCCCTGCACCGTGACGTAAACGCTGGCGTCACGCAGGTCGTCAGCCACGCGAACTTCCGTTACCGTGACCAATGTCAAACGCGGGTCTTCCAATTCGTAGCCCACGATCTGCGCGATCTCTTCGCGCAAGGTTTCAGCGATACGCTCCGGCCGATGCATAACATCAGTTGGCAGGAACCAGACAGCAGTAGGCAGGAAGAACGAAAGTCTTCCTGAGGTCTGCCCTGCTTCCTACCGCCTATAACTCCGTCGCGGCCACCTTCTCGATCATATACGCTTCGATCTGGTCGCCGACCTTGATGTCGTTGAAGTTCTCCAGCCCGATACCGCACTCAAAGCCTTCACGGACTTCGGAGGCGTCGTCCTTAAAGCGCCGCAGGGAAATAATGTTGCCTTCCCAGGAAACTACGCCATCGCGAATCAATCGCGCGCGCGCGTTCCGTTTCATGATTCCGTCGATGACCATTGAGCCGGCCACCGCGCCAATCTTGGGCACGCGGAAGACTTCGCGAACATCGGCCTTGCCGAGAATCTTCTCGCGCTCGATCTTCTCGAGCATGCCGATCTGCGCGGCCTTAATCTCTTCCTCGACCTTGTAGATAATCGAGTGCAGCCGGATGTCCACGCCTTCCTGTTTAGCCAGGTCGCCGGCGCGGGATTCGGGGCGCACGTTAAAGCCGATGATGACTACGGCCGTGGACTGGGTCCCGGCCTGCGTGGCCGAAGCCAGCAACACATCGGATTCAGTAATGGCACCCACACCAGAGCGCACCACCTTGACCTTGACGCGTTCGCTGGACATCTTCTGCAGGGTTGATTTCAGTACTTCGACTGAACCCTGCACGTCGGCCTTGAGCACCACCAGCAGTTCCTTGACCTCGGTTTCGCCCAGAGCTTCGATACCGCGCTTGGTCGACTTGATCAGGGTGCGTTGGCGCTCGGCTGCCTGCCGGTGTCCTGAGATTTGCTGGGCCCGGGCCACGTCTGCAACTACCTGGAAACTTTCGCCCGCTTGCGGGACGCCCTGAAGTCCGAGCACCTCGACCGGTGTCGCGGGTCCCACTTCAGTAACGGCTTCGCCGCGATCATTGAACATCGCGCGCACTTTGCCGAAGATTTGACCCACGATAAACGGATCGCCGACTCTCAATGTGCCCTGCTGGACGAGGGCGGTCGCGACCGCCCCACGGCCGCGGTCGAGCTTGGCTTCCAGCACTACGCCGGATGCCAGACGAGTGGTGCTGGCTCGCAGATTCAGAATGTCGGAGGTCAGCAGAATAGTTTCGAGCAATGTTTCGATGTTCTCGCGTTTCTTGGCTGAGACCTGGACCATCTCAGTTTCGCCGCCCCACTCAACCGGATTAAGACCTTGCTGAGCGAGTTCCTGTCTGACTCGATCAGGATTGGCGTCGGGCTTGTCGATCTTATTGATGGCCACGATGATGGGAACGCCGGCAGCACGCGAGTGTTCGATGGCTTCGATCGTTTGCGGCATCACGCCGTCATCAGCGGCCACCACGAGCACGACCACATCGGTGGCTTTCGCTCCCCGGGCTCTCATGAGCGTAAATGCTTCGTGACCCGGCGTATCGAGAAACACCACGCGACGTTTCTGGTTCGGAGCATCAGGGCTGGGCACTTCGACGCTGTACGCGCCGATATGCTGGGTAATGCCGCCCGCTTCGCCGCTAGCTACATTCGTCGTGCGAATCGCATCGAGCAGGGAAGTCTTACCGTGATCGACGTGACCCATGACCGTGACTACCGGCGCACGCGGTACTTCGACGTCATCGGCATCGGTGGCAATCAATTCCTCGAACTCTTCCTCGGCGATCATTTCCTCGAAGGGTACAAAGCTCACTTCGTAACCGAACCGGTGGCCGAGGTCCATGACTACTTCGTCATTAAGGGCCTGATTGATGGTGGCGAAAACTCCTCGCTGCAGGAGCAGGGCCACGACGTCCTTTGGCTTAATCCCAAGCTTCTCGGCAAACTCTTTGACCGTCGAACCTTCAACCAAACGGACCGGCTTGAAATCGCCTTCGCCGCCGGGGCTATCCATGCGCCCGGCGATACGCTGTTCCAGGGTGAGTGCGATCGGCGGTGGAATAAAGTCCCGATCCATCCTTCCGCCTTTGCCTTCGCCGGGTCGTTTGCCGCCCCGCGTCGATCCGCGTCGCGACCTGCGCCGGCCCGCGTCTGGTGGCGGGATGTAAGTTGTTTGCGGGGTCGCCGTTTCGCCCGGCGTTCCGGCGTACTCGACCCGACCACGAGGTGATCGCTCGCGGCCTCGTTCACGCAGGGCCGCGGCCGTAGTGGCCGCAGCAGTGGGCGGCGGCGGTGGGGGCGCGGGAGCGCGTTCCCCATGACGAATACCAGCATCCAGGGCGGCGGCAGTAGGACGCAACACGCGAACTTGCCGCGAAGGCGGCACTACAACTACAGGTTCAACTTTTGCAGGACTAACAGAAATATCTTCACCAGCTTCCACAGCCTCAACCGCTTCCGGCTCGGGCATTATTTCAATTTGAGGGGCAGCCGCCTCGGGCTCGGCCGGCTTTTCGGCGCGCAACGCGGGAGACAGCTTGCGAACAACATGAGTTGAAGGAGCCTGAGTCGCGCTGGCCATGGCCGGCTCTTCAAACTCTATGAACTCGGGCTCGGCCGCCGCGATGGGCGCGAGGACCTCGGCAGGTTCATCTACCGGCGGCGCTTCCTCGACGACTGGACGCGCGGCCTTCTTAACAATCTTGATCGCCCGTTTGACGGCGGTGTCTTTTTTGGGGAAGTACTTGTCGCGGATCTTTTCGGCGAGTTCCTTCGAGATCGAGTTGGAGGGGACGCTGACATCCACACCCTCGCGCCGGACTTCTTCAATCAGACGCTTGGTGTCGATCTTTAGATCTTTGGCGAGATCGTATATTCGGACTTTGGAGGTTACTGCTGACATGCGCTCCTTGCTGCTTACGAAAAGTGGTTGCCTTCGCCCACCTTCCACAGGAGCACTTTAAGAGCGCCCTGCTAGAGCAGGTGTCGGAGGCGAGGCGGACGTGCCAGTGCACGCGCGCTACGATTGATTGGCCGCATCATCGGAAGCATCTCATTGCTTCTCGTCCTTAGGGCTCTCGTCCTTAGCGGCCGTCTCGTCAGATGACGATGCGAGAGCGGAGTCTGTTTCAGTTGCCGGGACTGCGGCGTCCTCAGTCGACCCGGCAAATTCTGCTGCGGTTCCGGCGGGGGTAATCACATCCGGGCGCAAATCCCCGCCCCCGTCCTGCAATACCAACTCGCCTTCGGTCATCGGATCGGCTTCCGTAAGCGCGACCGGATCGGCTGAAAATTCAGCTCTGATAGTTTCTTTGGCGGAGAAAGGTATGCCGTTCTCGACTGCTTCGTCATAGCCGGCTGCAGTTGGGTCCCCGGACGATTCAGTCTCAGCTGTACCCGCTGCATCAATCTCAACGGAGGCAGATGCCTCAGTTTCATCCGCGGCGGCGCCTTCTTCAACACTCTCGACCTCGCCTTCCGCCGGTTGCTGTTTGTGTTCGCGAACCTCAATCACAGAACGGGCAGCGGCGAGAATCTTCTCAGCTTCGTCGAGACTGACGTCGAGGAACTCGACCAGGTCATCGACGCTGGTACCGACCAGCCCGTCAATGTCCGTGACGCCGTGTTCACCAAGAGTTTCGGCCTGTTGAGCGGAAACCACCTGGATTGCGGCCAGGGGTACGGGCGCTCCGGATGCGATCATCGCGCCCATCTGTTCGGCAACTTCCTTCTTCAGTTCTTCTTCACTGCGAATGTCGATGTTCCAGCCGACCAGTTTAGTCGCCAGCCGCACATTCTGCCCGCGCTTGCCGATGGCCAGGCTGAGCTGATCTTCGTTGACGATAACTTCCATCTGGCGATTCTCGATGTCGGTGATCCGCACCTGATTCACCTTGGCGGGGGACAGGGAGTTGGCGGCGAACACCGAAGGCTCTTCCGACCACTCGATAATGTCGATTTTCTCGCCGCGCAGTTCACGGATGATGGCCTGCACTCGCGAGCCTTTCATGCCGACGCAGGCGCCCACGGGATCCACATCACGTTCGTTGGAGACTACCGCGATTTTGGCACGCTCGCCCGGCTCGCGGACGCACGACTTAATTACCACGGTGCCGTCGTAAATCTCGGGTACTTCCATTTCGAACAAGCGTTCGAGCAGCTCGGGAGAAGTACGGGAAACTTCGATTTGCGGGCCTTTTGATTCTTTTGAGACGTTGGTGATCACGACGCGAATGCGTTCGCCCTGGTTCCACTGCTCACCCCGCGACTGCTGTCCGCGGGGCAGGATTGCTTCCAGGTTTCCCAGGTCAACAATCATATTGCCGCGCTCGAATCGCTTGACGAAACCATTGACCAGCTCGCCCACGCGGTCGATGTACTGTTCGTACACGTTAGACCGCACAGCGTCGCGGACCTTCTGAAATAAAATCTGTTTGGCAGTTTGGGCGGCAATTCGGCCCAGCTCTTCCATCGGCATAGGCAGAAGCAACGCGTCGCCGATTTCGACTTCGTCGCCGCCCAGCTCGCGGGCTTCTTCAATCGACAGTTCAGTCGAAGGGTCAGCCACGTCGTCGACCACGACTTTCGAAGCAGAGAGTTCGAGTCCGCTTTCAGGGCTCCAATCGACCTGGATGTCCTCGCCGCCCTTGAACTGTTTCTTGGCTGCGGCGCGCACGGCTTCCTTGATCGCTTCGACTACCAGTTCGCGATCAATGCCTTGCTCCTGGCAGAGGGCTTCGATGTTTTGCGCAATACTAGTGCTCATTAACTTCTCTTTGGCTCGATTTCGACACGAGCGCTGTCCTTATCAAACTGTTCGATCACTTGTCCTCGCGCTTAGCCCGTAGCTCGCCCTCGAGGTCGGCTTCCAGGTTGGCTTTGACTATGCCGTCCAGGGGAACTTCTACCCGTCCGCTGGTGCGATCTTCCACAATCACGTTATCGTCCGCAACGCCGAGGATACGGCCGCGAAAATTCCGTTGGCCTTTGATGAGCGAGCGCGTTTTGATCTTAGCTATGCTGCCGGCAAAACGTTCGTAATCGGCCCGCTTATAGAGCCCGCGCTCAATTCCCGGGGACGAAACCTCGAGGACGTAACCTGCGTGAATGAAATCTTCGACGTCCAGGACGGTGCTCACTTGATGACTAACTTGCGAGCAATCGTCGTGGGTTACGCCTCCGGGCTTATCAATGAACAAGCGTACAACGGGACTGCCTTCGGGGCCGGCGACTTCGGCGTGAACCAACTCAACTCCGTGGTCGATGGCCGTCTGCTCGGCAATCCCCCGCACCCGCTCTGCAACCGCTCTTGGGTCCATTTTGGTGGCACAGACGTTGGTCTGTGATTGGAGATTCTGTCCGGAAAACTACAAAAGCCCGTGGCACTGTCGGCCAAAAGAAAAAGTGGGCCAAAACCCACCGGACAAACCATCCGAAGATCCGAGCTGTGGATTATACGAGAGGAATCGGGCGGACGCAAGCTAGCATGCCTGGGTGCGGGTAGCGGTTCAATTTGGTTCAGAGTTCAACCTATTAGGTTGCCGAGATCCAGCCACAAGCGACAGCTTGAACGCTAAACGAGGCGCTCACGGGTGGACACTGGACCCGTACTCTTCCAGCAGTTTCTGCGCGCGAACACCGGGGCTGACTACAGCCAGTTTCTGGGCCCAATCATAGCCGCTAAATACTCCTACGACTTCGCCCTTTTCGTTGTAAACCGGACTGCCGGAAAAGCCATCGCGGGCGCTGATTCTCACTGACCAGTAGTCGACACCCTTCAGACTGTAGGCGCCATAGAAAGTTCCGTGACTGACAACCCGGTCACCGTGGGGCCGGGCAATCAGCATCAGTTTTTCGTCCTTGTTGAGAGTTAGTTGGAAGGAAGGGGTCCCGGCTTGTTTCGGAATGCCGCATACTTCCAGCAGAGCCAGGTCGGCGTTTACGTCAACCCCCAGGACCTTCGCCTGACAGCCGTTAGTGAACACCCGGGCTTCGAGAACATCGTGACGTGAAAAGCCAAGTGCCAGTTTCTTGGATTCGTCGAGATCACCAGACACCACATGATAGGCGGTCATGACCAAATGCCCACCCACCACAAAGCCGGTAGCGTACCCGTTGGGACCCCAGTTCCGGAAGGAAATGACCCGCTGTAGTGCGTTTGGGTTCTTCTTTGAAAACTCAAGTTCCAGAGAGATGGTGTTGTGTTCATGCTTCTTCACCAGTTCTGAGGAGCCTTTGGCGAGACCGCGGGTGCTAAGGACACCGACGGTTAGCGCAACAAGAACCAAACTGCATAGCTGTCTTTTCATTCGAGCCTCCTTTTAAAGATAAGGGCAAGCAAGAGGAAAACCCTGAGCGGGTCACAATGCGCACGACTGCGGATGCCGGGCGTCGTCAAAGAACTGATCCTGAATAGATCTTGCGGAGATGCCGCAAGAAAACTTGTGGCCGTGTTCGGCTTTTGCCGGGGGCGTATGCTCGATGCCTTGGCTGCGGAGGCTGACGCCTCCAGGATGGGCCCACTTCTACCACAGAAAGGGGAGCATTGAAAGGATTTGCGCGACTACTCGGTTACGTGGGACGTCATCGCGGCTTTACCGCCTGATGTGCGGAAAGCCTCTGGCTTTCCTGGTCGCAAGATCAATTGATGAGGCTGCGCCTCGTTGGCGCGCGAGTTTGGCGCGCGAGGCTCAGACTCGCGATCGATTATTCGGGGAACTGGGGTTGATAAGGCTAAGTTTTGCGCACATCAGGCGTCATAGCCGCGTAATGTGGGTCAACTAGTCGCGAGCGTCAACTGAAATGGAAATACTGGAGACAAGGAATCTCACGACAGCTTCTTCTTGACCGTCTCGCTGACCACTCGGCCATCGGGATTCTTGCCCGCCAAAATGACCATGGTGGCTTTCATCACCGAGCCCATCTCTTTCATCGACGAGGCGCCCGTTTGAGCTATGGCTGCCGTGACGGCTGCTTCAATCTCTTCGGGTGAGGCTGCCTGGGGCAGGTAGGTTTCGATGATCGCGATCTCGGCGGTCTCTTTCTCGGCCAGGTCCTGACGGCCGCCCTTCTCGTATTGCTCAACCGAATCGCGCCGCTGTTTCAGTTGCGAGCGCATGAGTTTGGATAATTCTTCGTCGTCCAAAGCCCCACCCTTTTCGATTTCGCGATAACTGATCGCCGATTTCAACATGCGCAGGGTCGAGGTGCGCGCGGCATCTTTGGCTTTCATGGCCGTGACCATGTCGCCGGCAATTTGTTCTTTCAGGCTCATCGATAATCTCGCTTACAAGAGTTTGGAAAAGACACTTTCGAAACGACACTCTAACGCATCCCGACAAACTTCGCTAAGATGCGGCCCTTTAACGCAGGCCGGCAGTCCGCGAGTGGCACTGAGCGCTTTAGGCAGTCATATTATGGGCATGCACAAAAACACACTTCTGATTTTCGCCTGCGCGCTGATCTTGTTCAGTCTTTCATTGCCTGTGCGGGCGCAGTCCCCATGTAAGCAGCAGCCCGTCGCAGATTTCGCGAAGCAGATCGCCGCTGCCTACGAGGGCAAAACCCTGGCTGCTCTTGATGCTCAGAAGCCCTATCTGGGCACAGTAAGGATTGTCATAGAGAACTCACTCGGCGAACCGGGCGACAAAGACCGTTTCACGATCAAAACGTTCAGGTCACTCGCCAAGGCGGAGGTCTGGTTGAAGAATCGCGAGCGTTCGGAAGGACCCGCGCGCGAGAGCAGACCCCTGAAACGCTGCGCAAAGGGTGTCTGCACTTACAACTTCGATGGCGGCATCCTGCACAATCATCTGTACCTGAAAAAAATAGCCTATGGCCTTAGCGGTGGATGTCCGTACGTTAAGACGATCTATTTGCTGGACGGTGATTGAAGGACAGCTCGCGGCTTTGCCGCTCCGATGTGCGGAAGGCCTCTGACCTTCCGTTTCCAGCAAGGCTTCCGAATCCTGGGGGCAAGCCCCGGAATCTTTCTCGGAGACTGGCTCTAAAGGCCGGAGGTCTTCCGCACATCAGGCGAAACAACCGCAGTTGCCACCGGGCAGAGCTTTATTGTTTGATACCAATCAGGGTTTATACATGTCGCCTTGGGCGCAAGCGAAGTCATCGATCGTCCACTCAAACTCTGGTGCATCAGGAAGAACTTCGCTAAGATGCGAGCCGCAAGTTCGCAAGCTTCGCCGGCGCCAGGGCGTCAGGCTCTCCAATAACAAACAGACTGATCACACTCGCGCGAGATGATTGCTCCAAACACTATCCTGCAAGATCGCTATCGCATCGTCCGCCTGCTGGGAAAAGGCGGAATGGGCGCGGTCTATGAAGCAATCGATCAGCGCGTTAGCTGCGTCGTCGCCCTGAAGGAATATACGGTTGGCCAGACCGATGCTCGCCAGGCATTTCAGCGGGAAGCGGCGTTGCTTGCCAACCTGCGACATTCCGCTCTGCCGAAGGTGATGGATTACTTCGACGACGCGCACGGTGATTTCCTGGTGATGGAATACATTCCGGGACTCGATCTGGCAGAGATGATGGCCCTGCGTGGCGGCCCATTTCCGCCGGAGCAGGTGGTCCGTTGGGCAATCGAGTTGCTGAAACTGCTCGAATATTTGCACACTCGCGAGCCGCCCATTCTTCATCGCGATGTCAAACCGGCGAATCTAAAAGTAACCAAACAGGACGAAGTATTCCTGCTCGATTTTGGACTGGCGAAAGGCTCTGCGGGACAGATGGCCACGATGGAGACCAGCAGGAGCGTCGCCGGCTACACTCCTGTTTACGCGCCGATCGAGCAGATCCTCGGTCAAGGCACCGACCCACGCAGCGATCTATACTCGTTGGGCGCAACCCTTTACCACCTCTTGACGGGCGAGGCTCCGGTGAGCGCGCCGGCGCGCTTCGACGCGGTCGAGAATGATCGACCCGACCCTCTGTCGTCTGCCAGCAAACTCAACTCGCTGGTAGCGCCTGACATCGCCACTTTGGTTCAGCACGCGATGGCGCTGAGCCGAAAGGATCGGCCGTCGAGCGCGAGCGCGATGCGCATCGCCCTCCAAGTCGCTGCTGATCGGGCGGTGCGCGACCAAGCAGAGGCGAACCTGATAAAGACCCTGCCCTATCCCCCAGAAATTGATCCGGCGAAGCCGCTGCCAACGGACAATGATGTTCAGTTCACGGTCTATACGCCACAGACGATTAAGCCGGTCAAAGAATATGCCGTGCTGGCCTTTGCGCATCTTTCCAAACGACGCGCCGACGCACCCGAAGATGAACCGGATCCTATTGAGCAGATGAAGGACCAGGCTGCGCGCGTCCTCGGGATTCAGCGCGATGATTATGGAGAAGTGAAAGATTCCAGCCGGCAACCGGTTCCTCGCGGAGGCGAGCTCACTTTTGTTCCGGTGATTCCAGGCATCACCTTCAGTCCGCCCAGTCGCAGTTTCACCTGGCGGAAGAGCATCCACCGCGAAGAGTTTGATATGTCGGCGGCGAGCGAGACTGACGGTCAAACTCTCAAGGGGCGCATGACAGTCTTTCTGGGGAGCATCATTCTCGCTGAGGTTGGGCTAACGATCGCGGTTGACAGTCACGCCATCCCGTCGGCTGAAAAAATCTCACTTGATGCCGGCCGGAGTGCGCGCCGCCTACGGCAGGTATTCGCGTCGTACTCTCAAAAAGACGAGCAGGTCGTGGCTGAACTCGCCCAGGTGGCGCCAATGTTTGACGCGGCCTACCTGACGGACCGCACACACCTGTTGCCCGGGGAAGATCGACGCGAAGGTTCGCAGCGACTGATTCGTAACGCAGACGTCTTTCAACTTTTCTGGTCCACTAATTCAATGCGTTCGGTTGAAATCGCTAATGAGCTGAACTATGCGATCTCTCTGGGCCGTCCGGGTTTCATCCTGCCCACCTATTGGGAAGAGCCGGTGCCGCGCAGTCCGGCGGAAGGTCTGCCGCCACAGGAGATCGACCGCCTCCACTTTTATCGAATCTATCCGGGCGCTATTTCGCGCGCTACCTTAGCCGTGGTGAACGAAAGTCAACGCACGGCGCCCGCGGTTGTCACCGGATCGTTGGGATTGCCACGCGACGAGACGCCCCTAAAAGCTATTCCGCCGGAAACCATAAGATCTTCAACACCGGAAGCTCTGAACACCGGGTCGTTGGAACTGCCACGGTCCTACACACCGCCTGGGCAACTCCCTCCGCTCGAAACCATGCGAACCCCGGTGCCACCGATGGTTCCTTTTTTTCCTGCAAGTGATCCAATGATGGTTGCCCCCGGAGTTGTTACTTCACCACCGAACTCGTCGCCGTCACCGGCATATTTGCCGGCGGCGCGCGCGCCGCGAAAGAAGAAACTGTGGCTGCCAATTTTTGGGGTCGCGGCGATGGTGCTGTTCGTTGCCGTGCTGGCTCCGATATGGTTCATGATGAGTGGCAGCAACTCGACGTACGACACCAAAACGCCCTCGGCCAATAACACAAACGCGGCACCGCTAAACGCCAGTAACAGCAGTGGGAACGTTAACAATGACTCGGCACCGCTTGGTGACGTGCAATTTTCGCGTTTGGACGGCGGCACGATGCGCTTGAAAGATTTTCAGGGCCGGGTAGTGTTACTGAATTTCTGGGCGACGTGGTGCGTGCCTTGCCGGACACAGGTTGCTATCTTAAATGAGTTGCAAAAAGACTTCGAGCCGCGCGGACTAAACGTGATCGGCGTGGCAAGGGAAGAGACAGCGAACTCGGTGAGACAATTTCAAAAAGAGACTCCCCAAAACTACCAGGTCGGCTTCAGCAGCCAGGAGGTTGAGTCCCAGTTTCTATCTACTTCTTTGCCGGTGACGTATGTTATCGATCGCCGCGGACGCATACGAAAGAAAATGATTGGCCAGCAAACTCGTGCTGCACTCGATGCGGTAATCGAACCCCTGATTAACGAAAGTCCCTGACGCGCTTACAACGTTTCTGTTTAGCTCAAGCAGCCGGGAACTTCGATTTGCCATTGGATCTTGCCAAATACTCCCGCAGGTATCTTCCCGTGTGCGAGGCCTTCACCTTCATGATCTCTTCCGGTGTGCCGGTAGCCACGACATAACCGCCAGCCTCGCCGCCTTCCGGACCCAAATCGATGATGTAGTCCGCGGTCTTAATTACGTCGAGGTTGTGTTCGATTACCAGCAGCGATCCCCCGGCTTCGATTAGGGCGCGGAACGCAGCCAGCAGTTTGTTGATATCGTCAAAGTGCAGACCCGTGGTTGGCTCGTCGAAGATGTAGAGCGAGCGGGCGCCGGCTCGTTTGGCCAGGTGTGCGGCCAGCTTCACTCGCTGGGCTTCGCCACCTGATAACGTCGTGGCGGATTGGCCCAGGCGCAGGTAACCCAGACCTACTTCGTCCAGCACTCGCAACTTGTTAACGATCTTGGTGATGTCGCGGAAGAAGGTAAGCGCTTCACGGATGGTCATGTTCAGCACGTCGTGAATGTTCCTCCCGCGATAACGCACGTCGAGAACTTGTTGCTTGAAGCGCGTGCCCTTGCACTCTTCGCAGACCAACTCAACGTCGGCGAGAAACTGCATTTCCACGGTGACGGTGCCGTCCCCCTGGCAAACTTCACAGCGGCCACCGGGCACGTTGAATGAAAAATGCGAAGGGTCGAAACCGTGGGCCTGGGCCTCCCGCGTGTTGGCGAAGGTTTCGCGAATCGCGTCATAGACCTTGATGTAGGTCACCGGATTCGAACGCGGCGTGCGGCCGATCGGTGATTGATCCACCAGAATCACTTCGTCTATGTATTGGGCGCCTTCGATCTTCTGGAACGCTCCGACGTGACCCTGCCAATCGCCACTCTGCTTTTTTAAGCCGGCATAGATGCAATCATGAATCAGGGTGGATTTCCCCGAGCCGCTGACGCCGGTAACGCACACCAACATGTCGAGCGGAATATCGACATTGATATGTTTCAGGTTGTGTTCTCCCGCGCCACGAACTTTGAGGCGTTTGAGTTGCAGAGGACGGCGGTGCTTTGGCTCTTTGATTTCAGATTCACCGCGCAGGTAACGCCCGGTAAGGGATTGAGAGTCCCTGATCAATCCGGGAAAGTCGCCTTCGTACATCAGCCGCCCGCCGAGTTCGCCCGCCGCGGGGCCGATGTCGAGGATGTGATCCGCCGCGCGCATCATTTCCGCATCGTGCTCAACTACCAGCACCGTGTTACCGATGTCGCGCAGATTGTGCAGCAGGCGGATGAGCCGGTCATTGTCGCGCGGATGCAAACCTATCGAGGGCTCGTCCAGCACATAAAGAGCACCGACCAGAGACGAACCAAGATTAGTCGCCAGCTGAATTCGCTGGGCCTCGCCTCCTGATAAGGTCGAAGCCAGCCGATCGAGGGTCAGATAATCCAACCCGACATCAACCATGAACCGAAGTCGCCGGCGAACTTCGAACAAGACTCGTTCGGCGATGGCCGACTGTTCGGGCAATAGTTCGAGGGTGTCAAAGAACACTGCCGCATCCTTGATCGAGAGGGCCGATACTTCGGGCAGCGTTTTGCCCCCGACGCGCACATCGCGCGCTTCCTGCCGCAGCCGCGCGCCTTCACAGTCGGGACAGAGCGTATAGCCGCGATACTTCGACAGAAACACGCGCACGTGCAGCTTGTACTTCTTGGTGTCCAGCCAATCAAAGAAGCCGCGCACGCCGCTCCATTCACCCTTCCCCTTGACGAGCGCGTTTCGCTGAGGGCGGGTCAATTCGTTGAAAGGAACGTTCATCGAAATGCGTTCTGATTTGGCAAAGCTGCGCAGTTCCGTCTTGGCCCACTCGTATTGTGGTTTGGTCCAGGGGTCGATTGCGCCTTCGCTGAGGGTCAAACCCGGATTAGGAATAACCAGATCAAGGTCGAGCCCGATCGTGTTGCCGAAGCCCTGACAGGTGGGACAGGCGCCGTAAGGATTGTTGAAGCTGAACAAGCGCGGCTCTGGGATCGCGTACACCGTGCCGTCGTATTTACATTCAAAGCCTTCGGAAAAACGCAGCCGCATGGGTTCGGGCCCGGCGGTTTCGATTACTGCGTGGCCGTGTCCTTCGCGAAAGCAGATTTCGAGCGAATCCACCAGACGCTGGCGCACGTCCGTTCGGGACGACAATCGATCGACCAGGACATAAACATTTTCAAAGTCTTCGCGGCGATAGTCATCCGGAGTAGTAAGATCGATTTGTTCCCCGGCGTGGACCAGACGAGTAAAGCCGCGCTGCATCAGGCTCATCAAGTGTGCGGTGATCAGTTGGCGGCTCGCCTTCCCCTCCGCGTCCTTCTGTTTGCTTTTCCTCGAAGCCTTCGGCGTCTCACCGTTGCTGCTGATGGGCTCGAGTTGAAGTCCGGCGTGGGCCGGAAACAAAACAAAAAATCGCGTGCTGTCGGGAAGTTCCTTGAGGGTTTCATCAGCCGCCGATTCTGGGGAATCGCGCTGCACTACTCGACCACAGATGCGACAGATCGTCGTCCCGACGCGGGCGTAGAGCAGTCGCAGGTAATCGTAAATCTCGGTCTGAGTGGCTACGGTCGAGCGGGGATTGCGGGTTGAATTCTTTTGCCGGATGGCGATGGCCGGGGCAATACCGCGGACCTCGTCGACGTCCGGCTTGTCCATGCGCTCGAGGAACTGGCGGGCGTAGGCCGAAAGCGATTCGACATAGCGGCGCTGGCCCTCGGCATAGATGGTGTCGAACGCCAGAGAAGATTTGCCCGATCCGCTGACCCCGGTGACGACGGTCATAAGGTTGATCGGAATCGAGAACGAGATGTTCTTGAGATTGTTGACGCGCGCGCCCCGAACTTCAATGGCTTCCTGGCTCATGTTTAATTCCTGCTGAGACCACACAGAGGGGAATCTGGGCCGTCTCGCAAACCACACATCTTAGCAGCACGGTACAGCGCAAGGCGAATGCGGGGTAGGACTCCGAGAGGGTCCGATGTAATAGCCCCCCGGAAAGATTAATCAGCGAGAGAGCGGATCGCGGACCTCCTGTCCGCAATCCAACCCTTTGGGCTCATCCTGGTTCGGTAACTTGAACCCATTTCGCTTGGCAACAGACCCGCCTTTTCGCTCATCTGAATGCCCAGACGTGCCGCGGCTCATGTTACGTTGCTATAATTCACCGGCCGACGGTGAACTCGTTGATTTCAAAAATAGTTTGCGTAAGGAATCTCCAAATGAACTTTTCTAAGACTGGGCAAGGATTTGTGGTCCGCGCGGTGGCGCTCACGCTGTTCGCGACCTCGATTTTGATTGTTACCGGGCAAGTGACGACGGCCCAAACAGCGGGTTCGAAAGCGACCGGTTCCCCATCGGCTGCAACCATTGGCCCGAGCGCGATGCCCCAGGCGCAGGTAGACGAAATTGTGCGGGCGTTCTCGGCTAAGGAGTCCCGATTTCGGCTGGCACTTAATAACTATGCCTTCAAGCGCGATGCCATGGTGCAAACGATCGGGATGGGCGGGCAGGTGACCGGCGAGTATCACCGGGTCTCGCAGTTTACTTTCGACGATCAGGGTAATCGTTTTGAAAAAATTAATTTCTTTCCGATGCCGACTCTCACTGAAATCAGTATCACCGCGCAGGATTTGGAAGATCTGGGAGGGGTTAACCCTTTCGCACTGGAAGCGGCCAAACTCAACTCGTACAGTTTCAAGTATGTCGGCAAAGAGAAGATTGACGAGTTGGACCTTTACATTTTTGATGTTGGTCCAAAGGTGGCGCCTGATGCGAAGAAGATCAAAGAACGTTTCTTCCAGGGACGTATCTGGGTTGACGTTCAGGATCTGCAGATCGTTAAGGCCCGAGGAAAGGCCGTTCCGGAAGACAAGAACAATAAGTATCCAACCTTTGAAACTTACCGGGAACAGATCGATGGCAAGTATTGGTTTCCTACTTACACGTACTCGGACGACGAACTGACGTTTGGCAACGGTAACGTTGTGCGCATGCGCATGCTGGTCAAGTACACGGACTTTGTAGTTGGCCATGGCAAGGTCACAATCACAGAAATTGGCGACGCCCCGGCCGAGTCAGAGAAGCCGGAGCCGCCGAAACTGGAGTCGAAACCCAAGTCCTCGCCGGAAACTCAGAAGCAGCCTGAGACCAGTGGCCCAACCGAAGCGGCGGCGCCAACCGAAGGCGGCATACTTAACAGCAAAGCCACGCAGTTGCCGGCGGCGAAGTATCCTGAAGAAGCGAAAAAGACTCACGCCTATGGACAGGTTCAGGTGCAGGTCGTGGTTGATGAAACCGGCAAGGTGATTTCAGCCGTGGCAACCTTCGGCCCGGAGGCCCTGCGACCGGCTGCGGTCGAGGCGGCCAAACGCGCCCGGTTTGCACCGATGAGCGTCGACGGAATAACTGTGAAGGTTGTCGGGATACTCACTTACGATTTTAAGGAGTAGTGACAACTCCAGGCTGTGTTGAAGGTCGCTACTGAAATTGCTCCAATCCGCGCGAGGCCGGATTGGACGCACCGTGCGATGAAGAGATGGCGACTGTCTTTAGTGAGGTCGCTAAAAAATTCGGTGGGACCTTCAACGAGTTCGGGGATGCTTCCGGACTAACCCGGTATGGTTGGCAGTTATATCTTCCTCGCGGCATTACAATCCAAAAAATGCGCAGTGTGATGAAGGAATTGGGCTTTGCCGAATTCGTTAATCTCAATTTTAGGAGCCATCGTCCGACATTACTTTTGGCTGGGCGTCTTCCATTGGAAAGGGAATGTTGGTGGGAACTGGGATCACATCGAGTTCAGACCAACGAAATGGCGTAGTGATGAAGCTATCCGGTGGACGCTCATTATGACGCCGATCGTCCGAGTTTCGTTTTCACCGCACCGCCAAGGAGAAACGGAAATGCGATTGAGACTCGGGCCTATGCTCTAGCGAAGAAACGTGGATTAGTTTGGAAGCAGGGTCCGATACAGAACCGCGAGCGGTAGCGACCGGATGCCATGTTCAACGAGAGAACCCGGACACACTGGTTTGGATTTGCATTGTAAGCAGGAGTTGGTGCTGCTTAGTTAGTGGGTTGTTAGTTTCGGGCCAATGGGCTCTGCGGTCACAAGCCCATCGCCGGTGACAGTTATTTGGCACTTGAGGATAAGACGTCCTTGCTTTGCCTTAATTGAAGGCGGTAGTAGACCGGCGTTCTGGTATTCGATGATTTGATCCAGAAATAGCAAAAAGCAATACTCGCCGCCACCGATGCGGCTTAGGGCAAGGCGTTCTCGGTCGGCGTCGTAGCTGGTTATGCGCCAGTGATCGTTTTGCACTGAGACGGCATTCCCGTTATCAACCTTATGGATGACCGGCGGATAAATCTCAACAATCGTTCCTGCCGAATTCTGCAGTTTCCTTTTGT
>JBBRMS010000077.1:0-22068 GCA_038230715.1 Pyrinomonadales bacterium
AAGCCTGGACCTCGCGAAACGTGGCCTCCATCACATACGGATCGCCGCCCATCGAGTTTTTGTAAAGCCGCCGGTCAGAACCGCCTGCGGTAGCGGGCGATTGAAGCCCGCCAGGATGGCGGCGAACCGCCGACAGAGATGTCGACGCTCCCTCCAGGAAACAAGCCGTCGGTTTGCCGTCCGTTACCATCACAATCTGCTTCATGTCCTTACGCTGTGCCTGCAGGATGCGGCGCGCCAGGCGCAGACCTTCAGCAGTGTTCGTGTGATAAGGCCCAACCTGTGTAGTGGCCAGTTTGGCGAGCGGCAACTCCTCCGCGCTGTCATGGAACAAAACGATTTTCAGCGAGTCACCCGGATACTGCGTCCTGATTAAATGACCGAGCGCGAGCGCGACCTTCTTGGCCGGCGTAAACCTGTCTTCGCCGTAAAGGATCATCGAGTGCGAACAATCAAGCATTACCACGGTAGCGCATGACGATTGATAATCACATTGATGTACATGCAGATCGCCATATTCGAGATTGAGCGGAACGGTCAGTCCTTCGCGTTTGATTGCCGACAGCAGCGTGGCGTTCACATCCAGGTTGATCGTGTCGCCGAATTCGTATGGCTTGCTGGCCGATTCAGCTTCGACACCGGTGGCCAGATCCAGGGTGTCGTGACGTCCCATCGAACTCTTGCCTAGACTTCCAAGTAAACCGCGCAGCGTCTTGTAGCCGAGAAAGTCCAGACCCTTTTCCGTGACTTCAAACTTGATGTTGCGTGGCAGGGGCTCATCTACCTGACCCTCGCCCTGTCCACGCCCCATTTCGCGCTGTTGCTGCGGCTCTTCATGCAGAGTCAGATAACCTTCTTCCACCAGCCGCTCAATCAGTTGATTGAGCATTTCCTGGAGTTGCGAGCCTTCGTACTGGCCTTCATTCTCGTCCAGCATCTGTTTGATCTGGTGCTCGCTGAGCATGCCCTGATCGAGCAGGGCCTGCAGGAGGGCGTGCCGCAACGCGTCGAGCGAAGTGTCCTGCGGCGCGCGCTGGCGGGTCCAGTAGTAATCGTCGTCGTAACCGGACGAGAGCAGGGAATCAGACAGACCCTCCATCAGGTCGCCGAGGTTTAGCGACCAGACATCGAGGCCATTGAATTTTCCGTAACGAGTAAACTTCATTTAATTCTTTTTCGGTTCAGGGATTTGCAGATCGCTGCAGATCTTACGCGCAAGAAAGTCGTTAACCTCACGGTGACGCGGAACCGACGAGGATGTTCGTGCCGCGCGATTTACATATACGGTATGCCTGCCTCCCTCGCGAAAGAATTCGCAGCCGTGGGTTTCCAAATGGCGAACTAAGTCTACCCGTTTCATTATTACGCTCCAGTACTTAAATATAAGGTCATAGACTTATGTTAACCGTAGTCTGAGCGCTGTAAGGTTACTAAGAGGGTTACAACTTGCTGCTTAAATCTTTCAAGTCTTCGTCAATTAGATGAACTGCCGCAGCCAAACCGAGATCTTCAAAATACGCTCGAACGGTTTTCATATCAGCTTCCCAATTCACACCATTTTGGTCCTTTTTACCGTGAATGTTTGACCATGTCTGCCGAAAAGTTTCGTCACTAAAGCCCGTGAGAAACCGTGCAAACTGTGCTTTCTTCGTGTTGTTCTCTTTTGCGCTCGCAGATTTGAGCAAGTAGTGAATTGCTAAAAGGCTTTGATAATGAGTGCCGCCTTGGCCCCGCTTCTCGGCTCTACGCTTGCCGATCTCGCTGTGATTTTGATCGGCCGCAACTTGCTTCTTAGAAGTCACCAGATGCTTGTTTTGTTCTTCAATTTCATATATCGGTTTGCCCTGACATGCGGGGCATTGAACTTCTTTTAATCCATTACAAATATGGCAACGGTCACTTAAGCCGGACATGTGAGAAAAAATCGCGTGTGTCCCAAGTGAAAAAAGTTCGGGACATGGTACCGATCCTTTCCCATTACATCTCGTGCAAATCATGGGGGATTCCTTTCACATGGTTTCGCGCTTCAGATGATCATGCAATGTTCTCTCGAAGAATCTCTTCTCCAGCACTCCACTCCCGAGCAAGTGCACGGTTAGCTTCGATCACTAGATCGACAGCCTCTTTGAGGTTCTCTCGTGCTTCTTCGATGGTTGCGCCTTGAGTATTCGCACCCGGTAGTTCCTCAACGAATCCGATGTAGCCTTCCGGCACCTTCTGGTAGACCGCTGTCAAAGTTATCGACATGATTGTTCTCCTTAACTGTATTTTCCACTCTCCGTCAGATCGTCATAAATCATCCCACGCCGATCCTTCTTCGCCTTGGTCACTGCCATATAACCACCTTCTTCATTACGACTGATCTTGTTCGCGGCGTAGAGGCCTTCGAGGGCGAATTCGCAGGCGGCCACGGTTTGAGCCTCATCTTTGCGGTCGAAATCGAAGGGAATCACCGCGGTGTCCAGGAGGTCGGGCACTGATTCGAGTAACCCTATGCATTCTTCAGCGGAGGCGGTGTCAGCCAGACGCAGATTGTTTCCTGAGTCAAACCAGTTGATGGCGCCCACAAATTCGATGCCGACGAAATAGCCTTCGAAGAGTTCGCCGGCGGCGCGCTTGATTAGATCTTTCGCGATGCGGTTGGCGCCGATCTGCTCACCTTCGTACTCCAGTTCCATCTTGCCGGTCATCGAAGGGATTGCGGCGTAGATGTCCGCGATGCGCGGAGCGATCTCTTCCTCGCCCGTTACCAGCGCGCGGCGCTCGGCATTTGAAACCGCCGATTCCATTACAGTGATGGGCAGGCGTTGCGAAACTCCTGAGTGCTTGTCTATCCGCTGATCGTCGCGCGCCTCGAAAGCTATTTGTTCGATCACCTCGCGAATGAAGTCAGGAATCACGAGACGATCTTTGAGGCCGTCACGATCAGTCCAGGCTTCCTGCCGAGTAATCTGAACCCCCAGGTCGATCTCCTTCGGATAGTGCGTCAGGATTTCCGCGCCGATACGATCCTTGAGCGGGGAGATGATCTTGCCACGCGCGGTGTAGTCCTCCGGATTGGCTGAAAACACCAGCATCACATCCAGCGGCAGACGCACCGGGTAACCCTTAATCTGCACGTCACCTTCCTGCATGATGTTAAAGAGTCCGACCTGGATCTTGCCGGCCAGATCCGGCAGTTCATTGATCGCAAAGATGCCGCGGTTGGCGCGTGGCAACAGGCCGTAGTGAATCGTCAGCTCGTCACTTAGGAGATGTCCGCCCTTCGCCGCCTTAATCGGATCGACGTCGCCGATGATGTCAGCGATCGTGACATCGGGCGTGGCGAGTTTTTCGACAAAGCGTGCGTCGCGCGCGACCCAGGCAATGTGGGCTGAATCACCATGCAACTCAAGCATCTGCCGTCCGTAAGCGCTAATTGGTTGGAAAGGATTGTCGTTGACTTCCGACCCGGCGAGGACTGGAATCTGGTCATCCAGCAGGTTGGTCAATTGTCGGATGATCCGGCTCTTTGCCTGACCGCGCAGGCCCAGGAGGATTAAGTTATGCCGCGACAGCACTGCATTAATAAGTTGCGGGATAACGGTCTCGTCGTAGCCGACGACACCCGGGAAAAGCTTTTTGCCCGATTGTAGTTTGCGAATTAGATTCGCGCGCAGCTCGTCTTTTACCGAGACGGGTTGGTAACCACTCTCTTTCAGTTCACCTAAAGTCCTTGCTCGTTCCATGCTCAGGATTCTAACCGCAAAGGACGCAAAGTACAGAACCGGGAGCGGTAGCGACCGGATGCTGGAGCCCGCCTGCGACTAACTATCTACTGAAGAAGTGCTAAGGAAGGGTTGAGTATTTGCATCCCGTCGCTACAGCTCCGGGTTCTGTAACCCCTTAGTCTTTGAGTCGAGCGCGGTGAAAAGGGTTTCCGTTGTGCGCGTTACCAGCCCATCCGCTAACAACTTCTCCAGATGCGCCAGGACCGCCCGTTCGGCCATGGCATGGGCCTTCGGTGAGACATCTGTGTAAGCGCGCGCGACAATCTCTTTGGGAGTAGCTGCGCCTTCGCGCACCGCCGCCAGAATCAATTCCTCTCGTTGTTGACGGTGGGTGATGTACTCATCGATCTTTTCGTAAGGGTTCGCGATTGCCGGCCCGTGTCCGCCAAACAGCACCGACAGGTTTGGCAAAGCGCGCATGCGGTCAAGCGAGGCGATATACTCACGCATGTTTCCTTCGGGCGGATCGATCAGGACCGATCCGAATCCGACGATGTTATCTCCCGAAATCAACGCGCCAGTGCGATCGTCGAAAAAGCAGAGGTGCCCGCGGGCATGGCCGGGCGTGTACAGCGCTCGCAACTTGATCGAAGGTTCGCCTGTTAGGGCCAGCACCTCCTCGTCTTCGATATGACGATCGAAGCTGATCTGCCCCTTGAGTGATTCAGCGGTCAGACGATGCGCGGCGACTGGAACTCGACCGCCGTGCTTCTGCTTGAGATGATCATTTAAGGCGTTGACGCCGGCCACGTGGTCGGGGTGAACGTGAGTGAGAAGGATCTCACGAACAGTCCGGCCAGCCGAGATTAATTCATCTACACAGGTCGCCAGGGCCGCCTGCTCGTCCTCATAAGGGGAACCCGGATCGATTATGTAGACCTCGGTTGAACTGTAAATCAGATAGCAGTTAGTGTGAGTCGCCGGCGGCTTTGTCGGCGTGCGCACCGGAAAGCAGATGTAGTTGGGATGAAACTCAATCCGGCGCGTGGGCTCGCGACGCGCCTGGGGAACGGAAAGAAATCGTGCGACGAGATCATCAGTAAGTCCGCCGGCCAGCGTCTTCAGAGCATGCAGTACCGGCGGCACTACGATGATTTCACTCCGCTCCCATTTTGCATAAGCTTTACGGGCTCGAGTCCACTCACCGGTTTCCAGTTCAGAATCCTCCGTGATGTTTGGCTGTTGCTTTGCCGGGCATGTAGCCAGAAAAAACCACGTGTCAAAACGCCGGGGCGCAAAAGGAGGTGTTACCCAGCGGCCGGCGAAAGTGAAGTCATTCCCGTCGAGATGTAACCCGTAAAGCCTTAACAATTCCGGCCAGCTGGTACGTTTTGAATCGAGATCGTCCCAAAGCGAAGCACGCTGGCCGACGGTTAGCGTTTGCGAGCCACGCGCGAGCAGAATTCCGGTTTCTTCAAACATCTCCCGCGCGGCGCAACTGATCATCGCGGCAGTCTCGGCATCGCTGCAGTTTTCGACCCGGACGTCAGTGTCGCTGTCTTCTCGTTGGCCGCCGGGAAAGGCCCAATAGCCGCCGAGAAAGGCGAGCTTCGTGCTCCGTTTGGCCCAATAGACTTCGGGGTTGGTGGGATCGGTCTCGGACCCGAGGAGAATAATGGCGGCGGCGTCTTTGGGCTTTGGCGACGACGCCTGCGTGCCCTTAGCCTGATTAGAGTGAGAGTCCAAGTTTTCCAGAAGAAAGACTAAAGGTAAAAGAGGGCTCGGGGCCCTTTGCGCCAACCTTTGCGTGCGTCTGCGTTTTCAAAATTCGCATAGCCCAAAACTAAGGTACGTCGAAGAAGCTGTTCAAGCCCACCTGAATCGTTCACCGTCTTTGGTCGTCCAGGGATTGCCGCGCATGTGATAACCGCCTTCTTCCCAGAAGCCGGCCTGGTCTTCGGCCAGAAAGCGCACACCCTTAACCCATTTCGCCGACTTCCAGGCGTACAGTTGGGGAATGATTAGACGTACGGGGCCACCATGATCCGGTGGGATGGGAGCGCCGTCATGCAGAAAAGCGAAGAGCGAATCTTCCTGCAGAAAATATTCGATGGGCACATTCGTGGTCCAACCGTAATCATGCGCCAAAGCCAAAACGAACCCGGCTTCCGGTTTGACCCCAGCGAGCCTCGCCAGTTCTCTGGTCGGCACGCCGGTCCAGACATTGTCCAGCCGCGACCATCGGGTCACGCAATGAAAGTCGGAATAAACCTTGACCACTGGTAACTGCATGAACTCGTCGAGTGAGAACTCGAGCGGTTTCTCGACCAGGCCGTCAACCGCAAACTTCCAGGTCGCCAGATCGACCGGCGGCGTGCCATGGGCGTCGAGCACGGGCCACTTCTTTGTCCGGGTTTGTCCGGGCGGGATGCGATTCTCGCGGCGCGTGTCCGGACTGATGATGATGTCGGGATCGGAAACCTCTTCCGGCTGGCGCGGCCCGGCGTTCTGGTATTTTGGATCTTTGATGAGGCTATCAAGAAAACCCATAAGACTTACTTGCTCGATACCCCGGCGGTTTGCGACTTCACCAGCGAATCGATCAACGCCTTCTCTTTTTCGACCAGGGTGCGGAGGGCCTGGCCAAAGATTCTCTGTGACAAAGAAGGATCGCGAACCAGCAGAGTACGGAAGGCTTCATCGGGCCACTCCAGCACGGCCGAATCGGATTTAGCGCGTATTGACGCTGAGCGCGGAATACCGCAGAGCATGGCCAGCTCTCCCAGAATTGTGCCGGGCCCTGCTTGAGTCAAAACCAGGTCTTTGCCTCCGCGCTCCACGAACACCTCGAGTTTGCCTGCCAGGACCAGCAGCACGAAATCCGAAGAGTCGCCTTCTTTCAAAAGTACTTCGCCCGCTGGGTGATCCTTGACGGTGCCAGCGCTCATCAGGCGCTTTGTGCCATTGGCCGTGAAGCCTTTGAACAGGGGGAAGGTCGTGATTGCTTCGGCGTAGTTTTCGTTCATAGGGGTTCGCTGTTGGAGCGGCGGCGGATAGTTGCCGCCGCTCCAAAGCGCTGACAAGTCAGCGCACTCCGAATAGAATCGAATTACTTGTCGCGATTACGCACGGATCGCTCGGCGAGTTTCATCAATTCGTCAGGCATCCATTTGCCGACGCCTTTGGCGGTGGCTCCGGCAACACCCTTTGAACGATCATGCCAATCGTCGCGAGTGCCCTCGCCGCCGCGTTGCTGGTCATAGTTTTCGGTTTGCTCCAGCGAGAGGGTTATGCCTTGCGCGATGCCCGGCCAATCTTTCTGTTGGATGCCGCGCAAGACCAGGGGTAAACCCGCGGTCCAATCCTCCTCCGGCGCTCGAGCATCCTGTTCCGGGATCGTCAAATTATAGGTTGGCGGGAACGAACCACCCTGAAACTCGCGCACCAGTTGCGCCGCTACTTCCTTGTACGAAGCCTTCGGGCTCTCAGCCCTAATCGCCTGGGCACGGCGAAAGAGATCGGCAACAGATGCGGGATTTTGTGTGTCGGCCAAGACTTTCTCCTCAAACTGTTTCTTTGATGAAGATAAATTACACTCCGGCGCGGGTGAAGCACAACCTCTGCATCAGCTGAAAAACTTGACCGGATTTACACGATTCACGGGATGCTAAGGCAATGCCGAAACGAATCCTGTAAATCGTAGAAATCTTGTCAAAGACTCACGGAGGCTATTTCGTCAAACCCATTTGCCAGAGCATGAATGCGTAATCGAAAGCTGTCTCGTGAATCGCGTCATATCGTCCCGAGGCCCCACCGTGGCCGGCGCCCATGTTTACTTTCACGAGCAGGGGATTGTGATCCGTTTTCATCTCGCGGATCTTGGCGGCGAACTTCGCGCCTTCCCAATATGGCACCTGACTGTCGTTGAGCGATACCTTGATCAGCATCGCCGGATAGTTAACCGCGCGCACGTTGTCATAGGGCGAATACTTCTTCATGTAATCGTAGGCCGCCTTCTCATTCGGATTGCCCCATTCGATGTATTCGCTGGTCGTCAAAGGCAGAGACGCGTCAAGCATCGTGTTCAGCACGTCAACGAAAGGCACTTGGGCGACGACGGCTTTGAAGAGATCGGGCCGCATATTAGCAACGGCGCCCATCAACAAACCGCCGGCACTGCCGCCCTGAATCACCAGCCGATCGCTGGAAGTGTATTTCTGCTTCACCAGGTGATCCCCGCAGGCGATGAAGTCGGTGAAGGTGTTCATCTTTTTCATCATGCGGCCGGCTTCGCGCCAAGGCTCGCCCAGTTCGCCACCGCCGCGAATGTGCGCGATGACATAGATGACTCCGCGATCAAGCAGAGCCAGACGGCCAGCGGAAAACGTCGGCGACATGGGAATGCCGTAAGAACCATATGCATAGAGCAGCATCGGCGCCGATCCGTCGAGCTTCACGCCGCGTTTGTAAACCACCGACATCGGAATTTTGGTGCCGTCGGAAGCTGTGGCAAACACGCGTTCGGATTTGTAATTCGCCTTATCAAAGCCGCCGGGCACTTCCGTCTCTTTGAGCAGCGTGGCCTGCCGGGTATTCATGTCGTAGCTAAAGACAGAACTCGGGGTCACCAGCGACTGATAGTTGTAACGCAGCACAGTCGCATCGAATTCACGATTCGTGCCCAGTCCGGCGGCATAGACCGGTTCAGGGAATTCGATGCGATGACGTTTGTTTGTCTTGAAATCGACGATTTCGATTTGCTGCAGGCCGTTTTCCCATTCTGAAAGGACGGCGTGATCCTTGAACATTTCGACGCCGTCGATCTTAACGAGGGGCCGGTGCGCAATGAATTCCTTCCAGTTCTTTTCCGATGGATCGGAAACCGGCGCGGTGACCACGCGAAAGTTCGTGGCTCCTTTGTTGGTGCGGATGTAGAAGAGATCGCCACGGTGCTCGACGTCGTACTCGTGTTCAGACTGTCGAGGCACGATTATTTTCCAGGCGGCATTCGGATCGTTCGCGGGAATATAGCGAAACTCAGTCGAAGTCTTGCTGAACGCGCCCACCATGATCACGGCTTTATCGCGGCTGCGATCGACGCCAATGTCGAACAGTTCGTCCTTTTCGTTATACAGCAGTTCGTACTTGTCTGAGCCCAGCACATGGCGAAACATCTTGTCGTTTCGCTTGGTCACCGCATCTTCTGTGACATAGAAGAGCGTCTTGTTGTCAGTGGCCCAGGCCAGGTCATCGACGCGCTCGATCTTTTCGGGCAGCAGTTTGCCGGTAACCAGGTTTTTGACTTGCAGAGTGTACTGTCGATATCCGGTGTTATCTGTGGAATAGGCCAGCAGGGTGCCGTCATCACTGGGCGCAAAGCTCCCGACGGACATGAACTTTTGTCCTTTGGCCAACTCGTTCAGATCGAGCAGAACTTCTTCTTTGGATTTCGCGTTCCCGGCGACCGTGCGGCAAAAAATCGGATACTGTTTTCCTTCCTCGGTGCGCGAGTAGTAGTAGAAGTTGCCCCAGCGATACGGCACGTTCGTGTCGGTCTGCTTGATGTGACTGAGAATTTCAGTGTAGAGGTTGTCCTGCAACGCCTGGGTGGGTTTCATCACCGCCGCGGTATAAGCGTTTTCTGCCTCCAGATGAGCGATCACAGCCGGGTTGGTCTTCTCGCGCAGCCAGAAATAATTATCGACCAGTCGGTCGCCGTTGATCTCGGTAATCTTCGGTTTCTTTTCGGTGGGCGGGGGTTGCGGCATCATCGATGAGTTTCCATCCTGGGCGGAGACTTTCATAGCAATCATTGAAACGAATAAGAGTGAAATGACCAGCAGGGGTTTGTTTATTTTCATGAGACTCTCCTGGCGAAGAACCGTTTTTGAGGCGGGCAACGCCCGCCTTGCTTACCACTGATAATCAAAGGCAGGCGGTAGCCCGCCTCTATACAGATGGATGTTGTTGACGAACGCACCGCTCGTCAGTCGTGAACGGTTCAACCACGCAGCGGGTCGCCCCAGCCGGACTGGACGTGCTTGGCGTCTTTAACGATGCAGGGAACTGTCGGATCGCCGCCCGAAAACTTGAACATCTCTGCGCGCAGGGCGCGATTAGTCTGGGCGTCATGATCAATAAAGGTGATGCCCTTTGAATTGTAGTAGTCGCGCGCTTGCTGGCAGTAGGGACAGCCAGGCTTTGTGTAAATAACCAGTGCCACTCAATTACCTCCGTCGGTGGAGTTAGTTTAGCAGGCAGAATGGCGGATGAGAAGCACCCACGAATTTCGGTTTACACGCAATTGAAGTGGTGTCCATTTTCGCGTTAGTTATGTTTAGAGCGGGCACTTGTGAGCGCGCAGGGTAGCGCGACAATAAGCCTTCTTCGGGAGCAAGTGGTTAGTGCTGCGCGCTCAGGCGGGCAGGAGGCCCGCAATCCGTTAGAAAAAAAAGGGACGAGTGTGCCTCAACACTCGCCCCCCGGCAGCATGACCAAGCAGGTTATCCGGATTTCAGCCCCTCCGGGTTGAAATGTTAGTCATGCTGATTCTGGTACAGGTCTCGGACCTGCTAGTCACGGCGCGCGTCCCGGCGATCTCTCCTGAAGTCGCGCACGTCACTACGCCGATCACGAGCATCCGCATGAATGTCGCGGTGATCGGAACGCAAGTCGCGCGAGTCGACTCTGACCTCCCGCCGATCTGCGCGCAGTTCGGCCTGCGAAGCGCCGTCACGTCGATCCTGCCGGAGATCACGAACGTCGCCGTTGCGATCCCGCACATCCGTGCGAACGCCCCGGCGGTCCGAACGGACGTTGCGGGTGTCGGCATTGATCTCTCGACGGTCGGCCCGCAGTTCGTGGCGTTCGCCGCGATCGATTCGCCGCGGTCTTTCTGCTGCCGCCGTTCCGACAAGGGTCAGCATTGATACACACACTAATGCAATTTGAAAAAGTTTACTTCTCATCATTTCGATTCCTCCTGAAGTTGGTTTCGGCCCGACTTGCGCGCGTTGCGCAAGCATCAGGTCCGCCTCCGAAGAGGCAGGAGGAGAGATAGCCCCGGATTCGAAGAACGATCTCGACATCCGAATTATCTTTCGCGGCGAACCCCTTACCACTGCGTTTAGACGCAGCCGGTACTCCGGTGGACGAAGTTTTTGGGTAACTGTTCTCTTTGCGCCTTAGCGGCTTGGCGTGAGAATCAAAAAACCATCTTTCGCAAAGGCGCAAAGGCGCCAAGGCGCAAAGAATTTTCAACCCTTATAATCTGGCGCGGCAGAAGCTTCTCGGCTAAGATGCACCCATGTCGAAGAAAAAGCCTCTTAGCCCCAATCGACGGCAGTTCCTGCAGAGCAGTGTGCTGGCTGCGGCGGGGTTTTCGTTGCTCCCCGGCAAGTCGCTCGGCGGTAGTTTGTTGACGCTTAGCAGTTCCCCGAAGCGGGTCGTAATTCTGGGGGCCGGTCTGGCCGGCATGGTAGCCGGATACGAACTCTCTCAACTGGGCCACAAGGTCACCATCCTCGAGGCGCGCATGCGCTCAGGTGGTCGTGTGCACACCCTGCGCGAGCCTTTTTCCGACGGGCTGTATGCCGAGGCAGGCGCCGCGCGCATTCCCGAGGATCACGATCTGACGCACAAGTATCTCAAGCTGTTCGACGTGCCGCTTGAGCCGATGTACCCGACCCGTTTGTCAGCCGTGCGCTTCGACGCTGGGCCCAGACGCCTCGTCGGCCCGGAAGGATTCACCGAAGCTTTGGGCAAGAACTTTGGTGACGAGTTGGGTGGCAATCCAACTCGCTGGTCCAAGATCAAAGGCGGCTCTGATATGTTTCCCAAAGCCTTTGCCCAAAGGTTGGCTGAAAAGATTTACTACGGCGCGCCAGTAGTGCGCATTGAGCAGGACGCGACCAGCGCGCGGGCAGTATTTCTTCACGGCGGCAGCCCGCAGACTATCAGCGCCGATCGCATCCTGTGCACGATTCCGTTCTCGGTCCTGCGCGGGGTTGAGTTGCCCGCGAACCTCTCCGCGGTCAAGCGAGACATCATCAACAAACAAGAGTACGCCGCGGTCTCGCGCGTTTATCTGCAATCGAAGAAAAGATTTTGGGAAGAAAAGGGTCTGAGTGGCTTTGCCTTCAGCAGCAGTGCGGTTGAAATCTGGCAGCCCACCTGGAGCCAGCCGGGACCGCGCGGAATTCTGATGACTTATGCGCGGCCGGGTGAGGCCGAGCGGATTTCAATGATGAAGGAACCCGATCGGATCAGTTCAACCTTGAAGCAACTAGGCGATATCTTCCCCGGCCTGCAGGAAAATTTCGAGGGCGGCGCTTCAAAGTGCTGGATGGAAGACGAGTGGTCGCGCGGCGCCTGGTCGTTCACTAACCCCAGGGATTTTGTCAGGATTACCGCGCCCGAAGGTCGAATACATTTTGCGGGAGAGCATCTTTCGGCCTGGTCTTCGTGGATGCAGGGCGCTTTGTGGTCGGGCCTGCGCGCGGTTAAAGAGATCGACGAAGCGGTTTAGGCTGAGAGCGCGGATGTTCCGTGTGGAGTGCGCTGAATTGTCAGCGCTTTAGGGAGCGGCCACTGATCGTTGACACTGGCAAGTGGCGAGGGCTGGCCGCGACAAGTCTCGGCCTTAAGGGCGGCGAGAGTCTCTCGCCTCATCCTCGTCAACTCAGATAGAATGCGCATCATTTATTAAATGGACAACGACAAAACCAGGAACGAGCAGGCCTCCATATCGGCAAACGACGAGCCATTTCCCGAAGACCAGGGCTCTGACTTCCGCAATACACCGCGTGGTGAAGAATCCATCGGTTACAGGATAGCCGCAATGATCGCGATGTTGTTGCTTGCCCTGGCGGGGGTCCTTTTCTATTTCTTCACTCGCAAGTAGCCTGCTCTTGAGACTTCATCTTTCATCATCCAATCGTGCAGAAAATCCTGATCATTGGCGACGCGGTTGTCCCCACCAGGTTTGCTCGGGTAATCCGCAGCTTCTTTTAACCACTGCAAAACGATTTTGAGTTGCATCAACTGGCCACTCGTTATGTAGGCGGCCCACATGACTATTCCTGGAAATTGTATCCAGCCGCCAAAGGTCAGAGCTTCTATGGCGATCAAATTCTGCCGCTAATTAAAGAGATCGAGCCTCACGTTGTCTTCATCTATGACACTAGGGTCTTCGGTTCAGCCGTTGAGCAGGACAGTGAGACGGGTTACAAGGAGTTGAGGATCAGGCGGGTCGGGAATCGCCGCCGACCGTCATAGCAGGCATTGTGAATAAGAAGCCGAACTGCAAACTGGCGGATCCGGGGGACAGGACTTCAGAGTTTTGATCAATCTCGTCTATCCTTGTGCGAGCTTAGGGAGGAATGAATCTTAAATGGCGCTGATCACGGCCAATGAATTAAAACGGAAACTACTGATCTCGGTTGATGCGCAACCGTATGTGGTGCTGGAAGTTTTCTTTGCGTCGCCGACCGCTCGCGGCGCGGCTACCATGGTGCGAACGAAGTTGCGGCACCTGTTGACCGGAGCCGCCCTGGAAAAGAGTTTCAAGGCGACCGAAAAGTTTGAAGAGCCCGACGTCGAGTTGGTGCCGGCCTCTTTTCTTTACAGCGATGCGCACGGCTTCCATTTCATGGACGAGAAGAGTTACGAACAGTTTACTTTCAATGCGGAAGACGTTGAGACCGATCGCGGGTATTTGAAAGAGGGCGTGTCGCTCCAGGTCCTGAAGTACAACGGCGCGCCGGTTTCACTGCAACTGCCGCAATACGTCGAACTCGAAGTGGCTTCGACGGAGTTGGGCATGCGCGGCGATACGGCCGCCGGTGGGGCAAGCAAGCAAGCGACGCTTGAGACCGGCCTGGCCGTGCGCGTGCCACTCTTTATCAAGGAAGGCGAAGTGGTGCGCGTGAATACACAGACCGGCGAAGTGGCCGGACGAGCATGATTGGTGTGCCACCCAATCGCGAAGCGGTTGAAATCACCGCATCAGTGGACCGTCTCTTTGGCCTCAGGCGCGGCATCGCCTACTAACCCTGCGGGTGATCCGAAAAATTCAGGCAGCTATGCCGCCGATACTTGACCAGCTGCCGCCGAGACCGATTGATGCCAGCGCTCAAGCAGCGTGCGGCGATTCTCCAACTTCTTCTCGAGGTTCGGCACCTTCATTACCAGCCGTTCCAACTGACACAGGTAATCCGGCTCGCCAATCATCTCGCGCACCTCAGGGATGAACGGCTGCAGCTTCGCGAATACGACCAGGTGCTCTGTGTTGGCATCGAGAAACATTTTCTCGTCGATGCCGCCGTTGTTCACCAGCGAGGCCGCCGACTCCCAGTAAGACGCAACCATGCGGTAGTAGGAGCTAGGCTTCTCGCCGCTCAGCATCAGCAGCACGATTTCTTTTCCGCTCTGCGGAGCAAACTCTGAGACAAACCACGCGCGGGCGTCACGCATTAACTCTCCCGTCCTGATTTTGTAAAGCTCAATGATTACGAGTGCACTGTTTTCCATAAATTTTTCTCCCTCGCTATTTGTTTTAGAAATCGTTCGCCTTAACCAGCGTCAGCGAAGCGATCCTCGTTCCCGCTTCTGCTTTCAAAAGAGAACGGCAGAGTTCAAGATTCCGCGCGACTTCCGGGAACCTCGCTCGACCCTGTCCTCTGTTCTGTCTTAGCGCCGTGGCGAATTCCGCTTCAGCTTCATGCAAACGCCCCGTGCGCGCGAGAGCCACACCGAGGTTATTGTGTGCGGCTGGAAACGCGGTCGAACCAGATAGAGCTTTTCGAAATAAAGGAACGGCAGCCGCAAAGTCATCCTTCTGAGCAGCGACTAAACCTAATCTGAAATAAGCCGGCGCGTACATTTCGTTCGAAGATGCGATGGCTGCTCGATAAGCGGCGGTCGCTTCAGCAGGTCGCTGCAAGTCTTCGAGTGCGACGCCGAGCGCATAAGCAGCCCTGGGATAACGGTTACCTCTGGCAGCTACGGCCTGGCGATACTTCGCCACAGCCTGTTCGGTGCGCCACAGTTCGTAATAACAAACGCCCTGGTTGTACAGGGCTTGCGCGTATATCTCACCGGCGGCCGGAGAGACCAGGGAGTAAGCCGCAATCGCCGCCTCGTATTCGGCCCGCGAGTACTGCGCGTTACCAAATTTGATTAGTGCTCCCGCATCCGTTTGGGGGGGTCTGCGCTAAGCCCAAATCTGCAAACAGAAACAAAGACAACAAAGCCAACAGAATTCTTCTGAATCTCAAACCTTCACCTCCGTTTCAGGGGTTACCTGATTGAGGAGAGGTTAAGGCCTGGTCCTGCCCGCCGTCTTTCCTAATGTTGCGATCTTGGCCGAATCTTGCTGCTAAGTTGACTGGAACGCCGAGATCCTGGCCGCCACCGGGTAAGGCCCGCTCTGATCGTCGCAAGACTCCAGGTAGAGGACGGTTCGCGTCGCGCGCTCAGGCGGACAGGATGTCCGCGCTCCGTCAGCTAAGCTTGAAACCTCAGTAGATACGATAACGGGGTCGTTCCGGTGAGTTTGTGGAACAAGCGAGTGAAGTGGCTTTGGTGACTAAAGCCGGCCCGGTAACCCACATCAACGAGGGGCATTTCGCTGGTGGAGAGCAATTCCTTCGCCCGCTCGATCCTGAACTTGATCAGGTATTGATGTGGAGTTGAGCCGGTGGCTCGTTTGAATTCACGCGCAAAGTGAAAGGTGCTCATTGAGGCCACAGCCGCTAGTTCCGCGAGACCTAAATCTCCGCCGTAGTTGGCCTCAATAAAGTCGAGCACCGTGCGCAGCTTCCTACCCGACAGACCGCCCGCCAGAGATTTCAATCTGTTGGTTGGGGCAGTGTAATTGCGCAGGAGGTGCAGCGCCAGAATATTCGCGAGTGATTCGGCGAACATCCGGCCGCTTTCCTTTTCTGTTTCCAGCTCGGCCATCAAAGCGAGGCCGATACTCATGATTACCGGATCGCTCGGCGCGGCAGCCTCAATCACCTCGGCGTTGATCGGGGCAGAGAACTCAGCCGCCGCACGCAGCACGGGGGAAGGATCCAGGAGCATCGCGAGATGCTCCGACTCGGCGCCGATCTGCACCGCAAAGGGATGGCCCGATGGGATAACACAGACGCTGCCCTTCTGACGATCGCGAGCGGTGAAGCCATCGGGCGTACGAATCTCGCCGTGGCAGTTCTCGGCCAGCGACACAGTGATCAGGTGTTCTTTATTCTGATGCTCAGTCAGGAAGCCGCGGGCCATGCGATAGTGCGCCAGGCTGATGCCGTCCCACGATGCTTCCCGTTTTAGCAATAGTGGCAGCGAATGGTTCTGTGGCATCAGGGAGCGATTCGGTTGCGTTTGCATGATTAAGATTTACCCCAGACTGTCCCGCTCGAACCGCGGGCCCGTCGCTTAGCAGTCGCGGTCCGCGTTGAGATGGGAACCGTCGCGTTACTGCGCAAGCGTTCCAGGACCGCTGTGCGGGCCCGAGTAAAAGCGTGCTTGTCGCGAAAGAGCTGAAAAGCCCAGTTGGCGCCAATCTCGAGTGCGTTGATTTCAAAAGCGAGTTGAATGGCTTCGACTTTAAGATCGATCTGACCAGCTTCCTGAGCATCGACGATGGCCCACCTGAGAACTTCGAGCCACTCTTTCATGATGACGGCAATCCGGTCGCGCACCCTGCCGGGCCGGCTATCAAATTCGGCGGAGGCCGCGGCAAAAAAACATCCGCCCTGGAACACGTGGTTCTGTGCATAGTCAAACCAAATTTCACAGAGACGGCGCAAACGCGGCAGGCCCTTCTTTGCTTCAAAGGCGGGGCGAATAACTTTCTCGATAAAGATGCTGCGGGCAGCGTCGACCGTGGCGAGCTGCAAATCTTCCTTCGATCCAAAATGAGCAAAGAGGCCACTCTTGCTCATGCCCGTTTCCGAAGCGAGGCGGCCAATGGTGAGACCGTCGAGGCCTTCCACCGAAGCCAGGTGCACGGCCACCTCGAGGATGGCCAACCGGCTACGGTCTCCCTTTGCCTGACGGGCTTTGCTGGCAGCAGTCTTCATAGAAAATCGGTTCGGATTCTGATGGTCTGAGATTGCGGTTGGCAATATAGCACGAACGTTCGTTTTAAGGAAAGGTGCTCACCGGAATCTTTGGGGGCGCAGATTAACGGTTCGCGTCTATGGCCTCGCTTGTCCGCGACCCCCTACTCGAGACGCGGAACGTGAGCACCCGGGCAAAATATTCAGCGAAACTAAACCGCCAATTGACTGGCCTGGTGCGTCTGAAGATGCATCCGGTCGCTGAGTAACATGATGAATCACTTTCGCTCTCCTGGTGTTTGCCTCGTCGTCGTCTCTTGCGCGGCGCTAATTTTGTTGGCCCTTAGCGCTGCGCGCGGCCAGGATAGTCAGCCCGCCGAGGTCATCAAAGTCTATTCAAATCTGGTCAGCGTTCCGGTGATTGTCAGCGATCGGGACGGACGTTATATTCCCGGCTTGAGACGAGAGGATTTCAAACTCTACGACAACAATACAGAACAGAAGCTTTCGTTCTTTGACGCGGCCGAGGAACCGCTCAACATCGCGCTGCTGCTCGATACCAGCCGCAGCACCCAGGGCGTGCTTGATGATATTAGGAAGGCTGCCCGGGGGTTTCTCAAGGAAATGCGCCCGCAGGATCGAGTCATGATTGTTTCCTTTGACTATGGCATCCACCAGCTTTGCGCAATGAGCAGCGACCCGAAGGTCCTGGAGCAGGCCATCAAAGAGGCGAGGGTAGGCGAATTCTTCGGCACTATGCTTAACGACGCGGTGTTCCAGACGATTGACCGAGATCTGAAACCCATCAATGGTCGCAAAGCCATCATCCTTCTGACCGACGGCGAGGACGCGGGTAGTCGCGTCGCCGAAAGCGATCTGCTTTCGTATGCAGCCGAATCCGACGCGATGATCTATTCGATTTACTATTCGTCGTCGAGGCAGCGACCGTTCGGGCGCGATCGGCCCTTTCCCCGTCGTCGCGGCGGGATCTTTGGCGGGCGATTCCCGCTGCAGGGAAGACCGGGTCAGGGTCCGGGACGGCAACGGCGGGCAGACCGCTCAGAGTCGGCGAAAGAATTCCTGGCCAAACTCTCTGAAGTTTCCGCCGGCCGTTTCTATCAAAGTAAGAAAACCGATCTGCAGAAGACCTTCGACCTGATCGCCCAGGAGTTGCGCAACCAGTACCGGCTGGGTTTTGTCCCGGACAGTCTGGCGCGCGACGGAAGCGTGCATGCCGTGAAGGTGAAAGTGGACAAACCTGAACTGGCCGTTCGCTCCCGGACTCAATACCGCGCGGCTCATTCCCAATAGATTCCTCCGACAGACTTGAGTTGTTCCTAGCGCCTTTCGCCTCTCTTTTGCCTTTGCGCGAAACCCGAGTTCGACTGAAAAATGATTTCGCGCAAAGGCGCAGAGTCCAATCGCGAAGCGCAAAGAGAAATCGGGAGACGACCGCCCCAGTCTCAACCCATTGACCCAAGCTTAAGAAGACTCTAGTCCTTGTCTCTCTCTTGGTGATTTCATGGATCGTTCTTCCTCACCGGAACCAGCTACTGGCCGTCTTCACCGTTGAATAATTTGCCGGGCCGGTCATTCACATATACATCAAGTTTGCCGCGCAGCGGATGCATTGAATCTTATTGCTGGCAACGGAGACTTGCCGGCTATGTCAGCGGCAATCCCGGTCGATGAGGTCTTAAAATGCTTCCGCATAGTGTCGCGCTACCGACACTATGGGATTAGCAGGAGCTTACCCGTAGTCTTGCGCCCTTCCAGATCACGGTGAGCCGTTTCGGCCTCAGCCAGCGGATAGGTCTGGTGAATTCGCATTTTCAGCTTACCCGTCTGAATCATCCGTAGCACATCGCTCGAACGCTGCACTAATTCTTCGCGAGTGGCGATGTAATGTTGCAGGCTGGGACGTGTGACATAAAGCGAGCCGCCTTTGGTGAGCTCGAGTAGATCAAACGGTGGGACCGCCCCGCTGGCACCGCCGAAGATGACCATGTAACCGCGCGGACGTAAAACATTCAGGCCCTTGGCAAACGTGTCCTTCCCGACGCCGTCATAAACCACATGCACGCCCTGGTTGTCGGTCAGCCGGGTTGTCTCGGTTTCAAAATCCTGCTCGGAATAAACAATCATTTCATCGGCGCCGGCATCACGCGCGAGCTTAGATTTCTCTTCCGAACCAACGGTGCCAATGACGCGCGCGCCGATTGATTTGCACATCTGGACCAGGAGCAAACCCACGCCACCGGCCGCTGCATGAACCAGCGCCGTCTCGCCCCTCCTGACCGGATAGGTTGAGTGACAGAGATAATGCGCGGTCATTCCCTGCAGCATCGCCGCCGCTGCGTGCGTGAAGTCGAGTTCGTCCGGAATCTGCACCAGGCGATCCGCGGGCACGGCAGCGTACTCGGCATAACTCCCAAGCGCTCCCGTGTAGGCGACCCGGTCGCCGACTTTCACCGTGCTGACCTCAGCGCCAGTCGCGACGACCACCCCGGCGGCTTCCTGTCCATTTACGAACGGCAGCGGCGCGGGGTAACGGCCTTCGCGAAAATAGACATCGATGAAGTTCACGCCCGCGGCTTCGATCTGGACCACTGCTTCGTTTGGTTTGGGTTCGGGAATCGGGAGGTCGACGAGTTTGAGAACTTCAGGACCACCGGTCTGCGATACTTGAATAGCTTTCATAATGGCCATGATAGATGGAAAATGTGGAGTGCGCCGACTCGTCGGCGCTTTTCTAAGCCGCGACTTGTCGTGGCCCTCATGTGCCGAGCTTCGTTTGCGGCGCTGTAACCACTCGCCGCGTACCAAAGCGCTGACAACTCAGCGCACTCCAAAAAGCTAGTCCCCAACCTTGACGATTTGTTTGCCGAGGTTCTCTCCGCTGAACAGGCCAATGAACGCGCTGGGAGTGTTCTCGAATCCTTCCACGATACTTTCGGCATATTTCAGTTTGCCTGCTCTCAGCCACTGGGCCAACTGCTTGACGCCTTCAGCAAAGCGAGCAGAGTAGTCGGTGATGATGAAGCCCCTCATCAGCGCGCGATTGATCAGCAGATAGGGTTGGGGACGCGGGCCGGCTTCGGGGCGGTCCTGACAATAGGCGGAGATTTGCCCGCAGATCACAATCCGCGCCCCGGTGTTGAGTAACGGCATGACCGCGTCCGAGATTTCGCCGCCGACATTATCGAAGTATACGTCGATGCCTTTAGGGCTCGCGGCCTTCATGGCTTTCCTGATGTCGTCAGTTTTGTAATTGATCACCGCATCGACGCCGAGCCCTTCCCGCAGGTAGCGATTCTTTTCATCGCTGCCCGCGATGCCGACCACGCGGCAGTCTTTGATTTTCGCGATTTCGCAAACGGTGGTGCCGACCGCGCCCGCTGCGCCTGAAACCACGACCGTTTCGCCTGGCTGCGGCCGGCCAATGTCGAGCAGGCCAAAGTAAGCAGTCAGCCCGGGCATGCCCAGCACTCCCAGCGCAGTTGTGATCGGAACTCCGGGGATAGCTTTCATCAAGTGATCGCCACTCGCAACGTTGTAAAGCCGCCAAGCGAATTGGCCCGTCACCATATCTCCAGTCTGGAAACTCGCCGAGCGTGATTCAACGACCTCGCCGATGCCGCCACTTTCGATCACCTGACCAACTTCAAACGGTGCGATATATGAACGGCCTTCGCGCATGCGGCCGCGCAAATATGGATCGACTGAGATGTAGCGAGTGCGCACCAACACTTGTCCATCCTCGGGCTGCGGTACTTCAGCATCTACAAAATTGAAGTTGTCGAGTGTCGGTGTGCCGGCGGGGCGGCTGGCAAAGCGGATCTCTTTGTTTCGCATGCAGGGATGATACGGCGGAAAGTTCCTGGGTGGTAGGGCCGAGGTAGGAATAAGCGCAAAGGTACGGAGAGGTTTTGGCAAAGGAACGCGGAGAAATGCTTTTGCGCCTCAGCGAGAATATTCTTTCAAAACTTCAGCATGAAACCGATCATCTATGAGGGTTGATAACGGCCGACTCTGGGTCACTCATGGCCCTGCGACCAGCACAAGGCCGTTCACATTGATGCGACATTGTTTGGCTCTAAAATACTCGATTTCGCCCTGCTTTCGTACGTCACATTGACCCCGACGGGCGACACAGAAAGAGCAACTACCGCAATTGAATCTCCATCTTACTTCCGGTCCACGATTGCAAGTTCGTTACGTTCTTTGTAAATCGGTCCGCCATGCGCAGCTGAAGTTGGAAGTCATTAATCTGATGACCCTGGGTCATCGCTCACATGGAGAACTACTGAATGAAGTTTCCCCGGAACCTACTACACTTGCGGTCTGCCAAGTTCGCACCTTTCGCCGTTATTTCACTCTTCCTTTTGACAAACTTTACGGGATTCTTCTTCAGCCCCGTATTCGCACCCGTCGTCACTGCCACTACAATTGAATCTGAAACAATTCCTGCGGACATTCCTGTCTCTGGCGATTGCGATCTGGACTGGATCATCTTTCGCGCGGGGGAGCGCGAGGGTGTCGATCCGAGATTTATTCATGCGGTGATCCAACAGGAATCAAAATACGATGCGGACGCGACCTCGCCTGCGGGTGCGAGCGGCCTGATGCAATTGATGCCGGCCACCGCCAAAAGATTTCATTGCGATGATGTCAACGACAAAGCCTGCAACGTCAAAGCCGGCACAAAATATTTGGCGTGGTTGTTAAAGAGATTCAACGGTGACGTGAAGCTGGCCCTCGCGGGTTATAACGCGGGAGAAGGATCCGTAGACAAGTATCAGGGTGTCCCGCCTTACGCTGAAACCCAAAATTACGTCAACAAGATTGTCGCCAACTACGGCAAGACCTTCCATCCAATCGTTTCACCCGAGGAAGCTAGAGAGACTTTCCATCTGGTCGCCTACGCCCGCACGGCGCCGACTGTCGACTGACACTCTGTCAAAAGGTAAAAACGATCCGCGAAGCCACACTAACTTTTGTGTGATTTCGTGGATCGCTTTTTTTGATCCCGACTATTGCCCGGGCCCCAGCACCCGATCAGTCTCAGCCCGAATCGCATCGAATTCCTTCTTCAGCACCAAATACCTTTCGATCGCATCACGCCCAATTTTTTGATCCGTGTTCGCGGTCATACCGGACAGGTAAGTAATGTTGGTCTGCAATCCAGGCTTGCCGTAGCGCACTGGTTCGGTCAAGAGCCGCGCGGCGATCGCGTTGACCGCGGCCATCCTGTCTGCGTCGTTTCCTGCAGCGCGCAATTTTGTTTGCGCTTCGCGAAC
>JBBRMS010000078.1:0-21876 GCA_038230715.1 Pyrinomonadales bacterium
ATGTTGTCAGGCTCGCGACCGCCGCTTTATCATTATTCACCACCGCAGTCGTGAATTTTGTCCAAAATAAATTGAAGTCAGTTTGAGCCGAAACGCTCACGGTTGCACAGAAGAATCCGGCACAGAAAATTCCGATTAGAAGAGACTTGCTTTTGGAACGTGGAGATTAACGTCCTTTCTGTTTCCAAATCACTCAAGCTATACCGTCAGACGACACTATGAGGCGACCTAACGGCAGTTGCCAGGGCGCCGTTCTCGAAGCGGGTGTTGGGAAACCACGAGTCAAAGAAAAGTGCCTTGAGGGGCCCAACCCGGCCACTACCGCGCAGCGTTTTCTATTGACGGGCCGCCTCTATTGGCTGTTCGGCTGTGCAGCGGAGAGTATTACTGCCGCATTGAAAATCAAGTTTCCTTTCAGCCACCGCTTTATCGGGCCTGACTCATCGGACGTTGCTGATGCTGTTCTTTACGGTGTCGTGCTTGGTCTTCATGATATTGCTGATAGCGGTGTACAATCGTTTCTCATTTTGCATCTGCGACTGGAGTTGCAGGTATTGCAGATTGAAGCTCATTTGTGTCTCCTGCATCTCCTTTGTGGCGTTCATCAGGTCTGTCTGGCCGCCGCCCCCCGTCGCACCAATTGCGTCGCCGCCGACGATACCACCGAGGACATATTCAGCGAGACTCCTGGCCTCCGCTGGCGTCACACTTGGGATGATTTTCCTCGCTATCTGCGTGGCCGTTGCCAACAGATTCACCTGTGGCAGCGCCGCGAAAAGTTGCTTCCTAATCAGCACCGTTAGCCGGTCGAGTTCATGCCGATACTCTTCTGGCAATCGCAACCGCAGCTTTTGATGCTGCGCAATTATGGCGCTCAACTTAGATTCATCCGAGGCGCTCAATCGTGCTTGACCTGCCCTGGCCGTCATCACAGATGAATGTCTACGCGGTGTTTTCGCACCGGCTTCGACAATGCCAGTCGGCATACTAGCAAGTACAGCTAAAGCAGCACTCACAATTAGCGTTTTCACTTCTGATTTTCCCTTCTGCTTGCCACCGAGCGATCTGCGGGCCAGCGATTTCGTGCTCGCGATTGCGGTCTCAGGCCAGACCCTATACACTGTTAAGTCCGGTGACAATCTGACGCGAATCGCGTCGCACAACAACGTTTCGTTGGAAGCCTTGGAAGAAGCCAACAAGGAGACGGTTGCCAACCCGGACCGAGTCTTTCCTGGCCAGCAGTTGGTTATCCCGGCCGCATAAGCGTTTCGATGTGGGTCCAGCTAAGTATGCTCGCGCGCGTTCTCGTGCACGACATCAACCAAGTTTTTATATTTTAGTTAAGAAATAGAGGAAGGTTAACAACATGGATTGGCAAAACATGATCGGCGGAGTCTTGAATCAACTGACCGGGAGCGCTCAGGGCCAGGATCCGCATTCGCAGTACGACCAGCTCTTGAATGTCGTGCCCGCGGGCGTACTCGGCTCGATGATTGGCCCGGCTCTCGGTTCGATGGCCACTAATGAATTGACGCAGCACATCCTGGGCTCAGCCAACGCGATGGATCCTCAGCAACGAGGGACGCTGTTCAGCTCGCTGCTCAGTGCTTTCACGTCGCAGGGAACCGACCCCAGTTCGCTGCTCAGTCAAATCGGGGTGAACCCGGCTGTGGCTGTCGATCCACAGAGCGCAACACCCGAGGATGTCGCAGCGCTGGCCGCGCACGCGCATCAGAACGCACCTGACGTCTTTCACAAGGCGATGGAATTTTATGGCGAACATCCTGTGCTGGTGAAGACGCTCGGTACGGTTGCCGTTGGCGCCATAGTTTCACATTTCATGAGAAAGCAATCGTAAACCGTCCGCTCGCTGATTATGCGAGACCAACCTAAGGAGAACCTCGTGAGAAAGTTTTTCGCACCACTGTTAATGTTGCTGCTTACATCGGCCTTCGGCCTCGGGATAGCCGGTCAGAATTCCAACTCCAACACAGCCTCAAATAACTCCAACGTAAGTGCGAATACTAACTCGAAGACGAAGAGCACCAATAAGAACAAGAACACTAACCAAAGTTCGAATGCCAATCGGAATACCAACGCTAACCGGGGTACGAACACTAACCGGAGTACCAACTCCAACACCTCAGCTGGATCGCGTTCAAACACCAACGCCGGCAGCTCGACGGGAGGTCAGCATGGTCTTATCGATATCAATGCCGCGAGTAAACAGACGCTAGTGGGCCTACCCGAGATTGGCGAGGTTTACGCCCAGAAGATAATTGATGGCCGGCCATACAAGCGGAAAGACGAGCTGGTCAGACGCGGGATCATTACGCAGGACATGTACAAGAGGATCTCGTCAAAGATCGTCGCGCACCAGCCGAAACCATAGCCATAGAAAGTGCGGCCTTAAATCTGCCAGACGAGTTGGACTGCTCGTTCTCTTTTCATGAGTGCGATTCAAGGGTTGTAATCAATTCTTCGCGGTGGGGCACTTCACTGGCAGAGCTGTTAGTCAAGAATGCCCGAAGGCGGGAATTTCATTGCAAGCCTGTAACTCGTCAGCAAGCGATGAGTAGCGTAGTTGCGAACCGAACTCAGCTCACTCTCTTCTCAGTTTCTCTCGAATCATTTCCGGGAATATCGAAGAGCAGCTATTTGAACAAAACCGTCGCCGGTTTAATTTTGGATTGTGAGTAATCAGACGAGAAAAACTATGAATATCAGATGTTTATTTTTGACCGCGCTCGTCTTGGCTGTTACTTCGATTGGCTTTTCCCAATCAAACTCAAATGGACAAGAGGTAAAAAGACTTCGGAACGAAACGGCGGAAAGCTTTGCCAAACGCAACGGACGCGCGGATGCGGAATTGGTTCATAAGGTTATTGAAACCGAAGCGTGGGGAAATCAGAAAGCAATTTTCGCGTTTTACAGCGGCGCAGTATCCGGGCAAGTTGACGGATACGTGTTTGTCCAAAAATCTCCCGATACATACCAGAACATAGCGATTTACAACTTTGAGGAAGAAGGCGGCACGCCCAAAATCGAAGCGGTGTTTTTCGTCAATGCCGACAAGGATAAAGCTCAAGAATTGGCGGTCATTTGTTCTTGGGAGGCACGGCACTATGACGTGAGTGGCAGGCTCTACCGCACATATATCTTTGACGATATCAATTCCGGCGCTAGCCCGGCTAAGTTGGATTTTCTCGAAGCCGTCAGTGAAAAGGTAAGCGGCGGATGCGATTGCACCTATCGTGATGGCAAAACAAAGGGAACAAAAAAATTTGAAACCGCTGCTCAGGTCAAAATCGGACTTAGGAAGTTCGGCTTTCGATAAACAAATGGTCGTTGGTAAAGAAAACTCAGTTTACTTCGTTCGCTTTCGGCCGCCTCTATTGATTAAATCGTTGGACGCGAGCGGCGTGGGGCGTGTTCTCGACTTAAGTCGTCCTTAATTAGATTCGCGCCGCCGCGTCAATTCAACCGTTCTTCGGACAACCACTTTTAATGAAGGGAAGAACCCAAGAGCCAAGAATCCACGCGCCGCGACTTCCTCAGGCAAGTGTCAGGCCTGGAGATTTTCGAAGACCTTCCTGACGTCGATGTGATCATAGCTCCTGCGGGCGGCGGCAGTTGCGCCTCCGGCAATTCAATCGTGGCCAATCACTTGAACCCCGACCTAGTCGTGATTGCGGTTCAATCTTCGACGAGCGAGATTCTGTGGAAGCTGCCCGCTGATTTTGTTTTAGTGACGGATGAAGAGATAAACGATGCGATCCGCCTGCTTGCGTCACAGGCAAGGCTGGTGGCTGAGGGAGCGGGTGCGGCGTCACTCGCGGCCGCGATCAAGCTGCGGGATCAGCTAAGCGGCAAGAAGGTTGTTGGAATTGTGACAGGTGGGAATATCCCGGCGGAACGATTTGGGTCTGTACTCGTTCGATAGACTATCCACAGATTACACAGATTAAAGAATTGCTGGTCGGCAAAGAACTCATCATGCTTATCGCCATCAAAGATCCGATTAAATTCTGTCTGCGTAGTCTGTGGGGAATTATTGTCCCCACTTATCCCAAACAGCTTTCGCGATCCTGGCAATCACGCCCTCGCGCGCGGCCTCGTCTGCAGGCGAATCACAGACAAAGACCGCTACCGCCACATGTCGTCCGTTGGGCAGCGTGATTATTCCGATGTCATTGGTCGCCGCGGTTACGCCTTTGTCGGTTCCTGAGGTGCCGGTCTTGTGCGCGACGGTGGTGCCGGTGGGGAGCAGGCCCTTCAGACGCTTTGGGCCCGTGATCGATTCCGTCATCAGTTTTAGCAGCAGGGCCTGGCTTGATTGAGAGAGTCCCCGGCGCTCATGCAGAGCAGTCAGCAACGTCATCGCCGCCGCCGGCGTAGCCCAGTTGCGATACTGCAGCGCGTGATTCTGAGCAAACGCTTTTTCGGTATCAAGCACGCTCATGTCTTTGATGCCGAGCTTACTTAGATAGGCCTGGATGGCTGCGGGGCCGCCGGCAAGCCTCATCAAAACGTCGCTGGCGGTGCCATCACTCTCAAGCAGCATCCACGCAATCAACTCGTTGACGCTGAGATCGATGCCATTGGGATACTTGTCACGAATTGGACTGTGTGATGCGCGCCCAACGAAGTCCTCTTTGCCAACGTTAGCTTTCTGATCGAGCTTAATCTTGCCGGCATCAACCTGTGCCATGATGGCCATGCCGATCGGAAGTTTGTAGACGCTCTGCATGGGAAAATGATCCTGAGCATTGAGCAAAACGCTTTCTCCCGATTCCAGCACTAGTGCCGCGGCTCCGACCTTACCTTTTGCAGCGGAGGCGATCTGCGCGAGTTGTTTCGCCAACTCCTCGTCAGGCTGCTTGTCTTTCGCGACCAATGATTGAGTGGGCACTGGCCTGGAAGTGTTGGCCTGGATTCCGTCCCGACCTGAGCAGGCCGAGGTGATCGTGATGACCAGGAGGCTACTGGTAAATAAAATTGATTTCGTCATGGTTTGACCATTTGATCCCGAGGTGTCTCGAAGTGCATTTGGTCCAGAGGGTGACTTCCTGGAGTCCGCGTTCAGCGGACTATTGAAAAATAGTCCAGCGATTCATCGCTGGGATCGATTGGAGTCCTGGGCTATTTTCATCGGTCCGCGTTGCGGACTGGTAGATTCATTTATAGCCGTACTTAAGATTAAGACCTTTCCCTTTCCCGCCTTTGACGCGACGCTAACCAAAATCAGTACGGCCACAAGGCTTACCCGGCGCGCCACTCGACTCATAGTTTCTCCCCTCTGCTACAAACTTCTTGTGTCACACGCAGCGCCCGACCTAACGGCGGCGGCGTTCACTGATTTAAGGCAAACTTTATCACCTTGTTGCGAGCGGCCACGAGCAACTCATTTTTATCATTAAAGACCATGCCGAAGACCACGCCCTCGGGTTTGAAGAGGGCCAGGTAGCGACCATCGGAATCGAAGACCTGTATTCCTTTCATGTCGCTAACGAAGACGCGGCCCTTGCCATCGACCGCAATCGCGTTGGCGCCGCTTATCTGTCCGGGCTGCTGTCCGGGACTTCCGATTCGATTCAAAAACTTGCCATCGGATCTGAACTTGAAGACTGCATTGGTGAAACCACCGAGCGCGTAAATATTGTCCAGGCCATCGATCGCTACCCTCGTATTCAACTCAGAACGGTCGGCGGCGGTGCTGATTGCCTTGCGAATGATGCTCAACACTTTCGCTTCGGGGTTAAAGCGAACGATGTCGTCGCTGCCCTGATACCAGGAGCAGACCAGACCGCCGTCAGGTGCGGCGCCGACGTCGTCGAACCCGCGACCCCCGCTGTATTCGATCTCTCCCAGGGACTTTCCGGTCTGTCCCTCATAACGCGTGATGATCCCGTGTTGGGCGACGAAGACATTGCCTTTGCGGTCGGCGGCCAGCCCGCGCAGAGGCATCTTTGGATCAACCATCCATTGGGTGACAAAGTTTCCATTGGAGTCGAACACCTGGACGCGGCCGCCGGTGTATTCGGCAACATAGATGTTTCCCTTGCCATCGACGGCGATACTGCGCGAGTCGGTCATCATTCCCGGCCCGATGCCTTCGCTGCCGAACTTGAGGATGACTTTGGCAAACGCGTTGGCCGGTTCGGTAGTCCGGGAGCCGGAGCCCGTATCGCGACTGTTGACGGGGACGATCACAGATTTGATCGCACTCCTGATGCCGGCGAACACACCGACCATGACACCGATCACAATCAGCACGATTAAGATTGGGATGAGGACTCCGACCCAGACCAGCTTTGAAGCCGTTGAAGCGATCTGCGGTCCAATATTGATATCAATCTGTGAAAGGATTTGCGCCGGCCGGCCGCGCAGTTCATCGGGCAGAGAGAGTTGGCTTTGGCAGTAAGCACAGCGCGCAGGGCTGCCTACCATGTTCGGATCGTAGGTTACCGGCGCCCCACATTTGGGGCAGTCAAATGTCTTCATAAGACGACGACCATCGGAAGCATTAGCAGGGCGAATATCTATTAACGCATTCTCCACCTCTTGACAAGCGCCGCGGTAAAAGACCGAACGAAAGGGAAGCGCTGATAAAAGAAAACTCGGAACGATGACCAGCTTAGGTCCATCGTTCCGAGTCGTAATGCTCTGCCACCAGATGGGCGGGAGCAGCTTACGGAGTACCGAACCTTCCGCGGTACTCGCCCGATGTGATGAACGACTTGACCATGTCGGCTGCGCGGAAGTCACCGTTGAAGCTGTTCAGCTTCGTCAGCCAGAATTGATAGCCGGCATCGCTGAAGTCCGGTGCATCAGTTGGATTACGCCGCAGGTAGCCGTAGTACTGAGCTAGCACGAACGACGGAGTGAAGTCCGCCGCGCGAATTGAAGCCGAATCCACGACCGAGCGCAACGCGGCGATGCGTCCTGGTGTCCCGCCGGCGCCAAAGGCATTGATGGCCGCATTTCTCTCGGCAGCCGTCGGTGTCACACCCGCCGACGCATAGAGCGCGTCAACGTACACCGGCCCGGGCGCGGGTGGGAAGCGAGTCGTAAACTCCGTGCTCAAGACTATCTGCTCGGCATAGAACGCCTTATTGGCTTCGAGCAAAGCATCGGCGCCCGGTTGGCCTATGATTACACCCTGTCCAACCTGCCGAGTGTCGCGCATGAACTGAAGATATGGCACGCGATTGAACTGATCGTTGGACTGCCGTCCGAAAGCAACTCGCTGAGTACGTACCACGTTACCGCTCGTCTCCTGGAACTCGATCGAGAGGAAGAAGGCAGCGGAAGTGTCAACGCGTTTGGCGGCGGTACAAGCCGCGTCGGCGCCGCAGGACGTTATGTTATTGGTCCAGAACGTCAGGCCCGAGGCGTCAGGTTCGCGCCCCAGGAAGTCCAGGTATTGCTGCCGCACAAAGAAGCCGGCAGTGTCGATTGGATTTGCCGCCGGACCGAGATCGTCGTCGTTAATTGTGACCGTAATGGAACTCGGGCTTCCGAGGGCACAGTTTCCGGACGGATTAGACAGAGTAACCACGAAGGTCTCCGTGGGGTCGACGAACACATCATTCACGATCAGAATTTTCACGGGCTTGGATGTTTCGCCCGGCGCGAACTGAACCGTGCCATACCCGAAGGTGTAGTCAGTTTTCTGACTTGCCGAACCATCGCTGGTCTCAAACTTGACACTCGCGGCGCCCGCGGTGTCGCCCGTGCGGGTTACGGTGACGGTGGCGCTGCCTGCGTTCTCTGAGACACTGGCAGTCGCCGCACTGAACTGGAAGATGCTTGTCGCATCGTCGTCATTAATCGTACCGGTGCCCTGACCGACCAAAATTGTCGCATTTACCGGGTTAGTTAAATTGACTACAAATGTCTCGTTTCCTTCAGGTGTGGTATCTCCGTTAACCGGGACGGAGATCGTCTTGCTGGTCTGTCCGGGTAGGAAGACCAGGGTCCCATTTACCGCCGTGTAGTCCGACGGGTTGGTTGCACTTCCGTTCGCCGTACCGTAGTCCACGCTAACGCTTTGAGCGGACGCACCGGAAAGAGTGACAGTAAAGACTGCAAGTGAAGAACCGCTGTTCCCCTCTGTCACGGCTTGATTTCCGATCGACAATTGCAGCGTGCCGATATCGTCGTTAACAATCGTACCGATACCCTGTCCGTTGGTGATCGTCGCGTTGGCCGGATTCATCAGATTGACAGTGAACGTTTCGTCCGGTTCAGGCAGTGTGTCGCCGTTCACGGGAACGGAGATCGTTCTGGTAGTCTGACCGGGAAAAAAGGTCAAGGTTCCATTTACCGCCGTATAGTCCGACGGCTCAGTTGCAGTCCCGTTCGCGGTGAAGTAATCCACAGTCACCGTCTGAGCGAGAGCGTCAGCCAGAGTGACGGTGAAGACCGCATTGAGCGAACCGCCGTTACCCTCGGTCACAGTTTGATTGGATATAGATAAACTCGTCTGAATCTCGAAAGCGCCGATATCGCTTCCGTCGCCACCTACTGCATTAGGTCGGGAGAGAAAGTCTATGGGCCGATTAAAGCTGCGCTGATCTTTGAAGCTAACGCTAATATCCTTGCCTTTGTCGATCGCGGGGCTGATGCTCTGAAGAGCAAATGTTTTAGTGAGGCCCCCGTTATCCTGCAAACCGGCAGGATCCAGCTTGGGATCGACGTTGAGTTGATCACTGGGTTGCGTGAAGCCGCTGGACCCGCTGCTGCTACCAACTAAATTATAACCATCTGAGGTGACTGAGCCCTGCACGTCAGCACCGCCGGGAGCGCCGGGAGCACCGGGTAAGGCACTGCCAAGAGCCCCGGGTGCGCCGGGGACGCCAGCGCCGTTTCCGGGACCACCCGCACCGCCAAAGCCGTTCAATCCGATAGCCCCGGCCCCGCCAGCACCGCCCGTGTTTCCGGCAATGATAGTGTTCCCCACACTAATTGAGGCACCTACTGTCATACCACCACCCGCTCCGTCGGAACCAAAGCCCCCAAATCCAGAGCCTCCGGCTCCTCCTCCACCGCCGTTGCCGTTGGTACCCCCGGTGCCGCCAGATCCACCGGAACCTGCAATGCCGATGCCTCCGGCGTTGCCGTTTCCAGCGGTATTTAAGGTCAACGTAGAGTTGCTCAAACTAGCGGCTCCTACTGTCGGATTAAACGCGCCGGAGCCGCCTGGGCCTGCGAATCCACCAAACCCTGCGCCTCCGGATCCTCCGGCTCCAGCGTTAACACCCGCGCCCGCGCCGCCCGCGCCACCCGCACCACCGGAGCCCCCAATACCTAATCCGCCTGGACCGCCTATTTTACCCGCATTGGCGGCGAAGGTTGAGTTGCTAACCGTGAGATTGCCGCTGCCCACCGCAAGTCCGCCGACTACCCCAGCAGTGCCAAAGCCACCAAAGCCGGCGCCTCCCGCACCCGCCGCTCCGCCATTATTACTTGGGGCACCCTTGCCCCCGACCGCACCACCGCCCCCAAAGCCCAGCCCGCCTGCGCCGCTACTTGCGGCACTGCCGAAATTATTTGAGAATGTGCATCGAGTGATTTTGAGAGTGGTCGAAGCTTTGAAGAACATGCCTCCAGCTGTGGGAGAGCCGCCAAATCCTCCAAAGCCGGCAGCTCCGTCTCCACCCACGCCTCCGGCTCCACCGGCACCGGCGCCGTTACCCCCGACTCCGCCAGAACCGCCTACCCCACCGCCTCCATCTCCGGTGTCGCCGGCCTTGTTGTTATTGAAGGTGGAATCGCTAATCTGAGTCGTCCCGTTGCTAACGTTGAGACCGCCCGGTCCCCCAGCTCCGCCGCCGCCGCCGAATCCCGCCGCCGCAGTTCCGCCCGCGCCGCCCGCGCCGCCACTACCCGCGCCGCCCTGGCCGCCCGGACCGCCGACACCAAGACCGGCAGCGCCACTGTTGCCGCCGATATTATTCGCAAAGGTCGAGCGGCTAATGGTCAAGCTACCAGCGCTGCTCGAGTTGACACCGCCTGCGCCCCCGTTGCCGCCGGCACCGCCAAATCCAAGTCCCCCCGCGCCTCCGGCTCCACCGGTTCCAGCAGCAGCGGCGCCACCAGTCCCGCCGCCCCCACCGGTCCCAGTAGCACCAGCACCGCCATTGCCGCCTACATTATTAGAGATGACACAATTGTCGATGGTGAGATCGCCTCCACTAAGGTTGAGGCCGCCTGTCTCTCCTGCGCCGCCAACGCCGCCAAAACCCGTGCCGCCCGAACCACCAGCTCCGCCGCCGGGTGCGCCCGGAGCGCCGGCCGCGCCGGCACCAGAAGAGCCGGCAATACCGTTTGCACCCTTGCCATTCGTAATCGTCAGGTTGCTCAGTATTACGGTGCCTGCGGTCATGCTGAAAATCTGGACCGCGCCGGCGCCGTCAATTTTGACGATCGCCGTGGTCGGCCCGGTGATATTCATATTGGTGGTTAGCGCCGGGAGCGTTGTGGTAAGCGTGATCGTGTAGGTGTTTGTGCCGCCGTTAAAATTAGGATCGCTCGTGGGAATTGCGAAGTTGATCGTGTCATTGCCATAGATGCCCACCGCTACCACGTCAGCGTTGGCGTTCGCATTGGTGTTGGCCGAGGTAATCGCCTCACGCAGGGTCACTTTATTGTCTACAGCGACCGTATCACCGGTGCTCGTAACCGTGATTGTAGCGGCTGGTGCAGAAGTCGCCGTCAGTCCAATCAGGGACAAACTAAGCATAGCCATTAAACAAAAGAATGCGCGTCTCGGGTTTACGATTTTCATGGGATCTCCTTGATGTACGAGTGGCTGCTGCTTAATAGGACTGCGAAGCGAAGTGTTTGTACCGGCTTGCCCTGCTCATCAGATCGGTTGCTTCAAAGAGACTATCTATCTCTCGCAACAGACCCCACCATGAGCGAACCTTGAAAAATGAAGGGGATAGAACAAAGCTAAAAGCGCTTGAACAGCTATAGCGGCGGATTTTATAACCATACCAATAGATTTGTAAACGAAAAAGATCCGTACTAGCCAATCGTTACTAGTCGCTGGTACAGCAAGGTATCGTGCGACTCATAGCTGACAATTGACGGTAGCCAGCTCGGCTTCTCTCGGTTTTGAGCGAGACACTGCGATGACGACAAAAAAAGGCCTCTCGGGCTGAACACCCGGAGGCCCTCCTTTCCTTGGGCGTATTGCCAGCCCTAGCGGCTGGTAATCTGCGTCCGTTGCGGCGCGTAGTTGATGCGGCGCATCTCTCGCAGGCGACCGTCTTTCAAACTTCCTTCGACGATTTCATAGCCGAGCAACGCCAACACCCGTCCACGCACAAACAGTGGACGAGAGTTGCCGTACCAGTCGACACATGATGCACGACACTTGTCGTCAACTGCCTTGTCGGAATCGGCGCCTAACTCGCCGAGCTCTTCGAAGTGCAGATTCTGATTGCGCAGGAACAGGATCGCTGCCGAACCCTGGAAGAGGTGTTGGTAGCCACTTCGTCCGGGGACGCTTATCGGCAGACCGAGCACGCCCGAGTTCTCTCCATCCGGTTTGTAGAAGAAGCCCTGGCTGCGAAGCTCACCCTGCGAGGCACCTTTACGAATGTACTCGTCGGCGATCTCAGGTGACTCGCCCAGACGCACCGCACTGAAGTGCAAATCCTGTCCGTCGGTGCCAACCACGATGGCGTCAGAGCCCAGAGCTTCGATGCGATCGACTCCGTGCGTCAGCGGCAGCTCGGTTGTCTCGCCATCTGTCCAGCGCACGGCATAAAGGTTTGCTTTGTTCTGCTTTGGCGCGCCCCAGCCACTGCCAGTGCCGTACAGCAGATACTTGCCGACGAAACGATTCTGGAAAGTGTAACCCGCCGGTTTCGGCAAAGGATGATAACTCCACGAAGAAGCGTTCCCGCTGCCATCATTGAAGCTCGAGAAGGGCAGACGCAGCAGGGCCACATCGCCCGCGGCTACCTCCGCGCCCCACATGCCGTCTCCGGCTGTATTGGACCGCACGAGGACGTTGAGATGTTTGTCTTCACTTTCAAGAAATGAAAATTGATCGACCGGGCTGCCTGAAACGCCGACCGCGCTTGGGCTTGAGCCGTCCAGCGGCATGCGATAGAGCGTCGAACTCTCTTTAGACTGCTGACCCCCCTGCTGACCATAGCGCGACCAGTCAGTGGTCCAGACATAAACCGATTCCGGCGAAACATAGAACACTCGGCCCGCAGGTCCGAGGACCGCAGTCGCGTCGCACTTGAAATCGTTCTGGGCGAGATCGCAAACCGTCACAGTGTGAAGCGCCAATCCGTAGTTCGCGGTCAGTTTGCGCTCAGGACGATACACGTGGGTCGCGGAAACGATGCGCTTGAATTCGCTGGCAGTGGCGCCTTTGTGCCATTTGCGGACGGCAGGGAATTGCGCCGTCGGATCGTCGCTGTATGGCGAAAGGTAAAGCGGCGAATAGAAAATCAGCTTGCTGCCGATCAAGCGGCTGGCGTAATTGCGCGACGAATAGTAATCGTTTGAGCGGAGATGATAAGTCGATCGGTAGCTCAGATTGCCGGCGTTGTCGATATTGAAAAGACCCACCTCCGTGCCGCCGCGCTCATAACTGTACCCGATTACCGCAATCGTGTCGGCAGAGACGAGCATCTCGTCGTACCAGGTGTAACGGGGATCGATGTCCGGCCCGAATGCGTCGACCGAAGAGATCGGTTTCAACGCACCGTCGCCGACCGCCACAGTGAACAAGCGGCCGCGGCGCAGGACCACCAGTTGATCGCCGTGCAGCTTAACGATGCCGCCTTCATCTACCCCTGCGTGTTGCGTGTTCGTGACCGAATCGGTCGCCGCCATAGCCTCCCCGGCTTTAGCCGGTGCGGACGATGCAGCCTGATTCACAGCCGCGGCCATTGGCGCTGGTGGCGGGTTCCCGGCGTTGTCTTTTGTCCCGCGCGCAATTTCGCGTTTGCGCTCTTCGACCATTTGCTTGAAGTAATTCCTGAGTTCCTCCTCAGAGCCGAACGCGCGCATGTTTTTTGCGCCGGTCGGCCTGGTGGGCGTCAAACCCGGCGCGCTGCTCACCGGCCTGCTGACTGAGGTCGCGAGCAGCGACAACACAAAAAGAGTGGCGCTCAGGGTAAAGATGAGACTGAGGGCGGAAAGCGCAAAGGCGCGCGGGGGCCGGGTAAAGCTTTTCATGGTATCGGACGTCTCCTTGGCGTTTGCATTAATCGAACAACCGCTGGAAGAACGTCGGGGAAGGGGAAACTTGCGTGAGATTCCGCGGCGCGGAAATCCTGTCCGCGAGGGGAGGTCCGCTCATATCCGGGAAATGGATCCTTTGAAAGATCGTTCGCGCTGCGCGATCAGGCGGACAGGATGTCCGCGCTCCGTTCATCCCTGGCGTCCGTTCATCCCTGGCGCAGGTCCAGCACATACTTCCCCCACGTAACTTTGAATGCTCGGAGGTCTCGGGTGCCGAGAATCTTCTGCAAACTCTGATAGCCGGTAGGGTCTTGTTTCTGATGAGCATGAAACTCTCGATAGAACTTAATCAACAACCCGCGCTGCTGCAGGTAGTAGCAAAGGTAACGCGCCTGGCTGTAGTTGGTGCCTTTGTCTTCATCATAAAACTCGTGCGCGCTAAGCCCCATCAGCGTTTTGAATTCCGGAACCTGGCCCGCCCTAATCGCTTTCTGTAATCCGGGCAGCCGCCAATTCGGATAGCCGTGGATGTGACCGTTGACCTCGCCGGACTGTTCGTACAGCGAACCCAGTCCTTCGTTGAACCATGCCGGGCAATCGGGAAAGTTGGCTTCCACAAAAGGGTGCACTATCTCATGTACGAGGGTGCCGCCGCCGGTCGAAATATTCATGATCAATGATTTGTGCGCGGGCGAATAATAGCCGTACGGCGTACCCGGTTTTTCGCCGAAGAGCGCGAGCGCGTTTCGCTGGTAAGACTCAGCATCCTTGAATAACCAGATGTCGAGAATGTCGTGTGGGTCTTTGGTGAAGTAATCCTGTTTGAGTTTGTCGATCGTCCACTTGACCGTTCTTTCCGAGTGTCCCCTGACCGCGTCGGCTGATTCATCGCCGACGACGACAAACGGCCGTTGGATAATCACCGTGAAATCGCCAGGCGGCAGTTTCTTCTTTATCTGCTCGACGTGTTTTGCGAAATCGGCCTCGGAGAAACTTTCAGGTGGGGCGGGGGTTGATTGAGGAGCGCTCGGGGCCCGATTGAGCCGTGGGTGAGAACGGCTCGAACGGTAAAGCATCACGCTGATGAACAGAGCGAGCGGAATGACTAGAAAGGCCTGGTGTCGCTTGATCATGTCTGAAGCAGCCGGATCCTCGCCCCCAGTTAGACGCCTCGACAGCGGCGTCTGTTCCCGGATTCATCAAGAGCCTTCGTGGGTCTGTATCAGTCGGCCATCGACGTAGATACGATATTGCTGAGGTCTGAATCCCGCGAGAAAGAGTTTGCGTTTCTTCTCAATCGCGACTTGATGTTGTTCCTGCGCTCCGACGGTGAACTCATAGCGCTTGGTCAAACGCAGCGAGAGCATGCGAAAGTCCTTTACTAAAGACTGCCCGTCGACTTTGATTTCCAGATTGCCCATAAACTGGTCGAACGAGAAATCGATCCGGTGTTGCTCCTGAACTCCAACCAGAAAACTGAATTGCATGGGGTCCTCCCGGCAGGGCACAATGCGCCGCGCTTGCTTAGAGTCCTGAAATAGCTTTGCTCCCTGATCGCCTCAAAAGGAAAACCGTTAGCGGCTTGCCCGGGAAGAGCTCTTTGACGATCTACTTTGAGGCTTGCCTCCGGCGCGAGACGCAGCCTCGCCTGGAGAATCGCGATCGTAACGGTGAGCCAGGCCTCGCCGCACTGAGGGCGGCAAGCCGCTGTCGGCAACCCTCTCTTTACTTCGATCGCGGATCCATTTTCACCACCAGCGGCTGCGTATAACTCTTGCCCCCAACGGTTAGCTTCACCGTGTATGTTCCCGGTAACACGGTGTTGGCGCCGCCGCGGCCAAAGCCCCCGCCGCCACCTCCACCCGCTCCCGCAGGCCGCGGCGCCGGCGCAGGTCGCAGGTCCCAAAGCCATCGATGCATTCCAGCTCCACTCGAGAGGATCTCCTGCGGACGTACCCAGAACGCGGGAATACTGAGAGTATCCGGATTCACTGGGATAACTTCATCTTCACTCGAGTATTTGCGAATTACTTCGCCGGCCGGATTGAGTATCTCGAGGGTCACCGGTCCACTCGCATTCGATGTCAAATAATAATCAATCAAAGCACCGTTAGGCGGGTTCTCGGCGAGCGGTTCGTCGCGCGGCATCGGCGTGCCGTTGTCGCTTCCCGGTGTCATGCTGTAGACGCGGGCTGGCTTGAACAAATATACACCGGCGCGCGAGACATCATTCTCAATCTGCCTTAGCGGCGTGATGTCGTCGAGCACCCAAAAGCCTCGGCCGTGTGTCGCCACGATCAAATCATCTCCATGCACCACGAGATCGCGCATTGACGCAGGAGGCAGGTTCAGCCTCAGCGACTGCCAGTGATCGCCATCGTCGAAGGACACAAAGACTGATCGCTCAGTGCCGGCAAACAGCAGGCCCGCTCGCTCGGGGTCTTCTTTCACTGTCTGCACATAAGCCCCGGCGGGTAGCCCCTTCGTTATTTCCGCCCAGGTCTTGCCGGCATCGCGGGTACGATAAATATGGGGATCGTAATCCTCCAGTTGATGACGCTCGACGGAGGCATAGGCTTCGTTAACGTTTGCGTGCGAAGCCTCGATCATGGTGACCTTGCTCCACGCAGTCATCGCGGGTGGAGTCACATTCAGCCAGGTCTTGCCGTCATCATTTGTTAGTTGGATCAGACCGTCATCCGTGCCGATCCAGATCATCGTCGCGCGCAAGGGTGACGGAGCGATGGTATAGATGACGCCCAGGAATTTGTCGGCCGGCGCAGTGATAGCGCCGTTGAGGTTCACGGGCAAAGGTGGAGATTCGCGGGTTAAGTCCTGGCTGATTTGAGTCCAGCTTTCGCCGCCGTTCGTGGTTTTGTAAAGAAACTGATTGGCGTAATAGAGAGCGCGCGGGTCGGCTGGCGAGAAAACCAGCGGCTGCGTCCACGCATGGCGAAACTTGGTTTCGGTTTCGCCACGTTCGGGCGAGACGTTCCTGGTTTCGCCGGTCAAAACGTTACAGCGCGAAACTGTGCCGCCAAAAAGAATTTCCGGATGCAAAGGGTCGGGCGCCGTATAACCTGACTCGCCACCGGAGCACAAGCCTTCCCAATCGCGATTTGAAATTTCCGAATGCCGGCTTCGCGACGGCGTGCCGACCGCGCCACTGTCCTGTTGCGCGCCAGTCACCCAGTAAGGAAAACGATAGTCAGCTGCGACGTGATAGATCTGCGCAGTTGGTTGGTTGTACCAGGAACTCCAGGTCAACGCGCCGTCGACGGTCACGATGCCACCTTGATCGCTGCCCAGCACCATTCGCTTTGGGTCGTCAGGGTTGATCCAGAGCTGGTGATAGTCGTCACCGCCGGGCGCGCCCTTAATCGCTGTCCAGGTCTTGCCGGCATCGGTCGATCGATAGACCGAAGTGTTCATGACATAAATGATGTCGGCGTCCTTCGGATCGACTGTGACCTTTTCAAAATACCAACCACGGTCCCACAGACGCTTGTCGGCCGACAGCCTGGTCCAGGTTGCGCCCGCATCGTCCGATCGAAAGACGCCGCCTTCTTTCGCGTCGACCGCGGCATAGATGCGATTGTGATTCGATGGCGCGACTGCGATGCCAATGTGGCCGCGGCCTTCGGCGGGGATACCTTCCGAAATCTCTTTCCAGGTCGTGCCGCCATCAACGGATTTGAATATCCCACAGCCCGGGCCGTTCGCCGGCGTGTAGATGAACCACGGTGGCCGGCGCACATTCCACAGCGTGGCATAAAGGATTTGAGAGTTGGTTGGATCGAATGCGAGATCGATCGCGCCCAGATCGTCATTCTTAAAAAGCACCTTCTGCCAACTTGCGCCGCCATCGCGCGAGCGATAGACGCCGCGATCCGGATTCGGTCCGTAGGCGTGCCCCAAAGCCGCTACGAACAAGACGTTCGGGTTTTTCGGATCGACGATGATCCGCCCAATCTGTCTCGTGTTCTCCAGACCGATATGCTTCCAGGTCTTTCCCGCGTCTGTCGATTTGTACATCCCGTCGCCGAACTGGATCGAATCACGCATATCGGGTTCGCCCGTGCCGACATATATAACGTTCGGATTCGAAGGTGAGATGCCGATGGCGCCAATCGAAGCTGAAGACGCAGAGTCAAAGACCGGAGCCCAGGTCCGCCCGGCGTTGAGGGACTTCCACACGCCCCCACCCACCGATCCAAAATAAAAAGTGTCCGGCTGCCCCACGACGCCGCTAACGGCGTTAACCCGGCCGGCACGGAAGGGTCCGATCATGCGCCAGCGCAAGCCGGAATAAAGACTAGTGTCGTACTGCTGGGCAATGACAATTGGAGTCAGGATCAGCAGACCAACGATGGTAGAGATAATCGCAATTAATCCGGTGCGCAGACTGGTTTGGCGAAATTCGGGCATGAATGGGCTCTCCAAAAAATTTTCGGTTTAGGTAAGATCTCGGGAACTGAATTGTAGCACTCGTAGTTGATTATGTTCGTGTGATTTCGCGGATTGGTATTGGCCTGAGCGCAGCCGACCCACGAAATCACACGAAGCTTATGACCAGTCGCCAATGGCCCGATTAGAATGGACGGTCAGCGGAGGCGGTCACAGGTAACGCTCTTTGATGATGTTGAAATGACCCAGTTCACGGCTGGCTATGTGATAAGGGCCGCCCGCACACTTCTTCGCGTCCCGCTGCGTTTTCCTTTGCGTCTTTGGGTCAAAATCCACTTACCGAAAAACGAAAACATCGATCGGCTCAAAGACAGCCTCGTCATCGCCGTCCGCGGCGTAGTTTCGCAACGCGGTCATCCCTGCGTCAAAGTCAGCTGGGCTCAATCTGGCCAGGACTGAATCCGCGCCCGCCGCCAACTTCTCAGCGTAGGCCGCGAAGCTAGGTGAAATCTCCTGCGTAACGAGTTCGACGCTCAAAGCGCTGAATCCGGCCGCTGCGAAAACTTCCCGGATGAGTGCAGTTGGTGGCAGTACCTCCTCAAGAATGGCCCGGCTGGCCGGGAAGAAATCAGAGTAGGGATAAGACGAGATACGTTCACGAATGCCGCTGCGGATGAAGACTGTGCCCGAATCGCCAAGGACGCGACGACATTCGCGCACCGCCAGCGCCGGATCTTCAAGATGATGGAAAATCATCGACATGAAAACCAGGTCAACCGAACTGTCCGGGAGGGGAATTGATTCAGCGCAGCCATGCTCGTAGCGAATCCTGGCATCAGGGCGTTTGCGTCGTGCCTGCGCCAACATCTTCTCTGAAGGATCAATGCCAAAGACGTCCGCGTCGAACCGCGCCCGCAAAGCTTCGGTAAACCGTCCGGTCCCGCAACCCAGATCCAAAATCGTTTTGATGCTCCGATCGTGGACGTGTCCAGCGACGACGTTCATCCAGAGGCTGAGAAACTCCGGTCCATGATCGCGGCCCCGGTCGTAGGTTGCGGCGATGTCAGTTGCGTCGTAGTCCATGCGTCGAAAAGTTTCTCATGCGGAACGCAGAGGCACAGCCTCGTGAAAAGAAAGGCAGAGTCTCATTGATCCAACCTATCACTAAGGGGAATTGATGCCAGCAGTTGCCACGAACCCCTGATAGCCGAGCCGGCGTCCAGGTGCGCGGGCAGCGGCTTTTTCGAACTCGTTGTGGGCTTCGCCGTTTCGACCGCGGCGGAACAAAAACTCTCCCAGAAGCTCGTGCCCCGGCTTGTCAATCGTCGGCGGGCCGAAGGCGATCGGGAGCTTGTCTTCGAGGCCGACCGCCTGGACCATCAGACGTTCGGCAGCGGCAAAGTCGCCTTCTTTCTCGGCTGACAAAGCACGGGCTTGCAGCAGGAGAATCTCCGGCCGGAGGCGGAAGCTTGGGTCCGGGTCGCCACTTTTGATCTTGATGTCGGTAACTTCTTTAGCGACCACCTCTAGATCGGCCAGGGCCTGACGCCCGGCAGCGCCATGACCCTGCTTTATCTCACTCAGTGCTCGCGCAAAGGCGAAGTCAAGCCGCGCACCTGGACCCGCTCCTGGCGGCAGAGCCCAGCTTGCGATCTCACCCGTCCAGTCGTCCGTATCGAGCAGGTAGCGGAGCCGCATGTTGGCGAACGAGCCGATTAGGCTCGCATCGGGATCCATCGACATACCCGGGTGCTCCATCGACGCCTGGGAATCGATTGAGGCGCGACAGAGAGCTACCGCGCTTCTGGCTTTGTCCTTCTGTCCGAGTTGCAGGTACGCGTATTCGAGCCAACTCGGGTAGTGTCCGCAGCTCACCGAAGGACTCTTGCCCGCCGCTTTGCGCGCTCGATCAACGTCGGCGGTCGCCGCGATATTTGCCTGAACCACGGCGGGCCACATGCCGAGCGCGAGGAAAATATGCGACGTCATGTGCTGGGCGTGTCCTGCGTCGGGCGCGATTTTCGCGTAGATGCGCGCGGCGCGAAGGCCCAGTGGCGCGTGCGCCGGATCGTCGTAGCTATGGATGAGATAGTGGACGATGCCTGGATGTTCGCGATGATTTATCCAAGCCTCTTCAAGCAAGGCGGCCGCGCGCATGTAGGTCGCTATATCGCGGCCGGCGTGCGCGGTGCCGAGGATAGCCAGCGCGTAGAAAGCAGTGGCGTCGACGTCGTCGGGATAACGTGCGTGCAGTTTCGCCATCGCCTCTTCGTAACGAAAGTCGCGCTCCTCCTTGCTCCCGTCTTTATACAGGACCTCAAGCGCATCGAAATACGCCTGCTCGCGTTCGGTCTTGGCTTTGGCTCGACGCGCTGCCGGAGTCGGCGCCAGTTTAATGAGAGCATCGCGGGCGGCCTTCAGATCCTGTTGCATCCAGATTGGATGATTGAAGGTCATCGCCTCGCCCCAGTAGGCCATGGCGAAGCCAGGATCCGCGGCCTCGGCACGGCGAAAAGCCGCTGCAGCAGCCGGATATTCAAAGTCGTGAAGCAATGCCAGTCCAGCGAGGAAGTCGGCCTGGGCCGAGGCAGCGCCCGAATTGGTGAAGTCGACGTGACCGTAGGACTGGTCAGAGATTGTGGGCGAGCCGGCGAAGAGCAGGCTAAGAGTGAATGCGAGTGCGAGCATATGAATCCTCCCTGGAAACCGAACGCGGCACTGAGTTGTGCCGTTGATCGGGCTTAGCGTAGCACGCAGAACTCGCGCGCAAGGCTACTTCTTTTCGTCCTTCGCATCCTTCTTCGGCAATTCCGGCGCGGTGAAGTCCGGAAGGGGATCGCCCCAGATGTAGTGATTGAACCAGCTCAGATTGTGTTGCATCACGGCACGCATGGATTTTGGTTTGGTGATGGGGTGGCCGAAGCCTTTGTAAACGACCATCTCGACTTTCACACCGCGATCCTCGAGACCCTGGCGTAGTTCATAGGCATTCGCTATTGGCACGCGGCGATCCAGTTCACCGTGTTGGATCAGAGTAGGGGTCTTCGCATTTTTGATGTAAGTCATCGGCGAAGTCTTCTGATAAATCTCCGGATCGACAGCCGGATCGTTGCCCAGATAGTTGATCGTGAAAGGCGTGATGTCGGTGTTGTAGTAGTAGGTGGCCCAGTTGGATATTCCCGCGCCAACTGAAATCGCCGCAAAGCGATCAGTTGAAGTCGTCAGGAACGCCGAGATGTATCCGCCCTGGCTCCAGCCCATACAGCCAACCTTGTTTCGATCCACCCAGCCTTTGCTGATTAGATAATCGACTCCCGATAGCACGTCCCAGGCGTCGCCGATGCCGAGGTTGCGCACGTTGAGTTTGCGAAAGGCTTCACCGTATCCAGCGCTGCCGCGATAGTTCACTTTCAAAATGAGTGCGCCCCGTGCGGTCCAGATATCGGCCGGATAGTAGCGGGCGTCCGGCGTCAGGAGCAGGGGACGATCAACTCCGGTGGGTCCCCCGTGGATGACGCAAAGCAGCGGATACTTCTTAGTCGCATCGAAGTTTGCCGGCTTAATCAGAATCCCTTCGATGGTCGCGCCATCCTGACTCTTCCACGAAATAACTTCCCGCGTGCCGAGCAGAAACGATCGGGCTTGCTCGGTCATGTCGGTCAGTTTTCGTGGGGCGAAGTTTCGCATAGCTGAGATAAACAGTTCATTCATCGCGGTCGGTGAGCCGGCGACAAAAGCCATGCGGTCTGCGGCGCGGGTGATTGAAAAAGATCCGGCCATGAGGTTGTCAGGCGCAGAGACCCTCTCGATTCGGGCGCTGGCCGGATCAACCCGAAACAAATGTGAAGCAGTTTTTTGCTGGCCGGCAAAATAAATGCCGTCCGTCTTCCATTCCAACAGGCCGGGGTTCTCGTCAAAGCTATCTGTGATCGACCTGGGTGTGCCGCCGTCCACCGAGACAACTGCCAGCCGCGAGTTCATAGCGAAGAAGGTTTTGTTACCCATCGCCGAAGAAAAAACTATTTGCTTTCCGTCGGGCGAGAAGCGCGGGCCGCTGTCCGGCCCCGGGGTGTCGACGATCTTCTTCACCGAATCATCACTCAGCTTAAGCAGGTAAATGTCTGAGGTTATACCCTGGATCAAATCAGGATTCAGCGTGGCGCTGAAAGCGATGCTAGCCCCGTCGGGCGACCACGCGAACGAATCGACACTGAAATCTTTTTTCCTCGTGCGCTGCTTGCCCACGACGGG
>JBBRMS010000079.1:0-21050 GCA_038230715.1 Pyrinomonadales bacterium
GCCTCAACGAGTTCCAGCCGGACACACAGGCGATTGGTAACGGCGTAGTTGTGGGTCAGGGCAACTGGCAGCAACAGTTAGACGCTAACAAGCAGGCTTTCGCGGCAACGTTCGTGCAGCGGCAGGGGTTTACCTCGGCTTACGCGACTACTTTGACGCCGACCCAGTTTGTGAATCAGTTATTCAGCAACGCCGGGGTGACGCCCTCGGCGACTGATTTGGCGGCGGCAATCGGTGAGTTTGGTTCGGCTACGAACACGAGCGATGCGTTGGCGAGAGGCCGGGCGTTACGCGACGTGGCTGAGAACGCGATCCTAGATCAGCAGGAATTCAATCGGGCATTCGTGTTAATGCAATTCTTTGGTTACCTGCGACGGAATCCGAACGACCCAAAGGACACGGACTACACTGGCTACGACTTCTGGCTGACGAAGCTTAATCAGTTCAATGGCAACTTCCAAAGCGCAGAGATGGTCAAAGCCTTCATCACGTCGAGCGAATATCGTCAACGCTTCGGGCCGTGAAGCGGAATGTTCTGTAAGTTAGTTATGCGAGTCACCGTAGTGAGGGGGCGCCGGGCGGGGGACGTCACAGCTTGTGCGCCGGTTATTTGACCTCGCCATTTATCCCAAACATTCCTAACCCGACATGGTGTCTGTCGCAACCACGCTGGTGATAGCCACAGAACGGAGTGTGGCGATCCGTCCTGTAAGATCCCCGGCATCCGGCCTATCCTGCCTCGTGATGAATCCCAGCACTGTCCGAACACCGACGAAGAAGACCGGGTGGCGGAGGCTTCTATCTGGCCCTCTTGGGTTAGTTCAGGTGGTCTTTGCTTCAACGCTTCTCATCTCGCAACTCAGCTTAGGCCGGCCTGGCCATGTCGACTTCTATCTGCACCAAAGCAAGTACAGAGACATTGTTACAGAGGTCAAGAAACTACCATTGGCGACTGGAGCCAAGGCCAGCACCCACCTTGACGGCTTGCTGGTGAATTATGCGCGCAACGCTTCGGGGTCGTACACGGTGACGATCACGACCGTGGATTGGAACCACGCCGGCATTTACGGCTATGTATTCAGCGACGAGTCATTGACTCCGCATCCGAACCAGAATTACCCGGACTACCTGAGCCTGGACAATCCCGGCGACATGCCATTTTCAGATAAGGAAGTCATTGGTCAGGGAGGACACTGGTGGTCCGTCTACAACAATCTGCTGTGACCGACCGTGAGCTGTTAACCTATTCGACAGGAGCCCGCGCGCGACCATAGCTCCAGGGAGTGAACATGAGACCGGAAAAGAAACTAAACGTCAGCTGGATGCTTAGCGTGTTTCTCATTATGTGCTTCGTGCCTCTCGGTGTGGGTCAGGGCCCAAGCTTTTCGGGCCTAAAAGAGTTTCGTCCTTACACTCGCAACCTTCCCGCGATTGACAGGGTTGAACTCCTAAAACTGGAATTCAAAGATGACCGGTGGGACGGCGTAATAGCCGCCAGTATAGTCTTGAACAGGGCCGAGGCACAGAGAGTAGCTTCGCTCTGGCGCCGTCAAACGTACACTTCGGCACTCGCCGCCTGTCATGAACCGGCGTACGCGATCAAGTTTTATTCCGGCGCAAAGTTGATTGCCTACGCAAGCGTTTGCTGGTCCTGTAACAGTATTTATTTTATCAACCCGGATTTGCACCGCACCCAGAGCTTCGCCGGCGGTGACAAAAGCGGCGAGCAGTTATCGGAGATCTTTCGTTTGGCTTTTGCGTCGCCTCGTTAGGTTCTCACCTTGAGTGCCAGGGTTTGAACACACACAGTCTCTCAACCCCACAGGACCTGTGCGTCCCCATCAACCATCAAGTCAAGTGTAGTACTCTAGCTTAGCTAGCAGACTCAGGTTTACGCAGCTAAGATGAATGGACTTGTTAGCATTCTAGTCGGCACCTCTGAAAGCATCAGTGGCTATGCACATTAGTGCGGGCAGACACTTCGGACATTATGAAATCCTCTCGCAGATCGGCGCGGGCGGAATGGGAGAAGTGTATCTCGCGCAGGATACGAGCGAACTGGACCGCACAGTAGCCATCAAACTCCTGCCTCCAGAAGTTGTTTCTGATTCGAGCCGCATGAGGCGCTTTGTGCAAGAGGCCAGAACTGTTTCAGCACTCAATCACCCCAACATTCTGACAATCTACGAATTCGGACAAGAGGGTGCGACGCGCTTCATCGCAACCGAATACGTGGACGGGGTGACACTACGCGAGCACGTGGGTGGGCGCCGGATCGGGCTGCACGAGGTGCTGGACATCGCGATCCAGATTGCGGCGGCGCTCGATGCAGCTCATGAAGCGAACGTGGTGCATCGCGACATCAAGCCGGAAAACATCATGATTCGCCGCCGCGATCACATCGTCAAGGTGATCGACTTCGGCTTGGCGAAACCAATTGAGAAGATTGTGGCGGCGGCAAGGCCGGGCGCTGCCTCGGATGCGGGAACGACATTGATGGTAAACACCGAGCCCGGTGTCGTAATGGGTACCGTCAGCTATATGTCTCCAGAACAATCGCAAGGCTCGACGCGCGTGGACCATCGCACGGACATTTGGAGCTTGGGCGCAGTGCTCTATGAAATGGTAGCCGGACGTGTGCCCTTCGAAGGCAAAGACCTTCACCGGCAAGTCATCGCGATTCAGGAACAAGAGCAGCCGCCCCTTTCAAGATTCGCTGAAAGAGTACCAGCGCGTCTCGAAGAAATAGTGACGAAGACGCTGGCAAAGAATTCTAATGAGCGTTATCAAACCGCAAAGGATTTGTTGATTGATCTACGAAACCTTAAGCGAAAGCTGGAGGTTGATGCTGCAATCGATCGCACGGCGCAGACGGAGTCTCCCTCCGTTTCGTCAACCAGCGGCAACCAGAGCGCGCCAGCGACTGACTCTGACGCGGCGGCCGCAACAGCGCCGGCCATTATCAAACCCGTCGTCTCCAGCGCCGAGTACGTCGTCTCAGGAATCAAACAGCACAGGGTGGCATCACTATTGTTACTGCTTATGATCGCCGCTGGCGCGACTTGGATCGGATTTTACATTCACGCCCGCAATACTGAAGTCGCCATTGATTCAATAGCCGTGTTGCCTTTCGAGAACAAGAGCGCCGACCCGGACACGGAGTATCTCTCCGAAGGCTTGGCCGAGAGCCTGATGTATCGACTCTCGCAGTTGAGTCGCCTGAGGGTCAGCCCACGTAGCCTGGTTCTCCAGTACAAAGGGAAAGAGGTAGACCCGATAAAGATTGGCAGCGAACTCGGTGTCAGCGCCGTTCTGTCGGGGCGGATTGTGCAGCGCGGCGACAACCTCACGATCAGCATTGAACTGGTGGACGTGCGCCACAAAACGCTGCTGTGGGGTGAGCAATACGACCGCAAGATGTCAGAGTTGTTGTCAACCCAGCGAGAAATAGCGCAGGAGATCACGGAGAAGCTAAGAGTCAAAGTGGCCGGCGAAGAACAGAAAGGAATTACCAAGCGCTACACCGACAGCAATGAAGCTTATCAGCTCTATCTGAAAGGCCGCTTCTATTGGAACAAACGCAGGGGCGAGGCGCTGAAGAAATCAATCGAGTATTTCAATCAAGCGATTGAAAAAGATCCGCACTTCGCGCTGGCTTACGCTGGGTTGGCGGACTGCTACGTGGTACCGGCCAACCCGTTACCGCCGAGAGAAAAAATGCCCAAGGCAAAAGTGGCGGCAATGAGGGCATTGGAACTGGACGACACGCTGGCTGAAGCGCACGCGACACTGGCCCGTACGATGACGAATTACGATTGGGACTGGACCGGCGCGGAGAAGGAATTGAAGCGGGCCATTGCGCTAAACGCGGACTATGCGATAGCTCACCAATGGTATGGCGGATACTTAGAAGCTATGGGCCGCCGTAACGAAGCTATCGCGGAGGCGAAGCGCGCCCAGGAACTGGATCCACTCTCCCCGATTCTGAGCTTCGAGTTGGGGATGGCTTCCTACTACAACCGGGACAACGATCAAGCGATCGCATATTTACAAAAGACGCTGGAATTGGACCCAGACTTTCCGCCGGCGCTCGGTCAACTTCCGGCGGCTTTCGAGCAAAAGGGTATGTACGATCAAGCCATCGCGGGATTTCAAAAAGGTATCACCTTGAGGGGAGGCAGTGAATGGTACTTTTCGTTCTCCGGTCTCGGCCACGTCTATGCGGTATCCGGTAAGACCAGTGAAGCGCAGGTGATGCTCAACCAACTAAAGCAGTTATCCGAACGAGAATATGTGCCCGCAGACGGCATAGCCCTCATCTACGCGGGCTTGGGCGACAAGGACCAGGCTTTCGCCTGGCTTGAAAAGGCCTATGGGGAGCGCTCGTTTAATATGGCTTGGCTCAAAGTCGAACCAAGGTGGGACAGCCTGCGCTCCGACCCGCGCTTTGCTGATTTAGTGCGGCGCGTCGGACTTCCACAGTAATTTGATTGGAAGAAACCAATTCACTGTTGACGCTGGGTAGACAAAGAGGCCGTTTCTCCAAAATTGGCGAAGGCGGAATCGGTGAGATGTTTCGCTCGGCGACGAACTTCTACGAGGGCCATATTCCTGTGGGTATAAGCCAAGGGCTGCCGGCGCGGCAAAGCCGCGAAGAAGGCTCCCGGTGTCATAGGATATTCACCGCGCGTCCAGCCAACAGCGCGATCACCAGCAAAGAGATCAGCGATTGGATCATCATCAGCCCCTTGGCCCAGCGTGATAACACAGGGACATCGGTCGGTGAGAAAGCGGTGCTGGTGTTGAAAGCCAGAAATAGATAGTCGACGAAACGCGGTTCCCAGTTGTGCTCGCCCGCGGCCAGCTTGGCCGCCGGGTCCATGGTCATCTGGGGAAATAGAAATGCGCCGTCGGCGTGGCCGGGCGTGCTGGCCCGCTCCTGCGGTCCGCCCGCGTCGAAATGCCAATACCAGGACGCAAAGACCAGAATATTGCTCAACCACAAAGCTGCTGCCGAGAAAAGCAGTGACTGCGGATCGATTATGTGAGCGGTCACCGCCGAGAGCAGACGCACGAGGGCCACCATCATGGCCGCGGTTACCACGCCGTTCAAAAGGTAACCCAATATTTGATTGAGACGATGATTGCCGGTGCGATGCGAAATTATGGTGGGGACCAATATCACTGCGACGATAACGAGAATGAGCCAGCGCGGACGGACCACAAGTAGTGCGGACGGCAAGGCTGCATAGAGACCTCCGATGGCGATGACCGCTATGCCTGCCGGCCAGCGGGGTTCTCGGTTATTGGAGTCGAGGGAGCGCATCTTACGACTAGCCTGGCAACCAACGCATTATCGCGGTCGGACCTAATCGTAGTCCCGCAAAGAGTGTTGAAGTGGGAGAGAGTCCTGAAGCTGTCACCACTCGTCCGACCTTTAAATGCTCGGATTCTCGCTAGGTAAGGCCGAAGTCATCCCCAACGGGCCGGATGATTCTCAGATCCATGGACACAGACTACGGACTGAAAATCTGGGCCACTATCAGCTATTTGAATCTGTAGGTGATTCGTCCACGCGACAAATCATATGGCGACATTTCGACGCTGACGCGATCGCCTACGAGAATACGTATGCGGTGTTTTCGCATCTTGCCGGAAATCGCCGCGAGGACAACGTGCGCGCTGTTATCCAGCTTCACTTTGAAAAAGGCGTTGGGCTGTTTGTCGATAATTGTGCCCTCCGCGGGAATTAAGTCATCTCTGGCCAATAGGGTTTTCTCCTTTTAAAGTTTTCCTGAGTTCGAGTTCAACTTTCAAATTGCTTAACCCGGACACAAGTTAGAGCTTGAACTCTAAACTATTCCTGATAGTGCTCAACCATACTCTTTTGTAAGGCAGCCGGCACGCCTTTCCAATTCGCATTGGCAAGTGCTTTCGGCGAGAAGTCGCTCGGCGATACGCGCGACACGCGCCAAAGGCTAACGGTGTCTTCATACGCCCAGCGATAGTACGGACCATTTTCGCGCCGGCTATAAAACACACCAAAACCGCCGCAGGTCTCTTTCACGTGAGGGTTTATGTAAACTCGCAGGCCGTTCATTTTATCAATTCTGACAACGATCGGACCAGACTCCAGCGGGGAAGCCGGCGCCGTTTGGGTCGCAGTCATCTGGTGTCTGTGCCACATCTATTCGGTCACCTGATCAGGCACCTGGTCCGGATCAAAGATGGTAAATGGCACAAGCCCACGCTTAACTTCCTCCAACGCAATGCTGGTGTTGCGACGTCTTAAGGGATCCGGTTCAATCCGGGCGGTCGCACCGCGCACCAATTGTTTGCTTCGCTTGGCCGCGACGATGATCAAGCGAAAGGACGCATCGATTCCCGGCCAGAGCTCGGTTACCTCGGGCGCGATTACCTTACGTGAAGCTTTTTTTGCTGCCATAATCTAAATCCCTTCAGAAAAGTTTGAGGAGTAAGAAAAGCGCCGGCAGAACTATTATTGCGCCTGCGACGATGTGCAACCAACTTACGGCCGCCTTCTTACAATTGGAACATTTCATCTGCCACAGCGGCAGGACTGTGCCGCATTCCTGGCAAGACCAAATGAACTTTGGCATCTCATACACCCCTTGACCATGATTAGACTGGTGGAGGCGCTGCTGCTTCCAGTTCCAGCGGTCTCGTTTACGCTGCTGTCTGGCCGGTATCGATTAAATCTTCGGCCAACCAGCGAGTTGACTCGCCCATTCGATTCAGGCGGCCCTGCGCGTCGATCTGATAATCGGGCATCCCGTTACGCTTAAACATCTGCGGATCGTAGAGCGCATAGCCGCTGCCGCGCATCGCGTTAATGGCTACGAATTCTCCGCCGTCCGGCAATCGGTACAGGCCACGCTCTCTAAGCTCCTTCATAGGAGCCTTTCGTCTTTGGTTCGCCGCTGACCAACTGCCACATGGTCGCGCCCGCGTTGAATCGAACCCGCTTGATGGCTCGCGCCAGTCCCAAAAACTGTAGCGTGCGGATCCCCCACCAATTGAAATCAACTTCGTACCACTTCAGCCCATGACGAGCCGACGTGGGATGCGCATGATGGTTGTTATGCCAGCCTTCGCCGAAGGTCAGTAAAGCGACCCACCAACTGTTGCGCGAATCTTCCCCGGTTTCGAACCGTCTTTTTCCCCAAAGGTGCGTGGCCGAATTAACCAGCCAGGTCGCCTGCAGGCCCAGCGTCACGCGCAGAAAAATGCTCCACATCATGACGCCCCAACCGCCGACTGCCAGCAGCACCCCTGCCAAAACGATCAAAGGCACGTAATAGTACTTGCTCAGCACCACATAAAAGCGATCCTTGAGTAAGTCGGGAACGTAACGCTCCAGCACAGCTCGGTCATGTTTCTGGGCGGTACCGGCCACAATCCAGCCAACATGGGACCAAATCCGGCCCTCTCGGGGCGTATGCGGATCTCCCTGTCGATCCGTGTGCGCGTGATGCATGCGATGCGTGGCAGTCCATTCGATCGGGCCACCCTGAAGCGACAACGAACCGCAAACGGCCAGAAAATACTCCAGGGCCCTCGGGACTTTGTAACCTCGATGCGTCAGCAAACGATGGTAGCCCATGCCGACGCCGAGGCTTCCCGCAATCCAATAAAACAGCACACCGGAAATCACAGCCGGCCAACTCCAAAAGAACAAAGCCGCGATGGCGCCCAGGTGAAAGGCGCTCAGGAAAACGGTCTTACTCCAGTTGATATGCCTTTCGGTCGGCACTAATTCAGATCGCGTCTCGTTCGGCAAAACATACTCCAGTCCGTCGAGCTTAATTCAGAGTTCAATCTTTAGCTTGGTTGAATCAACAACCTAAAGGTTGAACACTAAACGTCGCCTCGTGCACCAACCAACTTTTAATCCGGCAAAGGCTCGAACTCAGTCAGGGCATGTTCGCCATGCAAGTTCGCCAATTCAATTCGGCCACTGGCCAGGACTCGAACGACTTCAAAGGTACGTTCGTGTGTTTCGCGGCCAGGCATTACTTCGGCCCGGAATATCAGCCGCATGCCTACCGCGGGACCTCCGGCGATGATCCCGTTTTTTCTGAACCTGCGCAGTCGCCGGAGATTGCCTTTAAGCATGCGAATGAATCAACCGTCGCATGCGGTCCGCGAATAGAACATCAATCTTCTGGGGTTCAATTAGCGCGGTTACCTCGCCTTCACCAAAGGTCGGATGCATCATCGTCTGTCCCCGGCGATAAGTGCGAGCCATATCGTAAGGCGCGCCAATCTTGGGCGTGCGCGTACGAGTGGTGCCACTCTTGTAAGGAACGCGTGAACCGCAAATCGGACAACTGACGCGGGTAATTCTCCCCTTCTTGCTGATCGAAGCCACGATATGACCGCGCTCTTCACCGCATTTAAGGCACATCTGTTCGACTCGATCTCCGGTGGCGAAAGTCTGCTTGGCTATTTCTTCGGTAACTTCCACTGTTTTCACTTCCATAATGCTCCTCCCTTTGGTAAGTCGGGTTTGCTTGCTCATATCAAAGGTGTTCGGTCACCTTTTATCTCGCCCGGCGCGGGCGAAACGATCTTACTGAACTACTGCGGCCGCCACGCGCAAAGCGGGCGAACGTCTTGCCCGCAGGGGCCAGCGGTTGCGCGCCACCAAAACCCGGCAGCACGATTCGTTTTACTTCCTGTCCGGTCAACCGTTCGATGGCTCGCATCGAAAGCTCATCCACCGGCGCGACGATCGTGATCGCCTGGCCTGTATTACCGGCTCGGCCGGTGCGGCCAACACGGTGCACGTAATCTTCCGGCGCCGCGGGCACGTCATAGTTAATAACGTGTGAAACCGAATCGACGTCCAAACCTCTGGCCGCAATATCGGTAGCCACTAACACACGTGTGCGACCATCGCGGAAAGCACTAAGAGCCGCTTCGCGCTGTGGTTGGGTACGATCTGCGTGAATACGATTGGCACTGTGATCGCGGGCGGTGAGAATATGCGAAAGGCGTTCAGCTCCGCGGCGAGTGCGGGTGAAAACCAGCACGCGCTCGAACTTTTCGCGCTCCAGCAAATCCAGCAACAGGGCCGTCTTTGATTCCTGCGCCACGGGATAAGCAGTCTGCACAACCATGGTTGCGGCCTGTCCGCGCGTGTTTACTTCGATGAGCTTCGGTTCTTTCATCGTTGAACGCGCCAGCTGCTCAATGCTCGAAGACATCGTCGCTGAGAAGAGCAGGGTCTGTCGTTTGGCCGGCAACATTGCCAGCACCCGGCGGATGGCCGGAAGAAAACCCATGTCCAGCATGCGGTCGGCTTCGTCCAACACCAGGACTTCGACGCTATTGAGATTGAGGGCACCGCGCTCTTGTAGATCAAGCAAGCGGCCCGGCGTGGCAATCACCACTGCCGCTCCGCGTCTTACTTCGGATATTTGCGTGCGGATATTCGCACCGCCAATCACGATTACGCTACGATTGGCTTTTACATTGTTAAGTTCGACATAATTCTTTTGAATCTGCAGCGCGAGTTCGCGCGTCGGTGCGAGCACCAGGACGCGAACGCCCGGCAGTGATCTCTCGCTGATTCTTTGAATGATGGGAAGTAGAAAAGCGGCGGTCTTACCGGTGCCGGTCTCGGCACATCCGATTAAGTCCTTACCGTTGAGAACGACGGGGATCGCCCTGGTTTGTATCGGGGTGGGTTCTGTATACCCTAGAGACTCGCAGGCACGCACCTGTGCGGGCGCTAGTCCCAATTCTGAAAAATTCATAAACTCCTTCTGATTCTTTGGCGACCATCTGATCTCAGCTAGTCGCGGGTTTAATTATTAAGGCAAGCTTGGCCGCCGTGGGGAGCCGATCGTTTCGGAACGGCTCACCGCGGGGACCGTTAAGACAGATGGTTTTACTGCCTAATGCTTGAGCTGATTACCAGCGTGGTTCGCGCTTTTGGCCGTAGCCGCCACCGCCACCATTGCCGCCGCCGCCGAAGCCGCCGCCGCGTCCGCCACCACCGCCGCCGCCAAAGCCGCGACCGCCACCACCACCGCCGCGATTTTCGCGAGGTTTGGCTTCGTTAACGTTCAAAGCTCGGCCATTAACTTCCTTGCCGTTGAACTGAGAAATAGCGGCTGCGCCTTCCTCTTTGGTGGACATTTCGACGAAGCCGAAGCCCCGCGAACGGCCTGTGTCGCGGTCTTCGACGACCGCTGCTGATTCAACCGTGCCGGCCGAGGCAAATAGTTCCTGCAGCTCCTGGCTAGTAGTTTGGAAAGCTAGGTTTCCAACGTAAAGTTTCGTTGACATAGATATACCTTTCCCCTGTATTGGGAATGAAAAGAAGCTGCGAATCGGAAGGACTTCGGTGAACGGTAGCAGTCGAAGGACCGGATTTCGGATGCTCTTGAAAGAGCGGCTTCGGAGTTTGTAACAAGCCTGCTCTCGAACTTCCAAAACGCCAGCGCTAAATGATTTGTGCGCGGGGCGCATCACCGTCGATGCGCGAGAGAAGGATTAACCGTAAGCCACTATGGACTATTACGGGGGAAGTAGCAAGGTGAGGCAGGAATCGGGGTGTCCGATCGTTGGATCAAAGGCGTTCAGAGTCGCGACTTCAGTCGGGCTTTTTGCGGAGCAACGAAAGCTGAGTAAGGTTGGTACCTTATTCCCACAAACCAGAGCACAATCTTGCACTAGCATTTGCCTATCTAATCCGGTCTACGCTTTACGACCGGGCCGCGAGTATTCAACCGCATACTTCGGGATCTCACTACCAGCCGGGACGCGCCCGTCGTTAAACGGCTCTGCGGCTACCATCCGCAACGGAATCACTCCAGCCCACACCGGCAATTCATAATCCTCTTCATCATCGAGCGGCGGCCCGGTGCGCACTTTCGCTGAGGCCTCCGTCAGGGGTAGGGACAAAACCGTTGTCTGCTTCATCTCCTGCTCATTCGGCTCGCGCACATCGTCCCAGCGCCCGGGAATCATGTGCTCCGATAAAGCTTGCAAAGCGGCTACCTTTTCACCTGGGTCTTCAACGACCGTGGCCCGGCCAAAGATGACCACCGAACGATAGTTCATCGAGTGATGGAACGCAGACCGTGCCAACACCAGGCCATCAATCAAAGTCACCGTCACACAGACGTCGATGCCCTGCCCCAGAGTGCGCAGCATGCGGCTGGCCTGCGAGCCGTGGATAATCAGTCTTTCTCCCACACGCGCGTAGCCGGTCGGGATTACAAAGGGTTTTCCGTCCAAAACAAACCCGACATGACAGATAAACCCTTCATCCAGGATCGCTTCGATTGTTCCGCGGTCATAGCTGCCGCGCTTGGGCAGTCGCTTCAGAGTAGTGCGTGGTGTTTGGGGGATCTTTTCCATTGAATCCTCGCCTGAGTTAGTAACAGGATGAGCATAGAATAGCCAATCCCAACAAACAAGCGGCGCATTGTCGATCTTTGGGCTCTTTGCGCCTTATCGTGAGAAAGTGCGTGGCAAGATGCCGGAAAGGCAGAGACGATCAGTTGCGCAAAAGCAAAAACGCGCCGAAGTTCTTTTAACTCCGACGCGCTCCAGCGCTGGGGTGCTGGTATGGCTCCTAGAATTCAGGACCCACCCAGGGACACATTGATACTCTTATCCAACGTTAATATGGTTTTCGACTGACTTCACGCCCTTGATGTTACGCACAGTACGTTCGACTTGCGACTTCAGGGCTTCGCTCTTGACGGTGCCCATCAGTGTCGCCTTGCCGTTAACTACCGAAGTCGTAATGCCAAGCGTCGACAAAGTTGGATCGTCGTTTAGCTTCTTGTCGACTGCTGTTTGAATTGAGCTGTCGTCAGGAACGTTGGACGTCGTTGAACCACCCGACGTAGCGGGCGCTGGTTGACTCTGACCGTTGATAATAATTGGCGCTGGCTGTGTCGCCGGCGCCGGCTGTTGCACGATGACCGGTGCTTGCTGTGCCGGCTGTTGCACGATAGTCGTCGGCGGCTGAGTCTGCGCCACGTTTGCATTTGCGTCAGTCGGTCGTTGGTTCATCATGAAAAGAATGATGATCGCTGCCAGCGCGATCACTCCCACGACGATGGCCGCTAGCGCCGCGCCCGATATGCCTCCGCTCTTTTCCGGATAGCGTGACGTTTCTGTCTGCACGACCTCGCGTCTCGCCGTCGGCGTTTCAACTACAACGCGTTTACTCTCTTCCTGCTTTTCCATGTCATTTCTCCTGTTTTGAATTCCCAAAAAGTTGGTTCGAATCAAATCCTGATTTGAAGGCTGCCCGGTGCGCGAGACTGCAAACGTTATTCCCTTCTCCGCGATCGAGGGTTTTGCAAAGTAATTCAGGCACTTAACGAACAGCTTCATGGACCTAAGCTAATTCAATAGGGCGCTATCGAGCGTATGATTTCAGGTCTCGATTGCATCAGGATAGAGCGAAAAATAAAGACGGTCCGCTTGACCTGCACGAGGGACAAGAGTAGTTTCCGCATGTTCAATTTCATCCTGGAGACAATCAAATGCATCTGCCGATTCGACGCATCCTTCTTGGGGGCGCTTGTGCCCTGATGACCAGTTCATTCCTAAGTGCCGGCCCTTCTGGTTATCACGTCAACAAAACAGTCAAGCTCGGTGGCGATGGTGGCTGGGACTATCTGACCGTCGATGCAAAAGCCAGGCGGGTTTACATTTCACGCGGCTCGCACGTGATGGTCGTTGACGCCGATTCGGGCGCGCTCATCGGCGACATCCCAAATACAAACGGCGTCCATGGGATCGCGATCGCGGCTGAAATGGATAAGGGGTTTATCAGTGATGGCCGCGATAACAACGCAATGATTTTTGATCTGAAGACGCTTAAGGTCCTGGGTACAGCGCCCACCGGCAAAAACCCCGACGCGATTATTTACGATCCAAGCTCGAAACGCGTCTTCGCTTTCAATGGCTCAAGCAAGGATGCCACCGCAATCGATGCGAAGACCGGCGCAGTGGCCGGCACGATTCCACTCGGAGGCAAGCCTGAGTTCGCAGTCGCCGATGAAAAGGGCCACGTCTTCGTCAACATCGAGGATACAAGTGAGATCGTTCAGTTCGATTCCAAGAAGCTGACGATCGAAAATCGCTGGAAGATTGCCCCCGGTGAGGAACCGAGCGGTCTGGCTATGGATCGGGCGCATCGCCGGCTCTTCTCTGTTTGCTCGAACAAGTTGATGGTGGTCGTCAATGCGGACACCGGCAAGGTGGTAACGACACTACCCATCGGGCCCGGTACTGATGCCGCCGGTTTCGATCCGGAGACTGGGTTTGCCTTTAGTTCAAATGGCGGGGACGGCACGGTCACGGTAGTTCACGAAGATACTCCTGATAAATTCACCGTCGTTGAAAACGTGCCGACACTTCGGCGCGCTCGAACCATGACCGTCGATTCAAAAACTCATCAGGTCTATACCGTTACAGCGGAGTTCGGGCAGGCGCCTGCCCCAACTGCGGAACAGCCGAGGCCGCGAGCACCGATGGTCCCCGGTAGTTTCACCCTGCTCATCTTGAGTCGCTGAGCTCGCTTGCGGTTGATTCCTATTGGAAGCCCGCCTGCAAGGGAGGGCTCGCTTGCCCAGTTGCCCTCGCGTATGCGCGGGCTTCTGACAATTTTGGAGCAAAAACATGACTTCTCAGGAACGACAAGCACTTATTGAACAGTACATAGACGGCTACAACGAAGTCGTCCGCAACCTTCAGGGCATCCCAGCCGACTCCCTAACCGCACACCCCATCGAGGGGAAATGGAGCGCCGCCGAGATCGTTCATCATCTCGCCGACAGCGAGACCACCAGCGGTCTTAGACTCAGGCGTTTGCTGGCAGAGGATCATCCGATAATCCTGGGATACGATCAGGACATCTATGCCACGCGTTTGAATTACAACCGACGCAATACGGCCCCAGCCCTCGAGGCATTCCGGAGCGCCCGCGCGAGTGTCGCGCAACTATTCGAGTTCATGAGCGAAGAAGATTGGCAACGCGAAGGAACGCATTCCGAAAGCGGATCGTACTCGGTCGAAGACTGGTTGAGAATATATGCGGCTCATGCTCACAATCACGCTGCGCAGATTCGCCGCTTGCGCGAAGCACTCACCCGCAGCAGGGATAATGCCGTCGCAACTGCTTAAGAATAATTCGCCACAGATCAAACACAGATTCCAACAGATAAGACGGAACAAATTGATGTTGGTGATCTGTGTCCATCAGCGTTCGTCTGTGGCCGCTATCTCTCTCTAAAAAATAATTTCCGATCGATTCGATGAAGTTTATGATTCGATCGGTTTTATTTTTGTCGATCTCTTGACACTACGCAAACGAAAAAGCAAAATCGCGCTCGCTTCATTTGAATTATTTTTGTCGGCGCCACTCGCAGGTGCGAGTAATCGAAATCGGAACCTGAAAGAACCCACAATGGCTTGCGCAGCTCCTGTCGTTGAAACCACACTCTCTGATCTCCAACTAGTAAGACGCGGCAAGGTTCGCGATGTTTACGCGGTCGATGAAGAGAGTTTGCTAATCGTCGCCACTGATCGCATCTCGGCTTTCGACAGCGTTTCGCCCACGCCGATCGAACGCAAGGGTGAAGTACTCACGGCTCTCTCGCGCTTCTGGTTCGCTAAACTCGGACACATCGTTCCCAATCACTTGCTGACGACGAACATCGACGAAATGCCTGCGTTGGTGCGCAATCACGCCACCATCTTAGGTGGCCGATCAATGCTGGTTAAGCGCACCGAGGTCTTCCCCGTCGAATGTGTAGTCCGCGGATATCTTTCGGGGTCAGGCTTGAAGGACTACCAACGCACTGGCGTTGTTTGCGGTCACCATTTACCCGCCGGTTTGCGTGAATCAGAAAAGCTGGACCACTCGATCTTTACGCCAGCCACAAAAGCCGAAACCGGCCATGACGAAAACATCAGCGAGCAGGAAATGGCCGCCATTGTTGGCAACGAAGTAACTGAACAACTGCGTAATGTCTCTCTGCGGATTTATCAGGAGGCCAGCGACTATGCCCGTGGTCGCGGAATCATCATCGCCGACACCAAGTTTGAGTTTGGCCGCGCTCGTAACGGCGAAATCATCCTGATCGACGAAGTCTTGACGCCGGATTCATCGCGTTTCTGGCCGGTGGATGAATACGAAGTCGGTAAATCGCAAGCCTCATTCGACAAGCAATACGTGCGCGACTATCTCGAGAGCATCAAGTGGGACAAGCAGCCGCCCGCGCCCACTCTACCGCCCGAAGTAGCCGCCGCCATGACCGCGCGATATCTGGAAGCATACGAACTCCTCGTCGGCGAGAAGTTGTAGGGCGACCTTCGCAGTGAGGTCAGTACCGCGAGCGGTAGCGACCGGGTATTCACGCCGACAGAAGCGAAAGTGAGTTGAAGGCCAGGACCGGCAACAATTCGACTTAGCGCCGGGAGCGCGGACGTCTGGTCCGCATCCCCTGAGTGAGAAGTGCTAATCGCAATAAGGGCAATGACGCCAACCCAAATTGGTTTCACTGTCCTCACGCTGATGCGTGAAAGCAGTGCTTGGCCTAATACATAATTTTGATAACCAGAATAGGACTAGACTGATGCAAATACGCCCCCGTTTAGAAGCAGTGATTGAAGACATGTTAGACGGCCACATCCGCCTCGATGAAGCCCTGGAAGAGTTCGAAAAGCTCTACATCCAAAAAGCGTACGGCCGCAACAAGAAGCGGATCACACACACCGCCACAGCCCTCGGCATCCACCGCAACACAATTTCCAAACGCGTAAATTCATACCGCGCCCAGGAACGAAAACATCAAACCACTGGTCATCGCGCAAGTCGCAAGACGCATTGATCGCACGCAAGGCTGCGCACGGAGCAAGTAGCCCGATCGTGACGCTGGCATGCATATTTATGGTGATCCGGTCGCTTCTGGAGTGCGCTGACTTGCCAGCGCTTTTCTTCGGCGCGACTTGCGCGTCGTTATCCTCGCCGCGTCAAGCCGTCGCCGCACTCCAAAGCTTGCGCATTCCTTAGTCGGGATTCTATTTGTCATGTGAGCGAACGCTGTTAAGATTCCATCCGAGTCCCGACGTAACTGTCAAAGACTCCTCTTGCAGATGGAACGCCTCAACCTCAAACCAAATCACAAGTCAGTCCAGAACTATTACGAGGCTCTACGTCAGTTCAAGACAATCGGCGTTTCTCACGAAGGCGCGGTTCGCTCTGCCTTTCAAACTCTCCTGGAGCAGTGCGGCCGACAGTTTCAGTGGAAGCTTGTTCCTGAGTGGGCTATGAAGAAAGACTCTCGTTCGATCAGAGTCGATGGCGCGCTCGTTGATGAATACCGGATTACCCATGGCTTTTGGGAGGCGAAGGACACTGCGGACGACCTCAAGAAAGAAGTAAAGAAGAAACTCACCGCCGGCTATCCACAAAACAACATCATCTTTCAGGCGCCCGAGCGCGCCATCCTTTGGCAGAATGGCCGGGCCACCCTCGATTTAGACATCACGGAACCGGTTGCGCTCGTGGAAGTTCTTAAGAGGTTTTTTGATTACACCGTGCCTGAGATCGAAGAGTGGACCGACGCCATCGGACACTTCAAGGATCAAGTCCCCGAACTTGGCCGCGCGCTGAAAGGGCTGATCGAAAAGGAACAGAAATCGAATGTTCGCTTTCGCGCCGCCTTTGATGATTTCTACGCTCTGTGCCGTCAATCCATAAATCCTAATCTCTCGAAAGAAGCCGTCGAAGAGATGCTCATCCAGCATCTGCTCACCGAGCGCATCTTTCGCACGGTCTTTAACAATCCCGACTTCACGCGCCGGAACGCGATCGCCGCTGAGATCGAGAAGGTCATCGATGCGTTAACTTCGCAGGCCTTTACTCGCGATGCTTTCCTGCAAAGCCTCGAACGCTTCTACCAGGCCATCGACAAAGCTGCGCGCACCATCGAAGACTTTTCCCAGAAGCAACTCTTTCTTAATACCGTCTATGAAAAGTTCTTTCAGGGCTTTTCCGTCAAAGTCGCCGACACGCACGGCGTCGTTTACACACCGCAGCCGATTGTGAACTTCATGGTGCGCAGCGTCGAAGACATCCTGCAGAAAGAGTTTGGCAAGTCTCTCAGTTCAGCGGACGTTCACATCCTCGATCCGTTCGTTGGCACGGGCAACTTCATCGTGCATATCATGCAGGCGATCAAGAAGACTGCCTTACAGCAGAAGTATCACAACGAATTGCACTGTAACGAAGTGATGTTGCTGCCCTATTACATTGCTTCGATGAATATTGAGCATGAGTTTTTTGAACGGACAGGAAGCTACGAATCGTTTGAAGGGATTTGTCTCGTCGATACTTTCGAACTCGCCGAAGCGAAACAGATTTCTTTCTTCTCGACTGAGAATACAGCCCGCGTCGAAAGACAGAAGGGTGCGCCTATTCGAGTTGTGATCGGCAATCCTCCTTACAACGCCTGGCAATTGAACGAGAACGACAACAACAAGAACCGCAAGTACAAAGAAATGGACAAGCAGGTCGCCGAGACTTACGCGAGAGATTCTCGCGCTACCAACAAGAACGCCTTGTCTGATCCGTATGTAAAGGCTTTTCGCTGGGCTTCAAATCGAATTGGCGATGAAGGCATCGTCGCCTTCGTTTCCAATAACAGTTTCATTGAGAGCCTGGCTTTCGACGGCATGCGCAAGAATCTGGAACAAGACTTTGACGAAATCTATGTGCTCGATTTAGGCGGGAACGTGCGTAAGAACACCAAGCTGTCGGGCACGACCCATAATGTCTTTGGGATTCAGGTTGGGGTGAGCATCAATATCTTTGTGCGAAAACGGGCTGGCGCGTAGAATCTCGAAACGAGGTGACCTTATGACGAGAAGTGTTTTGTTGCATCCCGGAGAAGACGGTTACGTAATTGCCGAGGTGCCGAGCTTACCCGGCTGCATTAGTCAGGGTAAGACTCGCGAAGAAGCGCTCGAGAATGTTCGGGAAGCGATTTCTCTTCACGAAGAAGTCCTGCGCGAGCGCGGCGAACCCATACCTGACGACCAAGTGGAGTTGGTAGAGGTTGCTGCGTGAGTAAGTTGCCCGTCATCTCGGGCGCTGATTGCGTCAAGGCGCTCATCAAAGCCGGCTTTTCAGTTTACCGGCAGCGAGGCAGTCACATCACAATGGTCCGAGCGAATCCACCAGCTCAAACAACTATTCCGAATCACAAAGAACTCGACCGCGGGACGTTGCGCGCAATCATCAGGCAAACAGGTTTGACGGTCGAAGAGTTTGTCGGGCTTCTCTGATAGACAATCGGGGCGGTAGCCCGACCTTAAGGGCTTAAAAGAATCATGGCGAAAATCTTCTATGCGCGCGTTGAAGAGTTCTGGCGCAAAGAGGAGAAGTACGCCTACCTCGACGAGAAACAGCATCGCGGAAATATTGAGTGGCAGGAAATCCAACCCGACGCGAAACATAATTGGTTGACTGAGGGAATGCACGACGAGTTTGAGACCTTTACTCCAATTGGTGATAAGAAGACGAAAGGAAGTTCTACGACTCGGACAATCTTCAATACGTTCGGGGGCGGGGTAAAAACGAATCGGGACGTCAGAGCTTACAGTTTTGATCAGAATGCACTCATTAAGAACATCATTGAAACTATCGATGCATACAACGAACTAGTATTCAAATGGACGAGATCTGCGAACAAGATTAGCAACATCGAGGAGATTATTGATTACAACACCAAAGAGATCACTTGGAGCAGGGATCTAAAGCTCGATCTCGAGCGGGGAAAAGAAGCCGAATACGCTGAAGAGAAAATCAGAAATGCTCTGTATCGACCTTTCACAAAATCTAGTCTGTTTTTCGATCGAGTACTGAATGAAGAAGTTTACATCTTTCCATCAATCTTCCCTACGCCTCGAACGGAAAAAGCGAATCGGCTAATCGCCGTTAGCGGTTACGGTCGGAAAGGATTTGCGGTTATCATGGCTGACCGGATCGCAGATTTGAATTTCTATGCTGACCCAGCGCAATGCTTCCCCTTCTACACCTACAACGAAGACGGCACGAACCGCCGCGAGAACATTACCGACTGGGCGCTGGAACAGTTCCGCTCGCATTACAAAGACAAGGCGATCACGAAGTGGGACATCTTTCATTACGTCTATGCATTGCTGCATCATCCGCTCTATCGCGAGCGTTATGCCGCCAATCTCAAGCGCGAGTTGCCGCGCATTCCCTTCGCGCCCGACTTTCGCGCCTTCGCCGGAACGGGCGCGCGCCTGGCTGAGATTCACGTCAACTACGAACAGCAACCTGAATATTCGTTGGAGAGAATCGAAACGCCGGGCAAGCCGCTCGACTGGAGCGTCGAAAGGATGAAGCTGAGCAAAGACAAACGCTCGCTTATCTACAACGACTTTCTAACTCTGAGTGGAATTCCGCCCGACGTATTTGAGTATCGATTGGGCAATCGCTCGGCATTGGAATGGATCATCGATCAATATCAAGTCAGCACCGACAAACGCAGCGGCATCACCAACGACCCCAACCGCGACGACGACCCGGAATACATTGTGCGGCTGATTGGGCAAGTGCTTAGTGTGAGCGTGGAGACGACGAAGCTTGTACAGTCGCTGGCCAATGAATCTCTGCTTTCGGGGCAGTAGCCCGACCGTGAGGGAGGGCGTGTCCTCTTCATCCACAGCAGCGGACCTTCTTCTTTGCGGCCTTCGTTGAGGATTTATTCTTCGTTGCCATAACACTCCTTCCTTCTAACTCAGTCCTACGGCCATAGCCACCCAATGAATTTCAGCTTTCGGTGCGGGTTGAGGGCCGTTATTCCGAAGGGCTGTTAGATGTTCTAATCGCTCTGGCGCGCACCGCCGAGTCAACTAACGGCTCCAGCCCTTCTCGGGATCTTCCCATGACTTTACCGCGCCCTCGTCTGATGAGCGATCATCCCGAATGGATGGGGGACCATCATCCCGATCAGATTCTGAACGCTCAGACCCACCGCCACATCCAGAGTCATCGTCACTGCTTGGTCGTTCTTCACCATTCTTGTCTCGCGCATAGAGACCATCAGGTTCCGATCCTCGTTCAAAAACACCCGATCCGTGCTTCATTCCTTGTTGCAGAATTTCGCTCATAGTTTCAGTCCTCCGGTACGAAAAATTTAGCTCCAGGATGTAACTGCTCTACTTCTTGGGCACACTTCCCCTTGATGCGTTTGCTTGCTTGCTGGTATTTCCCCGTTTCGTACTTTTTCTTGTGTTCACCCTTCAGGTCGAGGATCTTGTTATACCTATTGAAAAGCGCGTCATCATATTTTTTGCCGTGGGCGATTTGTTTGACTAGCCTCTCAAGCTCATTCTCGATCACGCTCAAGTTTGCCAGAATTTCTCCCCGCTCCTGAATCTTGTCTGGAATTCTCATGATTGGTTTCAGAACCGCCAAGAAGGCAGCAAGAACACTAAGGTATTTCCATGCCTCCCCACCGGCCGCACCTTTCCAGAACCACAAACCAGCGACAGTCGAAGAAGCTACAATCGCCAGAGGGATTTCAACCAGATAGTTTTGACGTCGCAACCATTGAATGCAGCACTTCTGGATTCTCACATTCATCATGGCGCTTCGGTAATCATCATAAACGTCCCATACGGCATGGGTCGATCTTTTATCCGGCGTACCAACGGCTGACGCAGACGGTATTAGGGTTGGAGAAATTGGGGTAATCACAGCTAACTCCTTGATCGTGCAATTACAAAGGCCATGAACAGTTGACTCCTGACGGCCCGGTTCCTCGCTGGCCGCGCCGCCGCGTTGGAGTCGCATTTGCCCACCCGCTACCGCAGGTGGTACTGATGTTATGAAGCGCCTCCCGCCTTGAGTAAACTCAAGGCTCTCTTTGACGGAGACTGAAAGGAGGCGCTATGGACACAATATATATCGGCGTTGACTTTCATGCACGACAACAGACGATCTGTTATTTGAAAAC
>JBBRMS010000080.1:0-19877 GCA_038230715.1 Pyrinomonadales bacterium
ACCTTGTGCGGGCTGATGCCTAAAATCTGAGAGCATAATTCATGCGTAAGTTGCGCCCTATCTCTGGCGCGAAGCCCTTTACGAAAGACAAATGATTGCGGTACAAGGTGTCGCCAAGGTTGTAGCCGTTGAACGAGATGACATGGGCCATTCGTCCGGTCACAAAGGTGTACGACGCGTTGAAATTAAAGACAGCATAGCCCGCAGTTGGAGTTTCATTATCGAAGATGCGGGTTTGATGATTCGTCAACACAAGTTCCGGCCGAACGCTGAAAGCCTTATAACGCCAGTCGAGCCCGAGCGTGCCGCGCAAGGGCGGAATTCGTGGCAGCGGTTTGTTTTGCGCGATGAGTTCGGCTTGCACGCAATCGAGTTTGCCGTTGACCCATAACTCAGGGGTGACTCGGGCTTCGACGCTCGCTTCCAGGCCCACAAAGCGGCTCGTTGCCTGCTCGAAGTTAATTATCGGAAGATGTGATTTCGCGTCGGTACGTCCGCTGAAGGCCTGGAAAACAAACTTGCGAATATTGTAGTAGTAAACACCGGTTTCAAGCCGTAACCGCTGCGTGTTGTGTCGAAGGGAAAGGTCCCCACCGTCGCCTTGCTCCGGGCTCAAGTTCTGATTGCCAATATCGAAGGTGAGCACACCTGGATGCGGCCCGTTGTTATAAAGCTCTTCGAGCGCCGGCGCGCGGAACGAATGCTGGTAGTTCGCGATCAACGAGCCGCCGGTCCATAGCGCCAGGCGGGTGCCGGCGCTGCCTGAAAATCCAACAAAGTTACGTTTGAGAAAGTTGCCTTCCGGATTGTAGCCATTCTGCTCGACCCGCCCGCCGAACTGAAAACCGATGCGCTCGAGATCGACTCGTTCCAAAATGTAAGCAGCGAGCGAATGCTGCTGTGTGTGCGGTGCGGGCGCTTCTCCGCCAACGGACCGGAAGTCTCGCGTAAAGCCTGAGAAGCCGAAAGTGCCTGAGAGCTTCCCATGGCGTCGATGATCAAAGTTTGCAAAGTAATTGAAGTTTGTATTCGTCGCAGTTGAGTCAAGCTCGGTCTTGTTTTCATCCGATTCGAACTCGAATTCGCGGGCCCGGTAAGTGTTTTGCCTCACTCCGAAATCGGCGCTCTTAATAAAACCAGCGAGGTTGCGCAATCCGCCTTTGACTTCAAAACTATGCCGGCGCTCTCTAAGATACTCGAAATCAATCGCGTCCGGCTCGACCGGTATCCCGTGCCTTCGTCGATCGTAGGAATAGCTGAACGTCAGCCAGCCTTTCCGTGGGAACCAGCCCGCGCCGCCACTGAAATCGGCGCCGCGTGCATAAGAATTCAAGACTGCGCCCAGAGGCGTGCGATAGTCATTAGCTTTTTGCGCCCCGCCGCTTCCGAAAAACATGAAGTCTCCCACTCCATATTTGAAGCCCGCGCTGCCGCCACCTTGCCAGTTGTTTGTTCCGCCAAACGTCGTTAGATACCCCGAGAGACCTTTCTGATAGACATTGTTTGTTGAGATGCCATTGACCACACCGCCAATGGCGTTGCTGCCGTAGAGCAGGGTTGCTGGACCTTTGACTATCTCCACTCGATCGAGCGAGAGCACGTCAATCGGCTCAACTTCATCGGCTGACTGCGAGGCGATGCCCCCAAGCCGGAGACCATCCTGCAGCACCAGGATGCGATCGCCGTCGAAGCCGCGAACGATCGGTCGCCCGGAGCCGGGGCCAAAACTGCGTTTGGCGATGCCGAGCTGTCCCTCGAGAGCTTCACCGAGGGACACTGGATTCTTCTGCGCCAGCTCCAAAGCGCCGACGGAATTGACTGCCTGATATGACGAGCCTACCCCCTCGGCAGACCCGCTCGCGGTCACTGTTACCTGTTCGCTGACCGGCGCCAAAGCCAATTGAAAATCAATCGTCTGATTGCTGGTCCTAACGTCGACCGTCTTAACCACCTCGGGCACGCGGTCCAGGTGGGCGATCACTTGATACTTTCCCGCGGGAACATCTTTGAACTCAAACCCTCCCTGGGCATTGGTTAATACGGATCTCTTCAACTCGGCGATTGTAACGACTGCATTGCGAGCGCCTACTGCGGAAGGCAGGAGGGTAACCGTCCCACGAATCTGTCCATTAGCTAAACCACTTTGAGCAAACGCGCCTGCTGAAATAGAGAAAGTTAAGATTAGCGACAAAAGGAATTTATTGCGCATGTAATACTCCTGTGGATCTGTGCATTGCGAGCAGTTAGAAAGGGGGGGCAATCTGATATTGACAATCATTTTCAATTAGCCACTGTAACATGAAGGGAAGTTGCGGAGTCAAGAGGTGATTGGGATGTGATGTGCGTCGCGAGGTTGTGATCCTTCATGCTCCGCTGGGTCGGCTCAACTAAGGCGTATCACAAATGATATCGTTGCGGTGATGAAGGTTAAGAACGATGACGCTCAGACGAAATCTGGAGGCTCGCAGATGAAGCGCGCGCGCGAAAAGCGGGCTGCGGCGATCGGTGCGGAAGAATTCCTGGCGCTGAAAAAACCAAAGGACAGTCTGGTCCTGGAGATCGAAGGCGAGCACGTTTCACTCACGAGTCTCGACCGGGTCTATTGGCCGGACGAGGGGCTTACAAAATTCGATCTGCTGTGCTACTACCTGAGAATTGGCGAACGCATCATGCCGTTTCTGAAAGACCGTCCGGCCATCCTCCAACGCTATCCGCGTGGCATCAGCGCGCCCATGTTTTTTCAACAGGATCTGGAGAGCGCGCCCGCTTTCATTAAGACTGTGCACCTGACAAATCAGGAGGGCCGCGAATTGAACTATGCCGTTTACACCACGCTTGGGTCACTGCTGCATTTTGTAAACCTGGGGACGATCGAACAGCATCCCTGGCATTCGACTATCAAGCACCTGCACCAGCCTGATTACCTGATGCTCGATCTCGATCCGAAGGAAGCGCCATGGGGGAATGTTCTGCAGGTTGCCCTGGTGTGTAAGGAAGTGTTTGACGAGCTGGGCCTGCCGAGCTTTCCCAAGACCTCCGGATCTTCCGGCATTCACATATATCTGCCGCTCAAACCGAAATATGATTTTGGCAAGGTGGCCCAGGTCGCCGCGGCTCTCGCCGGTGAGGTCGCCAGCCGCGTACCCCTGATCGCCACTGTTCAGCGCTCGCTGGTCAAGCGTCAGAAGCAGCAGGTGTATGTTGACGCAATGCAGAATGCTCGTGGCAAGACGATCGCGTCAGTGTTCAGTGCGCGCGCGAAACCCGGCGCAACGGTGTCTATGCCCGTGACCTGGAAGCAGATTCAGAAGGGCGTCAAGATTTCCGACTTCACTATCAAGAACGCGCCTAAACTGATCGAGAAAAGCGTCGACGCGTGGCCGGAGTTTTTTGACAGTCGCCAGATTCTGAATCTACCTGCCTGATTACCCGACCACCGGGTGACTTGGTTGTTTGAAACTGTCCAGCCAGAACCTTCTCACTTAACACACTCAAGAGATCGTTCCGCAATCGCAGTTTATCAGCAACTGGATTCTGGGGACTCTGGTTCTTCGCGTCAGATCCAGTTCGCTCTGAAATTCAAATTCTGAGGGAGTTGGAAAGAAAGAAACGGCGCACTAAGCGGGTACCCATGCGCCGTTGTTATTGCGACTCAACGTTGTGCTGCCAACTGATGTCCGGAAAAGGCTCAGCCGTTCCGGGCAGTCACTTTCTCCAGAGCTGAAACCTCGGACATCAGGGGGCAAAACGCGTGAGTCGATTGGCGTGCCGGTAACGCTACGGCTGGGTGAGCTTCCTCCTACCCTCGATCGCATCCCGATACGCGCCGCCCGCCACATCGCCAATTCTGATTGCCGCTTCGAATTCCTTCATAGCTTCGTTGTTGTTATCGAGGAACGCGAGAATGCGGCCCATCGCTTCGTGGGCCCGCGACAGCAGAACCTTGTCTGTCTCAGGCATCGCCGCGGCCACTGCCAGACGGTAGTTCGTCAGGGCGCGGTTTAATCTCTGCGATTGCAGCTCATCGTCGGTGGTGTCGCGCGCCCAGAGACTCGCCGTCTGGGCCATGGTAAAGAACAGGCGCGGCTCGGCCGGATGTTCCTGGACCAGGGCCTTCAAGCGCGTTTCTGCCTCTTCATAATTCCGGGTCTGCAGCAGTTTTTCGATCTCAGTAAGGCTTTTGACCAGCGCCGAGTTGAGCGAAGTGTCCACGGGTTCGCGTGTGTCAGCCGTGGGATCGATAAGCCAGACTGAATAACGCGGATGGGCTTTGCGAGCAGCCAGTGCGCGTTCGCGCCCGGCACTGTTTTCGGCGAGCCGCTTGCTCTCGCGAGCGGTGTCAAAGCCGGTAATCATGTCGCCAAAGAAATTCCCGATATCAAAACCGGAGGATTGCCAATCTCGCAGTCGATCGGCGAAGAAGAAATCAAGCGCGGCGCCCCGTTCATACTCTTCGGCCAACCGGGCAATCGTTTCGTCGGCGATGGCGGCGCGGCTGGCTTCGGCTTCTTTCGCGATGGCCTTGCGGGCGGCCTGATCTTTTGCCTGATCGAGTCGCCGGCGCTGGATGTTTGTGACCGCCGTTAACCTGTTTGCTTCTTCGTAGCGCGCATCCGCCGCCGCGACCAATGATCGAGAAATCACCACGAATACGTCGGGCGAAACGCTCGCGTCTTCTTTAACCCGCAAGTCGATCAAGCTCTTCACCTGGTCTCGCTGGGCGGCGATCTCTTTGTTGAATTTTAATACCAGGGGGTCGATTACGAATTGCAGAAAGGCGCGGCGCAACTCCGAAGAGGTCGGGTCGGTACCCTCTGGAACGATCGCATAGTAGTCGTCGGCGATTACTCGGAAGTTGATGGTCCCCGGCGCGGCCATCAGATCCGGGACGATGTAAAAGCGCCGTTCATGGGTCTTCATCGAATAAACGGCGGTCGAGCTTTTTTTCTTCTTTTCAGGACTCTTGACCCGAACGCGTTCCGTGGTGTTGAGAATCGGACGTGTGTGCAGGTAAGACAGGACTGAACGGACCATCTCGGCGGCCGGCTGTCTCAGGCGATCGCCTTCGACCTGATAGGCGCGCATATATGCCGGCAGGCGTTCATCGATCGCAGACCGCTTGTAGAACTCGCGCACCAACGGCGCAAAGTCGAGCACGGCGAGAATACCGCTGGGCAAATCATCGGAACGATCGGGGGCGTCGAGTGAAGGCGGTGGGCCCAGTGCGTAGGCCAAAGATACGTAACGCGCAGCTTGTTCAGCAGCCGTAGCCGGCGCCGGGAGCTGGTTGCGATCGAAGAAAGCCTTAAGCCGCACACGCAATCCGGGCTCGAGGTTCGCCTGATCCTTGCGTAACAATAAACGGAATGCGCCTGGCTCCTTACCCTGAGGTGTCGGATCAAACCCAGCGGCATCCAGTGCGGCCATCACGATAATCAAACGCGCGTCGGGTTGGAGACTGACTCCATAGTCAGACAGCGGAAAGGCAGTTGCGGTTTGAGTTTGCGCGAGTGGCGCCTGGCCACGGGGCGAAGGTGATGCCGTCTGAGCCGAAGCAGCCACGGACGAAATAAGAATTACGAAAAGGACTTTTATTAGCATTGGATTGTTTGATTCCCGGATAACAACGCGGCGACTAGTTCTGGGTTCCTAATGTTAACGGATGAGCGCCAGCCGGACAACCGTCAGTCACCGTCCGATTGCATCCTCGCTTCGCGACACCCGGTCACTCCAGTAAGGCCGGGCAACCCTACTAGTCCAGACGCCCCACTCAGATGTTCATTGTTTAAGCCTGGATGTCCACATCCGGGATCCAGAACGTCTGCCCGTCGACCGCGATGCTTTTCAATCCGCGACTCGGCAAATCCGCTTCCGTCAGCCCCAGAAAAGTGAAGTGAGGCAGGTCGCTGAGGACAGTCTGGAACCATCCATGTTGAGCGAGGATTTCGCGGACCTTTTGGTCCTGGAACTCGTTCGCGTCAAAGGCCAGCATCGCGATGTGCTGCGAAGTCCCGGGTGCGGCGATCGAATAAAGGACGGACTTCGAAAGGTCTTTACTGAAAAAGATTCCTTCCTTCTCCAGCTCAAGAACTTCCGGCACCTGATCCTGAACGGGCAGGTGACGCAGCCGGTCAGCGTCGGATCCGCTCAGCCTGTTTGCCCGCGTCCAGTGAGTGAGTGCCGGCAGGAAACGCGAGTTCCACAAGCGCACGGTATCTGCATAACTTCGCCGCGCAGCTTCGGCGCCGTCGCGCGGAGAAATCTTCAGTCCTTCCGCGCGCGCGACTTCGCTGGCTTGTAGCAGAGCCGTCATGGCCGCCGGTTGCAATTCGATCACCGCGTCACCGAACGTGCCCGCCGCCCATCCTGCTTCGTGCTGAAAGCGCTCAACGTCCCCTGCACTGGTGAACACACAGAGAGGCGGTGGCAGGACTGAGTCGGCGCCAACGAACATTGCGCCATAGTCGTGCAGCACGCGTCGCGCCACCTGATCATCCGCCGGACAGATGTCTTTGAGGGTAGTGCCGCGCAATCGCAGCGCGTGTTCGAGGGTTTTGTAGAATGGATTCATTTGATTCCGAGATTTGAATAATAATCGGCGAGGGGTGCCAGCACCAAACGGTTGGACAGGATTAACAAGATTGACAGGAGTAACAGGGAAACATCAGATGCCACTGTTCTGGAATCTTTTCAATCATGTGAATCCTGCCCGATGAAGTTATACTGCTCGTCGATGTCACTCGAACTGTGCAAAGAGATTATCGCGAACTACCGTCGTCATGGGTGGGAGCTCAAGCGAGTCTTGATCACGCCAGCGGTGCGAAATGATCTAAAAGCGGAAGCTGAGGGAATATTCGACAGAGCTGATTTGATTGAAGCTGAGTTCGATGCTCTGTGGTTTGCTCGTCCTTCAACTGCTGGCCGGGAAGCCTGGGAGCTGAGGCTCGTGGCCGAACAGGCTTACGCGTTATTTGCCGCGTTTGAGCCGGATGAAACGGAAGAGGATCGCGATGAAGCCAGACTCGAGATGGAACATCAAATGCGGGACCAGGTATCACCAATGCGTGGGGTCGCAGGCGGTTGATCCTTATTAAGAGTTTGGAGAAAGATTCAATCGCCCTGATCTATCTCGCGCGGCGGCCCACGGTCACGGGGATGGTCAATGGTTTCCCGTCGCGCAACACTAAGACATCGACCACGCTTTTAGGCGTAGCGCGCATCACCCGCGACAACAGCTCCTCACTGGTGCGAATCGGTACCTTGTCAAAATCCGTGATGATGTCGCCTTTTTGGAGCCCGAACAGATCTGCGGGACCGTTAGGTTCGACCCAGTCAAGGCGCACACCGTAGGTCTTGGTTTCAGGAGTACTGACGCGAGTGGTGCGGTCACTTTCGAATCCAAAGTAAGATCTTCCTTCCGGGCGGCTGGCGAATACTTCTTTCAGACGATCGTTTTCATCATTGGAAATCGTAGTTAAGCGGGTATTGTGGAAATTCCCATCACGAATGTAAACGACCTCGACGTTCTTACCGATTGGGATCTGGCGCAAGAGGGCTACCAGCTCGCCATCCTTAGTAATCGGGTGGCCGTCAAAACTGGTAATGATATCTCCACCCACCAAACCGGCTTTATCAGCGGGTCCATCCGGCGGCGAGACGACTTCAAAGGTCACGCCTCCGTCGGTGGTCTTGAGTCCATCGATGCTGACATAGGACTGACTCACGGGCGCGGAAAAAGGTGGCCGAGGAGTGCGAGGGTGGCGAATCATGTTCATCATGCCGCCGAATGCGAAAAATGCCACCAGCACAATCCACAACCAGGTGGTGCCGCTAAAGCCTAAACGGCGTCGCTTGGGCAGGTAGTCCGTCTGGGCTGTGTTTGCCATCGGCCCACCCGGAACGTATTGAGAACTGAATTGCGCATTCGGCCTGGCCGCGCCATTGGGTAAGCGCACCGTTTCGGTGTATTCGGCCGGGCCTTCGCCCAGGCGATTGCCGCAAGAGCGACAGAAGCGCATCTCTGGCGGCATCGGCGAGCCGCATTGCGCACACATGATCGTGCCGCTTTGGTCTCCCGAACCGGGACCGCTCCCACTGAACTTTGGCTGAGGCTGCATGACGAAATCTGCTCGAAGTTAATTTGCTGATAGTCGAACGACTGATGCCGATTATACGCAAATCTGCCGCAATTGGTTGCGTGTATTTTACGGTGTCTGACGCCCCGGCCGTAAGGGAAGGCCAGGCACGAGGTCTGTGCTGAAACGCAGTCCTTCCCTACGGCCGGGCTTCCGACTCTCGTGCCCCGGGTACTGATGCACTTGGATGTCACGCTCCTCTGGCGCCGGTCTTCACGGGCGGACGCCCGTGCCACTCTTCGAAACTTAACCAGTACCGCGCGCCGCGCCCGTTTTGAGAACCGCGACCGACCAAGTATAGTCAGACGACCCCATTCAAACTGTCAGTGAAAATATTCAAATGGAAGTAACCAAGGCCCTCTCAGCTTTAAAGCTGCTTTACGGCAAGGGCAATATCGAAATCGTGACCAAAGACGGACACCGCGTGCGCGGGATTGTCCGGAGCATGAAATCTACCCAGGCCCTGACCACGCCGAGCGTAAAGATGGAGCGGGCCGACGGCGAGCTCGTTAAGATCCCGTTCTCATCCATCATCGAAATCGTCGATCATAATCCGCCGGGATGATTGGCCGGCGCACAGGCATCCGGTACCACACTACTTTGATTAGCGGTGTTTAGAAGTACCGACTTTAGTCGGGCTCTTGCTGAGCATAAAAGTTGGCACCAGAACGTCATCTATGCGAGCTTATTATTTTGACTTGACCAACCCCGCGTACTGCTTACTACTCGCGGCCGCTTTTTAAATGATATGTCGCTTGAATTCGCCGTGGAGTATCCCTGCGTTTTGCGTGCCCGCTATCCCGAAAAGCATCTACGTGAATGGGGCCGCCTCAGCAGCCTCCACACCATCCTGACCACGGTCGATCAAAGCGCGCCCACTGCTGACAAGATCGAGTGGATTGAAAACTCTGGTGCGGAGATCGATCGCTTACAGACCGAGACCGTTGTCTGTGCCAATTGTCCGGCCGCCCTGCCCCAGGAGACAGCCGGGGAAGGCGAAGCCGTTGGTTGTCTGGGTCGCATTAACTATCCGATCGATGCTCAGTTTGAAAAGTTCCTGGCCGATCGAGTGCAGTTGATGCTCGACACCCTCGATGCGGAAGACCAGCCGCGCCTGCTGCGGATTCTGGTGGACCGCGAGTCGCCTTTTGATGGCGAGGCCACGAAGGAACTGCGCCGGGTGACGACTGCCGACGGCCTCAGGTTTTTTGAATTAAGGCTGCCGATCAAATTGACGCGCGAAGGAGCGCATCTGACGACCGACAACGTGTTTGATCTGCTGGCCGGGTTTAGCTCAGGGGATGCCGCAGCCTCCAGCTACACCCGCGAGTTCGCGCCTTCAGCTACTGCCGACTATTACGATTTTCTTGACCTGATGCTGCGCAACGATCTGAGTGAATCGGAAGCCGTTCGCCTGCATGCGCGGAGCCGGAATTTTGCCCAGTACCTGCGCCTGCTGGCAGCGATTGAACGCGCTGAAGCTCTTGATGCTCGCGTGCTGGTGGATTAGGAGGTAGGCCGCGTTCCAGTTTTCTTCACGCCGACGGCGTGGGAATGTAATAGCTGGGGACAACCGCCCCCGTTTGAGGACCGCACAAATCGAAGAACATTTTGGAAACGGATCCGGGGCATTGCGCCCGGCTACTCTTTGACGCCTTTGGTGTCAGACCACTATCCGCTCACGGCATCTTCATCAACCTGCCTCAGACTATCCAGAATCAAATTTGTATTACTTGCCGCTTCGATTGTGATCGGATGCGTTTGGGCGGTCTTTTGAAAATCAAATGTGCCCCCCGTGATCTCGACGATTTGGCGGAACGCTTGCTGGCCAATGAGCCCCCCGCTTTCAGCCCCCACAATTTGTCCGTCGTTGAAAAGCACGCGCCCCGCCTGCGCATTATTTGTCAGCCTCAGGACGCCGGTCAGTCTTGAATTCTCCAGCGCCTGGATCGCGTCAAAGACGCTGATCACTGAGAGGTCGCCGGCAAAGCTAATGCCCGGCTTCATTCGCTGCGGCTCGGTTTTCTTCTCCGGCTCGGTGTGCCGCTCAGGATGGCGGGCGCGCCGAATCGCTTCCAATCCGGTCGCGATAGAGATGCGAGTGTCGAGCTGCTTTGCTTCCAGCAGGCGATCGTGGGCGGCATCAAAATCATCGCGCTCGATGTAGAGGCTGGCCAAAGCCAGACAGTGACGCGCCGCTTCTTCCCCGTGTTTGTGCGCGGTCGCGACTTCGCGCAGGCGCTCGCGCAGAGGGATTGAACGCGGGTTGTGTTCGAGGGCAGTCTTCAGCCGCTTCAGGGCCCGGTCCGCCGAGCCGTACTTGATGAACAGTTCCGCATCAAGCAAAGCCGTCTCAACTTCGCCAACCGGTTCTTTTGTGTCTTTGCTCATCATGCGAACCAGCAGAGCACCTATCGCCCTCCGGCGCGCAAAGTTTATCACAGCCCTTCGCGGCGCGGTCGGACCACGTGTAGACAGTTAGCTTTGCCCAAAAAGATTCCTCCCTTCGAGGAATTCGGGCGCGCACCGCTTAAGGCGAGAGCGCGGACGTCCCGTCCGCAATCCTTAATTGCCCGACAATCTCTATTGACTATTTTTCGCGTTTCGCGCTCAATGCGGGCGAGACGCTCCGCGTTCCGGCAGAAAGGCACCCATGTCTACTATTCAGACAGACTTTGATCGCATCGCCCTGGTCTCGCCCGAGGGCTCGTTGCAGAATATTTACTACCACAAGTTCCTGTTGCGCCATCTTCCGCAGGATCGCCAGTCAGCCCTGGAAATTGGTTGTGGCAAGGGCGAGTTCTCGCGCCGTCTGGCCGAAGAGTTCGCGCGCGTGCTGGCCCTCGATCTATCGCCGGAAATGATTCGCCTCGCCCGCGAGCGCTCTGCGCATCTGGCTAATCTTGAATTCGAGCTGGCTGATGTCCTGGGCTACACTTTGCCGCCGGAAAGTTTTGATTGCATAGCGACCATCGCCACTCTGCATCATCTGCCGCTGCGGGAGGTCCTGTTGCAATTGAAAGCGTCGCTGAAACCTCGCGGAGTCCTACTGGTCTTGGATCTGTTCGAACCCGCCAGGTGGCGCGGGCATACTGCCCGTGATTCAATCCGCGAAGGCCTGATTGATTCGTTCCTGAACTTAATCGCTATGTCCGTGAGTGTGAGCCTCAGACTGCTGAGTCACGGTCGCCTGCTCCCGCGGCGAGAAGTCCGCGCCGCCTGGAACGACCACGCCCGCCACGACATTTATCCCACAATGCGAGAGGTCCGCGCCCTCTGCGCCGACATTCTGCCCGGCGCGAAGATCAGAAAGCATCTTCTTTGGCGCTACTCAATCGTCTGGCAGAAAAATGGAGTGCGCTGACTTGTCAGCGCTTAATAGTCGGCGACTGGTCGCCGACAGTAGCGGACGAAAGTTAGCCGCGACCAGGCGCGCCTAAGAAAGCGGCGAGAACTCGCCGCACTCCATATCAAGACCTACGAGATCGCACCGCCAACGCCTTGAATGGGTACAAACCAACAACGACTCCCATCTCATCCGCCGCCATCGCAGTTTGTGATCACGTTGTAAGAGTGTCCCCAAACGATGTCGGGGTGTATCTGTGCAGCTCTAAACGCCCCGGTGCGCTGCTCACCCGGAAGCCCGGTTGATTTACGGCTGCGCGGGCATGAGTCTTGCGACATTCTCCCCCGAAAAACCATTCTAAAAATTCCGTTTAGTTTTTTGCGAAGGAGAGTTTGATGAATAGATTCAAATTATGGCCGCATGGCGCGCTTGTAGTTGCAGCAGCTGCGCTCGTCGCAGCCTTAGGCGTTTACCTTTGGACGAAGCACGAGCAATCCGTGTCCGCCCAGGAGCTGCCCCTCGCAGCCCGCATCCAACGGGTGGATGGTGAAGTAGCTTTCAGCGATAACCGCGCCAACGCCGATGCGAACCAGGCTGACGCAGCCGCGAACCAGGATTGGACTGCAGCGACGGCGAATCAACCATTTTCAGAAGGCGATCGCATCTATACGCGCGAGAACGCGCACACCTCGCTCGCCTTCAACGGCCGCAATTTCGCGCGGCTCAATCCGAACACTTCGCTTGACGCCTTGTCGCTAAGAGATCGCCGCACCCAGCTAGCGCTCCGCGACGGTTCGGCCATGTTCGACGTTGGGTACTTACAACCTGATGAAGTCTTCGAAGTAGCTACTCCGAACGGCTCGGTCGATTTCGTTCAGCCCGGACTTTACAACCTTGGCTTTGATCGCAACGGCGGCGTGCTCGTCTCAGTGCTGAGCGGGCTTGCCCAGGTTGCCGGTCTCGGTGGCACCGGCCAGGTAAATAAAGGCGAGGTGCTGACTCTCCTCGGCCAGGCCGCGTCCCAGGTAGCTCTCTCACGCTTGAATCGCCAGGATGCCGGACGTCAAGTCGACGATTATTACCGTTATCAATATCCGAATTCTTACGACGGCCGTTACAACGACTACGACGCTTATCTTAACAACCCCAACTACTACGATCCCTCGCAGCGCTTTGCGAGTTACCAGTACGCGAGCTCTTACATTCCCGGACTGAACGACCTTGATGCCTATGGCGACTGGCAGAATGTTTCCGGCTACGGCAACGTCTGGAGACCGCGAGTCGCTTCCGGCTGGGTTCCTTATCAGGACGGTCAGTGGGTCAATAACTACCCCAATGGACCAACCTGGGTTTCCAATGAGAACTGGGGCTATGCGCCTTATCATTATGGACGTTGGGCCAATGTCGGTAACCAGTGGTATTGGATTCCCGACGCCGCCAACACGACGCCGCAGTATGCGCCGGCCCTGGTAGCTTTCGTGCCACTCAACGACACGAATCAAATTGGTTGGGTGCCGCTCGGCCCGGGCGATACTTACGCGCCACACTATTACGATCAGAACTGGCAGCCAAGTTATTTGACTCGGGCGAATGTCTCGCCATCACGACTGACTAACCTCGGCATCCCCGGCGCAGTCACGGTGGTAGCCGTCGATGCTTTCGGTCGTCCAATCGATCCGCGCAACGTGAGACGGATTGATCAGCAGCGTTTGGCTTCAACCAGAGCGACGCTGGATCCCTTGACTTACACCCCGCTGCGGAATGCGGTCATCAACTCTGCCTGGGGCCGGGGCAAGATTAATCTGCCGCCCGGGATTGCGAAGAAGCTTTACGAGACGAAGGTGTACGCCAACAACGACATCCGCGACTCGCGGTTTAGCCCCGGCCTGGCCAGGTCGATGCGCGTGGATCGTGTTTCCGACGAAGCCCGGAATCAAAAGTTCAAGGTCAAAGACGAGCGTGAGGAATCACGCGAGGCCGACAACGGACGCAAGCAGGACCTGGGTCGCGTGAACGGCGAAACCATCAAAGATAATAAGGACGCCGAGAAGCAAACGCGTCAGCTCGAGCAGCAACAGCAGAAGGATGCTCGCACCGCTGAGCGTGCTCAGGTTCAGGCGCAACAACAAACGCGTCAGGCCGAGCAGCAGAAGAATAACGAAGCTCGCAAGGCGGAGCGGGTTCAGGCGCAGTTGCAGCAGTCTCAGCGACACGCGCAGCAGGAGCAGTCTCGGCAAGCAGACGTAGCGGCTCGGGCGCAAGCCCAGACACAACGCCGGGCCGAGCGTCAGGCAAAGCAGGCGCAGCGTGAGACAAAGAGCGAGCAGCGGCCCGAGGCTCAACGAGTAGCTCAACCTGCGAAGCCTGGTAAAGCACCCGGCCCACCGGCCCAGTCCGCTCCGAAGCAGGAGCGCAAAGGAAAACCCGAAGGCCAACAAGGCGGTGGTGGAGAGGGTAAAGGCGGCGGCAAAGGCAAAAAGCCTTAACACAGACGATGTGGAGTGCGCTGACTTGTCAGCGCTTTAATAGTCGGGGACTAGTCGCCGACAGGCCGCGGCCGCGAAAGATGGTCGCGACAAGTCACGGCCTAGGAAAGCGGCGAGAACTCGCCGCACTCCACATCGGCCTGCGAATCTGGACCTCTCAATACAAAGATGTGGAGTGCGCTGACTTGTCAGCGCTCTAATAGTCGGCGACTAGTCGCCGACAGGACACCGCCTCGAAAGATGGCCGCGACAAGTCACGGCCTGGGAAAGCGACGAGAACTCGCCGCACTCCCAAATAGCAAATATCTTTACTTGACGACGCGAGTATCCTCGTCAGTAATGATGTATAAAGATTGGCCTCACGCTCCGGTCCACCGCTTCGAGTCGAATGGAATTTACATCGTAACTTCTGCGACTCTTCACAAAGAACATCTTTTTAATGATGCACGTAAGCTAACCCTACTTGAAGACTGTCTGCTGTCGCTCTCGAGACGGTATCAATGGCAGCTCGAGGCTTGGGCGGTTTTTTCAAATCACTATCACTTCGTAGCGCGCCGCCGGCACGAATCGGAGAGTCTGAAAAAACTGCTGACGCATCTGCATGCGAATTCCGCCCGAGACCTAAATCGACTGGATCAACAGATTGGGAGGAAGGTGTGGTTTAACTTCTGGGACACCAAAATTACGAACGAACGCTCCTACCTGGCCCGACTAAACTATGTGCATCAAAATCCTGTGAAGCATGGATTGGCGACAATGGCCAATCAGTATCGTTGGTGCTCCGCCGCGTGGTTCGAGCGAGTAGCCTCGCCCGCCGTAGTCAAAACGATCTATGGGTTCAAAACCGACGAGCTGAAAATCTATGACGACTTCTAACTGTGGAGTGCGCTGACTTGTCAGCGCTTCAATAGTCGGCGACTAGTCGCCGACAGGCCGCGGCCTGCGAATCTGGACCTCTCAATACAAAAGATGTGGAGTGCGCTGACTCGTCAGCGCTTTAGTAGTCGGCGACTAGTCGCCGACAGCACACGCCCGCGACAAGTCGCGGCCTAGGAAAGCGGCGAGAACTCGCCGCACTCCACATTATGCCTCGAATCTCCGCCTCTAAATAGAAACAAACATGTGGAGTGCGCTGACTTGTCAGCGCTCTACTAGTCGGCGACTAGTCGCCGACAGGAATAGCCGCGAAGTCGCGGCCTAAGAAAGCGGCGAGAACTCGCCGCACTCCAGATTATCCGAAGTACCGCCGCACCTCCGCCCCAATCCATTTCCCCACCGGCACCGAAACGCCATTCCCAATCATCCGGTAAGCATCATTCGCACTCCCCGCGAAAACTGAATGTATCCGGCACCCCCTGCAACCGAGCATACTCCCGCACCGTGTAAGGTCGCGCGCCGCTCGGGAACCTCTGGTCCGCCACTAACCGCGTGCTCAAGTCCTCCGCGTAATGCGCCACACAAGTCGGCGCAATGTCCCCGCGCTTCGGATCGCTGATAATCGGCCGGTCGCGATAAGCCCCCGCCAGCCGCCGCCCCACATAATCAGGAATGTGCGGCGCCGGATCCGGTTCGAGTATCTCTGCCAACGTGACTGCCTTTTCGGACTCCGGCTCGCGCCACCCAAAGGTTCGCCGGCTGCCGATAATGATTAGCCTATCTCTCTTTTGCGGTAGCCAGATCGAAGACCGTACCGGACAGGCCACGTGCACGTAATAATCCGGCAGCTTCGTCATCGCTTCCATGACCACGGGAAACTTCTTCATCCCCGGCACGTTCTCGACCACATAAACCTCCGGCCGTCGAATCGCAACGTGTCGGAAGAAGTGCAAGAACAAATCATCTCCCGTCCGCACCCCATGAATGTCAGCGATGGGCGAATACTTTGTGCAGGGATAAGTCGCCACCATCACATCGCATTCCTTCTCAGACTGCACCACTTCATGATCAAAGTTCCGGCGCATCGTCTCGCAACACATAGGTTCAATCTCAAAGCTCTGCTGCAAAGTCAGACCGCCCAATTGCAGACCGATATCCATCAGCCCCGCGCCAGAGAAGTAGCTGTTAGTGAGAATGGGAAGCATCTGAATAGTTCAACCGGCTTTTGAGGGGCCGTCGATACTACCCAGGTCCTTGGTTTTTCGGCAAGTATGATATTTTGCTCGCGGCAGGACTTCGCTACACTGCGTCCGTGCCCAAGTAGTGATCTGTGCCATCGTAACCAGAATGAGCCCAGTAAACTTTAGAGAGCTATCTTAGGAAATTGAAACTGAGCAAATATCTATGAACGCAAAAACTCGCCGCCTCATTGAGCAATTCGTGCATGACAATATCGACTCGTTTCACGAAAAACGACTTGCGAGCATTAAGAGGTTAAAGTTGGACAAAGTCCTTGCGCGGAAAAATCCTTATTTGTTCAGAGCAAAGAATCTAAACCGTGCCGCCGACCTTGTGAGTGCAATTCTTGATGCCGGCCTTTCGTCGTCTGAGGAAGGATCCTTTGGCGGTTTTATGGAATCGCTGGCGATCTTTGTAGCCGAGCAGACTGGGGGTGGCATGAAGTCTGGGGTGCCCGGCTTAGACATCGAGTTAATGCGAAATGATATTCGTTATTTGATAAGTGTTAAGTCGGGTCAACATTGGGGCAATAAAGACTCACGCCGAAAAATGAGAGATGATTTTAGAACGGCGGTCAGAGTTCTAAGACAAAATCCCCGCGTTGGACACTTACAACCAACTGAGGGTATCTGCTACGGAAAGTTTGGCGTCAAGCAAGCTGATAAAGGCATACAAGATAAAGGCGATTACATTCGCGTAATCGGCCAACGATTTTGGCAGTTAATTTCTAGTGACACAGAATTGTATGTCGATCTAATTGTGCCCTTAGGCCACGAAGCAGAGGCCCACGCGACAAAGTTCGAGGAAGAAAAGGCTGCGACCTACACTCGCCTGACGGACGAGTTTGTTCATACGTTCTGCGATTCCGAGTTTAAGATTGATTGGCCTAAACTTGTTAGGTTCGTTAGCAAGAACGAGCCGAAGGTTCAGCCGACTCAGGCAGTAGTACCTAAACAACGGAAACCGAGAAAGGCGCGCCGTACAAAGATTATCTGAGTAGGCTGCGGCTGGTCGTAACCAATTGATTCTGATACGCATTTCCCCATTTCCTTAAGATGCGGTTCTAGCAAAGCTAAGAAGATTTTGTCGCGCAGCGGATCGCCTACTCAAATATTCTCTCTCCCAGTCTTCCTCATTTGTGCCTTCATAACGGGAGTAAGGAAAGTTGGGGATTACTTTAATCGCTTCTCCAGCGTCATGAGCCAACAACAACCTGCCTATCGCTAAGCCAAGACTAGTTGGAACAGCATTTCCAATTTGCCGATATTGTTCGATTAACGAACCGCTCACCTTCCATGAGGGAGGGAATTCCTGTATTCGCTTGTACTCTTGGATGCTCAAAGGGCGATCCTCTTCAGGATGGGCCAAATCAGTAGCGGGCATTGCCGGGTGTGTGACAAGCGTGGGTGAAGGCTTTTCCCAAGCCAGTCTTCGCAGGAATCCGGTCTTACCTCCTCCGGCAAAGTACGAGTTGCCCAAGGCTTCCTGTTGGAGTTCTTTGGGCAGATTCCGCCAGTTTTGACCTTCCTTCAGCATTCGATAAAACCTTAACCTTTTCTCTGGAAATTCAATATAGTCACACTTCTGTGGTAAGCGTCGTAGTGCCTGTCTTAGGGTGCGCCAAGGCTTCAATCCGAACCGTTTCTCCGCTGAATGTGTGGGAACTAAGTATGGAAGTTTAGTTCCATCGCGTGAGCATATAACCACTACCCTCTCCCTGGTTTGGGGAGAGCCGAAATTTGCGGAGTTATATAGATTGAAACTGACTCCATACCCGTGAGCTCGAAGCTTTTTAAGAATAAAAAATAGCGCGCCTCCTTGCTCTTCCTTGAGGTTGAGCGGGGCGAATCCCCTGCCGCGTTGGGCGTGAGGGCGGTGGACGAGCGGCGCGGACAAAAGTCCTCTAACATTTTCAATTACCGCATAGCGCGGCTGTATTTCTAAAATCAGTTCAATGAATTTAAGAAATACATTACCTCGAGAGTCATCAAATGCCTGACGCTTTCCAGCTGTGCTAAATGCTTGGCAGGGTGGTCCACCGAATACTACATCAATCTCACTGTGTGAAGAGAGTCCCGAGAGCTCCCGGATTGAAGAGGCGTTGTAGTGTCTGATGTCTTTGATCCGAGTCACATCTGGGCGGTTTACTCTTATGGTTTCTAGTGTGGCTGGATCAATCTCGGAAGCTAGGACTGTTTTTATGCCGGCCTTTTCAAGGCCTAAGTCTAAACCCATTGCGCCCGTGAAGAAGCTTAACCCTACTAACTCTCGTGTTGGTTTGGCTCGTCCGTCCCCGCGGTTTGGAGTTATTTGTAGATTCTTCGTTTTCGACATTATTACCTGGCGACTCTGTTTGAGAATTATATCTTGAAATCGCATGCAAAATCTTTATCATCTGCTTATTATTTTTGAGCGAGTGTTCCCACACACGAATTACATCGATTCCTTGCTTCCGTAATAGCCGAGTCGTTTTCGCATCGCGACTCTTCGTGCGAGATAACTTTGTGGCCCAAAAAAGCGAATTCGTCTTTGGAATGTGGCCACACTTGTTACAGCCGTGCCAAAAGCAGCCATCCAAAAAGATCGCCAGCCTTTTCTTTGGGAAGTACACGTCCGGCTTTCCAGGAAGGTCAGAATGCGTGACCCAATTTTTTATGCCCATGCGTACGAGAGCCATCCTAAACTGAATATCCGTACTGAGATTGTGCTTTCCCTTGATGGCCGCCATTGTCCGGGATCGAACCAACGGAACACAGGTGAAGGCGCCGTTAGGTAAAGTTGCTCTCAGAAGTTTTTCCATTTGCTAGTAAACAAATTGGCGGAGGTTCATATTGTAGCGCAACTGGGATTTGCCGTGAATCGCAGTGGATAACCCGAGGCTAATGGATAGGGCTGACACAGGCATGGCATTGAGGGCTACCGCGCTACGGAGCAGAGTGAGAAAAATGACACAACTCAGTATCGCTGACAAGAATCTCGAGTACGTCTGGCATGGACCGGCGGCGGGCGAGACGCCGACGCTTGTATTTCTGCACGAAGGGCTGGGGTGTGTTGAGATGTGGCGCGATTTTCCGGAGCGGCTCGCGGAGGCGACTGGGTGCAGCGCTTTAGTCTATAGCCGGGCGGGGTATGGGCACTCGGATCCGAAGGAAGGACCGTGGCCGGTTGGGTTCATGCATGAGGAAGGTTTGGTGGTGCTGCCCACGGTGCTGGATGCGTTCGCGATTCGAAAGGCGATTTTGGTGGGGCACAGCGATGGAGGATCGATTGCGATCATACATGCAGGTGGGACTCGGAACCCGAGAGTGCGCGGGTTGATTCTGGAAGCGCCGCATGTGTTTGTGGAAGAGGTAGGGCTGGAGAGTATTCGGGGGATTGCAGAGTTGTATCGAGGTGAGAACGCTCCAAAGGGCGCTCCCTTCAGGCAGCGGTTGGCGCGGTATCACGGCGCGAATGTGGATCAGACTTTTTGGGGATGGAATGAGGTATGGTTGAATCCGGAGTTTCGCTCCTGGAATATCGAAGAGTACCTGCCGGCAATCAAAGTCCCGCTGTTACTGATTCAGGGCTCGGATGATCAGTACGGCACGCCGGAACAGTTGCGAAAGATCGAGATGGGATGTCAGGGGCCGGTGCGCACGGTCATGATCGAGGCGTGCGGGCATAGCCCCCATTTGGATCAACCGGATCGCGTGCACGAACTGATGAAGGAGTTTGTGGAGTGCGCTGACTTGTCGGCGCTTTAGTAGTCGGCGACTAGTCGCCGACAGGACACGGCCGCGACCAGTCGCGGGC
>JBBRMS010000081.1:0-19767 GCA_038230715.1 Pyrinomonadales bacterium
ACGATCTGCGATTCTGTGAACTTCGATCTCTTCATGGCAATTATGTCCTTCCCATCCTGTCATAATTGCCCGGATCTTTTCTATTTTATTCTGGTACTGTTTTCAGGGAGAACGTCAGCGGCATTATGAACGATGCCCAGGGAACCATTTCCCTGACGAACAGCACGGTCAGTGGCAATACTGGCCAGGCCGCCGGTGGCGGTATAGCAAACTACGGCACGGCTACCCTGACAACAAGCACCATCAGCGGCAACAACGCTCAAGCTAACGGCGGCATTCTAAACGCCGCCAACCGTACGCTGACGATCACGAACAGCACCATCAGCGGCAATGCCGCTACTCAGGGCGATGCCGGCGGTATCTACAACAGCGGCGGCACGGTCAACTTGACCAACAGCACAGTGAGTAACAATTCTTCTACTCAGCTAGGCGGCAATATCTACACCGGCGGCGGCCCCAGTGCTGTTGTCACACTGCGCAGTTCCATTATCGCCAACGGCGTTGCCAACGGTGGCGGCCCCGACCTTCTCGCCATCGGCAACACCACAGTCAACTCAGAGGGATACAACCTGATAGAGGTCGCTAACAACGCAACCATCACCGAGACAGCCAACCCCGGCACTGATATCAAGGGAAAGGACCCCAACTTAGGCCCACTACAAAACAACGGCGGCCCAACGCAAACACACGCTTTGAATGCCTGTTCCCTGGCCTTAGACAACGGCAAGAACTTCTCGGGCTCGCTTACAGACCAGCGTGGATTAACGCGCACGGTTGACGCCAGTTCGTACGCGAACGCCGCGGGCGGCGACGGCACAGACATCGGCGCATTCGAGGAGCAGCAACCTGACACTCTGGACACGACTGCACCGACAGTGACTATCAACCAGGCGTCAGGACAAGCCGACCCGACCGGCTCAATGCCTGTCAACTTCACGGTTGTCTTTAGCGAATCCGTTAGCAACTTTGCCACAGGCGATGTCACTCTGAGTGGCACGGCCGGAACGACCACGGCAACCGTCACGGGCTCAGGCACGACGTATAACGTCGCGGTCAGTGGCGCAACTTCAAGTGGCACAGTCATCGCGAAAATCAATGCCGGCGTGGCCACGGATTGCGCGGGCAATCAGAACCTGGCTTCGACTTCGACAGACAATACTGTCACCTTTACAGCCCCCCTCGATCACATCAACATCGTCGCGGGTCATGGCCAAAGCACCAAAATTCTCACCAGCTTTGCTACAGCCCTGCAAGCAGTAGCCCAGGATCAATTTGGCAATCCCATAGTCAATGCCACAATCACTTTCACCGCGCCCGCGAGCGGCGCCAGCGGCACCTTTGCTAACGGCACCAGGAGCACGACGGCACTAACGAACAGTAGCGGCATTGCTACAGCGTCTACATTTACAGCCAACTCTTTTGTGGGCGGCTATTTTGTGACGGCAAGTAACGGCTCGGCTTCCAATACTTTCTTTCTGACCAACACCAAGGGAGACCCGACCATTACTTTCGGCGCAGCACCGACACCAACGTTCGGCGGCGGGAACTTTACGGTGAGTGCGAATACCACTAACACCGATAGCTCGACGCTGACTTACAGCCGCGTTAGTGGTCCCTGTGCTTTCGTGAGTGGTTCAACGTTTAGTTCCACTGGTGCCGGAACATGTGTGGTGCAGGCAGCAGGGGCAGCGACGACGAACTTCAACGCAGCGTCGAACACCCAGAGTGTGACCATCGCCAAGGCAAGCCAGACGATCACTTTTGGCGCTTTAGCGAACAAGACTGCTGGTGATCCTGACTTCACGGTCAGCGCGACCGCTTCGTCAACCCTGACGGTGAGTTTCACGGCCAGTGGACAATGTACGATAAGCGGGAACACGGTCCATCTTACGGGCTCCGGATCATGCACGATTACTGCCGCGCAGGCTGGGGATGCGAATTACAACGCCGCCACCAACGTGCCGCAAACCTTCAGCATCAACGCCCAGGGTGCAGTTGTCAGTTTCAGCGCGTCGAATTACAACACCAGTGAAAGCACTGGCTTCGTTACTCTGACGGTCAATCGCTCAGGCGACACCACGACGGCGGTCACGGTTGATTATGCGACCAGCGATACGGGTACGCCGGCAAACTGTGCGACGTTTAATGGGCTTGCTTCGTCGCATTGCGATTTCACAACGGCGATTGGCACTGTGAAGTTTGCCGCCGGCGAAACGCAGAAGACGATCGTGGTGGTGGTTAACAAGGACTCGTATGTCGAGATTCCCAATGAAGTCTTTAACGTGAATCTGTCAAACCTGACGGGCGGTGCTGCTTTTGCTACACCTTCAAGCGCGACGGTCACCATCACCGACTCTGCAGCGCCGGCCCCCAATGCAATTGACGACACAGACACCTTTGTTCGCCAGCAGTATCACGATTTCCTGAATCGTGAACCAGATGCCTCGGGCCTCGCTTTCTGGAAGGGCGAGATCGATAACTGCACACCCAAGCCGCAATGCACGGGAGACAAGCGCGTTAATGTATCGGCAGCGTTCTTCCTTTCGATCGAGTTCCAGCAATCAGGCGGGTTGGTGCGGGACTTCTTTGTCGCGGCGCTCGATCGGCCACTGACAAATAACATGCCTAACTATGCGGAGTTCATTCGCGACGCACAGGCGGTGCAGCGTGGGATCGTGGTGGGCCAGGGAAGTTGGCAGGCCGACCTGGATGCCAACCGTTCGGCTTTCATGAACGCATTTGTCACTCGAGCTGAGTTTGTCGGCTTATATCCGACGACTGACACTCCTACCCAGTACGTGGATAAACTGATCGCGCATGCCGCCTTAACCCCAACCGCAGCGGAGCGGAATGCGGCGATTGCTGAGTTCGGCGCGGCGATTACGGCCGCTGATCCGGGAGCACGCGGACGCGCGTTGTTGCGAATAACGCAGAACACCGCGTTCCAGCAGCGTGAAATCAATCGAGCATTTGTCCACATGCAGTACCTGGGTTACCTGCGTCGTGATCCTAACGCGGCGCCTGATTCGAACTTCAACGGCTATAACTTCTGGCTGGCGAAGCTGATTCAGTTCAACGGCAACTACATTCAGGCTGAGATGGTGAAGGCCTTTATTAACTCAGGCGAGTATCGCGGCCGCTTTGGACCGTGATCCTCATCCGGTTTGCGGATTGACCTGGAGAGACCAGCGCAGAAGAAAAAAACGGGCAACCTCGACGAGGTTGTCCGTTTCTTATTCTGGTTAAGAATTTGCTCAGACAGTGAACTGTCTTCGCAACTTTTCAATCAGGGTTTGGTGCAAATGCAGTGTTTGGGTTATCTGGGCCCGATCCCAACGCGGCGCCGGACGCGAACTTCAACTCTTATGACTTCCGGCTGAATAAGCTCATTCAGTTCAACGGCAACTTCGCTAATGCGGATAATCAAGGCGCTTATCAACTCGGGTGAATACGGGCAAAGGTTTGGGCTTAGGTGCGAATTCTCTTGACCGGATAGCAACGCAAACGATCTGTGGAAACCGACGTGGAAAAGACGCACTCTACATTGGAGTGGGGCGACTACCGAGCCCGCTCCAGCGTTCCGGTCCAATCGAAATTCACTTTATTGTGGGCTTTGTAGTCGATGCGATCGCCGGTGATGGTGCCCCGGTAGATTGCATAGCCGTTGGTAAAAGACATGGTGAGTTGATTACCCTCTTGCTTCCAGGTGTCTCCCGGGTCGTTGTTGATGGTGCCGTTCGGGCGGAAATTGAATTCCTTTATCTGACTGACTGTGGACGTCTGGGTCCAGCGGGTTCCGCTCAGGCCTAATGTCAGCGGCGTGGGCGTTGCGGTCGGGTTCTTTCCCGCGTTTGCTCCGTTTGTATTCGGCGAAGCCGGGCGCTTGGCCAGCATCACAATCGTGATCACGATCCCCATTACGACGACGAGCAACAAAGCCCCGCCAGTCACAATCCAGGGAATCAGAGATTGCTCGCGCGCCGCAAGCGTCAGACGCGAACCGGGCAGAACGTCGGTCGGTTTGGCGCGGGTCGCGCGCGGCGGGTTGATGCGGAGCGTTTGCTGGGCACTGGGCGAGACCCGTGGCACCAGGGAGGCCCCGTCATCCAGACAGAAGCGCAGGCTTTCGTCGGCATACACGCGGCTGCATCTCGGGCACTCTTTCATTGCCACTGTATATAAGTCGTGAAGGCCAGGTTTGTAAATCGAAATCTTACCGAAATGGTTTAGCACAGAGCCGACAAGGTAGGCAATAAGCATAGCGCAGATCGCGGACAGCCTGTCCGGCAGCGTGCGTCAGCGCGCTCGTTCGTTTGAGTGGAAAGACCTAGTCGCGCTCTGGGCTCAGGTGGACTGGATGTCCGCGATCGGTGCGGGCTCGAACGGCGCGAGCCGGCAGCGCACGCAACTTGTCATATAAATTCCCACCTCAAACGACTAATCGTCTGAACACGACGCAAAACGCGTCAGTCACTCGCAGCGTCTCAAGAGTTTTTGGCGAAGCAGTTCCTGGCTAGCCCTGTGGAAGGGAAGGATTTGAAAATGCGAAGTATCAAGCTCTCGGCGATATCACTGCTTTGTCTCCTGTCAGTTTTAACCTACGGCCACCGCTTTTTTTCCGGCTCCGCAGTCCAGAGTCAGGCCAATACATTAGCCGCGCCAACGGGGCTGGCCGCGTCTGACAATGCTTACTCAACCAAAGTCGGCATCTCCTGGGATACGGTTCGAGGAGCGACGCTCTATAGGATTTTCCGCAACACAGTGGACGACCCGGCATCGGCGGTTGTCATTGGGACTACGGTCGAGGGGACGTTTTTTGATCAGAGCGGGACACCGGGCCAGACTTTCTTTTATTGGGTGCGCGCAGAGAAGGGGAGCGTCGTCAGCGGCTTGACCGCGCCCGACCAGGGCACGCGCGCGAACGGAGCTGTTAATGGGCCCGTGCCGCCGCTTAACCCGCCGCCGGCGCCGTTGGGGAATCCGGTCACGGCGACGAAAGCTTATCTGGGCAAAGCGCTGTTCTGGGACGAACAACTCTCTTCGACGCGGACTGTTTCGTGTGGCACGTGCCACTTTGCGTCGAATGGTGGTTCTGACGCGCGCGCGATCGTGGGTAGCGCGAGATCGAGAAACGCAGGGGCCGATGGTGTGTTCGGAACCTCCGACGATGTGTTTGCTTCACCGGGAGTCGTGAGCAATAACAGCGACGGTACCTACAGTTTTTCACCGCTCTACGGTTTTCGCGAGCAGGTCACCGGGCGCAAATCCAGATCTTATATCGATGCCGGTTATTCGAACTTGTTATTTTGGGACGGCAGAGCGTCGGGCACGTTCACTGATCCGATTGGGGGGGCGGTCGTCTTGCAGAACGGAGCTGCGCTCGAGAGTCAGGTGGCTGGTCCACCGGTGAGTTCCGCCGAGATGGCCCACGCCGGTCGAACCTGGAATGACGTGGCAGTGCGAGTGACGGTGGCCCGGCCTTTGAGTCTGGCACCTGCAGTGCCAGCGGGTTTGAAGGAATGGATTGGCAGTCGCAGCTATTCGGAATTGTTTGAAGAAGCGTTCGGTTCGCCGGAAGTTACCCCGGCGCGAATCGCGATGGCGATTGCGACTTTCGAGCGCACAGTCTATTCAGACCGCACGCCATTCGATCAAGCCGTTTCGGGAATTACTCCGCTCGCTCAGGCCGAAGTGCGTGGGCAGGGAGTGTTCAATCAATCGGGATGCAACGCTTGTCACGCCGGCACACTCTTTAGCGACAATGCATTTCATAACATCGGCGTGCGTCCGCAGACAGAGGATACGGGCCGCTTCCAGGTAACCGGCAATGCCAACAACATAGGCGAGTTTCGTACGCCCAGTCTGCGGAACGTTGGGCTCCGCGGTCCTTATTTTCACGACGGCAAATTTGCCACGCTCGACGAAGTGGTGGATTTCTACAATCGGGGTGGCGATTTCAACGCGCCCAATATTAACCACAATTTGATTAGGCCCCTCGGCCTTTCGCCGCAACAGAAATCCGATCTGCTGGCTTTCTTAAGAGGGGCACTCACCGATCCGCGCGTCGCCGCGGGTACCGCACCTTTCGATCGTCCCACGCTGTATTCCGAATCCACGCGCGTTCCACAGGTCACAGGCGCCGGCACGCAGGGAAGCGGCGGCAACATTCCGCAAGTGACTGCTATCGAACCGCCCCTGGCCGGAAATCCCAGCTTTGCAGTCGGCGTTTCGAACGCTCTCGGCGGGGCAACCGCGGTACTTGTGATTGATAGTAGCGATCCTGGCTCCGGGCCGACCATTCCATCGACGGCGTCCTTTGCGCGGCTCACTGTGCAGCTTTCAGGCAGCGGCGCCGGTCAGGGTTTCGGTTCCGCGAGCCTTCTGATTCCAGCTAATCCGGCGTTGATCGGATCAACCTTCTTCGGTCGTTGGTACGTGAGCGACGCAAATGCCGCTGGCGGAGTGGCGGTCACTCCTTTGTTCAAGTTCACAGTGTTTGGTGATGCCACTTCAATCGGGCCGAATCCGATCGACGACACACAGACCTACGTCACGCAGCAGTACCGGGATTTTCTCAATCGTGAACCTGATCAGAGCGGTCTCGCGTTCTGGACGAATCAGATCGCTTCGTGTGGTTCGGACCAGTCCTGTATTCAGGCCAAGCGAACCAACGTTTCGGCCGCGTTCTATCTCTCGATTGAATTCCAGCAGAGCGGTTATCTGGTCTATCGGTTCTACAAAGCTTCGTTCGGCAATCGGCCGGACGCACCGGTGCCGGTTACTCTGGGTGAGTTCTCGCCCGACTCGCAGAAGGTTGGGCTGGGGGTGGTGGTCAACCAGGCTGGTTGGGAGACTACTCTGGAAAATAATAAGCAGGCGTTCGCGAGCGAGTTCGTGCAGCGCACACGATTCGTCAATGCATTCCCGTCAACACTGACACCAGCGCAATTTGTCGACAACCTGTTTGCAAATGCCGGGGTGGTCCCTTCTCCGACTGACCGGACAGCGGCCATCAATGAATTCGGCGCGGCGGGGAATACCGCGGATGTGTCTGCGCGGGCCCGCGCCCTGAGACGGATGGCTGAGAATGCCACCTTCAGTCAGCAGGAATTCAATCGTGCTTTTGTCCTGATGCAGTACTTCGGTTACTTGAGAAGAAACCCGAACGATGCCCCGGACGCTGATTACCAGGGCTACAATTTCTGGTTGAATAAACTCAACAGTTTTAATGGTGACTTTGTCAGCGCTGATATGGTCAAGGCGTTTATTGCTTCGATCGAGTACCGGCAAAGGTTTGGGCTGTGAGAAGAATTTATCGGCAAAGAGGCACAAAAGGGTGATGAAGGGAATGTGGGGAGTGGGGTGGTGGAGTAGTGGGTGGATTCCTGCACCTTCGCAATGAAGCCATCCAGTGTCAGAGACACTTCCGCACATCAGGCGGCAAAGCCGCTTAATGGTTACCTGGAAACTACTTCTTTCAACAGAGTTCCCGCCGGATCAATTTGTACCGAAGTCGGATCGGCTTTCAGGCTGATCGAAACCGTGGTCAACTTACTCTTCGGATAAACGGTCTCGATCTTCTTCTGACCGTTGACTGTGAATTCGATGGGCACCGGATCCAGAAAGACTTCGCCCGTCTGTGTCTGTCTAAGAAAAATCACAAGAGATTTTCCCTTGCGTTCAGAACTCACCTCGTAAATCGGATGCCCCGCATCATAAATCCAGCGCGCAAAAAACTGTTTCAGGTTCTTGCTTGAAGACTTCTCCAGAGCAGCGCGCAAATCTTCAGTGCTTGCGTTAGCTTCGCGATGAGCGTTGTAGTAATCGCGCAATCCTTTGAAGAATGCCTCATCTCCGAGGCGGCGTCGCAACATGTGCAGGACCCAGGCGCCCTTCTCATAATTGTTCGGGTTGAGCAGCTTCATCAAGTCCTGGGTTTCCGTGTCATGAATGGGTGATTTGTGCTGTTTCTCGAAGGTGAAGTAACGCGTGGCAGCGTCCTGCATGAACTCGCGAAAGGCTTCGTCACCCTCATATCTTTCAATAAACAGTCCCGCGAAATAAGTTGCAAAGCCCTCGCTTAACCAGAGGTCAGCCCAGGTGGATTCAGTCACCGAATCACCAAACCACTGGTGTGCGATTTCGTGCGCAATTACGTCTTCCATTCTCGTAGGCACGTCGAATCGGCGGCTCATTTTGTCGTTGACATGAGGATCGAAGATGGTGCTGGCGAAAACAATCGCGCTGGAGTTTTCCATGCCGCCAAAGCGGGTCGCGCCAACGATCAACCCCAGTTTTTCATAAGGGTAAGGAGCAATCGTCTGGCTATAGAAAGCCAGGGCCAGCGCGGCGGGCGCAAATCCCTTCGGCGCATAGGCAGCGTCTTTCTGCGGCACATAGTACGACAGTGGTGTAACGGCAGGTGGGTCGGCGTCGATCTTTGCGCCCTCACTGACGGCAATAACCATGCAGTAGGCTGGTATCGGTTTCGTCTCGGCAAACTTCCACAGCGAAGCATTTCCATTCTGTGTCATGGTGAGAAATGTGCCGTTGGCGACTACGAGTTCGCGCTGAGGGGCTGCGATAGTGAATGACACGGTTGCCTTTGCCGACGGATGGTCGAGGCAGGGAATCCAATGATGAACCCGATTGGGCCAGTTGTCGCCGGTGGCTGAGGGTTTGCCATCACGATCTTTAGCGAAGACCAATCCGTCTTTCGGGTGTCCGTGGTAATTGATCGCCAGGGTGAGTTTGTCGCCGCGCTTTGCTGCCACCGGCAGGAAGATGTCCAGCGCATCCGGCCGCCGCTCAAAACGAACGGGCGAGCCGGCTATCGTTACCGCGTCAATCGGCATTTCGCCGAAATCCAAATCTATCCTTGTTAAGGTCGCGGCCAGCACTTCCACGTTGATCTCCGTACGGGCGGCAGAGATCTCGGTGAGTCGGTCATCGAAAGTCAGCACGACTTCGTAATGCGTGGGGCGCCATGTGTCCATTGCTCGCTCGCGGCGCTGCGCCGACAGGTTAAACGGAACCGAAAGGAGAAATACTATGGCGGCGAGTGGAAATAAACGACTCTTCATATCGCGCAACATCTTCAAAGTGTTTGAGTGATGCATTATCTCGGGGTCTCGCAGATGTTTTTCACCACCAGGGGAGGAGCAGCCCTTTGTGTGATTCGTGGATCATTGTTTGATCGCAGCAGATATACGATTCACGAAGTCACGCGAAATATTTCTCGCGTTTTGTTTCACTTCATCGATAGCCAACTGCAGCAGGCTACCGGATCCCCAGCATCAGTAATGCCGATCGATCCGAAACCTCGCCGCCGATTTCCTGCCACTTGAGGTAAAGCCGAAGTTCATCTTCCGTCACCGGCCGGTTTCCTAATCGTGCCGCCGGAGTTCGCTCAAAGGCTCGATCAGTGAGAGCCATGTGTCCTTTGCGGACATGCAGCGCGGACGAGTGGGCCAGCGCTGCCTCAGCGGATTCTACGTCAGGAAAGAACTCCTCATAAGCCAGTAAGTGCCAAACGGTTCCGTTGTCTATCGGGTCGACGGCGATTACCCGTAGCAGGCCAAAGCCGCTCTCGAGTTGGAAGATTAGATCATCACCGGGTACGAATGTCTGGGTCATGACTCACAAAAGGTAACAGCATCAGCGGCCGAGCAGCAATGCATCCTGAATGATCAATTGAAAATCCGTCAGTGCGACTCTACAATGCCGAACCATCTTGGATCGAGTTAAACCAGAGAAAGACTATTATCAGGTGCTGGGAGCGGGTGAGGGCGCCTCAGTGCGTGAGATCGAGCGTCTGTACAAGCGCTTGGCTCATCTGCGACATCCGGACCGCGGCGGTTCGGAAGACGACATGAAGGCTTTGAATGAAGCCTATCAAGTACTGCACGATCAAACGAAGCGGCAGGAATATGATTCACGCAGAAGCCGTCCCGCCGCCAGATCCGCTGCGATTAGAATCGTGCCGACTGCGCCTGAGGTTGGCATCTATGGTCAGTTTCTCAGCGCGCTGCTCTGTATGCTCCTCGGCTTGATGCTTCTGTTTCTGGTGCACTTCAATGGCCTCTGGTTTCTTTGGCCGATGTCGATTCTGGCAACTGGTGTCGTTCTCTTTGGTGTATTCATCGCGCACTCAGCAATGACAAACGCCCGCGAGTCTTTTGCGGTGGGGCACCCGGCGCGACGTTTTCGAGCGATCCAGGAGATTGGTTTTTGGTCGCTTATTTTGGCGGGTGGGTATCTTGTCTATCTGGTGCTGACGACGATCTAGCGCGAAAGCAAAAAGGCATACATGATTACAGGTCTGGATCTTTTATTCCTTGAGGTGAATAGTCTGGAAGACTCTCTGTCTTTCTATCGGGATCAGTTGGGGTTCGAAATCGTGTCGTATAACTCCGGAGCTGAACCGCCAATTGCGTCTGTGCGCGCAGGTTCACTGCGAATCACGCTCGTGCAGCAAATCGAAACGATGCTCAAGCGTGGACGCGGAGTGCATTTTGTTTTGCGTGTCAACGATGTCGATCAGTTTCACGAGCAGTTGAGTCAGAGCGGGGTAATTATTAGCCAGCCGACGGACGAAGGTTGGGGTGGACGATTTTTCAGCCTGCAAGATCCCGATGGCTATCGATTGTTTTTCGTGACGTGGGACAATGCGCTCGTTGACGAAAGTTAGCTTCGCTGTTGCGCGGCCGCTCTAGGAAAAAAACTAGTCCGTTAGCTATATGGGACGAGGCCGCGGCTCGTCCCGGGGAGATCGAAATGAACTATCAACACATCGAAAACCTCTTGATTCGGTATCGAGGTCAGTCGATTCTGATTAAGACAACTTCGGGGGGTGTTTATGAGGGAACGATTAGAGATGTTACTAATGATTACGTAACTCTGACTGAGAAAAAAGAGCGCGATGAAGACAACGTAGTCATCGTGTTACTACACAGCATTGAATCACTTTTACCCCAGCCAAAGTAATAGGGTCTATCACGAAAAGTGATTCAATTTTGCGGGTGAAAAAGACCCCTAAAGAGCAGTGAGAAAAAGCAGAACTTATGGTTGCATCTTTTAGTCTACTTGTGCATAATCATCGCGCGCCCGCCTCCCCGGTGGGCGAAGTGGTCGCGTGGGGTGAGGACACGTGGCCTTAGGGTGGGGCTTGTGGGAGGGCCCCGCCCGCTTTTATTTTTGGCCGCCAGTTTCTTGAAAACAGGTTGAGTCTTCTGCAGATTGTCTCCCTGTTGCGTCAGGCCGTTGGACTTTCCAAAAAAGTGGCATAAGATACGCCAGAAGATTAGTTCGAACTATTCGCTTTAGAATAAAAAGAAGCAGAGATCCCCTCGGAGGTGGATGCTTCGCCGCAGTCGCCGCTTGACCAAGCGCACGCTGTGGCATTTTTAGCGCCACCGTTTATTGAGAGAGCTCGCTACCGCGATATCAAGATGGCCTCATTAAAGCGTCTGCTGGTCGGCAGCCCGATCAGAACAGCCCGCTTAGCACACGAGCGACTTACCAAAAAGACAGCCTTGGCGATCTTCGCTTCGGACGCACTCTCGTCCACTGCATACGCAACTGAACAGATTCTCCTGGTGCTGGCTGCGGGTTACGTCGCGGGTCAGTCGGATGCTTTTAGCCGCGTTGTTCCCATTTCGATCGCGATCTGTCTCCTGCTGGTCATCGTCACGATCAGTTACCGGCAGACTATCTACGCCTACCCTTCCGGAGGCGGCGCTTTCATCGTTGCCAAAGAGAACCTCGGCACCTTGTCGGGGCTGATAGCGGGTGCGTCTTTACTTGTTGACTATGTACTTACGGTTTCCGTTTCGGTAGCGGCTGGAGTCGAGGCAATCACTTCAGCGACAGTGGGAACTAGTTTCTCGGGGCTGGACAATCATCGCGTCTGGTTGTGTCTCTTCTTCATTGGCTTCATCACCGTGGCCAACCTGCGCGGAGTTCGTGAAGCAGGCTCGCTGTTTGCTGCACCCAGTTACGCGTTCATCTTCAGTTTTCTATGTTTGATCGGTTACGGTCTGATTCGCTATTACCTAAACCCCGGCATGGTTCCGGCGCCAAGTGATGTGGATTTGAAGATCGCTGAGGGCTATCATGCGCAGCCACTGACGCTGCTTCTCTTGCTCGGTGCTTTTGCGAATGGTTGCGCTGCACTTACCGGCATCGAAGCCATCTCGAATGGCGTCCAGGCGTTCAAGCAACCGGAATCCAAGAACGCTGCTACCACTCTGTCATGGATGGCGGCGCTTTTGATCGTCATGTTTTTGGGGGCGAGCATTCTCACTCACCTCTTCAATATTCATCCGGCCGAGCACGAAACCGTTATTTCACAGATCGCGCGCATAGTTTTTACGGGCCATCTGGGTTGGTTTTATTATGTCGTTCAGGCTACGACCGCCGCCATACTGGTACTCGCCGCCAATACTTCCTTTGCGGGTTTTCCCCGTTTGGCTTCACTCCTGGCGCGAGATCGGTTTCTGCCGAGGCAACTGGCAAATCTTGGCGATCGGCTGGTTTTCTCGAACGGCGTCATCCTTCTGGCGATCTTCTCCGGTGTTCTGGTTTGGGCGTTTCGCGGCGATACCAGTAGGTTGATTCCGCTCTATGCCGTGGGCGTGTTTCTTTCTTTCACTCTGTCACAGGCCGGCATGGTCGTTCATTGGTGGAGGGAAGGAAACATGTTGCGCGGCCTGCGTGAAGGGATCGGCATTGCTAGACCTGTCGAGCCGGCAAAGCAATCTGAAAGCAATGTCACGGGAAGACTCGGTGCTCGCGCCCTGGCCGCGGTGGCGCCGAAGTCCGCGGCCGAAGTCGCCGAGTTGCATCGGAAGTCGCATTGGAAAAAGTATCTGGTAGTAAACGGAGTCGGAGCCGTTGCCACCTTCGTGGTGCTGATGGTTTTCATCGTCACGAAGTTCATGCACGGCGCCTGGCTGGTGGTAGTCCTGATTCCGTTCCTGGTCATGATCTTTCTCAGAATCCACCGTCATTATTCTGAGGTAGCACAACAGCTGTCGACTGAAGGTCTGGAAAGTCTGCGTCCAGTTCGTCACGAAGTGATCGTGCCTATATCCGGTATTCACCGGGGCGTCATAGCGGCGCTTGAATATGCCAAGTCGATCGCCCCACATCACGTCACTGCTGTCTATGTGAACCTCGACGAGGAGGCCACACGGAGACTGCGCGAGAAGTGGGAGCAATGGGGATCAGGCGTGAATTTGGTGGTGGTGGCCTCGCCTTATCGCTCGTTACAGCGACCGCTGCTTAACTATGTAGACCGGGTCAAGAGAAGCTCGCACGGAGAGGTCGTAACCATTGTGTTGCCCGAATTTGTGCCGGCAAAGTGGTGGCAAAATCTACTTCATAATCAAAATACTCTGTTTCTTAAGGGCGCACTGCTATTTAAAAAGGGAGTCGTCGTTACCAACGTCCCTTATCATCTGGAGCATTAAGCCTATGGAAGTGGTGTTATCTCAGGCGGTAGCGGACATTGACCGGCTGGCAAGAAAGCAGGTCCGGCAATAGACCGGCCGTCCCTGTGACGGGAAAAAGGGCACCGTAGTCTCCTCGTCGCATTGGGCGCAGATTACTGTTACTTCGATGCGTTGTCTGACTCCGGACTGCTGGGCTGCGGATATGGCCGCCAGGCGATCGTTTTTCGCCTGTTTGCAGGGCCTGCAACGCTTCGGCTCGTTCTTCAGACCCTTGTCGTGAAAGAAGACCTGCTCGCCCACCGTCCAAATAAATGGCTCGTTGCAATCAACACATGTAATTGGTCGATCTTCAAAGTCAAGCGAGTCATGATTCACGATCCTCTGCGTCCTCTGATCTGACATTGTGGTCCCTCCCCGGTTCACTGACGCCACAAAGGTAGGCGCGTAACTTGCGGGCTGCACGAGGAGGCCGCGAAACCGAACTGGCGCTGGTTCGTTGGAATTCAAAAGCGGCGGCCAACAGCGGCTGCACTTATATGACTATGACTTCCGCCTGTCAAGCGTTTGTGCGGAAAAATTGCCTCCCTGTTTTTCCTGGAAAGGGTGCGAATTCTTTAGTTTCAGGGGACATTGATCAACCTCGCGGCCAGGGCTAAGACTCAATATCAAAAATGAGAATTCTCGTTATCGGATCAGGTGGACGTGAGCATGCGCTGTTGTGGGCGTTACGCCGAAGTGCCCGACCATCTCTGGAGCTTTTTTGCGCCCCTGGTAATGCCGGCATCGCTGAGTTCGCCGAATGCGCTGCCATCGGCGCCCACGACATTCCCGCGCTTTTATCGTTTTCAAAAAACGCCTTGATCGATCTGACCATCGTTGGCCCGGAAGCTCCCCTTGCCGCCGGTATCGTTGACGAGTTCCAAAAACAGGGACTAAGAATTGTTGGACCGGGGGAGGAGGCTGCCCGCCTGGAATCGAGCAAGGCTTTCGCCAAAGATTTTATGCTGCGTCATTCCATTCCGACAGCGCGTTATCAAATCGCTCACACGGCCGCTGAAGCCCGGACGATTTTGCAGAGTGGTGAATTCGGCTCTGCAGGAACACCGGTGGTCATCAAAGCCGACGGTCTGGCCGCTGGGAAAGGCGTCGTCGTTGCCCAATCACGGATCGAGGCGCTAAGAGCCATTGACGAGCTAACCGATGGAACCCTCACGGCTGAAGGCACGGAGCTCATAATTATTGAAGAGGTCCTGACTGGGCGTGAGGTCTCTCTACTCCTCTTCTCTGACGGCAAAGACTTTCGTCTGATGCCGCCTTCGCGCGATCACAAACGCGTAGGCGAGCACGACACCGGACCCAACACCGGTGGGATGGGCTCGATCACCGCCCCGGACATCCTCGACGATTCGACGCTGCAGCACATTGTTCGCGAGGTGGTCGAGCCCACCTTGCAAGGAGCCCGTGACGAAGGCTTTCCGTTTCGCGGGGTGCTGTTTGTGGGTTTAATGCTGACACCAGAGGGGCCGCGCGCGTTGGAGTACAACGTCCGCTTTGGCGATCCTGAAACCCAGGCAATCATGATGCGGCTCAACAGCGACCTGGCTGATATTTTTCAGGCGATAAGCGAAACACGCCTGGGAGAGGTTGAGATCAACTGGTCCCAGGAGTCTTCGGCTTGTGTCGTGCTAGCGGCCCGTGGTTATCCGGCTAAGCCTGAGACGGGCTCAGTAATATCCGGCCTGGCTGTGGACAGACAGCAGGACGAGAACCTGGCTGTGTTTCACTCGGCCACCTCGCGCGGACCGAACGGTGAGTGGCTCACCGCCGGAGGTCGCGTGCTCGGGGTTACCGCGAAGGGAAGCACCCTTGACCTTGCCCTGTCTAACTGCTACGACGCAATCGCGGATATTCATTGGGAAGGAATGCATTACCGACGTGATATCGGCCGCCCTGACAAGATTCAATCCTGAGACCTGGTTGGCCCACCGGCCACTGCTCACGACCCGCGTTCTCTGCTATACTCCCGACCAAAATCGGTTGAAAATGCAACCGAGTACGCTGTGGTTACGTACTATTCGACGGTGTGCAGGCGTTTTCGACGACCGCTTTGAAATCTGACCCGATTTTGGGAATCTGTTTCGGCCGGAGGATTAAATGGGACTGTGGACAAGAGTAAAGCGCTCGATGCGCGCGCTTTTTGGCGGAATTGTCGAACGAACTGAGGACCCCGAACTCATTCTTCAACAGACAATTCGCGATATGCGCGACCGCATTCCTGACCTCAATAATTCAGTGGCGCAGGTGATGGCGACCGAAAAGCTGCTGGGAAAGAATAAAGAGCGGCTCGAATCCCAGGTTGTTGACCTGGATTCGAAAATTAAGGCCTCGGTCAAAATGGGTCGTGACGATATCGCCACGGCTTACATCGGACAGCTTTCACAGGCGCAAATGGATCTGCAGAAAACCGGACACCAGTTCGAGCATTCCCAGTTAGCCTCAAAGCAGGCGCTAAAGGCGCGTGACAACTACGTCCTGCAGATGCAGAAACGTAGCGCCGAGGCGATGCAGCTGATAAATCAGTCGAAGCAGGCAAAGCTGCAGGAGCAGCTGGCGCAGACGATGGAAGCGTTCAATCTCGGGGACGACGCTTCTACTTTCAACGAGATGCGCGACAAGATCGATCGCCGGGCAGCTGCCGCTGAGGCCAAGATGCAACTCGGGTCTGCTTCCGTCGATAACCAAATGCAGGAGATAGAGCGCGAAGCGATGGACATGCAGTTGCAGGATAAGCTGCTCCAGTACAAACGAGATATGGGGCTGTTGCCTGCTGCGAGTTCTGATTCAACGCCCCAGGCCTTGCCGGCTCAGGGTGAGACTTCATCGCAGTAGATAGCAAACCAGCATTCGAACATGACGGGACGCGTTTCGTAGGACAAATGGAATTGCCCAAGATCGATTTTCGGTACCTGAAAGAGGCGTTCAAAGAGCCGATTAACTTTTGGGGGCTGGCTGGCTTTGCCATCGTCGCTGCATATTTTCAGGATCTGACACCGCTGATCGCCGGGATGGGGACCGAGGCCCTTTATCTTGCTGTGTTGCCAGCTACTCCTTTCTACCGCCGTTTGGTTGGACGACGCGAAAAAGAGCGCGCCCGCAAACTTCGTGACGCCCAACGCGAAGCAGTCATCAAAGGGTTCGATCCTCGCGAGCGCGAAGCCGTCGAATACCTCCGCTGGATGAAGAACCAGATTTATTCTAATTACAAGAAGTTCACCACCAGCAAACAGGTTCCTTCAAACATCCTCAGCCTAGATCAGCGCTGGGAGGACTTCGTCGATCTGCTCGACGTCTACCGCCGCCGCAAACATCATCTTAGGGCAATCAATCGCCAGGCGGTGCAAAACCAGCTTAAGCAGGCAGAGCACGCGATTCAGACTTCTACAGACGATCGAGCCAAGCGGGTTCAGCAGGCGAATGCCGAAATACTGAAACGGAGAGTCGCCGCGTTCAATGACCTGGAACGATCGGTTCGCCTGGTCGAGGGCCAGCTACAATCCATTGAAAACTTCTTCGGCCTCGTCAACGATCAAGTCGTAACTCTCCCCACCCCTGAACGAGTTTCTGCCCTGCACTTCGAAGAGTTAAGCGATTCAATCGCGATGACCCGGCAGATGCTGGAAGAGACAGCCGACACCTTTGGCATGCTGGACAATCAAAACCGCGAGTTGGATATGCTCCTCTCGAGTAGCTCGTCAGGGAAATAGTTCGTCGGACAAACTTCAATTTGATGATCCTGGCCTCGTCATTTCCAAACCTTTGCTGAACTTAAGACAAACTGCAGTTTGTCGTACTTTGGGCCATCCTAACGGCCTGATTCCCATCCACTTAGCCCTTAAAGTACCGCCTCAGGAAACACACTCTATCGTGTTGAAAAAAAAAGTAACCACAACATATTGACTTCTTGAGTCAAGAGGTTTATAGTGCGCCTTGCTCGGATTGAGGCGGCTGGTGCTGGCGGCAGAAGGGGATTCAATCCCAACTCCGCAAGGGTTCGTGACTTCGAAATACCGACCGTATTATCTGCAATACAACTTAACTTCTTTTAACGGCGATGGCGTATCGTCGAGGCTTTTTAGTCCCCAAAATCGGCTCGCGTGCGGTCCTCACGCGGGAAAGGTAAAAATAGATGAACACGGCGAGTGGTGCGAAGATGACCAAAGTTGCCCAAAACGAAACCCCCGAATCGATTGGTTCCCAGGAGCTTCAAATCAATCCCCTGGGGCTCAATGCCAGGCGGGTTATCTCCAAGCGGTATTCCCTCAAAGATGCGCGGGGTGCTTCGCTGGAACAATGGTCGGATATTGTGGCCCGAGTGGTGGCACATGTATCGGTGGCTGAGACCGATCCTCAGAAGCGCGACGAATTCTTCACCACCATGTCCGGCATCATGTCGGCGCGCGAATTTGTGCCCAACACGCCCTGTCTGGTCAACGCCGGCAAACCGAATGGACAGCTTGCGGCCTGCTTTGTGCTCGATGTGCCTGATTCGATCGCCGGCATCATGAAGACTGCGACAGATGCGGCGATTATTCATCAGACCGGCGGCGGCACCGGGTTCACTTTTGAAAAGCTGCGACCGAGCGGCGCCATGGTCAGTACGACGCACGGAGTAGCCAGCGGTCCGGTGTCGTTCATGAATATTTTCAATACCACCACTGACACCGTGAAGCAGGGCGGAGTGCGGCGCGGCGCCAACATGGGCATGATGCGCGTTACGCACCCAGACATCCTGCGCTTCATTCACGCCAAGAATGATCAGCACTCGTTGACCAATTTCAATATCTCAGTCAACGTCACTGACAAGTTTCTGGCCGCGGTCGAACATCACGAATGGTTCCAACTTGAGTTTGACGGCGAGCTTTGGAACGATCCGATTTTTGATCCAGTCACCGGCCGCGACTATGTTGTCTATCGGCGTCCCGACGGTTCCACGATCACCTTTCGTGATAAGGACACCTTCGACACCGCGGATCTTTCGGACGCAATGATCGAAGAGCCGCCCACGCCGGGCATGGCCTATGCGCCGGATATCTGGAACCGGATCATTGCCAGCGCGCACAAATACGCCGAGCCGGGCATAGCCTTTATCGACGAGGTCAATCGGCATAATCACATGATGAACTCGATGGGGCCCATCATGGCAAGCAATCCCTGCGGCGAGCAGTTCCTGCACTTTGCGAATTCCTGCAACCTGGGTTCGATCGACGTGGCCAAGTTCTACAACCGCGAAAATCGAGTGGACTGGGACCGCCTGGCAACAGTTACTCATCAATGTATTCGGTTCCTCGACAACGTAATCGACACCTGTGCCTGGCCCCTCCCGGAAATCAATGACGTGGTCAAGCGCACGCGGCCCCTCGGTCTGGGCATTATGGGCTTTGCCGACCTTTGCTTGAGTCTGAAAATTGGTTATGGCTCACCCGCGTCGATCGATTTGATGGACGAAGTGATGGGCTTTGTGCGTCGCGAAGCCTGGACTGAAAGTTTACGGCTGGGCGCCGAGCGCGGTGTGTTTCCTGAACTGGAACCGAACCGCGAAGCTTACGCCAAATTCATTTATGACGAGATTGGCATTTCCCGCGAAGTTCCGCTCACCCTGCGCAACTATGAAGTAACCACGATTGCGCCCACGGGCACGATTTCCCTGGTGGCGGAAACGTCTTCGGGCGTCGAACCGAACTTCTCGTGGGCGTATGTCCGCAAAGACACCCTGGGCACCCGCACGTACGTGCACACCTTAGCTGCACAAGCTTTGGGAGTAGATGTCGATCAGACCGATCCGGATTCAATCGACGCGGCCGCGGCATATGTGGTTGAGCATGAGCACGAGCTGCCGTCTTACTTCATCTCGGCGATGTCCATCAGCGCTGAACAGCACGTGCATGTGCTCGCGGCTGCCCAACGCAACGTCGACAACAGCGTCTCCAAGACCTGCAACGGCGCGGTCAACGATACGCTTGAATCAGTCGATCATCTCTATCGCCTGGCGCGGCAGCTTGGCTGCAAAGCCGTCAGCTACTACCGCGACGGCTCGCGCGAAAATCAGGTGCTGACTTCGATGAAGCAGGAGCCGAAGAACGAAGCCACAACTGTGGTCACGACTACAACTGTGGTGGAGGCTTTGGCAGAGAGCGTTCCGGTCGGTACTGAGTCAGAGAATGAAGCAGCCGCCCGGCGTCTGGCGGAAGCGGAAGCCGCGGCGAGAAAGCAGGGCGCGGTTCGTCTCGAACGTCCGCGGGAACTCTCGGGCGCG
>JBBRMS010000082.1:0-19544 GCA_038230715.1 Pyrinomonadales bacterium
GAAGGAAGTCGAAGAAAAGCTCGTCGGGATATGGAGTGCGGTGACTTGTCACCGCTTTCAAGGTCGCGACTTGTCGCGACCAAACAGAGGCTTATATCGCAGCTCGCGGCGATAAGTCGCGGCTTAACGAAGCGCTGACAAGTCAGCGCACTCCAAATTAGATCGCGACGCACTCGCCGCGTTTCAAAAACTGCCCATCGCCTGACCTGCCTTTAAACTCGCCGCCGTCGATGACCACCTTGCCGCGCGACAAGACGGTATCAACAGTCCCTTTGATGGTCCGGCCTTCATAAGCGCTGTAGTCCACGTTCATGTGATGGGTCTTGACGCTGATCGTCTGGTCCTTATTCGGATCGAAGATGACTATGTCCGCATCCGAACCAACAGCGATTGTTCCCTTTTTGGGAAACAGCCCAAACATTTTCGCGGCGGCAGTCGAAGTAAGCTCGACAAAACGGTTCAGCGAAATCCGATTTTCAACCACGCCGGTGTAGATCAGTGAGACGCGATGCTCGACGCCGGGGGCGCCGTTCGGGATTTTGGTGAAGTCGTCGCGGCCCAGTTCCTTCTGCTCTTTCATACAGAAAGGACAGTGATCGGTTGAGATGACCTGGAGATCGTCCATCTTCAAACCCTTCCAAAGCTCTGCCTGATTAGCTTTTTCGCGCAGCGGCGGAGTCATCACGTACTTCGCGCCTTCAAAGTCGTCGCCGTAGTCGTCTATAGAAAGGAAGAGATACTGAGGACAGGTTTCGGCGAAAGCCGGAATGCCCCGGTCGCGGGCCTCGCGAACCTGGTTGAGCGCGTCGGCGCAGGAAAGATGGACGATGTAGACCGGCGCTTCGGCCATCTCGGCGATGGCAATCGCGCGATGGACGCCTTCGGCTTCTGCGACCGTCGGCCGCGTGAGCGCGTGATACTTGGGGGCAGTGTGGCCCTTGGCCAGCGCGTGTTTGATAATCTCGTTAATGACGATGCCGTTTTCCGCGTGCATGCAGATCAGTCCGCCGCGCTGCCCAGCAGCCGCCATGGCGCGAAAGATGGTCGCGTCGTCAACCAGAAAGACGCCTGGATAAGCCATGAACATTTTGAAACTGGTCACGCCTTCGTCCATTACCGTGTACATTTCTTCGATCTGCTTGTCTTCGAGCTCAGTCGTGATCAGGTGAAAGCCATAATCGATCGCGCATTTTCCTTCGGCCTTTTTGTGCCAGTTGTCGACGCCTTGTAAGAGGGCTTCGCCTTTGTATTGAACGGCAAAGTCGATAATCGTTGTTGTGCCGCCATAGGCCGCGGCAATGGTCCCGGTACGGAAGTCGTCCGACGCCGTAGTCCCGCCGAAGGGTAGTTCCATGTGCGTGTGCGGATCGATACCGCCGGGAATTACCAGCCTGCCGGCGGCGTCGATAGTGACGTCGGCTTCCATTTCGAGCTTAGCCCCGATCACGGAAATTACTTCGCCTTCGATCAGGATGTCAGCTTTGTAATCGTCGACAGCGGTGATTATGCGTCCGTTTTTGATTAGTGTTTTCATTCAGTCCTTCTGCTCGCTAATGGTTAGTAGCTTTCGAGTTCTTCGCTCGGTCAGGAGCGAAATATTTATAGCACCGCGACCACAAGACCGACTATGGGTGTGGGGTGGTGACTTACCGGTCCGTCCTTTGACCGACGGTCACGCTTTCTGTGACGCGTCCGTTAAATGCCGCAGCAACGAGCAAAAGCAAGACAGTTGCATAAACGAAATCGTCGAGTAACCGAATTACAGAGTCGAGCATGCTGATTTTTTGGGCGGTCAGGTGCAGCCGAAAGAACAAGCCCGGCAGCAGATAGAAGATGATTGCAACAGCCAGAGTGTCGACGAGGTACAGTCCGAGGGCCAACACCGCCATCAGTGAAATTCGCGGATGTCGTTTCCAGCGGTAGACTGCGAACCCGATTCCGGCCAGGATCGTAATGATCAGAACGGACTTCTTGATTAGCAGATAGACTAGGAACGTAAACACTTCTGTCTCCTGACCGGGACCCAGGTCACGATCTACGCGAAACTGCTCCCGCTCTCACCGGGCGAAGCCGGCATGCTTCGCTTCATGAACACGGCCAACAATAAGATCCCAAAAGCTATTGCCAGGGATGAGTTGTACAGGAATGTGATGATATTGAGGACTGTCCTAATCATGCTGTAGCTACCCGGTCGCGCGAATAGCTCCGGCACAAACGCGTAAACAAAAGCAAAGACAAACGCGTGCAGGATCATCAGCCCCAGCCCGGTAATAATGGCGAGTGAAACTTTCGGGTGGCGCCGCCAACGGAAGATGGCAGCTACGATGCAGGCGAGCATCGTCAGCAGTGAAGGAAACTGCAGTGCGATGCTCCACAGAGCGTGCAGTAATCTAGTGGAGTTTTCCATGCGCTGGCTCGCTTGGGAAGTGGGCTAAGTTAAATTCATTTACCCGCCCGACTCGTCTTTCAACTTTGTCGATTCAAGTTTGAACCGCAACGCGGTTGCGTCGGTTGCGCAACCCGTTCCGGGTTGGTAATAATCAGACTACCTCCCCAGGGTTGAAGCAGCCCTGGGCTTTGGGACGTAGTCGCTTCGCGATACCATCAGGCCTCCCACTAATACAAATTTCCCTCCCGCTTGCGTCCAGTGTAATCCACGTAAACTACTTTCAAATCGGTGTAGAAGTCCAGAGCTGTCGAGCCCTGTTCGCGATCGCCGATGCCAGTGCCTTTAATCCCGCCAAAAGGGATATGCGCTTCACCGCCGGTCGTGGGCGAGTTGATGTGGGTCATGCCGGTTTCGATTTCGTCTACAAAGCGAAAGATGCGCGCCGCGTCGTTGGTGAAAATCGATGAAGACAACCCATACTCAGTGTCGTTGGCGACCTGCATGGCTTCATCGAAATCCTTCACCCGCAAAACAGACAGCACCGGACCGAAAATTTCTTCGCGGGCGATGCGCATGTCCGGCGTTACGTGATCAAAAACGGTCGGGCGGACAAAGAAACCTTTGTCGAGGCCGTTGCCGGTGGCGCGCTCGCCGCCACAGACCAAAGTCGCTCCATCTTCACGGCCGATATTGAGGTACTCGAGCACGGTTTTATACTGACCTTCATCAACGCTGGGACCCATCTCAGTTTGTGGATCGCTGCCATCGCCAATTCGCATTGACTCGGCCCGCTGCGCCACTCTCCTGACGAACTCATCAGCGATTTCATCGACGACTATGGCCCGGCTGGTCGCGGTGCAGCGTTGCCCGGACGACCCAAACGCGCCCTGCGCGGTTGATTCAACGGTCAGGTCCAGGTCGGCATCTTCGAGGATTACGACCGGGTTCTTGCCGCCCATTTCGCACTGGCACTTCGCGCCGCGGCGCGACACCTGTTCGTACATCCGAATGCCAACTTCGTTCGATCCCGTAAAGGAGATTGCCTTGACTGCCGGATGACTAATGATCTCGTCACCCGCTTCCGAGCCTGATCCCAAAATCAAATTCAAAACGCCGGGCGGTATTCCGGCCTGTGCGAAAATCTCCACGATGCGGACCCCGGTCGCCGGTGTCAGAGTTGCCGGTTTGAATACGACGGTGTTGCCGGCCACCAGGGCCGGCGCGATCTTCCACACCGGAATAGCCACCGGAAAATTCCAGGGTGTTATGCAGGCAACCACCCCCAGCGGTTGTTTGATCGTGTAGGCGAAGTTGGCGGGCAATTCGGAAAGAATGGTCTCGCCGTTCATGCGCCGTGATTCGCCCGCGCAGAATTCCGCCACGTTGATCGAACGCTGCAGCTCGCCGCGTGACTCAGAAAGCGTTTTGCCTTCTTCGCGCGTCAGAATCCCGGCCAGTTCTTCTTTTGCTTCTTCCATTAGCCGCGCGGCTTTGGCCACGATTTTCCCTCGGGCCGGGGCCGGGATCCGCCGCCAACTTTGAAAGGCCTCACTCGCAGCGTCGACCGCCGCGCGGGCTTCTTCACGGGTGGCCTGCCTGACGGTGCCGATGATGTCCTCCGTGTTGGCTGGATTAATGTTTTTAACACTCTTCGACGAGGTGGATTCAATCCATTTGCCGCCGATAAAATTTCGATAGGTATCCATATTATTGCTTCGCGATTTTAAAGCTTCCTTTCAAAATGTCGCTCTGAAACTTGAGATTTCAGATGTCCATCGGACTTGTCCCGCGTACATCCAACCTCAGGTGAACAAGGCTGCTGTAACGACGAATGATCCTTTAGGCGTCTCTTTTTTGTGGGCAGAATATATCACGAACTCTGCCCCGGCTTCAGCCTGGTCACATCCCTTTTCCGGCTTTTGCGCCCTGACGCCTTTGCGCGAGATGTTCTCAACTTCCCGGATGGAGCGCCCGACGGAAGGGAAGCTAAGCCGACTTGCTTCGGCACGCGAAGATCGTACACAGTAATAACCCTAAACGTATTGACCGACCAGTCTATGAAAAGCGAAGCAGGGACAGCCCCGAATAATATCCGCGAGCTACTGGAGCAGAGATCCGACGCAGCTTGCGACAAAACATTTTTACTCTCGGAATCGGATGGCCGGGAGTTTACCTACTCGGAATTTGACCGCGCCGTAAATCGGGCGGCCGCGTTGTTGGCTGGGCACGGCATTACTAAAGGTGACGTCGTCAGCCTGCTGATGCCCAACAGCGTCGAATACATCGTCGGCTATTTCGCTTGCTGGAAATTGGGGGCGCTGGCTGGTCCGGTGAACTCTCTATTGAAAGAACAGGAAATTGCTTTTGTGCTGAATAATTCAGAGGCTAAAGCGATCCTGCTTAATTCCGAGTTTCAAGAGCGAATAGATAGCATTCGAGGAGAGTTGCCTCAACTGAAGTCTGTCATCGCTTTTGATGATGAGGCGAAGGCGACAAGTGAGTTTGATTTGAGAGAAAACGTCGGCCGCGCTCCGGGCATCGACGAACGAGTTCCTGAGATCAGCATAGATGACGACGCGATCATTATTTACACCTCCGGCACTACTGGAAAGCCTAAGGGATGTTTGTTAACGCATGGCAACATCATCGCTAACGCCCGTCAGATAAGCGAATGGCTAAAATTCACCGCGGATGATCGGCTGTTGACGGTTATGCCGCTCTTTCATATGAACGCCGTGTCGGTGACGACGATGTCAGCGCTGTATGCCGGAGGCTCGACAGTAATCAGTCCCAAGTTTTCCGCCTCGCAGTTCTGGAAGATCATTTCGAACTATCAGGTAACTTCGTTTGGATCTGTAGCGACCATGCTGTCAATGCTACTGAGTAAATACCCCGAAGGAGTTGCAGCAGGATTGAGAACGGACCAGCTCCGCTTCGCGATGTGCGGATCGGCCCCGGTGCCGGCCGAGGTCATGAAGAAGTTTGAAGAGACGTTCAACTGCCCGGTGGTCGAAGGTTACGGTCTGTCCGAGTCGACTTGCCGATCGACATTCAATCCCCCGGATGCGCGTCGTCGTCCCGGCTCGTGTGGTTTGCCGATCGGAAATGAAATGAAAGTGTTCGACGAAGAGGACAGGGAAGTGCCAGACGGCGAGCTGGGTGAAATTGTTCTGCGCGGCGAGAACATCCTGAAGGGCTATTACAAGAATCCTGAAGAGACGGCCATAGCCTTTCGTAACGGCTGGTTTCACACCAACGACATTGGCTATCGCGATCCCGACGGTTACTTCTTTATTGTCGATCGCAAATCAGACATGATCATTCGCGGCGGCGAGAACATCTACCCGCGCGAGATCGATGAAGTGCTGTATCAGCATCCTGCAGTATCCGCCGCAGCGACAATCGGTGTCCCCGATCCGCTCTACGGCGAAGAGGTAGCCGCGTTCGTCGTATTGAAGGACGGAGTAGACGTAGCTGAAGCTGATCTGATCAGCTATTGCACTGAAAGGCTGGCCGATTACAAATGTCCCAAGTCGATTCGCATAGTCACAGACATTCCGAAAGGCCCGACTGGAAAGCTGCTCAAACGTGAACTGGCGACCATGTACTAAAAGAGAGGCCGTTAAGCTCTGGAGTCTCCCAACCGTGAGCACTTTTCACCTCTTTCGCGGGAAATCACCCAGAAGCCACGCGGTCCGACTAACTTTACAGAGATCAGCCACAGGTACGAGGGTTACTAAAAGATAATTTGAATCTTTGTGTGATTCGAAGTACGGCGCTGGAATTCGAGAGCGATTGCTAGTTTCCAGCCTCTGCAAGCTTTAAAACTAAGAACTGGGCAGACGTCAGTGCGAATCGGTCTGGGAGAGGCGTGACCGCTGGTTCGTTGACAGGGTCGACGTAGCCTTATAGAGTACGCACGCTCTAGTAATTGTATTTTCCACCGGCGGTTGGGTGCGGACAACCCGACGGTACCGTGTGGTGTTAGAAGCCTAAAGCCCCCAAGACGTTTCTCTTGCCCGCTTCTCGCTTCCCTGAAAGGCACCCGCGACAATTTGATTTTGGAGCCCACTGGCGTTGAAGTTTGTCTCGCCAGCTATCAGCAATTCATACGCCTAGCTTATCGGGCTTACACACAAGTGCGTGGAATTGCAGCGTTTTCTACCAAGGAGAAATGAACGATGACCTCAAGACATGGAAGAGTAATTATCCTCTCGCTACTGCTCGTGGCCTTTGGCGCAACCCAGGCCTTTGCCCAAAAAATTTATGACAGCGTTCCGAATCCGTTGCCCGGGAATCTCTCGAGCATTGGGTATGAAGCTAATCAGGCAAACGCATTTGGCGATCAGCTTCAGTTCGCGGGTACAGCACGAACTCTGACTACCGTGGTGCAGGGGATGAGTAGCTGGGGCTGTCAAAGCGGTCACTGGTATTCAGGTAACTGCGTTACCACGCCTGGAGCTACCTTCTTACACCCGATCAAGCTAAATATCTATAACGTCGGCCCCGGAACTCAAGTGGGAACTTTGATTGCCTCAGTCACACAGACGTTCGCGATTCCGTATCGGCCTTCAGCCGATAATATAAACTGTACCGGCGCAAATTCCGGAAAGTGGTATCACGCGGCGTCGGCTACCTGCTTTAACGGTCTGGCAACCACGATCACTTTCAATCTGACTGGCTTGGGCGTAGTCGTTCCGAACCAAGTGATCTACGGGATTGAGTACAGCACCACTCACTACGGCAATCCGGCGATTGGGGAAAGCGCTCCATGCTACGCGAGTTCGGCCGGATGCGGTTACGATTCGCTCAATGTTTTGACCACGGCAAATCCACCGACCGTGGGCGTTAATCCTGCGCCATCCGATGCGTACTTCAGCACTCTGACTGCCGCAAACTATTGCGACGGAGGCGCCGGCGGTGTGGGTACGTTCCGCCTCGACGCAGGCTGCTGGACAGGTGCTAAGCCGACCGTGAGGTTCAACGCTGCGAACCCAGCCCTGACTAAGAATGATTGCAAGAACGGTGGATGGCAGACACACACTACTGCAAGTGGTCAGCCTTTCAAGAATCAGGGCCAATGCATCGAGTACGTCGAAAACAAGAACGACAACGACGATAAGAAAGACAATGACGACAAAAAGGATAAGGACGACAAAGGCGAAAAGCACGGTCATTAATTCGCGCTGATCCCAAATGGCTGAAAGGGCTTGCATGATTTATGCAAGCCCTTTTTAGTATCGACCAGATGGGACCGAGTCGGTTAATGACTCTCTTTAAGATTGCTGAATGCCGAGATCTTTGGTGCCGGAGCCTTGATGCGATCAATAATCCACGCTCCCAACAGCCACAGCGCGCACGCCGCGACCATCACGAGGGAAAACCATTGACCATACAATCCATCCGGAGAGAATTTCTCGGTAGCTGTGTGGAGCGCTTCGCTATTGGGGAGGATGCCGGCTTCGGCGAATTCGTGGAACGTGTACACGGCGACCTGGGCCATGAATAGGAGCAGGAATATTCCGGTGACCTGAAAGAACCTCTTGATGTTAATCAGGTGGCCAAATCTTCCCCAGGCCCAGGCCATCGCCAAAGCTGCGAGGAGACCGAGCAGAGCCCCTGACAAGAGTCTGGGGCTGCGCACCTGCAACAACATCAGAGACGTTTCCATGCCTTCACGGCTGATCGTCAAAACGGTGAAAAGAAAAACCCCAAGATAAGCCGTCCAGCCGGAACCTTGAACCGAAACGCCACCCAGCCGCTCCTCCATTTTCTCTTTCAGCTTCGAGCCCGTGCGCCACATGTAGACAATCAGAGAAGCCACCATCGCGATTGCAACCACACCCAAGATAGCTTCGCGCAAAGCTTCGTTACCAAGAAACCCGGCGAGAGTCGGTCCGAGGTGCTGTTCGATCCAATCGCCATGACCCGTTTGCATTTGAAAGAGCAAGTACCCGAGTCCGCCGCTGACGGCCAGCGCCGCGGCGATTGCCCAGTAAACCGCGGACGCCAGGTGCCGCCGCCCCGATTTTCGCAGGTACGAAAAGATCACTGCTACGAGCAGGAAGGATTCGAACCCCTCACGCAGAACGATGATGAACGACTGAAGCATAAACAAAAACCCGATTGCTCTGATGAAATTCTGGTCGCCGATAACGACCGCTTCGCAGTATGCCTTATATTGAAAATGATTGTCAATATCGTGTAAAAGGTAGTTGGGCACGACGAGGGAGGGAGGTAACGCAAAGAAAAAGGTGAGGTCCCTGTAGTCGGGCTGCTGATGCTGGAGCCTATTCAGAGGGTCGATCGAAGATTGAGTTGACCACATAGAAGGCGATCATGCCGCCACCGATCACTGCACAAGTGGCCACGGTGCGCCACAAAACATCAGTGCCCGCGAAATTCCAGATCGCCAGCAGGCAAGCAACCACCGCCACCAGAATGCATGCGCTGGTAGTCCAGAAGGATATCTTGATGACGATCCGCGGATTTAGGAAGCCCCTTCTCAACTTTTTTCTCTGGCTCCAGGGAAGTGATCTCTTCGCGGTGCTATTGCGATGTTATAGGGGCGATCGTTAGATCGGCTCGGACAGGTCCGAGCGGCGTCACCGCCGTGATCCGCAACGGCAGGTGACGTGAATCATCGCCTACCCAAATTCGAATTTGCATTTTATCTGCCTGGGGATCGTCGGTGGTCAGGGTCAGCATGATCGCATCGATCTTTTGACCACCAATCTCAATGGTTTCCCGTCGCTGGGATTTTACCAGCAGCGTGCGCGCTTGGGTGGTGGCCATAATCGATATGGCGTTCTGCTTCGGCGGACGCAGATCAAAGGTGCGCAGGGAATAAAACGCCGAGATTAAATCGTGGGTGCCCACCGGGATGTCGATTCGATCTTTCTCTGACACTGCTGCGCCGCGATTCTGATCCAGGTTATATGCGCGAGTATACCGGTACGTGCCTTCTGAAAGATTCAATTCGGTCCTGAACGGAAGCAGAGTGATTGGGTCGATATACGAATTGATTTGATCGTTGACAGGAAATACCCGGGATCCGGGCCCGTTAGTCTGCGCCGTCACGGAAAACAATAATCCGTCGCGATTGAAATATCGTCCTCTGGATTTCAAGGTGAACTTAATTATGCCGGCCGGTTGCGGCGAGCTCGCCAGGTATACCTGGTAGGTAAGTTCTTCGCCGATCTTAAAAGGAACGTCCTTCAATTGCGGGTCGGCGATGATCGAATTCGTTGGCTGTGGTCGCGGGGTCAATGGCACCGTCGTCAATGGCGACTCGCGCGGCGTTGGCTGAATTGGCTGAGGGGGGGCAATCGCGGTGACAGGTTCGGGAAGCGTAAGTTCGGACGAGGCCAACTCCGCGCGAACTTCTCCGGAGGCGGCTTTCGCAGTGATCCGCACGGGCACATGCCGTTCGTCGTCGCTGAAATAAACGCGCAGGTCGTAACTGTGCGACTTTACATTCACCCGGGTGACGATCGTACTGAACGACCCCACGTTGGTCTTAATTCGCTCGCGGCCAATGACCTTCACCTCTGCTGGGTACTGCTCACCGTCGTGGACCACAGTCAGGTAATATGAGGAGCCATCCGTCAGCGGCATCCCGCGAATCCGATACAAAGCCGAGAGCAGATCAAAGGTGCCTGGGAACTCGCCCAATCTCAATTTAGAGGGAATCGCTTCCGTGCCGGCCGGTTGATTATAGTCGCGTTCTGCCTCGGTAGTGCGGCCTGCTTCGCGCACGACCTGTTGCGCCCGGTACGGCAAACCCGTTTGGGGATCAATGTAAGTCGTGTAGTCGTTATTGATCGACAGCAGCGCCACGTTGACTATCCCGACGGTCTCGACGTGCGCTCGCAATTGAATCCCATCGCGATTGAAGAAGAGGCCGCGTCCGGCGACCAGCAACTCAACGTGGGCGGCGCTGGAATAGTGCGAATATTCAACGTTGTATGTTAGATGTTCGCCGAGGCGGTAAGCGCTCTGATTAAAGGGCGCCTGGGTAGCTTCATTCCGTTGTTGGGCAGCAATCGTGCAGGTGAGGGAAACCAGCAGGACCATCGATTGCGCGAGGATTGGAGAGAACTTCAGCTTTAGATGCACAGTCGAATGATAATGGTAAGTCACCGCGTGGCGCAACAACCCCTTCCAACCGATAGTTCAATTTAGATCTTCCACCGCATTCCAGCTCCAACCAGCAACGCAATGTTGAATAGCGAATGCAGCTGCTAACAGCACGCCTTCTGCGGCTTTTTGTTCCAGGGATCTCAGGGGGGCTCTGACAATTGGTCCATCGCGTTTCCGATCTCCGCCACGAGCGAGCTGGCTGCGGCGGGAGGATCTGCGGCGGTCAACACCGGGCGCCCCACTACCAGGTAATCGGATCCGGCGCTGATTGCTGCGCCGGCCGTCAGGGTTCGTTTTTGGTCGTTACTCGCATCGCTGCTCGAGCGAATCCCCGGGGTGACAATCAAAAACTCCGGGGTCGATATGGCCTGCCGGATAGATCCTAACTCCTGCGGCGATGCCACCACTCCATCCAGTCCGCACGCGAACGCCGCCCGGGCCAACCTGACTGCGAGTGGACCCGGACGCTCGTGGAAGCCACTCTGCTCCAGGTTCGTTTGGTCCATGCTCGTCAAGACCGTGACCGCGATTACATTTGGCCGCGTGAGGCCTTCACGATCCGAGACCTCGGTGACAGCGGCAGCAGCGCGCTTCATCATCTCAGCCCCGCCCGCGGCGTGTATGTTGAAGATGGATACGCCCAGGCGCGCCGCTTCGATGCCGGCCGCTGCGACTGTGTTTGGAATGTCGTGGAATTTGAGGTCGAGAAAAACGCGTCCGCCCCTGGCAATAATTTGCCTAACAAGCTCAGGGCCAGCGGCCGTAAAGAGTTGGGACCCGATTTTGAACATACCAACAAGGTCCCGCAGGGCTACAAAGAGATCCAGAGCCTGAGTGGCGCTGTCGACATCCAGGGCCACGATTAGTTTGTCTTTAGCCTTAGGATTCATGGGTTTCTTTCGCTATGAGGTCAGTTCCATCCGCGTGGGCGGATGGGGCGACGAGCCTCGTGGGGCCCACCCGCTCACGCGGGTGGTAATGACTGAGCTCGACACCCGACGGCTTCGTCCCAGGTCTGAAAGCCCTCCTGTTTCAAAATCTCGGCGAGCCCCTCGTTGATTCGGCGCGCCACTCCCGGACCCTCGTAAATGAAGCCAGTGTACAACTGGATCAGACTTGCCCCAGCGCAAATCTTCTCCCAGGCATCGGTCGCGGTGAATACTCCGCCTACACCGATGATGGGCAGCCGTGACCCTGCCAACCGATAAATCAAAGAGATGACTTCGTTCGCGCGTCTTCGCAAAGGGGCACCGCTTAACCCTCCCGTTCCGAGAGCTGCGACTTCGGTCTGAGGCGTTTGTAATCCGGCGCGACTGATGGTGGTATTGGTCGCAATCAAACCCGCTATCTCCAGACTAATTGCTATCTCGACAATCGATTCGATTTCCCTTTCGGATAAGTCAGGCGCAATTTTCAGGAGCAACGGTTTCGGCCCTGATTGAGTATGCCGCTGGGCGAGCTCGCTGTTTTTCCGCTGCAAGCTGGTGAGCAGATCAGTCAGCATCTCCGGCCTTTGCAGCTCGCGCAGATTAGGGGTGTTCGGCGAGCTGACATTGATCGCGATGTAGTCGGCGATGTCATAAACCGCGGCGAAGCTTTGCAGATAATCATCGACTGCATTCTCGATTTCCACGTAGCGAGATTTCCCGATGTTAACTCCCAGGATGCAGTCGGGCGGCCGGCGGGTGATATGGGCGGCCAATTCTGCGGCGCCGCAGTTGTTGAATCCGGCACGATTGATGAGCGCGCGATCCCTGGGTAGACGAAACAAGCGCGGGCGCGGATTGCCCGGTTGCGGCTGGCTGGTGACCGAGCCAACTTCGATTGATCCAAAACCGAGCGCCGCCAACGCTTGCGCCGCCGTTCCGTTCTTATCAAAGCCTGCGGCCAAACCCACCGGATTCGAAAATTCCAGGCCGAACCGGCGTAGCTTACCAAAGGGCTCTCGACGAAATCTCTGCCGTGCCAGGCTTCGCGCGGTAGCACTACGCAAACCTATGCGGAGCGAACTGAGTGCAAACTCGTGCACTGATTCTGGCGACAGCCGGAATAGAATCGGACGTACGATTGAGCGATAGAGTGACAAGTGTTAAAGGTGACGAGCCGGAGCAGGAGTTTATCTTGTCCGTCGTCTGCTTGTCACCTTCTTGCGGGGTTGATTAGTGGACCAGTTTGAGTTGAAGAGGCCACTTGTTACTGGGAACGAGGGTGCACTCGCCCGCATTTTGAGCGCGAAGCGCGAACGCGTTTCTTCGAAGGATGCTTAACTACGCCTTGCGGGCGAGGGCGCCCGCCTTCCCAATAACAAGTAACTCTACCCAATCAGAATTTCAAACTCACCGGGGTTGCGGGTAAGGTTGCGAAGACACTTGTCACCGTCTCATTGTTCTTGTAGTATCCCTCGCGGTGGAATTCACTGAAAAAGTTCGGATTATGGACGCGGCGCGGATCAATCGCGCCCTGGCACGGCTGGCTTCCGAGATCGTGGAAGAAAATCACGGTCTGACTGACCTGGTGCTGGTCGGCATTCGTCGTCGCGGCGTTCCTTTGGCGAACCGCATCGCCGATAAAATTGCCGACCTCGAAGGCACGCGACCACCCGTCGGCATTCTCGACATTACTTTGTATCGCGACGATCTGTCGACGGTCGGCGCCAAGCCGATTGTCAGCGGCACAGAGTTGCCGGGCGACATCGAGGGCCGCACGATCGTTTTGATTGATGATGTGCTTTACACGGGTCGCACGGTGCGGGCTGCGCTCGATCAATTGATCGATTTTGGCCGGCCGAAGCGGGTCCAGCTCGCAGTGCTGGTGGATCGCGGCAACGAACATCGCGAGTTGCCCATCCAGGCGGATTACATCGGTAAGCTGGTGCCGACCAAGAAGAGCGAGATTATCAAAGTAATGCTCACCGACTTTGACGAAGACGAAGGGGTCGTAATCGTAGAACGACCGGCAGCAGAAGCTGCAGCGTGAAGCGGCCTATTGGCCGCTTTTTTTGTGTTGGTCAGTCGTTAGTTGGCAGTAGCCGGTTAACAAGAATCTAATGTGTAGTGAGACACCCAACTGACTACTAACGGCTGACAACTTACAAACCCGTGAGCACTAACTTCAAACTCAAGCACCTGCTCGGTATCCGCGAGTTATCCCCCGATCAGATTAACTATCTGCTCGACACGGCCGAAACTTTTCTCGACGTCTCTAAGCGCGAGATCAAAAAAGTGCCCGCCCTGCGTGGCCGGACCGTCATCAATCTTTTTTTTGAACCTTCCACTCGTACTCGCACATCGTTCGAGATCGCGGCCAAGCGTTTGTCGGCCGACGCAGTCAACATCAGCATCTCGACCTCGAGCATTTCGAAAGGCGAAACGCTGCTTGACACGGCGCGCAACCTGGAAGCGATGGCGCCAGACTGCATAGTCATTCGACACTCCTCAGCAGGGGCGCCAGGACACCTGGCTCAGGTCTGCAATGCCGCGATTGTTAACGCCGGTGATGGCGCGCATGAACATCCCACGCAAGCGCTGCTCGACGCGCTCACTATCCGCGAACATAAAGGCCGGCTGGCTGGATTGAAGGTCGCAATCGTGGGCGACATTCTGCACTCGCGCGTAGCCCGATCGAATATTCATCTGCTTTCAAAGCTCGGCGCTACGGTTAGCGTCTCCGGACCTGGGACCCTCGTGCCGCCGGAATTTGCCGGGCTGATCGAACAGGGCGTGCGGGTCGAACAAAAGATCCAGGAGGCGATTGTCGGAGCCGATGTGGTGATGATTCTGCGCGTTCAGCGCGAGCGTCAAACGGATGCTTTTTTTCCTTCGATGCGCGAGTACGCCGTCCATTACGGTCTGCATCTCAGCCACCTGAGCCTGGCGGCGCCGGATGCGATCGTCATGCATCCCGGGCCGATGAATCGCGGGATCGAAATCTCTTCGGAGATAGCCGACGGTGGCCGTTCGTTGATCCTCGACCAGGTTACAAATGGCGTCGCGGTAAGGATGGCGGTGCTTTACCTGCTGGCCGGCGCCAGCAAAGAGAACGCCAGGCGATTGCCGGGTCTGAAGAATGGAGCGGTGAAAGAGCGGACCGGAAAACTATTCGCTCAATAAAGGTCTTATCTTTGTGCCTTCTGACTTCTCTCCGCGCCTTTGCATGAAACTGCACCGAGCTCCACATTTCACGCAAAGGCGCAAAGACGAACGTAAGGCGCCGAGAGGTCATAACGAATAACGAGATGCGCTTACTAATCGCAAATGGCTATGTGATCGACCCCGCGCAGGGAACCAACACTGGAAAGAATCTGCTGATCGAAGACGGCCGGGTGGTCGGACTCTCTTCCCACAGCGACGGAGTGCCCGAAGGCGCAGAAGTCTTTGACGCTACCGGCCTGGTCGTTGCCCCCGGATTCATCGACATGCATGTGCACCTGCGTGAACCCGGCCACGAGTATAAGGAAACGATCGCCAGCGGAGTCGCGGCCGCGGTCGGTGGGGGATTCACCACCGTTTGCGCGATGCCGAACACTAGTCCGATTAACGACAGTGCCGCGGTGACAAGGTTCATAATCGAACAGGCAGAGCGCGCCGGTCTGGCCACGGTCTTTCCCATCGGCGCGATCACAAAAAACTCCGAAGGCACTGAGCTGGCTGAAATGGGCGAGATGAAAGACGCCGGCATTATCGCTGTTTCGGATGACGGCCGGCCGGTTCCCACGGCGGGGATGATGCGTCGCGCCATGGAATACGCGCGCGGGTTCGACTTGCCCGTGATCGATCACTGCGAAGATAAATCGCTCGCCCGCGGCGGAGTAATGCATGAAGGTCACTGGTCGCTGGTGCTCGGTTTGCGCGGCATGCCTGCAGCCGCTGAAGAGGTAGACGCCGAGCGCAACTGTCTGCTGGCAGAGTTAACCGGCGCGCGCGTGCATTTGGCTCATGTCTCAACTCGCGGAGCGCTCGATGCCGTACGACGCGCGAAGGAAAAAGGCCTGCCAGTGACTTGCGAAGTGGCGCCGCACCATTGGGCTCTGACTGATGAAGCAGTCCAGGACTACGATACGAACACAAAAATGAGCCCGCCGCTGCGAAGTCAGGATCATGTCGACGCGGTCCTGGCAGGTCTGCGCGACGGCACGATCGATATCATTGCGACCGATCATGCTCCTCATCACGCGGACGAGAAAGATTTGGAGTACGATCAAGCCCCATTCGGTATCGTTGGTTTGGAGACGGCCATCGGCCTGGCGTTTGAAAGACTGGTGTGCGCAGGCGTGATCTCACTCGAGCGTTTAGTCGAACTATGCGCGACAAATCCAGCTCGCATTTTCAGCCTGGAAGAGCGCGGAACTTTGAGCCGCGGCGGCAGGGCGGACTTAACCATTTTAGATCCAGAGCTAGCCTGGACATTCGACGTCTCGCGCTCGAAATCAAAGAGCCGGAACACGCCTTTCGATGGTTACACCTTTCAGGGGGCGGCAATCGCTACCATCGTCGCCGGACGCATTGCTTATCTTCATCCAGAGTATGGACATGTGCTGAAACCCCGTCCCGGAACATTGGTCAGTTGAAGACCGATGTGGAGTGCGGCGATTTGTCGCCGCTTTGGTAGTCGCGACTTGTCGCGACCACTTTTGAGTTCAGAGAGCAGCGGCGACAAGTCGCCGCGGAAATAAAGCGCTGACAAGTCAGCGCACTCCACAGGATCGAATTGAAGGACGATTGCTTATGAAGCTCAAGAGAATCAACTGGCCAATCTGGGCTGGGCTGTTGCTAACCCTGCTGGCTTTTGTCAGCTACTTCTTTGTCTTCGTCCAGTTTCCGATCACGCGTGATTTCCCCTGGGCCAACTTCCTCTTGTTCGGGGTCGCGGCTGCTTTGCTGTTAATTGGTATCCGCCGAGCGTTCGCCGGAACGCGGCCGCGCAGATCAAAGGTTGCGGGTGTAATCATCGGCGGGCTGAGCATCGTTATTTTCGCCCTCTTTGTTTTCGCAACTTTAATTATGCCGCGGTGGATGCCCGCCGCTCGCGGGGCTCCAAAGGTGGGCCAGAAGGCGCCGGACTTCACGCTCACTGACACGAATGGAAAATCGTTGGCGCTCTCGGAACTCCTTTCGACGCCAATCAAAGGTAAACCGGCCAGGGGAGTGCTGCTGATCTTCTACCGGGGCTACTGGTGACCATCATGCAACTCCGAGTTGCGGAGTATTCAAACCAGCCTGGCTAAGTTCGAAGAGGCGGGGATTCGTCCGGTAGCAATCAGCGTGGACAGTCCAGAGGAGTCCCGGGACCTTTGTCAAAAAGCCGGTTACACATTTTCGTTTCTGTCGGATCCGAAAGCAGAGGCGATTCGCCGTTATGACCTGGTGCACACCGGCGCCGGCGAAGGCGGACGCGACATTGCCCGGCCGGCAGAGTTTCTGTTGGACTCTGCGGGCACTGTGCGCTGGGTGAACTTGACCGAAAATTACTGGGTACGCGCGCGGCCGGAACAGATTCTGGAGGCGGCGAAAGCGATTCAGTAGACGGGCTTGGCACGAACACTAACCGCTTTGCGGTTGGCTGAATCAATTTGCATGCGGTCTTATTGCTGACGAGTTGACCCCTAACACATGGCCCGCATTTCTGGTTTAGAGAAGCATCAAGCCCCCTGGCATCTGCGCTGGTTTTACCGTGTGATGCGCAAGATGTTCCGCAAAGATCTGACGCCGATGAAAATGCAGATGCGCGTGCCTGGGATCGTTTGGGGCACAATCGGCATGGAAGCGGGGCTGGGCAGGAAACGCCGCGTCTCACTCCGGTTCATCCAGCTCGCGAAAGTCAGAACCGCGGCCCGGATCGGTTGTCCCTTTTGAGTGGACATCAATTCTGCCGTGGGCAGAAAAGCGGGACTGAGCGACGAGAAGCTCCAGGCACTGTCGGGTAGTGACCTTTCAGCGCTGAACGATAAAGAGCGGCTGGTGGTAGAACTCGCTGATGCCATGGCTGATACCCCGGCAAACGTTTCTGAAGATTTGTATGCCCGGTTGTGTGCGCAGTTTTCTGAAGAACAATTGCTGGAATTAGGGGCGCACATCGCCTTCGAGAATTATCGAGCGCGCTTCAACCGCGTCTTTGATGTGGAGAGCGACAACCTGTATCCCGCTGCCGCCTGGCCAGCGCACGAAGGTCGAAACGAGAGGTGAATAGTTTGTTGATTCGCACTGCGACATTACTGTTGCTGGTCTTTGGCGGGAGTGTTTCCGCCAGCTCTCCGGCCATCGAGGTTCAGAAATCCTGTCGTGAGCACCCGCAACTCGTAGGCAAGTGTTTCAGCGTGCACGGCCGTCTGTCGAGCTTTAACGGAAATCCCGCCGTGAGGCTTTGGAATTTACGGACGAAGCGGATGCTCGGAGTCTCGGATCAGCGTTTCAATATTGCTGGATACCGCAATCTCCCGGAAGACCTGGCGACCAAATTGGATGGCGAGACAAACATCTACGCAGACTTTCTGGTTTGTCCGTTTACGCGTTCCCGGCCGCGCGAGATGCAGTTGGTCTGTGTCGAATCAGCCAGACATGTAATGGTGAAGTGACGCATAGAGTTCTCCCAAGCCTCACCAATACAACGCGGGCGGCCCGCTTCTAAATTTGGGTTAGGTGTTTGAGCGATTCGTTGGGTGTGAGGCGGTGGCTAGGCTTCCTGCTTTTCGGCGGCCGCTTCCCGCGCGAGTGTCCGCTCCGGCCTCGCATATCGGTCGAGCCCGAAACCCAGAAATATGGTGGCGATGATGAAGGCGGAAGAGAAGAAGTAAGGTGACGAGACGCCGACCGAATCGAAAGCCCAGCCGAAAAAGAGCGGCGCGATGATGCGAGAGACGCCACCGTAAGTCTGTTGCATTCCCATGTAGAGGCCGCGCTCTCTCGGGTTGATGACCCGCGACAGAAGGGCCGTCACGCAGGGGAAAGTAAAAGCGGTGCCCAGAGGAATCAGCGCCACCGCCAGCGCTAGCGTCCCCAAATTCCACGACAGAGGCATGCCGACTACGCCCGCAGCCAACAGCACCAGTCCCAAACGCGAAAGGTTTGCTTCACCCAACCAATCGACCATGCGTCCGAGCAGCAGCACGCGCGCAAACACTGAGATCGATCCAACGTACATGAAGAAGTAACCGATCGTCTGTTCTGTTACCTGAAAGCGCGCGTTCAAAAACAGCGCCAGCACGGAAAAGCTTCCCTGAAATGCTCCAATCGAAATAGCGTAGATCCAAATCAGCCGGGAAGAAGGTTCGCTGGCGTGCGAGATTACGCGCCAGATCGCCTGCGAAGAAGAAGGGCGCACCTCACCCGCCTGCTCGCTGAGATCGCGCGATTCCTTCAAGTAGCGCGTGACAAAGATCATGTTGAGCACGCAAAGCGCCGCCGCCATTATCCCTGGCGCCGCATGTCCCATCTGCAGCGTGGCTGGTCCCGGCATCAGATCGCGTTTGCCCAGAGTGATCGCGAATGAACCGAGCACCGGCCCCAGGGCCACGCCCAGGTTGGTCGTTGCCGAAAGCCAACCGAGCGCCCTCGCGCGATCTTTCGGATCAGTTGAGTCGGCTACATATGCCTGGATAACTCCCACTGTGCCTCCGCCGGCACCCTGAACGATGCGCGACAGGAACAGCACGAGTAGCGAATGAGCAAAGCCGAAAATGAGGTAAGCGATGGCGGCCGCGCCGAGGGCGATCAACAGGGTCGGACGGCGGCCGACTCGATCCGAAAAGCGGCCCCACATTGGGGCGCTTAACAGTTGGGCCACGGTAAAAGCGGCCACGATAAAGCCTGAGATAAGCCCAATGCCGAAATGCATTCCCAGCACGTCGACACCCGAGCCGCCAAGATTCTTCACATAGAAAGGCAGGAGCGGAATGATCATCAACAGCCCGACCATGTCCACGAATGCGGTGGCCATGAGGGTGAAGAGTTTTGCCGGGATCTTTCGCACTTCCCGCCAAAGCACGTAGAGCAGGGCACAGGCGATCGCGACCAGCAGC
>JBBRMS010000083.1:0-19467 GCA_038230715.1 Pyrinomonadales bacterium
CGACCGCAAACGTGACAGCTTCGCGGGCTACAATATTTTGATGGTTGCCTTGAGCGTTCCCAAAGCCTTGCTCGTCGGAAACACGGGCGCGACTTCGCTCGGAGCCAGCATCAACATGCAGCGGCGAACTCCGGTCGCGTTTGCCAAGGACGGCACGACGCTCGGCTTCGGACGTTACGTGACGATTGACCGCATGGGCATTCCCGCCGTCAATACCTTCTTTATCCGTCCGTTGCAACTCAAAGACGCCTACGCCCGCGCCGATCCGATTGATGATGCGAATGGAAAGTTTGCGGGTGAAATCGTTGCCGCGCTTAAGGGACTTCAGACTGATGACACCAGTATCGGCATTCTCGCCGCTATTGCCGTGTCGAAAGGCGATATGCTGCGGCTCAATCTCAATCTACCGAACACGGGACAGCAGGGCGGGACGAACCCCGAAGCTGCTTTCCCGAACGGGCGTCGTCCGGTTGATGATGCGCTTGACACCATCATCACTCTCATTAACAGTCGCCAGCCCGTCAGGCCAAACGGAGAAGTCGACGGCGTGAATGCCAACGATGTTCCGTTCCAAAACACCTTCCCGTTTTTTGCGCCGGTGAATATGCCGTTCGGCGTGAGCGCAGGAGCGGAAGACCGGACACGCAATTGATTCTCGATGCAGGTGTAAGAGAGCAGAGCATGCGACATGAAAGGCTGAGGCTATGAAATACTCAAAAAGAAGCGGTTGGCATCTCATCGGAATAATGATAATCATCGCCTTCGCGGTGAGTGGTGTTCTCTTTACAGTCTCTGAGAACTTACAGGCTAACGCCCAGGAAACGCTGGGGAATATCAACTCTCCGACGCTGTTTAGCAAGATTGCTTTTGCGAGCGACCGTAGCGGAAACTACGACATTTATTCGATGAACACCGATGGCGGTGGCGTCACGAGACTCACCACCGATGCGGGCGATAATGTCAGTCCGTCTTGGGCGCCGGACGGCACAAGGATCGCCTTTGTCAGCGGGCGCGACGGCAACACGGAAATTTATGTAATGAACGCCGACGGCGGCAACCAGACGCGGCTCACCAACAACTCATTCGATGATCTTAGCCCCGCCTTTTCGCCCGACGGCACGAAGATCGCGTTTGTCAGCAATAGCACCGGACACGATCAGATATTCGTCATGAACGCCGACGGGAGCAATCAAACAAACATCTCAAACAGTCCGACCGACGATTTCGGTCCAGCGTGGCGTCCCGACGGCGCGAAACTCGCCTTCTCAAGCGTGCGCGACGGAAACGCCGAAATCTATTCGATGGATGCCAACGGCAATAATCAAACGCGATTGACCAACAACGCGGATGACGATGCCAATCCAACATGGTCAACCGGCAAGATCGCATTTGATAGCTTCAGGGACAGCAACGAACAGATTTATGTGATGAACGAAAACGGTAGCGCGCAGGTGCGTCTGACAAACAACAATGCGTTTGACAGCGACCCCGCCCGATCAGTCGATGGCGCGCAAATCGTCTTCAGTAGCACTCGCGATGGTAATTACGAAGTCTATATCGCCAATGCCGACGGCAGCGCACAAGCGCGTTTGACTAACGATCCGTCAAGCGACATCGAGCCGAGTTTGTTGAGCGGCACAACACCGCCTGCCAGCAACAACACCGTGCAATTCAGTTCGGCAACTTACAGCGTGTTGGAAAACGCGGGCAGCCTCAACGTGATGGTCACGCGCACCGGCGACACATCCGCGCCCGCGACCGTCGAACTTACCACCGTCAGCGGCACGGCTTCGGATCGTTCCGATTTCACGCCACTCTTAAGAACCCTGTCCTTCGCGGCGGGTGAGACGAGCAAGACGGTGACCATCCTCATCATAGACGATGCGTTTGTCGAAAATGATGAAACGTTCAATGTAACCCTCGACACGCCCGCCGGAGCGGCCCTCGGCATGCCAAGCACGGCGACCGTCACGATCATTGACAATGACACCGCGCCGTCAAACATCAATCCGATTGATGGTTCGACGTTCTTTGTCCGTCAGCAATATCTTGATTTCTTATCTCGTATGCCGGATGATGCAGGTCAACAGTTTTGGGTGACGCAGCTCAATAATCTAATCGCGAGTTGCCCCCCGGGAAACGGTGATGAGCGGCGCAAGTGTGTCCTGGGCCAACGAGCGCAAGTTTCTGCGGCGTTCTTCCTCTCGATAGAGTTTCAGCAAACGGGCTACTTTGTCATCCGTTTCTATCAATCCGCATTTAACCGTTTCCCGACTTTCCGAGAGTTCTTACGCGACGCGCAAACCGTCGGCGATGGTGTCGTCGTCGGAGCACCCGGCTATGAGCAGAAATTAGAGGCCAACAAAGTCGCCTTTACCTCAGCCTTTGTTAATCGTGCGGCTTTCAAAGCGTTGTATGACTCAAAATCGAATGCGGAATATCTCAACGCTTTATTTACAAACGGCGGAGCGCAAGCTAGCGATGAGACGGCGTTACGAAGTCAGCTTCTCAATGGACTCAACAACAACACAGAGACACGCGCAACCGTGTTGCCGAAGGTCAACGACGCGAAGACAATCTTCAACGCGCAGTACAACAAAGCCTTCGTGTTGATGCAATACTTCGGCTACCTCAGAAGGAATCCACAAGACCCGCCGGACATGAATCTCGATGGTTATAACTTCTGGTTGAACAAACTCAATCAATTCACGCAAGTGGGCGAAGACGCGCAAGCGGATGGCGGACTCGCACGTGTCAGGCGCGCCCAGATGATCGAAGCCTTTATAGACTCAACCGAGTACCGGATACGGTTTGGAGTTGGCACCAGACCATAAGCATCAGCCAATCGGTTCTTCGTACAAAAACGAAGCGGGCTAATAATCATCTGTGAACTTATACCGATGCCTTCGGTAGCGGTGACACAATCGAAAGGGCTGCGACTCTGCGCAAGATCGCCGAAGCGAATTCGGTGAAGAGCGCTGAGTTCAACACGGTGTTTGTGCAGTACTTAGGCTACCAGTTCTGGCTGAATAAACTGTAAAGCTTCGGAGTGGACTTTATTCGCTCCGAAATGGTCAGGTCATTCAAGGTTTGGTCCGTAACCAGGCCGATCAGACGGAGATGATAACTGCTTGCGATAACACTCAGGCCGCTGTGAAATTCAAAGGGGCAAGAAATCATGCGCACACGTAAACGTTTCACAATTGGTGTCAGCATTGTCGTCGTCGCCTTATGGAGCGCGGTCGGCCCGCAACTGAACGACTCCAAAATAGCGGCCGCGCCGACACCCGCGCCACAAACGGTGCAATTCAGCGCCAGCAGCTATTCTGTCGGCGAAGCGGCTGGAAACGTAGTTGTCACCGTCAATCGCGCTGGGGATATTTCGTCTACCGCCACGGTTGACTACGCCACTAGCGATACTTCTGGCGCCACCAACTGCTCCGTAATTAATGGCGTCGCATCTTCCCGCTGTGACTATCTAACGAGGATGGGCACGCTTAACTTTGCAGCTAACGAAACTTCGAAGAGCATCTCGATTGCGATCGTTGATGACTCTTATGCGGAAGGCAATGAGAGCTTTTCAATCGCTTTAACTAATCCTTCCGGTGCCACGTTGGGTTCACCAACTGCGGCTACAGTTACCATTATCGATAATGAAACCACCAATGGACCGAATCCTATAGATACCGCGGGCTTCCTTGTGCGGCAGACCTACCTGGACTTTCTTAACCGCGAGCCGGACCAGAGCGGCTTCAATTTCTGGGTTAATCAGATCGCGTCGTGCAACGGCGACGCGCAGTGCGTCGACATCAAACGCCAGAATGTCTCGGCGGCCTTCTTTCTTTCACGCGAGTTTCAGGAGACGGGTTTCTACGTTATCAGGATGCAGCGCGCCGCCTTTGGCAAGATCTCAGTTGACGCGACGAAGCGAATCACGTTCCAACAGTTTTTGACCGATGCGCGAACAGTCGGCAACGGCTTCATTGACCTGCAACCCGGCGCGGATCAAATCCTTGATCAAAACAAGACGGCCTACGCGCAATCCGTCGCGGGCAGTGCGAGCTTCATCGCCCGCTTCCCGACCACGCAGACGGCGGCGCAATTTGTTGATGCTCTATATCAAAGCGCGGGCGTGACGCCACAGGGCACAGAGCGACAAGATGCGATCAACGTTTTTGGGAGCGGAGACACGATAGGACGGGCTGCCGTCTTGCGAAAAGTTTCGGAGTCCACATCAATCAAGAACGCCGAGTTCAGCCCAGCCTTTGTCCTGTTGCAGTATTTCGGTTATCTCCGACGCAACCCGACCGACGCGCCGGACTTTAACGACAGCGGCTACCAGTTCTGGCTGAACAAACTGACCAGCTTCGGCGGGGACTATATCCGCTCTGAAATGGTCAGGTCATTCATCCTTAGCGGTGAGTACCGTCAGAGGTTTGGTCCGTGATTCGGCGGGAAACAAACGCCAAGTTCGCTTAGATTTTCCGCTTGAGTAAGTGAAGGAAAACACTTTCGGACGGCACAGTTCCGTTGTCATCTACGCGAAGCTTATCGGTCTGGAACTGCGGTGCGGCTCCGCCAATTCCACGTCTCCCACGCGCCGACCTCCGACGTGCGATGATTGAAGCCAAAAAAGAAAAGTTAGCGCCTTTGGGCGGCGCTAACTTATTAGGTGGTAATAACTAATTGATAAGTGGCGGAGCCGACGGGACTCGAACCCGCGACCTCCGACGTGACAGGCCGGCGTTCTAACCAACTGAACTACGACTCCGCATTTTCAGATCTCAACTTTCAAATCTGAAATTTCAAATGCCACTTTTTGAGATCTGAGATCTCAATTTGGTGGGCGCGGAGGGACTCGAACCCCCAACCTCCTCCTTGTAAGGGAGGCCGTCTACCATTGACATACGTGCCCATTTCAAAAATCCTTGGTAACTCTTGCCCTGTCGCAAGGTGTGATCGTAGGGAAAGCCTCGATAAGTGTCAAGAAGCGAGAAGTTGGAACGCGGGCATCCTGTCCGGCTGAGCGCGTAGCGCGAACCAACGTCCGGGAATCTGTGGTTAGCATCTGAGCGAGCTTTGAATTTGGTTTAGCTTCGATTTGCGGCTATATTTAACTCCACCCCAGCATTCAAGATCAGAGGTCAGTTGACCGGATCAATGCAAGCACGCCGAATAGAAATCCGCTTAATCGTTTGTTTAGGCTGCGCAGTGCTTTCGTGTGGACTGTGCATGATGGCCGGCAACGCCTCTGGACAGCTGCAAACGAATCAACAACAAAGACCACGCAGGGTTGGGACGAAACCGGCGGTCCCGGCGTCGTCGCCTCAACCGAGCGTGACGCCCTTAGCGGACAAGTCAAACGAAGAGGTTGATGAAGGCGACGTCGTGCGCGTTGAGACCCAATTGGTTACCGTGCCTGCGGTAGTGACCGATCGAACGGGCCGCCCTCTGGCTGGCTTGAAAGCTGAAAATTTTGTAGTTCTCGAAGACGGCAAGCCGCAACACTTGACCAACTTTGCCACCACCGAAACTCCTTTCGAAATCGCGCTCCTCCTCGACACGTCCGGCTCGACGCGCGAAGAGCTGGGTTTGATCCGGGATGCGGCGAATGCCTTCATCAACGCCCTGCGTCCGGGAGATCGGGTGGGAATTGTCGCTTTCAATAATGTTCAGCGCAAGGCTTCCGGAACGGCCACAGTAGAAGTTTTGAGCGGACTTAACAGCGATCGACAGACGCTGCGCGCAGCGATCGAAAAGCTGGGGACCAGCAACGGCACTCCATTCTATGATGGACTGGCGCGCGTAGCTGATCAGATATTTCGCGATCCACCCCGCGATGAAGTGCGCGGCCGTCGCGCGGTGGTGGCTTTGACTGACGGCGTGGATTCCAGCAGTGACTCGGGTTATGACGACGCGCGCGCAAAGCTGGCGCGGGCCGGCGTTGCGTCTTATTTCATTCAGGTCAACACCGAGGACTATGTTGAAGATCGCCTCTTGAAAGATTGTCAGGACGACGGCCGGCTGGCTTTATCGGCAAAACAGTTGGAGCGCTTTCGCCGGCTCTTCGCGCCGCGGGCTGACAAAGAGGACTATCGGGATTTTTGCCGGATGGGACAATTCGAGCGCATGGACATTTCCCGGCAACTCTACAATCTGGCGCGCAAGGAAATGACTGAGATGGCGCGCACGTCGGGCGGGAGGGCTTTCGCGGCCACCAGTGTGCAGGAAGCAGGCGCTGCCTTTGCCCAGGTAGCGAACGAGATTGGCACGCAATACAGCCTCGCCTACTATCCATCGAACAAGATCCGCGATGGTCGCTTTCGTCAGATTAAGGTTGAGCTGCGCGGGGTCAAGGATGCGAATGTGCGGGCGCGGGAGGGGTACGTTGCTCCGAAGCAGTGAGCATTTGAAAAGCGTTCACTTGTAACCGCAAGTCTAGAAATTCTTCATTCGTGAATCCCGCCTGCTTAACGATTGACTGAAGCGTTCCGCGCTTCAAATCACGATTATGAAACGGGACGGTCACGTGATGGACAAGGAAAAGGCGCGATTGCGGGATACGGTAACCAGACCGGGCAATGCCGGACACGTTACTGTGTAGCCACCTTCTTCCGCTGGCTCGCAAGAGCATTGTGAAGGTATATCTTCCGTTTGCTTCCATGCGCTTGATTATATAACTTAGGCTCTCGAACATAATCGGCTGACCAGAAATATCAAATGGAATCCATGTCTGCTTTCAATCGAATAGTGCTAATTGTCCTCGATGGCGCCGGCATCGGTGCGATGCCCGACGCGCCCGCATGGGGCGACGCCGGCTCAGATACGTTTGGCCACATTTGTGAATCGCGCGAGGTGCGCCTGCCGAATCTACAGGCCCTCGGCCTTGGTAACATCCGTTCATTGCAAGGTGTGGCCCACGTCGAATCTTCCCGTGGCTGTTATGGCAAGTGCGCCCTCGCTTCAAATGGTAAAGACACCACCACCGGTCACTGGGAAATGGCCGGGATAATTCTGGAGCGCGCTTTCCCCACTTACCCGAACGGTTTTCCGCAGTCAATCCTCGAACAGTTTATCGAGCGCACCAACGTCCCCGGGATACTCGGCAACATCCCCGCCAGCGGAACTGAGATCATCAAGGACCTGGGCACGGAACACTTCGAGACCGGCAAACCCATTGTTTACACATCCGGCGACTCGGTATTTCAAATTGCTGCTCACGAAGAGGTAATCCCACTCGCACGCCTGTACGAAATCTGCGAGATTGCCCGCGACATCCTGCGGGGTGAGCATGAAGTGGGCCGGGTGATTGCGCGACCCTTTCTGGGCGAACCCGGCGCGTTTTATCGCACTGAAAATCGGCACGACTATGCAGTGCCGCCGCCACGTGAAAACCTTCTGCCGCTGCTGCAATCACATGGACTCGATGTCGTCTGCATCGGAAAGATTGCTTCCATTTATGACTCAGCCGGTGTGACCCAGGATTTAACGGCAAAGAATAATGAACAGTCGATCGATCAAACCATTCGCGCTCTCCGCGACCACACCCGCGGCCTTATCTTTTCGAACCTGGTTGATTTCGACATGCTCTATGGTCATCGCCGCGATACGGAAGGATATGCACGCGCACTCGAGCACTTCGATACGCGCTGGCCTGAGATCGAGGCTGCGATGAAAGATGGTGATTTGGTGATCATCACTGCCGATCACGGCAACGATCCAACTTATCCTGGCACCGATCACACTCGCGAGTACGTTCCCCTGATAGTCTTTGGCAAGCTGGCACAAACCGGTCTCAACCTGGGTACCCGCAGCTCATTAGCAGATATCGGGAAGACGATCGCTGAGAATTTCGGATTGAACCTGCAGGCCGGAGAAAGCTTCCTGAACGAAGTCGCGGGAAATGGTCTGGCCGCAGGCGCTACTGAAATGTAAGGCGGGTGAGTCATGAAACGCAGTCATCTCGCTCTCGCACTGGTTACTATGTGCCTGGCGCTGGTCGCAATCAATCAGCCTCTCGCACAGCCCCGCCGCCGATCACCCACTGTACTCTCCGGACTCTCCGACATAATTTGGTCCGTCAAATTCTCGCCCGACGCCCAAACCCTCGCGATAGCTCGCGGGACGAGTGAGGCTGGACGAGTTGAACTGTGGGATGTCAATTCCGGAGCGCTAAAGCACTCGATCAAGGGATTCGACGGCGCGGTCTGGTCTATTTCCTTTACTCCTGACGGCCGGACTCTGGTTACGGGGAGCGGCGGCTTTCACAGCAATAAGATTGCCGAAAAGCCCTCTCGCCGGGACCGCACTCCGTTTGTCGAACTCAAATGGTGGAATACTGAAACCGGCGAACTCAAACACAGGGTAGAACTACCGGGGGATGATCGAATTAGTTTGGTGGCAATCCACTCGCCTGATGGCCGATCTTTGGCCAGCGTCGAATATCGCGCCGCCATAGGTTTCTCGAACACGGGCTTCGGATCATTTGATCCTGCCGGGCGCACTCCCGGTACGGGCTTTATGCCAATTTTTCGATCTGTGACGTACGACGCCGATCTGAAGTTGCTGGACTCCAGGACTGGCGAAGTGAAGTTGAAATTGAAGGGCAGCATAGGCAGTTTCGAGATGCCAATTTTTCCTGGAAGTGATGCTTCATCCGAAATGTTTTCGCGGTTCGTAATGAATCAGCGCCGGCAGCCGTTGGCATTTTCCCCCGATGGTGGAATGGTAGCCGCGTGGAACTCAACCGAAATTAAGCTGTGGAGCACTACCACCGGCGAAGAGATTCGCAAGCTGAAAGACTTTAAGGGCCGGCTGAATGCAGCGGCTTTCTCACCTGATGGCCGCACCCTGGCCGCGGCACTAACCAGTTATTCTTTCAAAGACAATCGTCCGGATTTCAAGAGCGTAATTCGAACCTGGGACGCCACCTCCGGAGCCCCGCGCCAGGTTATGCCCATCAGCACGAAGGCGATCTCCAGCATGGAGTTCGCGCGGGGCGGACAACAGGTGCTGATCAGCGGGTTACTGCGTGAGGACGCGCGCTCGTTTGCGACACTCGAACTTGCTGACCTGCGAACGGGCAGCCTGGGTGCTGTTGACACCCGCAAGGAAGGCACGATGAGTTCGGTAGTCATCTCTCCCGATGGACGAACGGTGGCCTTTCAAACTGATGCCTCGAGTTTGCACCTGATCGACACTGCGAGCTGGAAGATCCAACACACCTTCAATGAAACCAGCGATAGCAGCGTCACCAACACCTCCAACCGGCGCTATCTGTTGTCCGTGAAGAGCGTCACGACTCTGGCGTTCTCAGCCGATGGTAAAACGGTGTCAGGAGAAATCGAGCAGGGGGGAATCAGGCTTTGGGATCCGCGGACCGGCGAAGTGAAAAAGCATTTGGGTGAGCAGGACGAGACCGGGTCGATAGCCACAATTTCATCGAATGGAAACATCGTCGTGGAACTAGCCAGTGACGAGTCCACGCTGCGTCTTTGGAACCTTGGAACCGATGATCGAAAGGTCATCCCGGCGATCGGGGGTACCGTCTCAGCGATTGCTCTATCGGCTGATGGTCAGCGGTTGGCAATAGCTCATTCTCACTCGATCCTCGTAGTCAACACGGCTAACGGAGTTATTCTTAAAGAGCTGTCGGTAAAGCCAGGTAAGGTCGATTGTCTTTCGTTCGCGATTGACCGCCAGACGCTTGCTGCAGCCTACGAAGACGGCACAATTCAGATGTGGGATCCACGCAGCGGACAAATTACGAAGACCATAAACGGCGGTGGCAAAATAAGAGCTCTGCACTTCGCTCCGGCCGGCGGGACACTGGCGACCGCCGCCACAGACGGCACGGTCAATCTCTGGGATTTGCGAACAGGGACCCTCAACCGGCAACTAAAAAAGCATTCCGGTCCGGTTAACGCGATCGCCTTCTCGGCAGATGGAAACTTAATGGCCACCGGCGGCGACGATCGCACGGTAATAGTCTGGGACGTCGCGACCGGCAAAGCTCAGCGGACGCTCAAGGGCCACGATCTGGCAGTGACCTCTCTGGCCTTCTCACCCGATGGCAGTCTACTCGCGAGTGGCGAAGGCAATGCCTCAATAGCTTTGTGGGACCTGCCCGCCGGCAAACTCAATCGAGTACTGAAATAGGATCGAGCTACTGACGCGCTCATCAGCGCCGCCGCAATAAACCGGGGATTAGAACTTTACTCAAATTAGACTTTCGGCGCGTCTGTCGTTATAGTCTGTCGCCCTGAGACATCAGCGAACAATGGAGTCCCCTATGAGTACGTCCCGATTTGCTCTGCTTCTCCTTCTCTTTCTGCTTATTTTCGGACTCTGCGGTCACCGGCCTGCCCAGGCGCAATCAACTCTCTTGAATGTCCCTTCGACCGACGTAGTCGCGGCCCGGAGAGTCTATGTCGAAATGGACTTCCTGACCAACTATGCTTGGCAAAGACAGGGTTCATTTCAAAACTACATTCCGCGGGCAGTCATAGGCGTGGGCCGGAAGGTCGAGGTCGGCGCGAACCTTTCGTATACCCATGTTGCGGGCGAAACCAGCCCACTCGAACTGCAGCCGAACATCAAATGGCAGGTCTATAGCAATGAAGAGAACGGGACGGCGGTGGCGATTGGATGCATTCTCTACGCTCCGATCACACATCGGGCAGACACCAACACTCTCGGTCAGTGCTACTCAACTTTCAGCAAACAGATGCGCGGGCGTTTTGGACCACGCTTCACCGGCGGTCCTTACGTGCTGTTGCACGCGAGTGAAGACGAACGAACGAAAGCCGGCGCCATCATCGGGTACGAACAGCCATTGGCTAAGAAGGTCAGTCTGATCGTGGATTGGTCCAGCGGCGATAATCGTTTCGGCTATGTTAGCTCCGGCCTGTCGTTTGTGACTTCCAAAAAAAGCGCGCTCACCACGGGATACACCGTCGCCAATCACGGACGCGGAAAGAACGCGCTGTTTGCCTATTACGGAATTCAGTTTTGAGGCGCGGTAACCGTTTAAGTCATGAGAGACCGGTGTAGTCTCATGACCTGAGACTCAAATTTGAAATTTGAAGTTATTCCGTCAGCCCGGTCCGGCTCGGCCACGAAGTCGCAAACGGAAGTTTTTTGAGACCCCCAGGAAAGCACGTCTAAACACCAAGCCAAAAACTTAAGAGTTCTGCATCGGTAATCCCAACTGTGCTTCCTCGGGATTCTTGACCACCGCAATGAACGGCAGGTTGCGATAGCGTTCGGCAAAATCCAGACCGTAACCGACGACGAACTTGTCCGGAATCTTGAAACCGAGGTAATCGATCTGCACTTCTTTCTCACGCCGCTCGAATTTATCGAGCAGGGCCGCCAGCTTCACGCTCTCTGCACCACGTGATTTCAGATTGGCCAGCAGGTACGAAAGCGTTAGTCCCGTGTCGACAATATCCTCCACCACCAAAATGTGACGGCCCTGGATAGCGACGTCTAGATCTTTCAGAATTCGGACTTCGCCCGAGGTGCGCATCTCAGCTCCATAGCTGGATATCGCCATGAACTCAACGTTCAAGGGAATGTCGGCGGCCCGCATCAGGTCGCTCAGGAACAAGCACGCGCCCTTGAGTACTCCGATCAGCAGCGGGTTAAGTCCGGCATAATCGCTGGCAATCCGGGCCCCCAACTCCTCAATTCTTTCCCGGATCCTTTCGGTCGGAATCAAGACTTCCAAATTAGGGTCGCTGAATTCTGATGACATGATTCGTGCAGGTGACGTGGACAAGATTTTTGGTTCCCTTCGATAGCGTTGAGTTTCTCTCAGTGCGGGCTCATCGTCAAAGTCTGCCCGCTACGAAGATAAGAGCGGCCACAGATCACACGGATTCTCCAAATCAATCCAACGGCATTGGGACCGGCAGAATTTTTTCAATCAGCAATCCGTGTCCTGGTTAGCGACTGACTGGAGTTACTACTAAACCCATTCTCGTTTGCGCCCGCTCCAATGCTGCGAGATACTATGCAAGCTCCCGCTGTCAGGTCAATTAGTAAGTGGCCATTGGACTGTTATATTTGCTTTCATCAGGTTGCAATCCGAGAATCGTCTATGAAGAATTCTGCTCGAAAGATACCTGTCCTGTCTGTCTCTCTGCTGGTGCTCGCGCTTAGCGCACCCGCGGCGTTGGCGCAGCAGCCCGCGCCTAAGACCAGCAGCGCCCCTACTCAACCCAGGACATCACCACCCCCAAAGGGCACAGACGTCCACGCGTGTGTTTCTGAAACGGCAGTTGATGCTTCGATCCCCGGGGACTCCTCGGTCGACAAGATGCTGGCCGTTTATAGCCCGAAGGTGCGCGAGCTCGACGTGGTGATCGGCAAACTAAAAGGCGAGCTGCGTAAAGGCGGCACTGGCGCCGGCTCGCTGGGCAACTTTGTTACTGACGGCATGCGCGCTCAGGCCGCCAGTAAGAGTGGTAAGCCGATCACGCTGGCTTTGATGAACGCCGGCGGCATGCGCCGCAGCACGATCGGCGAAGGCGATTTGCGCGCCCGTGATGTTTTTGAATTGCTGCCCTTTGAAAATGCTCTGGTGACGGTTGAGCTAACCGGCGAGCAACTGCTGAAACTAATGCAAACGATAGTTGCCAAGCACGAAGCTCAATCGGGAGCGCGCCTCATGTACAAGACCAACGCGGACAAGACTACAGAACTGGTCAGCGCAAAACTACGCGAGGCAACGGGAGAAAAAGACATCGATCCCAAAGCGATCTATACGATCACGACAATCGATTACCTGTACCGGGTAGGCGGCGCTACATATGGAATGCTGCAAGAAGGAAAGAACATGAAGGAACTGGGAATTACCCTGCGCGACGCGCTGATGAATTATGTCAAAGCCGAAACTGCGGCCGGTCGCGATATCAAGCCAAACCTTGACGGCCGGTTCGTCTATGATCGCGCTGGTTCGGCAGTGCCTGAGGAGGTGCGCCCTCGATGACAACTCGCCGAAACTTCCTCGGAGCTTCAATCGTGGCCGGTCTGGGTTTCTCTGTTCCCGGTTCGTTGCGCTCGCCTTGCGCACCTGCTCGCGCAGCCATCTGGGCGCCGCTGCTCGAACCGGTCAGAGGCGAGACGCTGATTACCATCCTGCATACTAACGACACACATTCTCAGATCGATCCGATTCTCGATAATGACAAGACCTACCCCGGCAAGGGCGGAGTGGCCCGTCGCGCAACTCTGGTCAAACGCATCCGCAAGGAGAACCCAAACACCCTGTTGATTGATGCGGGCGATGTTTGTCAGGGCACGCCTTACTTCAATTTTTATCGCGGTGAAGTTGAATACAAGGCGATGTCGATGATTGGTTATGACGCCGGCACGATCGGTAATCACGAGTTTGATAACGGCGTACAGTCGCTGGCCAAAGCTCTGTCTTTCGCCAACTTCGATATTGTCTCGACCAACTACGACGTGCGCGGCAGCGCGCTCGAAAGCAAAGTCAAAACTCATCTGGTGAAACAAGTCGGTGGCCTGCGGGTTGGTCTTTTCGGTTTGGGAATTAGCCCGACAGGGTTGATTACTCCGGACAATTTCAAACCGTTGCAGTATCTGGATCCGGTGCGGATGGCACGCGGGGTGACGAAACTTTTGCGCGAGCAGGAGCACTGCTCCCTGGTATTGGGGATGTCGCATCTCGGCTACTATCCCACCCCGAAAGCCGGCGAAGTTGGCGATTCGCAGGTGGCGGAACAGGTCGACGGGATAGACTTTATCGCCAGCGGCCACACTCATACCTTCATGGAAAAGCCCGTGTTGCAAAAAAGTCCTGCGGGCAAGGACACGCTCATTTTTCAGGTCGGCCGCAGCGGTATATATGTCGGTCGAGTGGATTTCACCGTGCTTGACGGCAAAGTGACTGCGTCGGCGGGACGGCTGTTGGATCTTCGCGATCCATCGCTGGTCTGAGGTGGAGTGCGGTGACTTGTCACCGCTTGTCTTGTCACCTCGTCGTTTAGCAGGCAGACTTGTCCACCTTCGAATGGAAACGCGGGCCAGCCCTGCTTTCGGAAACAAAAAAAGCGGTAACAAGTCACCGCACTCCAAAATGGCTGATGATGCAACCAGAGATCGAGTTCGCGCCCTGGTGCTCGATGTTTTGAGCAAAGCTGCGCCCGCAGAATTCGATGCTCCGGCTGAGCCCACCCCGGAGCCCGCGCCGGCCGTGCCTAAAACATCTGGCCCAACAGCCGCTCAAACTGTCACTCGGGACGAATCCGCGAAGATGGTGATTACCGAGGACGACGTGCGCGGCCTCGAACGCGGATCAGTTTTGCGGATCGCGGAAGCAGCGCGGCTTACACCTCTGGCTGCGGACATCATCAGCGAACGCGGCATCGAAATCACCCGCCGCATACCGCGCAAAGGATCAAACCAAATCAGGACGATCGCTGTTGGAGCGGACCACGGCGGCTATCCGATGAAGGAAGACCTCAAAAATTTCCTGGCCGAGCTCGGTCATCGCGTTCACGATTTTGGCACGAACTCTGAAAGCGCGGTCGACTATCCGGATTTTGCGCATGCAGTCGCACGCGCCGTCTCGGAAGGGGCCGCCGAGGTCGGGATCATGATCGACGGCGCCGGTGTGGGATCGGCCATGACGGCCAACAAAGTTCCCGGCGTACGCGCGGCGGCCTGTTATTCGGTAGAGGTGGCGCGCAATTCCCGCGAACACAACGGCGCCAACGTCCTCACGCTGGGGAGCAAGACCATTTCCAGCGCTGAGATGCGCGACATTGTCCGCGCCTGGCTGGGCACCGACCTCACCGAAGATCGCCATCGCAAACGCGTGCATAAGATTGACGCAGTTGAGAAGCAATACAACCGGTAATGGGCTAAATTTTTGGTACGAACGATCCACGAAACCACACGAACCAAACCCATTTCTGGTTCGTGTAATTTCGTGGATCGTCTTAACCTGGCGAAAGAATCCGTAGCATAACCCTGTTCAAACCGGTGCGATTGGCCGAAGTCTCTGCCTTGTCGTAAAATGATTTCGGCCAATGCAGGACTGGTAAAACAGGAATCGTCATAATGCCCTATTCAAACAACGGTGATTTCGAGGCTCTGGTTGAGCAGATCACAGACGTGATCTATGCGCGGCTCAACGGCGATCAATCCGATCAGGCGGGCATGTGCGGCTGCACCTCGGAATGTTTTCATCGATGCCCTGAGCGCATGCACCGCGTGGTCGACGCGGGCGCCGCGCGCATTGGACTGGTGCTTGGTCAGACCGCTTCCGCGGGCGACTGGGCCAGCTTAATAGATCACACCCTCTTGAAGCCCGACGCTACCGAGGCTGAAATCAAACAGCTCTGCCAGGAAGCCGCGCAATATCACTTCGCCTCAGTTTGTGTGAACCCCACATGGGTGCGCGTGTCGGCCTGTAATCTGAAAGGCAGCGGCGTGCCCGTTTGCACCGTGATTGGATTCCCACTCGGCGCGACCCTGCCGGACGTGAAAGCTTACGAAGCGCGACGCGCGATCATGGATGGCGCCCGCGAAGTCGACATGGTCATCAATGTTGGCGCTTTGAAGAGCGGCGACGACTGTTTAGTCGAGTACGACATTCGCTCGGTCGCCGAAGCCGCGCATGAAAACGATGTGACCTGCAAAGTGATCATCGAAACAGCCCTTCTCACCGACGATGAAAAGGTTCGCGCATGCCAGGAGGCGAAGCTCGCCGGCGCCGACTTTGTCAAAACCTCCACCGGGTTCGCCAAGGGCGGCGCCACGGTGGCCGACATCGCCCTGATGCGCCGCGTCGTGGGATCTGAACTGGGTGTGAAGGCATCGGGCGGCGTAAAGAACATCGACGATGCACGCGCGATGGTAGAAGCCGGCGCCACTCGCATCGGCGCCAGCGTCGGGGTGAAAATCGCGCAAGAAGCTGCCGGGGTCAAGAGCAACGGCCGCGCACCGGCGGGATACTAAACACCGTGCGCGCATCGGATTTCATTTCGCAATTTCTTAGACCCACCGTTGCGTTAACTCTAATCATCGGGTTCCTGGTAAGTACTCGGGCCCAGACACCTTCAGATCAAGACATCGACGTCCTGCGTACCGACTCTGATCTCACGAATCTCCTCTTTACCGCTACCGACAAAAATAATCGCTACCTGACGATGCTGCAGCAGGGCGACATCCGTTTGCTGGAAGACGGCGTGCCGCAGACGATCTTCACCTTTCAACGTGAAACAGATCGGCCCTTGTCGATCGCTTTCCTGATCGACGTCAGCGGATCCGAAGAGCAGACCCTGCCGGACGAAAAAGCTGCTGCCCGCACCTTTATCGAGAATGTGATTCGATCCAACAAAGACCAGGCAGCGATTATCCCCTTTGAAGGTTATGCGCATCTGGAGCAACCTTTGACCCGCGACGTGATCAGCATTTACCGCGTCCTGGAGGCGGTGGAGGTGGCCTTTCCTTCATACATGGGATCGGCGCCGCCCATTGGCGGCATTACTTCTGGCCCGGGCACCATCGCTCCGCCGCGGGAAGGCTCGACCGCAATCTGGGATTCAATTGCCGTGACCTGCAAGGAAGTCCTGGCGCGAAGTATCGGGCAAAGGCGGCGCGCAATCATTCTCTTGACCGACGGCCAGGACACCAGCAGTCGTCTGATGCGTAGAGAGGCGGTGGATCGCGCCATCCTGTTTGAAACCGTGATCTATACGATTGGGATTGGGGACAAAAAGCAGGGGGGCGTCGACAAGAACGCGCTCAAAGATCTGGCCGAGAGGACCGGCGGCCGCGCTTTTTTTCCGAAGAAACAGGATGACCTCAAGGCGGCCTTCGCGGAAATCGAGCAGGAACTGCGTTCGCAATATCTCCTGGCTTACTCTTCAACCAACAAGAAGCGCGACGGTTCATTTCGCAAGATGACTATCGAAGTCACTAACCCGGAACTGAATAAACAACAGGTGAGGCTGCGTTACCGGCCGGGCTATTTCGCCAAGCGGAGTAAATAGTTTGAGGCGGGTCACTTTAGGGCTGGAGTGCTTAAGATGCGTTTCAGAAAACTGATCGCCGAAACCCACGAAATTTTTCGCACCAAACATTCCTTCGCTCAACCCAACCACGACCGAGAATTAAAATGAGCAATCGCCGTTTCTGCTTTCACCGTGCGATCTTTTTCTCAATCCGTCGATCCGGTACCAGCCAAATCACCGCCACCAGCACGTAAAGGCCACAGGCCAGCCAGGACTTCACGAACGCGAGGGGAATCCCGACCAGATAAATCACCATCGAGATCTTGCCTTTGAAATCCGCGCCCAGAGCAACTGCCAGCACTGAATCCCGCGCATGAATTGAAAGCAGTCTGCGGACCAGGATGAAATAGGCGATCGCTGCGCCTAAAAGAACCATGCCGTAGAGCGCGGCGGGCGCCGCAGCAAAATTATTCTCACCCATCCAACCGGTAGCAAATGGAATCAGCGATAACCAGAAAAGCAGATGCAGGTTGGCCCACAGGACTCCACCGCTGACCTTCTCGACAACCTGGAGCAGGTGATGATGATTGCTCCAGTAGATTCCGATGAAGACAAAGCTGAGTATGTAGCTGAGGAGTACGGGTGCAAGCGGCGCCAGCGCCTGCCAACTTGCGTCATGCGGTGCTCTGAATTCCAGCACCATGATGGTGATGATGATCGCAATCACCCCATCGCTGAAGGCTTCCATCCGGCTCTTAGTCATCTTTATTGATTCATAATCTTAAATGGAAACGCTGCGCTCCAACTACAAACGTTTCTGCATCGGCACTAGTCCGATAGTCAGGCCTTCACCAACCTCGAGTTCAACCCGCTCATCGCCTTCATATCCACAGGCCCGATACAGTTTGATTCCGGGCAGTGTAGACATCAATTCAATCGATTGAAAGCCACTTGACCTGGCTTCCCTTTCGCAGTTCTCCAAAATCGCGCGTGCGATGCCCTGACGTGCATGCCCGGGGTGAATAAAGAAGGCGCGGATCTTCGCGGGTTCAGTCTGAGGATCAAGTTCGCGTGCGTCTCGGGAAGAATATTGATCGCCTCCGAACAGGGTCGTGCGTTTACTCCAGCCGCCACAACCGATCAGCTCGCCGACGCTCTCAGCCACGAAATAAGTACCATCGATAACGAGACTAGTATCGACGCCAAAAACCGTGGCAATCGCGCCCTCAATCTGCGCGTCAGAGTAATCAGTGCGGCTGAGGCCACGGGCTGAATCCTTGATGAGTGCCGAGATGGCGGGGCGATCAGCCAGCGTCGCTTTGCGTATGATGTAGGTCACTCGAGCGAGGATAATACGCCCTCCCTGATTGTCGGGCTACTGCCCAGAACTCCGATCCCGAACTTACTAAAAAAACGAAGCCAGTCATGCAGCGGTACGGGGCAGCAACCCGACCGTCAGGGAGGGCGTCAACAGTAAAGCAGTTGCGTCAGGACACCGAACCAAGCCTTGAATACCGCAGCCCTTTCCCTATATCCTGCCCGCAACTCTTATGGCTTCCAATCCAAAGTTACTTGCGGTAATTCTCGGCGGCGGCGCCGGCAGCCGGCTCTTTCCCCTGACGCGCGATCGATCAAAGCCGGCGGTACCGCTTGGCGGCAAGTATCGTCTGGTGGATGTGCCGATTTCGAATTGCATCAACTCGGACGTGATACGCATGTTCGTGCTGACCCAATTCAACTCGGCCTCTTTGAACAAGCACATCGCCACTACTTATCGCTTCTCGGGGTTTTCAGAAGGCTTTGTAGAAATCCTCGCCGCTGAGCAGACGCCCGAAAGCGGCCAGTGGTTCCAGGGCACGGCCGACGCAGTCCGTCAGGTGCTGCCCCACATCCGCGACTGGCGCATCGACACGCTTTTGATTTTGTCCGGCGACCACCTGTATCGCATGGACTACCGCAAGTTTCTCAAGCGGCATGAGGAGAGCAACGCCGACATCACGATCGCGGTTATTCCAATCAAAGCGGATTCAGCCAGCGAGTTTGGTTTGCTCAAGACCGACAAAGAAGGCCGCGTGATTGAGTTTCGCGAAAAGCCAACGGGCGAGGCGCTGGAAGCCATGCGCGTCGACACGACTTCACTGGGCCTGAGTGCGGAGGAAGCACAGGCGCGGCCTTATCTCGCCTCGATGGGTATCTATGTTTTCAAGTACGACAAGCTGGAAGAGGTTCTGGGGGAAGACAAAGCGCGGCTGGATTTCGGCAAAGAAGTGATTCCGGGTAGCATTCACAAATACAACGTGCAGGCTTTTCTCTTCGACGGCTACTGGGAAGACATCGGAACAATTGGCGCTTTCTACAAAGCCAATCTCGACATGACCACGGCCATTCCGCCTTTCAATTTATTTGATGCCGAAGCGCCCTTGCTGACGCGTTCACGATATTTGCCTCCCTCAAAGATTAATGACTGCGAAATTCGTTA
>JBBRMS010000084.1:0-19410 GCA_038230715.1 Pyrinomonadales bacterium
ACCAGGACAGTTCGGAAGCCAGACCGGGGCTCGGTTGTTTCATCGGCCATTAAGGAACTCGATTCTTCGCGGACTGAGTAATGCGTTTGGCCGGATACAATATCACTCAGCGGAGTTTAATTCGAGTCTAGACACTGAGGGAGATAGCCGCAGGCCGTGCTGCTATGAGGCCAGTACCGGGAGCGGTAGCGATCAGGTCTCCGATCTCGCTCCGTTTTCGGTCTGGAGTAATACACCCGGTCGCTATCGCTCCCGGTACTGACCTCATCAAGGCGCGGGTCCCACTGTGCGGACAAGATGCTCGCGCTCCCAGAGAAGCCGGATGCAAACCTAAACGGAAGGTGCTAACCTAACGGCATCGCAAACGACTAATAACAATCGATTTTAAGAATGCGTAGTTCCGTCTGCGGGCGAGGTGAACTTCTTTGGCTCAAGAGCAAAATACAACCGATTTATCTGAGATTATTGCCGAAAACTTTGGCGCGAATGCAACATATGTAGAGGGACTGCTGGCCCGCTGGCGCAGCGACCCGGCCCTCGTAGATGAATCGTGGCGGTTGTACTTCGAAGAACTAGTGGGCGCCGACGGCGCCTCTGAACCGGGCAAACCGAGTACCACCACGACATCCACCAAACCCGAGGGGCATCGGGACGGAAGCGCCGCCGCACCGGCAGAGGCCGCCCCCACTAAGCCTCCCTCAACACCTGCCGCCCCCGCGGCCCGACCGGAAGCAACGCCAATTCGCGGCGCCGCTCTGAAGATCGTCGAGAACATGGAAGCCAGCCTTTCCGTTCCAACCGCGACTTCGCAGCGTCGCATTCCGGTTAAGCTGCTCGACGAAAATCGGCGCATCATTAACCGTCATTTGGAGGAAACGGATCGCAAGACTTCCTACACTCACCTGATTGCCTTCGCCATCCTGCGCGCGCTAGATGACTACCCGCAGCTCAACGACAGCTTTGAAATGATCGGCGAGCAACCGTCGCGAGTCACCCGCGAATGGGTGAATCTGGGAATCGCGATCGATCTGGAAAAGAAAGACGGCTCGCGGACGCTGCTGGTCCCTAATATCAAGCACGCCAACAAACTTCACTTCTCGGAATTTCTGAAAGCTTATGACGACGTGGTGACGCGCGCCCGCCAGGGAAAGCTGCAGGTCTCTGATTTTCAGGGCACCACGCTCTCGCTGACCAACCCGGGGACGATCGGCACGGTCGCTTCAACACCGCGATTGATGCCGGGGCAATCTCTAATCGTGGCCACCGGCGCGATTGAATACCCGGCCGAGTATCAATCGATGGCGCCCACGATCTTGCCGCAGCTCGGAATCAGCAAAGCGATCACGATCAGCAGCACCTATGATCACCGGATTGTTCAGGGAGCCGAGTCCGGCGCTTTTCTCGCGCGCGTTCACGAACTGCTGCTGGGCCAACACAAATTTTATGACGAGATCTTCTCCGACCTGGGTATTCCTTACGCTCCGCTGCGCTGGAGCGTCGATCGCAACCCGTTCTTTCTGGGCGCCGATCAGATGCACGAGCAATCGACCCGTCAGGCCCGGGTGATGGAACTGATCAATGCTTACCGGGTACGCGGTCATCTAATTGCCGATATCGATCCACTTCACGCTCTGCCGTTGCTTTATCACCCCGAGCTCGATATCGAAACTTACAACCTGACCATTTGGGATCTCGATCGACTGTTCATCACGGCCGGTCTCGGCGGGACTGAAACGGCCACGCTGCGCGAAATACTCGACATCCTGCAGCGTGCCTACTGCGGCAAAGTCGGTACCGAGTACCGGCATATTCAAAGCAAGGAAGAAAAACTCTGGCTGCGCGAGCAGATCCGGATCGAGTTTGTCCAACCTGAACCGATTGACGTTGAGATTAAGAAACGGATTCTGGGGAAGCTGATTTCCGCCGAACAGTTCGAACGTTTCCTCAACACAAAGTTTCTGGGCGCAAAACGCTTTTCGATTGAAGGCTGCGAGACAATTATTCCGCTCCTCGATCAGTTGATCGAACGCGCCGGCGAACTCGGCGTCGAAGATATTAAGTTGGGCATGGCGCACCGCGGCCGCTTGAATGTTCTGGCGAATGTGATTGGCCATTTTTGCGAGCGCATCTTTACCGCGTTCGAAGGCACAGTGCATCCGTCATTTCCGGCAGATGAAGGCGACGTCAAGTATCACCAGGGAGCCCAGGGCGAACGCGAAATTGCCGGGGGCCGGAAGGTTGTGCTCACGCTGTCGCCCAACCCCAGCCACCTTGAGGCTGTCGATCCAGTGGTCGAAGGCATGAGCCGCGCTACCCAGGACACTATGACTGAGGGCGATCTCGCGCGCGAAGAAGCGATGAACCATGCGCTGCCGGTGCTGCTGCACGGTGATGCGGCTTTCGCCGGGCAAGGCATCGTGATGGAGACCTTGCAACTGGCCCAACTGCGCGGCTATCGCACGGGCGGAACCATTCACATCATCATCAACAATCAGATTGGTTTCACCACTTCACCCGAAGCCGGGCGCTCCTCGATCTACTCAACCGATGTCGCGCGCATGACGCAATCGCCCATCTTTCACATCAACGGAGACGATCCGGAAGCGGCTTATCGTACTCTGCGCATCGCCCTCGACTACCGGCAGCGATATAGGAAGGATGTAGTGCTCGACGTGGTTGGATTTCGCCGTCTGGGCCACAACGAATCGGACGAACCAAGTTACACCCAACCGCTGATGTACCAGCGCGTCAAAGCCCATCCAGGCGTGCGCACCTTGTACGCGAAACGACTGGTGCGCGAGGGAGTGTACGACGAAGCCGCAGTGCAGCAGTTGATCGACGAGCGCGTCAATCGTTACGAGGACGCACTGGCGCGCGCCAAGCAAATCGCTGCGACCCAGAAAGCGGCGGACACGCATAAGCCGCCGGTGGTGGAACTCGACGGTTCGGAAACAATCGATACCAGCGTCGATGTTGAAGTTGTGCGAAACATCGCGCGGCAAATTTCCGTCGTGCCCGAAGGGTTCAATCTGAATCCCAAGATGGTCACTCAGCTTGCGCGGCGAGCGAAGATGGGCGAAGGCACCCTGCCCCTGGACTGGGCTTTTGCCGAAGCAATGGCCTTTGGCTCGCTGGCCGTGCAAGGAACGCGGGTGCGCCTGAGTGGACAGGATTCGGGCCGGGGGACCTTTAGTCAAAGGCACGCCGTTTTGTACGACACGCAGACCGGGCAGAGCTGGGCACCCCTCGCTGAGTTGCGTTCAGATGACTCTCCCCGCGGCCGCTTTGAGGTTTTCGACAGTTCGCTTTCAGAGGCTGGCGTGCTCGGGTTTGAGTATGGGTATTCAGTAGTTAACGTCGATGCTTTGGTGATGTGGGAAGCGCAGTTCGGGGATTTCAACAATGTCGCGCAGTCGATCGTTGATCAATACATCGCGGCCAGCGAGGACAAATGGCAACAGACTTCTCGGCTGACGATGCTGCTGCCACACGGTTACGAAGGCCAGGGGCCGGAACATTCGAGTGCTCGACTGGAACGCTTTCTGCAGCTCTGCGCGGAAAACAATCTGCAGGTGTGTTATCCCACTTCGCCCGCTCAGTATTTTCATCTCTTGCGGCGACAGGTCCGGGACGGTTTCGAGCGGCCTTTGATTGTCATGACGCCCAAAAGTCTTTTGCGTCTGCCCGCGGCCGGATCGTCTCTCGATGAGTTAACCGCCGGGGGCTTTCGTCCACTTATCAACGACGCCGAGATAACCGACGCGGGTTTGGTTGAGCGAGTGGTCTTGTGCAGCGGCAAAGTCTTCTACGATTTGAACGAATCCCGGAAGAAAGCGCGAGCCGAAAGTCCGGCCGGCAACCGCGTTGCCATTGTGCGCTGTGAACAGTTCTACCCCTTCCCGTTGAGCGGGTTGACCGGGATACTCACTGGTTATCCGAATGCAAAGGAGCTGGTGTGGTGCCAGGAGGAGCCGAAGAACATGGGTGGTTGGACCTTCATGGAATCGCGTCTGGAGAATCTGCTGCCCCGCGGTGAACGCCCACGTTACCTTGGTCGCGAAGCGTCAGCCAGTCCGGCCACCGGCAGTTACGCCGTCCACACGCAGGAGCAACAGCGTCTGGTTCACGAAGCCTTGACGATCGACTAACAGCTGGGTCGCGGACATCCATGTCCGCTTTGAGCGCGCAGCGCGCACAGCCCGGGGTCAGCGTCTCTTCAGTGCCAGCGCATGATCGCGGATATACACGGTTTGTGAGTTTGTCGCCGTGAACGCATCGAATGCGCTTTATCTAACTTTGACCGCAAACATCGGATAGATCGCCAATCCCAACTCGCCTATTATCGCCTCATCAAATCTTGACGAGGTGAAGTAACATGTTACAAACAGCGACGAGCGTGATGGCGGTAATCAACAACCCCGAACTCTGGAGTGCAGTGGTGGCGCGCGACGCTTCGCGGGACGGCAGCTTTGTCTTTGCAGTGCGGTCAACCGGAATCTATTGCCGGCCGTCGTGCCCGGCGCGCCGTCCGGGACGCGCACAGGTCAGCTTCTTCCAGGTGCCCGAAGCTGCCGAGCAGGCCGGCTTCCGCGCCTGTCGCCGGTGTCATCCACGTCGTGTCACGACCGGCGATCCGCAAATTCAACTCGTCCGCCGCATTTGTCACGCTATCGACGAACACGGCGAAGAGCCGCTGACCCTGAAAACGCTCAGTTCCGAAAACGGCATCAGCGCGCATCATCTGCAACGCACTTTCAAAAATGTGATGGGCATCACTCCGAAGCAATATGCCGAGTCGCGCCGGCTCAGCCAATTCAAATCACGAGTGAAGGACGGCGCCTCTGTGACCGACGCCATGTACGACGCTGGTTACGGATCGAGTCGTGGTCTCTATGAAAAGTCTTCGGCCCGTCTGGGCATGACGCCGGCGACCTATGGCCGCGGCGGACAGGGGATGCGCGTCATCTACACCATCGCCGCGTGCCCGCTCGGCCGGGTGCTGGTGGCGGCAACCGAACGAGGTGTTTGTTCAGTCAAGCTGGGCGACTCTGACTCAGAATTGATCGCATCACTGTTTGCAGAATATCCCAAAGCCTCGATCGATTCCCGAGACACTCTGATTAGCTCTTCATTAAACCTTTGGCTGGATAAAGTGCTCGGGCATCTTAGTGGCAAGACGCCGCGCATCGATCTACCGCTCGACATCCAGGCCACGGCGTTTCAATGGAGAGTATGGGAAGAGCTGCAACGCATTCCTCTGGGGGCTACGCGTTCTTATCAGGAGATCGCAAAGGCCATTGGCAATCCGAAGGCAGTGCGCGCCGTCGCCAGCGCTTGCGCCGGCAATCACGTGGCGCTGGTAATTCCCTGCCATCGCGTCATTCGCGAAGACAAAACCCTGGGTGGATATCGTTGGGGACTGGAACGTAAGAAAGAACTGCTCAAACGAGAGAGCGATCTCAAATAACAAGACGCCTCTGCGTCTTTGCGTGAGCTACGACAAGACAGTTCACGCAAGGTCGCCAAGGCGCAAAGACCGGATGATGGCACCTCGATACTATTTAATCCAAACCGTCTTAATATTCACGAACTCTCTGATCCCGAACGCCCCCAACTCCCTGCCGTAACCTGAATGCTTGATGCCGCCGAACGGCAGGCGCGGATCAGAAGCAACCATGGCGTTGATGAAGACACTGCCTGATTCAAGTTCCTCGATAAAGCGTTCGCGTTCAGCCTCATCTGTAGTCCAGGCGGCCGACCCCAGACCAAACGACGTCGCGTTGGCGAGCTCAATCGCCTGATCGATGTTTGCGACGCGAAACAGCGAAGCGACCGGCCCAAAGATCTCATCCTGATAAGCCGGCGATCCCTTCGGAATGTCCACCAGAACTGTTGGTTGATAGAAATACCCCTCGGCCAATGCACCCTCAGCCTTAAACTTCTGGCCGCCAGTGAGAATCTTTGCGCCGGCTGCGACTGAGACTGAAACCTGCTCTTCAATGTCTTTCAAGATCTGCCCTGTAGCCAGCGGGCCGATATCGATCGAGTCGATCATTGGATCACCAACCCGCAGGTTTTTCATTGCCTCGACAAAACGTTTTTCGAATTCATCATAAATTTGACCGTGGATAATGAAACGCTTGGCTGCTATACACGATTGGCCATTATTGATGGTGCGCGCTTTGACCGCGGTTGTGACTGCGGCCTCCAGATCAGCCGAAGGCATCACGATGAAGGGATCGCTGCCGCCGAGTTCGAGCACGGTCTTCTTGATTTGCTTGCCGGCAATGCCAGCGACGCTGCGCCCGGCTGGTTCGCTGCCCGTCAGTGTGGCCGCGGCTACACGCGAGTCTTCCAGGATACTCTGCACCGCATCGGACCCAATCAAGAGCGTCTCGAACGCGCCCTCAGGAAACCCTGCGCGGCGGAAAATGTCTGCAATAGCGAGGGCACACTGCGGTACGTTCGAAGAATGCTTGAGCAAGCCGACGTTGCCGGCCATCAAGGCAGGCGAGGCAAAACGAAAGACCTGCCAGAAAGGAAAATTCCAGGGCATCACCGCCAGCACTACGCCCAGCGGTTGGTAACGAATAAGGCTCCTGGCAGCGTTGGTTTCGACCAACTCATCAGCCAGATGCTTTCCGGCATTCTCCGCGTAGTAACGACAGACCAACGCGCACTTCTCAGCTTCCTGCACCGCTGAGTTAATCGGCTTGCCCATCTCGAGGGTCATTATCCGGGCAAAGTCTTTCTTCTCAAGCTCCAGAATTTCGGCGGCGTGTAACATCTTTGCGGCACGATCGGCAAAGGTAGTTAGCCGTTGACTTTGAAAGGTCTCGTGGGCGCGCTGAAGTTTCTCTTCGAGTTGGATTTGAGTGAGCGGCTCGAACGTCTGAAGCTGCTCACCGGTAGCAGGATTGATAGATGCTATGGCCATGGAGAGAATTATACGGAGACAAACGAGTTTCAGGTAAGCACTTCAGAGTTCGACACACTCTTGTGCCGCTTCCGCAATACAATCAGCCCGATTCCGGAAATTATGCAGGCGCCTCCGGCGAGCAATCGCCAGTTAAGCTTTTCGTGCAGCACGATCATGCCCAGGATCACCGCGACCACCGGAGTGACCAGGGCGATCAGCATCGTATTCGTCACGTCCATATTGGCCACCAGCCAATAATAGAGTGCGAACGCGGCCACTGAACCAACCACGGTCAGGTACAGCAGGGACACGACGGCCATTGTGGTCCAGCGGAAATGAAACGGATTTCCTTCAGTGGAAATTCCGATCGCCAGTAAAGGCACAAAACCAAAAATCATCTGGCAAGCGGCAAACACCTGCGGATCAATCTTGCCGCCGTAAGCTTTCACCAGGACGTTGCTGTAGGAGCCGAAGAAAGCGCTCAGCACGAGCGCAATGCTGCCGAGGAAGGCCATCGATCCGGCAATGCTCAACTGATCTGAAAAGATGACCGCGATGCCACAGATACCCAGGAGAACGCCAATCACTCGGGCGCCCGAGAGACGTTCCTGTGGCAAATAGAAATGAGCGATGACCAAACCGAACGCGGGAAATGAAGACTGCAGCACGGCTGCGAGTCCGGAGGAAATGTATTGCTCGCCCCAAAACACCAGGCCATAGTTGAGGCTGAACTGGAGCACGCCCACCACCGCAATCAAACCCCAGTCACGCCGAGTGCGGGGCCAGGATGCCCGGCGAGCCAGCACCATTAACATCAGTATTAGAGAAGCGAGAGCGAAGCGAATACCGGCGAACGTAATTGGAGGGAGATCTCTGAGACCAAGCTTGATGAATAGCCACGTTGACCCCCAGATCAGACAGAGAATCAACCAGACGATGCGCCCTTTCATCTGGTCATTTGTACGTGAGGAGAACCAGCGCGGTCAAACCAGCGGCAGTTACCTTTGCGCCTTCGCGCCTTCGCGCCTTTGCGTGGAACATCTCCCACGCCAGGGCGCAAAGACGCAGAGTGTGCTAACTCTCCTTCTCTTCGTGTTTCTCGGTGAGCTTAATAATCGAAAATACCGCGCCCTGCGGATCCTGGATCACCGAGAAGCGACCCACATTTTCGATGTCCATCGGCGGTACCATCGCCTGTGCGCCGAGCGACGTCGCTTTCTGGAAGCTCGCATCACAATCTTCCACCGCAAAATAAATTCCCCAATGCGGCGGGACCGGTCCCATGTGCGGCGCAATCTGCATCATTCCACCGGCGTGTTCGTCGCCGTTCATCCACTCGGTGTATTCCATCGGAGCACCGTGCGTGTCGGCGACCCAACCAAAGAGCTTCGAATAGAAATCAATTGCCCGGGCTGTATCGGTGGTGAGCAGTTCGTTCCATGAGATAGTGTTCGGTTGACCTTTGACGCCATAGCCGGTGTGCTTCCCCGGCTGCCAGATACAGAAGGCAGCGCCAGTAGGATCGATGATCACGCCCATGCGGCCCACATCAAAAACATCGAAGGGCTCTTTCATCACAGTGCCACCCAACGCTTTAGCCTTCGCGGCAACCTCGTCAGCACTGGCGACGCTGATGTATGAAGCCCATTGCGTGGGCACCTCTTTCATCATTTCGCCCTTCTGGTAAAGCGCGCCCACGTCTTTGCCGTCCAGTTTCAGCATGGTGTAAACCATGTCCGGCCCGATCGGGCTGTCGTGAGTTGTCCAGCCGAAGAGCTCTGAGTAGAACTTCTTGGCGCCAGGACCGTCGGTCGTGGCTAGTTCCGCCCAGCAAAAAGTTCCCGGGGCGAACTCCAATTGTGTTTGGGCTGCGGTTTCACTCATCTCAGTTTTCTCCTTTATGGTTTGAACCTTTCGGCAGGAATGCCCGCCTCTAAAGATCATTAGTGCTGTCTGAGGGGGTGAGACTTTATCAGCGGAAGGCGTGAAAAGCCAGCGAGATTGGTCCTGACGTCATTCTTGTGAATTAGTGGATTCTTTTTGCTAATTTTGCAAAAGGCCAGCTACTGTCCCGCACTCTGCGGGCAGGAAACCCGAGCTCCAAACGCGAAATCGCGCTGCTATCAACCGAAGTCGCTAGCAGCGCAATCTCTAACTTATAAATCACCGAAGTGATTTCTAAGATGGCAGCCTGGCTTGGCCAAGCACAAGCTGCCAATTTGTATTCCGACAAGCAATCGGCGGTCGATTGTTCCCGGTCGGCACGCGATCCGTTTCTACTCACATCCTTTCCCTTGCGGGACTCTCAGCTTGTTTTCACCAATCTCACATTCCTTGCGGAGCGTGGTGCCGTTAGGTAGTTTTTTTGGTGGCTGTCCTCCACCACCGGTTACCCGGCTATGTCATCCAACTTTCGTTGGGCGACATTGCTTCCCTTCGGCGGGTCCTTCCCAAAGGGTGCTACCCGTTTTTATCCGGGCGCTCGGAAAGAATCTTTCGATTCCCCCTGGCAAGCCTTTCGGCCTCAGCGACGGGCGTCATAGCAACTCCAAACCGCTCTGGCGTTACTCTCGATCAGAGTGTCACCACTCTGTTCGCCGTCCCTTCGCTGGTCTCAAAGACCGTAACCTTCGCGACGAGCAGAGTTATACCGAAAAGAAATTTTCTCGTCAAAGTTTGATGTGTTTTATTTTTTCGAAAACGATCTCTTTTTCTTTTTGAGAGAAAAACGCTCAACATTCTCTTGAAAAGATTTGGGAAAACATTTTCTTGTCAAATCGAGAGATACCGTTATCCGGGTGCGACGAAAGAACTCCCACGCGCTCACACCAAACAACTCGAGGGAAACTACACTGCAACCAGTTTAGTATGAGTTCCGGGATCGTTTTCCGGCTGTTGTCAGGGGCGATAAGCGATGAAAGCCCGCTTATTTGATCGGAGATGCCATCGCGTTTTGAATCGCAGCCTGGATCGCATCAGCCTCTTCCTCACTTTGATACGGATAGCGCGGCCAGAAAAAGCCTTTAAGGCCGTCTTTGCGGCGGCGCGGCACGACGTGAGTATGCAGGTGGGGCACGCTCTGACTCACGCGATTATTCATCGCTACAAAGGTGCCGTGGGCTGCAAGCGCCGATTCAACCGAGCGACTGAGACGCTGCACGTTCCTGAAAAACTGCTCCACCAGTTCTTCGGGCAAATCACTCAAAGTTTCGTAATGCTGTTTGGGGATCAGGAGACAATGGCCCGGGAAAACCGGGCGATGATCGAGAAATGCGAGTGAAATTTCGTCTTCAAAAACGAGTCGAGCGGGGACTTCGCCGGCGACAATCTTACAAAAAAGGCAGGTCTGATTCTCCAAACGATGCTCCCGTGCCCCGACAATCGAAAAGTTTAGAGCGAACTCCGCCTGGACTAGTCCTGACGCTAAACTATCCGGTGATGCACTTCTTCAAACCTGATGATAGCGAAAGCAAGTCAGCTCGTGGTCGTCGACCATCCCGACGGCTTGCATGAACGAATAGCAGATGGTCGTGCCGACAAATTTGAATCCGCGTCCTTTCAGATCCTTGCTCAGGGCATCAGACTCCGCGCTGGTCGATTGCCCAGGCGCTCCGCGCTTACGTTTGATCGGCCGACCTTTTACGAATCCCCAAAGATACGCATCGAAACTGCCAAACTCTTTTTGAATCTCAAGAAAAGCCCTCGCGTTCAGCACGGCAGAATTGATCTTCAGCCGGTTGCGAATGATCCCCGGGTCGCCGAGCAATTTCTTAAGCTTGCGCTGATCGTACTTTGCCACCTGGCCAGGATCGAAGTTATCAAATGCGGCTCGATAGTGCTCGCGCTTGCGCAGAATGAGCTCCCAACTCAAGCCCGCCTGGGCACCTTCGAGGATCAGGAATTCAAACAATGTTCGATCATCATGGACGGCCGTGCCCCATTCACGATCATGGTAAGCAACCGACAGATCAGTGGCGGCCCAGTGACAACGAGGAACTTCTTTTTTCGACTTCGGGGTGCTCAAGATTCTTTTTGGCCGTGGCGGTTAGCCAGGCGTTTGATTGTTTCGGAATGCCCGGCTCGAAAAAAACCTTCGCCAGGCTCCTAGTTATTATCGGCCTCGCCTCCCTCTGGGCCATAGAAGAAAACCCAGACCGCGAAATCAGTGGTGAAATTCTCGAACCGGTGGGCGACGCCGGCGGCGGCGAATAACACATCGAGAGGGATGAACGACTGGCGCGCGTCGCCGCAGACAAACTCTCCGCTGCCCCGAGCGATGACGTAAATTTCATCGCGCGAATGCGGCGTCTGCTGATCCTGAGCACGCGGAGTGTACAGCTTGACCACCAGCGAGCCATGCTCGAAAACGCCCACGGACTCTTCACCCAGCGGACCTGGTAAACGGGCCAGAGCTTCATCAAGTGTGATCTTTTTACACGAATTGGTTGTTGTCATGGTGACGGGGCTAATAATACATTACAATGCCCGACACCAATGAAGAGAAATGACAAATAATAAATCGAACACCTCCAATTTTCGTGCCTGATTATTGACGAACCATGAAAGGCAACATCCCCATCCCCGAGCTCCCATTCTCTGAAGAAGTCTGGCTGATGGTCGCGATCACAGCGGTCCGCGAACGCCGCACCCAACAGGGCAAGCCCTTTCGTGATGCCAGCGCGCGCAACGCCACCGGCAGCCTGGCGCTGAAGGTCTGGGCGGAAGTTCTCGAGGGCCGCGAAGATCTCAAACCCGGATTGTGGGGCGTGACCGGGAAATTGGAGGCATACCAGGGAAGTTCGCAGTTCGTCGTCTCGGAATACAAACCCATCACGATCGATCAATACCGCGAGTACGTCGGCTGCGACCCACAGTTGCCGCGCGCTTTCACTCTGGATATCGAGACGCTCGCGCTGCCAGGCTTTCGCGATCGCGTGGGCCCAAAACTCGAAAAGGATCTGAAGCTCGGCTACATGCGGCTGGAACAACAGCAGAGATACCTGGAAGACATCGCCGCCGAAGAAGAGCGTGTCTATCAATTAGGTTCGCTCAACGCCACCTCTGGGCGCGTGCTGTCAATCGCGGTCCACGTCGGCCCAATTCCGGGCTTTGAGATCGAAGGCCTGACGTCGAATCAGGGTGAGCATGCCTTTGGCATTGACGCGGACGGCAAAGAGCAGGATGAAGCTGACGCGTTGCGGCGCTTTCTCGCCCTGCTCTCGGATTTCGATCTGGAGTGCGATGAAATTGTGGGCCACAACATCATCGGCTTTGACCTGCCCTTCATCTATCAGCGCTGCCTGGTAAACAACATCGCCGCGCGGCCGCCAGTCAACCTCGGCGAATACAACGTGCGGGGCGCGTTTGACACGATGAAGGGATGGTGGCTCGGCAGTCGCAATCGCGTGGGCCTGGACGATCTCGCCTGGGCTTTAGGAATCGAGTCGAGCAAGACCGGTGAAGTCGAAGGCAGCAAGGTGTTCGATCTGTACCAGGCCGGCCGCCTGGCCGAGATTCGCGAATACAACCTGAACGATGTGCGCGTCACGCGGAAAATTTATGAGCGGTTGGTCTCGTGTTTTGGACGGTAATGGGTCCGCAGATTTCACAGACTTAAGACGCAATTCGATCTCTGCTCCCCGTCCCGTTGTTTCTTTCTTTGACTATTCTGCGTAATCTGAGCAATGTTCGCGTCTTTCCTTCTTTGCGACGATGTTTCATTTCCGAAACACTCTCTGATAAACTGCCGAAGTGATGGATAGTTTAATTCCAGTGCTGTTGATTTTTACCGGCATCGTCATGGGCGCTGTGATCGTCTGGCTGCTCCTGCGCGCACAGTCGCAGCGCAGTTATGAAAAGGGCCAGTCGGATAGCGGGACCCAGGTCGCCGCTCTGCAGGAACGCCTCGCGGCCCGTGACCAGGAACTACAGAAGGTACAACAATCTTTCGAGCGAGAGGTCGCCCAACGCGATCACCTGCGCGAAGACAACGCCGGGCTCAAGGCCCAACTGGAAGGCGAGCGACGCGCGGCGCAGGAGCGTTCCGAATCTTTCAAGCTGGCGGCAGAAGAGCTTTCAGAAAAGTTCAAAGCGCTTTCGCGCGACGCGCTTAAGGACAACAACCAATCGTTTCTCGATCTGGCACGGGCTACTCTGGACAAGTTTCAAACCAGCGCCAAAGGCGATCTGGAACTGAGACAGCGGGCCATCGATCAACTGGTTAAGCCGCTGCAGGAATCGCTGGAAAAAGTTGACGGTAAGATCGGCGAGATGGAAAAAACGCGGGCCGGAGCTTATTCCGAATTGCGTGAACAGGTCCGGGCGCTGGCAACTTCGCAAGGGCAACTTCAAACCGAAACCGGGAACCTGGTCAAGGCCCTGCGGGCGCCGCACATTCGTGGCCGCTGGGGAGAGATCCAGTTGCGCCGCGTCGTCGAACTCGCCGGCATGATTCAGTACTGTGACTTCAACGAGCAGGAAACGGTTACCACTGAGGATGCGCGCATCAGACCGGATCTCATCATTCGCCTGCCCGGCAATCGCACGATTGTTGTCGATGCGAAGGTACCGTTCGACGCTTTCTACGAATCAATTACCACTACCGACGAAGCAGTGCGGCTTCAGAGACTTAAAGATCACGCCCGGCTCGTCCGCGTGCACATAGGTCAGTTGAGCAGGAAATCATATTGGGAAACGGTGCAGCCGACACCGGAGTTCGTCCTCCTGTTTCTGCCGGGTGAAAGCTTTTACAGCGCCGCACTGGAACAAGATCCGAAACTAATCGAGGACGGAATAAATCAAAAGGTCATCATCGCTACGCCGACAACTCTGATTGCCTTGCTGAAGGCTATCTCGTACGGTTGGCGGCAGGAACAGATGGCCGCGAATGCTCAGGAAGTCAGCAAACTCGGCAAAGACCTTTACGATCGGCTGCGAAAATTCACGGACTATTTTGCCGACATCGGCAAAAACCTCGATCGCGCGCTCGAAGCGTACAACCGAGGGGTCGGATCGCTCGAAGCCCGCGTGCTGGTGACGGCACGGAAGTTCAAGGAACTCGGCGCGATTGCCGGGGAAGAGATCGAAGTGCTTGAGCCACTTGATAAAACGGCACGTCCCCTAAGTCTCGATGAAGGCGGACTGTTTCCCGAACTGTTGGCGCCAGAGTCGGAAGCGAAGGAAGACGATACCCTGCCCCTGCTCAGCTCGATGATGGCGAGCGGTAAGAAATAAGGTACAAAACCGAGGGCGGTAGCGAGCGGGACTAGGGCGCAACTTTCAAATTCCTCGAGCGCAGCTTGCGCCTTGGTCCCGCTTGATCCCGCTCGCTACCTCTCGCGGATCTGTATCTTCTGTTTTATCCGCGTAATCTGTGGAAACTCACATGCCTAGAGAAATCTGGTTAGGGCCGGTGCTCGGAAACAATCGCCAGCGTCTGTTGGCGCGATGCGCTGAGTATGTTTCGAGTGGACAGTCCGAACGCCTGCTCTACATTGCTGCCTCGCACCCGCTTCTCGATCTGGTCACCGAAAAACTCCTCGACGGAAAACAAGCCCAGGGCGTTTGGGGCGAGTTTCCGATCTATCTTTTTCGTGGACTCGTTAGACGCATCCTGGCCGGAGCGGTAGTGTCAGAAGACCGACCGTCAGGGAGGGCTGGTAACGATAGCGGGCCCTTGCTGACGCGCGGGATTCTGACACAAGAGGCCGAGCAAACTGATGGCTCTCTACCGCCGCGCATCGCCATAGACCGCGAAGAGCTGCCACTGCGGCGCAGTCTGATTTCGCAAATCATCAAACAACTCGGCGCCGCTGGAAAACTGAGCGCCATCAAGCCTCTGGCCAATCGTGATGGCTGCGTTAATACGATTGCCTCACTGATTGGAGAGTTTCAGCGCGCTGGCAAAACACCGGCAGAGTTTCAGATAGCAGTCGAACAACGGGCCGCGGAATCTGCTGAGACAGAGTCGGATCCTGAAAGTCACGCGGCCAATGCGCCTCGCCCGCAACTCGATTTCGATCGCGAAGTGGCTCTGATCTACTCCGCTTATACTGCAGCGCTGGATCGTCTTAATCTCACCGATGAAGATGCCGATCAGCTGCGGGCACTGCAGATCCTGCGCGGCGAGGTTGACGGGCGCTCGATGGCCCTGCCTTGGCTCAACCAGGTCGATCTGCTCGTGCTCGACGGCTTCTTTGATTTCACCCCGGTGCAGGGCGAGATCCTGCGGCAACTGATCCCGGCAGTGCCCAATGTAATCGTCAATCTCAACGGCGACCCCGGCAACGAAGATATCTTTCGTCCGTTTCAGTCCACGATCGAACATCTGGAGTCGATCGCTGAGTTTGAACGGAAGACCAACGAAGAAGTGAAGGGTGTGAGTGGGGCGCTCGGCCCGTTACGGCAAAGGCTGTTCAATGTAGAGGCGGAGGTTTGCCCGGTCGTTGAACCGCAGGGAGGGATGCCTGCGCTTCGCCCGCAGGAAGCGGGCGCTGCGGGGGCTCCGGTTACCTACTTTGAGTGTGGGGATCGCGAAGTGGAAGTCCGATCCATTGCCAAAGAGATCAAGCGGTTGACACTTACCGAGGGTTTTCAACTGTCCGAGATCGCTTTGGTGGTGCGCGAGCGCGCCGCCTATGCCGACACAATCCTGCGCGTATTTGCGGATGAGTCGGTTCCCGTGAATCTCGAGCGCCGGGTTGAAGCCGTCGACACACCGGCGATTCGCGCCGCGGGAAAGTTGTTTACGCTCCTGCGGGTACCAACCCGCGAACACCTCAGAAACCCAAAAGCCAGCGAACTCGCTCATCTGGTTAAGACCGGATACTTCCGCGTGGCTGAAAATGCTTTGCCTGAGCTAAGCAAGACTTTTGATGAGCAATACCATTCACTCCTGCTCGAAGAGACGCGATTACACACTCGCCGGCAAACTGCCGCGGCCGATGAAGAGCGCCGCACGGAACGACTTCGTTATGACCTTGGCATCGGACGCTGGCTACCCGACGTGCTCGAAAATGTGATTGCTTATGTAGGCAGCGAGTTGCGCGTGAGTGAATGGACCGACCGCGCGCGTCGCTTAATCGACAAGTTCCCTTCCCCTGAGGCCGCGCAGTCTTTGATCGCCGGAGGCGACAGCGAAACTGTTGACGCGGCAGCGGCGGCGGAAGACGAGTCGCCACCAGACGAGGCTCCCGTCCGTCGTCAGAAGCCTGCGCCAATCCATCCGGCCGCCATTGCCTGGTCAGTGATTCTCATCGAGCACATGCAAACACTTCTGGCGAGTTTACCGTCAGAGGCCGAGCCGGAGAAGTTGCGCACGCGAGTGATGGCCGTGCTCGATCAATTCGAATTCTCGAAACAGGTCAGAGGATCCTTCCATCTAACCGGCCCCGCTGCTGATGTGCCGCAAGCCGCCCTCGACGTACGAGGGCTGGAGAGTTTGCGGAGAGCGCTCGCTGCTGCTGTAAGAAGTTTCAAGTACGCCGCGGAGGTTGTCGCAGAGCGTGGCCCGGGCGTCCCGACCGTGAACGTCCCCCTCTCCAGTTTCATTGACGAGGTCGAGCGTTCACTCCGCTCGCAGGTGCTGGCAATTGGCGCAGCCAATCGTGACGGGTTAAAAGTACTGGAAGCCACCGACACGCGTGGGCTGCGTTTTCGAGCCGTCTTCATTGCAGGTCTGATCGAAGGCGGCTTTCCGCTGCGCACTTCGCGTGATTGGCTCTACCCGCATGAGGAGCGAGTGCGGCTGCAGAAGCACGGAATCTACCTCGAAGATATTTCCACCGATACTCTGCTCAAGGAAGAACACTATTTTTATCAGGCCGCCTGCCGGGCCACCGAACGTCTGTACCTGACGCGGCCCCTGGCAACCAGCGCGGTCAGCGAGACGGTCGCGTCTTACTACATCGAAGAACTGAAGCGGGTCGTTGACCCGGACAACTTTGCGATTCAGCAGATTCGCGGCGATCTCGATACCCAGGCGTTGACCGAGGTTTCCAGCGGCGCCGAGTTTTCGACTTTCCTAATCCGGCACAGCCAGCTGCGCGATCCCAGGAGCATCCGAGAGCAGGCCCTGTCGCAATCTCAGATCACAACCTTGCTGGCTGAGGCTGAATCGCGCGGGTATGTCTCAGACTCGGCCTTGCGCCGGGTATCGATCGAACGCGAAAGAAACAGCGAGTTGTTTGGATCTCGTGATGGTGAAATCACGAATCCTGATTTGCGCGCCATGCTCGCCAGGCACTTTGGCCCGGAACACGTCTACAGCGCCAGCGGCCTGAGCACCTTCGGCAATTGTGCTTTCCGCTTCTTTGCGGCGCGTGTCCTGCGGCTCGAACCGCGCAGTGAAGCGGCGCTCGATTTGCAAGCCATCGATGCCGGCAAACTTCTGCACGACATCCTGCGGCGGTTCTTTGAAAAACATCGGATGCAATACCTGCCCGATTTGGATCGGGCAGGACTACGACTGCAACTGAGCATGACTGCGGACGAAGTCTTTAAAGAGCACGAAACACTGGTGCCCCCATTGAACGAACGAATCTGGAAAATTGATTGCGAGATCCGCAAGCTGATTCTGGACCAGGTCCTGCTCTATGAGTTGCGCCTGCAGGAAAAAACCAACGCCCGCGGAATTCGTCCGGCTTATTTCGAACTCGCCTTTGGGCGTGCTTCGCAGGCCAGTGATCCCAAATCATCGACGAAGTTTTTGCAGCTGCAGCGCGCGGGGGCAGATCCGGCCGAGACAGCTTTGTTCCAGGGGCAAATCGATCGGGTCGACGTAAACGAGGAGAAAAAAGTCGCGGTAGCTTACGATTACAAGCTTTCGCAGGGATCGAAAATCGAAGACATCGAAACTGGTCGCCAGGTGCAGATTCCGATCTATCTGGCCGCCCTCGAACAAATATTCTTGCCGGATTACGAATTGGCCGGCGGCGGGTATTACAAATTGAAAGCCCGCGGGCCAAGACTGAACCAGGGCATCTATCGCCGCATGTTTATCGATTGCACGGACACAACCAGAGCAACGCATGTCGACGATTCTGAGCTCGCCCGACTACGGACCCAGGTCGAAAATAGAATCTGGCAGGCTATTGACGGCATGCGTGGCGGCCACTTTAAGGTCAAACCTTCGCGCGGAAAAGCGACCTGTAAGTTTTGTGATTACGCGGCCGTGTGCCGCTTTGATGCTTATCGAATCAGCCGGAAGCGATCAACCCGTCAGCCCTGACGTTCGCCATCCCATGACAACCGAAAGCTTCAAGAGTCTTATTCGTAAGTACTACCGCTTGGCATTTCTGGTCTGCGGAGGTTTGCTACTAACCGTTGGATGGGGCATCGACATCGGCGGACCAGGTCGTGGCCCCACTCAACACCTGATCGGAGCGACAGGTGCTTTCTTGATTTTGGTAATTGCCTTCGGCAGCGGTCGTTTGATCTTAAGAGTCCTTCTGATACTCGGCGCAAGCTACTGCACCTTAATTGGCTGCGAGTTGGTCGTGCGCATCGCCAGGCGCCCGCCAAGAGCACTCTGGCAGCAGTATCATCGCTTATATCGATCGGATCCCGTTGTCGGCTATACCTTAACTCCACTTTGGCAAGGCCAGTTCAATGACGGTTACGCGCAGGGGAAAATCACCGTGAATTCGCTGGGCCAGAGAGATGACGAACCATCAACTGGATCGAAGCATCGCATCCTGCTTCTGGGCGATTCGTTTACTTTCGGTGCGCTCCTCGATCAGTCAGATACGATTGATAAGCAGATCGAGCGCCTTTCTACAGACATCGATGCATACAATCTCGGAGTTCCCGGCTATGGTCTTCCGGCTATCATCGAAACACTGAAACGTTGTGATTTACCTGCCACAGAGGCTTTCTATCTGTTTTATAATAACGATCTCCAGAATGACGACTTACTCCCTGATAATGGAAAATTCGTGGTTGATGGGCACCTCGTTCCCACAAAAAAGCCGGATGGAACACTGTACACGGAGGCCGAGATCCGTGAGAAGATTGCTGGCGCAATTGAGGAACAGGAGAGCAAGCGAACCATCGTTGACCTTCAGCTTTTTCTCCTCCCGCATATTCGTCAACTCATGAATGGCAAAAGGTTTTACGATTCACAGAATTTTCACATAAGAAGGTCATCGCTCGGTGGAGATCGCAGATACTCCGAAGAGAACGTCAAACGCGCAATCTCGCATACGCAGGAGCTAGGTCGGTTGTCATCCGCTCGCGGCATGCCGTTTTACGTCTTGATCATTCCGACGCTCGAAGAGGTTCGGACTCGAGAGTATTCATTGCCAACCGCGCAGTACCTTAAAGGAATTGAAAACCAGAACATGACTGTTGTACCTCTGATCCAGTCTCTCGCTGAGAAGGACTACTTTTCGCATGATGGGCATTTCACACCCAGTGGAGCGCTAGTGGCTGCAGAAGCGATCTATCGCAAGTTGAAGCCCAGGGGGAACGAAAAGATCGGGTGGACCGGAAAG
>JBBRMS010000085.1:0-19378 GCA_038230715.1 Pyrinomonadales bacterium
AATTGAGATCGTTCTCGATGGCAACGGTCGGGCGACGACTGGTGGTGCACGCAGGCGCGCGGGTTTCTTCATGCGGCCCAGTTTCGCTATGGCCGCAATGGCTTTGATTGTGCTGGTGACCGGGTTTGGCTGGTTCTGGTTTCGCCACACATCCAAGCCGCAGGGCTCGACCTGGGCAGTGGCGCGGCTGAACGGCGTGCCCCGCATCGGTTCAACCCAGATTAACGACAAGGGAAAACTCGGGGTTGGAGAGTGGCTCGAAACCGACAAAAATTCGCGCGCTCAAATCATTGTCGGAGACATTGGCAAGGTCGAGATAGATCCGGACACTCGGGTGCGTTTGATCGAAACCAACCCGACGGAGCACAGGCTCGAGCTGGCCCACGGCCGTTTGAGCGCGCGCATCTCAGCCCCGCCGAAACTCTTCTTTGTTAACACTCCCTCAGGAGTGGCCGAGGATCTGGGTTGTGCTTACACCCTCGAAGTCGACGACGCGGGTCGCAGCCTCTTGCACGTGACTGCAGGTTGGGTTTCGTTACAGTTGAAAGACCGCGAGTCAGTCGTTCCTGCCGGAGCAGCCTGTGCGACATGGCCGGGCGTCGGGCCCGGCACGCCCTACTTTGAAGACGCCACAGAATTTTTCCGCACGGCGCTGGCCAAGTTCGACTTTGAACCGAATGATATAAAGTGGTCGAAGGTGCCGGCGCTGGACATCATCCTTCACGACGCGCGACCGCGTGACGCTATGACTCTCTGGTATTTGTTGTCCCGGGTTAAAGGGGACGATCGCCTGCGCGTTTACAATCGAACAGTCCAATTGGTTCCGCCACCGTCTGGGGTTACGCGCGAAGGGATTTTGCGACTCGATCAGGATATGCTTAATCGTTGGCGCGACGACATGGACACGCATTCGCAGAACTTGCCCGCGTCGATTCGCGATCTGATGGGAAGCGCAGTGGTGACTATCGGAGAGCGAGGACTCTAGATAGAGCCACACGCTGATTAAAATGATCCGGGCGACTGGCGCGAGGCAGGCGTTCTTACGTCAGTCGAGTATTCTAAGCAAACGGAATTTGCGGATTGAGGATGGTTCAAACAGAAATATGAAAACTGTCTGGAAGATAACCAAGTGGGCCCTAATCATTGTCGCCTGCCTCTTCATTCTGATCCAACTCAAGCGGCCGGCAAGAACCAATCCCGCCTCAGACAGCTCACAGGCGATCGAGGCCCGCGCGCAAATCCCAATGCCGGTAAAAGACATTCTCGACCGTTCATGTCGCGATTGTCATTCGAACAACACCGAGTGGCCCTGGTACACAAATGTCGCGCCCTTATCGTGGTTCATCACAGATCATGTCAATGAGGGCCGTCAGAACTTGAACATGTCCGAGTGGGGCAAGTTGGATCGGGATAGGCAGGATAGGAAGCTACGTCAAATTTGCGACCAGGTCGATGATAACGTTATGCCCCTGTCTTCCTACACGCCCATGCATCCGAAGGCGGTACTATCAGACCAGGACAAGAAAGTACTGTGCGAATGGACCGCGGCCGAACGGGCGCGGCTTTCCGCTGCCAAATGACGCCACCCTGAACAACTATTTTTTGTCGAAGCGCTAACCAGTATCGTGTGCGCACGCTGTCTGAAAGACCACGCTTCACTCGCGTAGTGATCCAAGGTAACTTAGCAGATCCCAATGAAACGAAAGTTCACCTTCATCCACATCCTCGCCGTAGTCGGAGTTTTGATCGTGGCGATCTGTGTCACGGTAGGCATGCTCAACTCACGATCCGCAGCACGAAATGCCGCGCGCACTTCCGAGGTGGTGGCAACTATTACCGACACACAATCAATCTTTTCTTCATACAACCACAAGTCACTTTCGGTTAAGTACAAATATACGGTTGACGGCAAGAGTTACCAGGGCGAAACGTCGAAGGGCACCAACGTCTCCTGGAGTCCCTTTGTGGCTGGGAAGACAGCCAAGGCGTGCTACAACCCAGCTGATCCGTCGGAGTCGGCTGTTTGGCCTTTGAGCTACACCTGCGGGCAGTGATTCGGGCTTAGCATTCAACCTGGACTCATCTATTCTCACCATCTCAGCACGGTCCGGCTTGTCTTTCTCCGCCACAGAATGACAGAATCCCCAATCCCCCCCGTCAGCCGCCTTTAAGATCCCAGGAGTACCTGTGTCATCCAGAGGCGACTGCAGCTAATCGAGAACCATAATTCGTATTGGAGATCCGAATGCAATTAATTGAACTGTTTCGCAAAGCTGCGACGAAGTATTTCGTAGTTTTCGCTCTGTTGTGTATTCCCGTTGGCCTGGGACAGGCGCAAACCCCAACGACCACTCCTTCGTCGCCGCCGCGCCCCGCAGCCCGGCCGCTTCCGCCGCCGCAGTACATACCTTCGCACAACTATGATCAGCGAAACATAAAGCTCGATCTCCGTTTTGACTGGGAACAGGAACAGGCCATCGGCACCGCCACAATCACTCTTGCGCCCAGCGTAAAGGACCTGCACCGCGTTGACTTTGACGCCGCTTACATGACTATTGCGTCTACTGCGCTGGCTTCCGGCACGCCGCTAAAATTCGAGTACGACGCGCCCAGGGAGAGACTTTCAGTGCTGCTTGATCGGACCTATCAACCTGAAGAAGAGTTGACGGTGGTGATCTCGTATCACACGAACCAACCGCCACCTCAAAAACGCGCTGGGGGCGGACTCAGTTTTATCAAGCCGCGGCCAGACGACCCCACGCGCCCGCGACAGATTTGGTCGCAGGGAGAGGCGGAGTCAAATCACCTGTGGTTTCCCAGCTTCGATCATCCGAACGACTTCGCCTCCTCAGAGTTAGTCGCGACCGTCGAGAAACCGCTCAGTGTTGTTTCCAACGGAAAGCTGCTTTCGGTCAAGGAAAATCCTGACGGCACTCGCACGTTTGACTGGAAGATCGATGATCCGCATGCAACGTATCTCACTTCAATCATCGTAGGCGAGTTTGCACCGGTCACGGGCGAGTATGCCGGCATTCCGATCATTACTAATGTTTATCCGAACGAGATTGAGGAGGGCAAAACCACCGCGGCACGTTTGCCCGCAATGGTGCAGTTCTTTTCTGAAAAGACTGGAGTGAAATATCCTTACGCCAAGTACGCTCAGACGATGGTCCGCGATTTCGGCGGCGGCATGGAGAACATCACCGCGACTACGCAAACTGACAACATGATTCACGATGCGCGGTACGAGCTGGATGCCACCAGCGACGGCTTGCAGTCTCACGAACTGGCCCATCAATGGTTCGGCGATTACGTGACTGCCCGCAGCTGGTCGGACATCTGGCTCAACGAGAGTTTTGCGACCTATTTTCAGGCGATGTGGGACGAGCACAACCTGGGTCGCGACGACTTTCTTTACTCAGACGTGAAAGCCAATCAGGAAGCTTACTTTCAGACCTGGGCCCGCGGGCAACGCCGGCCCATCGTTACCAAGAACTATGACAACCCCAATGCGGTGTTTGATACCTATGCGTATCCGCGCGGCGGAGCGGTGCTGCACATGCTGCGGACCTGGCTGGGCGAGGACAACTGGTGGCGCTCGATCAATCATTACCTGACCAAACACGCGCATCAGCCGGTTGAGACTTCGCAGTTCCGCATCGCCATCGAAGAAACCACCGGACAGCCGATGGACTGGTTCTTTGACGAATGGCTCTACAAGATGGGACACCCAGTTTTTCGGGTCACCCAGGATTATGATCCGACCAAAAAGGAACTGACCTTAAAAGTGGTTCAGGAGCAGCGGCCTGATCCGGAATGGCAATATCCCCAGGCGGGCTTTTTTGAAACTCCAGTGGATATTGAAATCGGTACCGCGTCGAGCACTCGCGTCGATCGCGTACGCATTGAGGCGAAGGATGAACAGACTTTCAAGTTCACCGTCGACTCGGAACCTCTGCTGGTCAACTTCGATTATGGCAGCACCCTGATCAAGGAGCTGATCTTCAACAAAACCACCGGACAGTTGCAGTATCAGTTGGCCCACGACCAGGACGCTCTCGGCCGGCTCTGGGCGCTGCAACAACTAACCCCGCGGATGAGAAGTGAAAAAGCCAGCGCGGCTGATCGCGACGCGGTGGTGAAAGCCATCATCGAGGCACTGATGAAAGATAAGTTTTGGGGAGTTCGTATGGAAGCCGCAGCGCCACTCGGTGGCCTGAAAGAAGCGACGGAGGCTTTGCTGGCCGCCACCAAAGACACCAACGCAAGGGTCCGCGCCCGAGCGGTGACCTCACTATCGGCCATCAAGGACCCGCCTTTGGCAGAGACTTATCAGCGGCTACTCAACGATCAAAGTTACGCAGTCATCAAGGCCGCCGCCCTGGCCCTTGGCCAAACAAAGAGCAGCGGTGCGTATGATTCCCTGACCAGGATGATCGAAGCTCCCTCCTGGCGCGACACCATCAGGGCTTCGGCGTTGAGCGGATTGGCTGCTTTGGGTGACAAGCGCGCTCTGGAACTGGGGCTGAAATATTATGCAGTTGGCAATCGCCCGGCGGTGCGGGCTGCCGCGCTCAGCGTGCTCGGGGCAGCTGGAAAAGATGACTCGCGTGTGTTTCCGATTCTCGGCACCGTGCTGACCGAAGCGGCGGACAAAGGCAACTTTCCTCTCTTCCTCGGCGCTGCCGAAGCCATTGTTTCGCTCGGTGATGAACGCGGGCTGCCCCTGTTTCAGGAATTGGGTAAGAAGCCTGGCACGTCGGAAAAAATGGTTTCGTCCATCTCTGGATTTGCAAGCCGGCTGCGCGCAAAGCTCGCTTCAACCAAACCTGCTTCGTAATTAACGCGGCGAATTGGAGCGCGGGCAGAGGGTCCGCCAGCGTGCGCGGCCTGCTCACTTTGCAGCCCTTCTGGTCCAGCGCTATGCGCGCTTCGCGCTCAGGAGGACAGGATGTCCGCGCTCCATCAGTAGCCGAGTCACTGAACAGTCCAACCCAGGCAAACTTGTCGTTATCAGTGCCAAAATACGTCACCTCCAAAAATTTTAGCTTGAGTTAAAACGCGTCGAACTGTTATAGTCCTACCTTGAACGCACCTGCCAGCGCGGTGCGTTATATCCCCTGAACGTCTCTCGCCTTGAGGGAAACAAACGAATGTTGAATCGACCTAATGGGGAGACGGCCCAATCTCACTCAATGGACGCAGCAGGAGCCGCTGCCGCGCCCACACCCAAAACCTCACTGCTGATCATTGAAGACGACGACAATATTTCGACCGCTATCGAGGAGTATTTCTCGAGAGCCGGTTATTCCGTAAACACTGCACCCGACGGCATCGCCGGGATTGAAGCCGCCGTCAAGAACCGTCCCGACGTGGTGGTGCTGGATCTAATGCTGCCAAGAATGGACGGACTGGCCGTATGTAAGGAACTTCGACAGAAGCACCCGCAAATGCCAATTCTCATGCTCACTGCCAAGGATGACGTAGTCGACAAGGTTCTCGGCCTGGAAATGGGGGCCGACGACTACATCACCAAGCCCTTCAGTCTGCGCGAAGTCGAGGCCCGCATAAAGTCCGTCCTGCGACGTGCTCGTGCTTCGGTGGCCGGTGGCGATGGCAAAGATGAGACCCCGATAGTCCGCGGCAATCTCCGAGTCGACCCCGTTCGGCGCGAAGTAACCATCGCGGACAGACACGTAGAACTAACCCCTAAGGAGTTTGACCTACTACGCTTGTTCGCCGGAAATCCCGGACGCGTTTTCCCGCGCAAATACCTGCTCGAGAAGATCTGGGATTACTCTTACGAAGGATATGACCGCACGATTGATTCTCACATTAATCGTCTGCGCGCGAAAATTGAAGAGAATCCTGATAACCCCCAGTTGGTGCTCACCGTCTGGGGTATCGGATATAAATTCACCGACACTGAATAGACAGTGCCCTTCGCCTTCTCACCAGGCCCACAACCCAGCAGAATAATTCCGAAGTTTTCTTTTGGAAAACATTCTCAGGCGATCACGCCGCATATGACCGAAAAGCTGCCAACCCAAATGGTGAACGTCATGCCAAATCATAAGCTAACCCCAACCTCAATCCTGCGCCAGGCGGCACGAGCGAGTGTCGCTCTGCTGGCCGCCGCGCTCTTGCTCTTGAGCGAGCCCGGAATTGCCCGGGCGGCAATCCAGGAGGCGGCCCCGGACGACTCCTCATTGTTCTACTCGCCTTACACCCTGACGATTGCCGGGGTGTTGGTGCTGGCCGCCTTGCTCATCTACCGGAAGCGGGCCGCAGGCGAAAAATGGGTCGATGTGGCGGAGCCGGTGAAGTCGACGGCTAAACCAACTCGGGTTGAGAAGCCTGCGTTGACCAACACTCGCGCGGCCGCTGATCCAGCTCAATTTGTTGACCGCCGGGCCTCGGTTATTGAAGGCGCTCAGATCTGGGAAAGACCTGCTCTGCCCGAGAACGAGCCAAACGTTTATGGGGCTTACCGTATCGATCAGGAAGTGGGCAAGCTAATCCTTGGCAAAGCTCACCGCATGGATGTGCTGGCTTCACGCGCGGGTGACGACCGCCGGGCAATCGAGGCATCTTTGACTAAGGCCCTCGATTCAGCCGACGAAGATGGTCGGCGGCGCGCCCGCGAGGCCCTCGAAGAATATGGATTTGTCGCGCGTCAGGGCGCCATGATGTTGCTTGGTCGCGATGCCTGGGAACGCTCTTCGGCGGCCCGAGTCCTGGGGCAGATCGGATCAAAGAGCTCGCTGGCGTTTCTGATCGAAGCCTTACATGACTCGGATTCAGTCGTGCGCAACCAGGCCGTCTCGAGCCTGGGGGAACTAAGAATGCCGGCCGCAATCGGCGCCCTGCTGGACATAGCTCGGCGCCACCCGGACATTCCAGCCTCGCTCTTGAGTGAATCTCTGAGTGCCTGTTCAGTGGAAAGTCTTGGATATCTCGATGCTCCTTCTTCCGAGCCTGCGCAGCTTGGTGGCAGTAATTCGCAAAACGATCTTCCGGAACTGGGAGCTCTGGTTTCGTTTGAAGAGCTACCGGGAGGTGACGACAACGATGAGATCTCAGAAGCCCTGAACCGTCTCGCAAGTCCGGATGTAGACGTGCGGGCGCTAGTAGTCAGCCAACTCGCGGCGCACCCGGTGCAGCGTTCGGTGGCTGCGCTCAACACCATCGCCTTAAACGATCCGGATTCGGGAATTCGTTCAGCTGCGGTCACGGGACTGGGCTCGATTGATCACGAATCGGTATTCGCCCCGGTGCTCATAGCTTTGGCGGACGAGTCGCGCGAGGTTCGCGCTGCCGCAGCCCGCACCCTGACCGGATTGCACTTTGATCGCGCGGACGCCTACGTGCGCGTGATGGAAACTGCCGATCCCGACACACTGAGGGAGGTAGCCCGCGCGTGCATCAAGACCGGAATCGTGGCCCAGGCAACGGATCGCCTGGCCAGCGAGGATCGTCACCAGGCGTACGAGGCGTTCTCACTCTTCTCGTTGCTTGCCCGCGCACACGAGAGCCAGCCAATTCTGGATGCAATCCAAAATCACAAAGATGAAGAAGTGAAACTATGCGCAATTCGCGTTTTGAACGTAGCCGGACAACCTTATTTGGCCCCGGCGCTGCGAGCGATGGTTAGCGGCGAAGGTCTGCCAGAGAGCGCGCGCACCGCGATGCTCGAAGTACTATACAAGCTGGATCAGGATTCCCCCCCTTTTGACTTAGCCCCTAGTGACAACGGCGCCATGTCGTTGCATAATTCTCTCTAGCATCCCCGCAGGTTTTTCGTTAGTGTTGCCCCAATGATAGATACGACAAACCAATCGCCCCGCTGTGCCGCAGCATCTTTCCGGATTTTGAGATACGGCACAGTTGTGCTGCTCGGTGCCGCTGCGATCGCGGCGCAGGGCCGGATCACCAAGCCACCCGCGCAATCAAATTCCAATGGCTCGGGCAAGGTTAAGCATGTCGCGACCCTGCGTTCGAGCGATTCGACCGATGGATCCCGGGTGGCTCTCAGCTCTGATCAATCGCTCAGCGATTATGAGGCCTACCGACGCGGCGATCGTTTCTACGTCAAGATTCCGGCGGCTGATGTTCCCCGCGCCGAGGCAGTTCGCGGTCGTGGATTTGCCGACGTAAAGACGCAACGAGCGGGAGACAGCACCGTAGTTTCGTTTCGCTTGCAACCGGGCTCCACCGCGCGCGTCGAACAGCGGGCAAACCGCCTCGAAGTCGTCTTCACGGTTCCGGGTGGCAGTTCGTCGACCGCATCGAACACAGGTCGACAGTCCTCTCCGTCGAACAAGGGAGCGAACCGGAATTCAAATACCGCCTCACGAATTGCCCCGTCGTCTTTGGCTAATAAGAACGCCTCGTCGTCGCAGGCGAACAAGAACGCCTCAAACAGTACGGCCCCGAATCGCACTGCGAATGCCAACCATCGGGGTACCTCGCCTTCAACACTGGAAAATAAGGCAGCAAAGAATGCCGCGGATAGATCGACGCCTGGCAATGGTGCGAATTCGAACTCAGGCAGCAAGACCGGCCTCCCCGGCAAACTGGTGTCTAATTCCGGATCAAACACGGCGGCGACTCCTTTGCCGCCGGCAATTCCCTCTCCGAGCAGCGCAAAGGGTCCAACTGCGACCCCGCGGTCCAACACAACAGCATTAGCGTCACCAACGACTCAAGCAACTCCGGCCACGACGACGGGCCAATCTAATAATCAATCACGGCAGGACTGGTGGAGTCGCATGAAGGAGCGCCTCAACTATTGGATCCTGCTGGCCCAACTTAATCCCATCCCGGTCGCCGTCGGTGTCGGTGTGCTCCTTTTGTTGATTGGACTTTTATTCCTCCAGCGTCGCCGCGCCCGGGCGCCAAGACGAGTGCGCACCGCGAAAACAAAAACCAGTACTTCCACTAAGAAAGAAAGCCCCGCGAGTGTTCAGCCAGCGACTGACGCGCAGTCTGCTCCCGTTGTGGCCCCCGCTGTTGCAGCCGCGGTCATTCCCAGCGTCGTGGCCGCCGCGCCCGTTGCCGCCGTAGCGGTTGAGAAACCGGAAGTCGTCCCCGTACCGGCGCCCTCAACTTCCGGGGCAAACCCTTCGTCCGATGCCCCAAGGCGCGAGCGGATCGCGCAGGTTGCCGAAGAAACAAAGAAACTGATGAATGGCGGCCCCTATGATGAAAGCGTAGTCGGCTCAGACGATCGCGAGACGCGTCAACTGGTCGGCGCGGAACTGCTTGCCGCCATAGTCGGACGCAGTGCGCCTCGTCGCGAAAATGCCCGCGCAGCTTTCATGAAGCACGGCTATTTTGATGATGCAACGCGCGACCTGCGCGTCGCCGAGTCCCCGAATGAACGCGCCGCGGCCGCGCGGCGGCTCAGCTTTGTTCATGATGCGGAAGCCACTCCCCATCTGGTCGGCGCGCTCGATGACCAGTCGCCCGACGTGCGGCGCGCGGCCGTCGAAGCCCTGATGGATATCAGAGATCCAGCGGCCATCGGACCGCTCAATGCGCTGATGCAGACTGAAAACGATCGTAAAGTACCGCGCACTCTGATCAAACACGCTATTGAAGCCTGTGCCACAGCCCCAGCCGATGAACCCGCGCCGATTGCGGCTCCAATTCATACTTCCGAAGCCATGCCTGATCCTTCTTCACATGCTATTGAAAACGAACGCGAGGTGATCGAACTATGACAGCCCATGAATTGCTTGCCCAACTGCGCGAAAAGGGCGTCGAGGTAAAGACCACCGGCGAAGATCGCCTGGTGATTGATGCTCCGAAGGGCACCATTACTGAAGAACTCCGCGGCGCCTTGTCGGCGCACAAAGCTGAGTTACTAAAGGTCCTCAAAGCCGAGCAGGCTGCAAGCCCCGCGCCTGCAGAAATCAAAACATCCGAACCCGTCCCACAGGCTCCGCAGGTTGAATCCGCCGTGGCGAAGGTCGCGCCGGTCGTCTCTGAGTTCGCAGCCCGCGCATCGGAACCGGTGCCCGCTCAACCTGAGTTCGCGCCGCCCGATCCGAAAGTCGTGGCAAACATGTTCGCCGAGCCAGCCGCAGTTACACCGCGCGCGCCCTCTGCTCCTTCGGTTGAAACGGCGCCCATCGCAACTCGCGTCGGCGCAGAGATCAGTCAGTTGGAATCCGAACTCATGCGGTTGCGCACTGAGGAAGAAGCGCGCCGCGCTGAGGTGGAAGCTGCCCGCCACGCTTCGGGCAACGCCCTGCGAACTGAGCAGGAACGCTGGCGTCAGTTGGAAGAAGAGACCGCCCGCCAGCGCGCGCAAAAGGAAAAAGAACGAATCGAAGTCGAAGCCAGAGAGCAAGCTGCGGAAGAACATCGCCGGCAGACGGCTGAGCAGGAACTCGTCCGCGTGGAAGAAGAACTAAGACGCATGCGCGCGCTGGAGGAAACCAGGCGCGCTGAAGTCGACAAGCAGCGACTGGCAGCGCAACAGGCGCATGAAGCTCAACTCGCCACGCTACGCAATGCCGAAGAAGGACATGCCCGTCACCGCGCCGACGAAGAACGACGTTATCTGGAATCACAGGCCAGCCTCAAAGCCGATGAAGATCAGATGCGCCGTCGCGCGGAAATGAAATTCCGCGCCGTGGAGGAAGGAATCGAGCACGTGAACGCTCGTGAAGGGGCACGCCTCAAGGCTATCGAAGAATCACATCAGCTGGCAGAAGAAGCAGCCCGCCGCCGCGCCGACGAGGACGCTCGCCGCCAGGCCGAATCGGAAGCCCAGCGCCGCGCAGAAGAAGAAGCTCGTCTACGAGCTGAGATCGAAGCCCAGATGCGGGCCGAAGCCGAACAGCGCCGCAAGGCCCAGGAAGAGCTGCAACGGCAGGCCGAAGAAGAGGCGCGACGCCGGGCGGAAGAGGAAGCCCAGAGACTTGCGGCTGAACACACTCGTCGCCTGGCTGAAGAAGAAGCTCAAAGACGGGCCGATGAAGAGGTCCGCCATCAGGCGGAAGCAGCGGCTCGCAAGGCCGCCGAAGAAGAAGCACGCCGGCAAGCTGAGATTCAGGCCCGCCTGCAAGCTGAAGCCGAAAGCCGCCAGCGGGCCGAAGCCGAAGTGCGCCAGCGCGCGGAGTTGGAAGCGCGCATTCGTGCCGAAATCGAAGCCAAGATGCGCGCAGAAGATGAAGACCGCCAGGCAGCTGAGGCCGACCGCCGGCGCGCTGAACATGAACGCATAGTGGCCGAGGAAGAGGCCAGGGCTGCGGCTGCGAACCCAGTCAATATTGAACGTTCTGCAGCTGACCAAATCGCATCGGCAGAGAAGACCAACGTGACTGAGATAGCCGAGTGGTTCGACGTCTCGGTACAGGAACGTCCCGCGTCCCGTGAAATAGAAGTCGCACCATTGACTTTGCCTGACGATCAAATCGGTACCATGCAGGACGACACCGGTCATGAGTTTGCGCCGGTCAGTGTCCCTGAAAGTGCCTTCGTGCCCGAAGGTGCAGCAGTTTCGTCAGTAGTCGCCAGTTCTCATCCAGCTGAGCGCGCGGCCGCAGTCAGCGCCCTGCCTCGCCTGGGTGGCGAAGACGCTTTCCGCCAGGTGAGTAAGGCGTTCGACGATCAGTCTGACGAGGTTCGCAGTGCTGCGGCTCGAGCGATGTTCGACCTGCAGGAGGATCGGGCAGCGGCTTTCACCAGAGCTTTGCGTGAAGCGACTCCGGAGCGTCGTCGAAAGATCGGCGCGGCCATCGCCTCTTCGGGGCTGGCGAACGAAGCCATCAGAAATCTTACCGGCGAGAGTCGTGATAAGACTTATGACGCGTTCTCGCTTCTGTTCCTGATGTCGAAGGCCGGCGAATCCCAGCCGCTGATGCGGGCCATCGAAGAGCATTCAAATATCGACGTGCGCCTGGCGGTGGTAAAGCTGCTGGCGCTCAGCGGCCAGCCGGATATCCTGCCCGCGTTCCGCCGGATGGCCGTACGCGGCTCGCTGCCGGCGGAAGTGCGTGCAGCAGTGATGGAAGCTATCTATCAAATCACCAGTCAAACTCCGGCTGAAGCTTCATCGCTCTCGTAAGAACACGGAAGACAGAGTGCCAACCGCGAAGGGTGCAGAGTTGAAAGACTCTGTGCCCTTTGTGTTTTTGAGCATGACCATCATTCGGAGCTCACCGCAAGGGTTTCGGCCTGCCGCATCTACTCCTATCTGGGGAAGCCGCCTGATTTGTTCCCATCGCCACTTACCCCTTACTATTGCCGGTTATGCCTTTCAAGCTTAAAGCGGACTATCAGCCCTGTGGCGACCAGCCGCAGGCTATTGAGGCCCTCGTGCGTGGTCTTGGCGACGGCGCGAGAGACCAGGTGTTGCTTGGGATCACGGGCAGCGGCAAAACTTTCACGATTGCCAGCGTCATCAACGAAACGCAGCGACCCACGCTCGTGATTGCCCACAATAAGACCCTGGCGGCCCAGCTCTATCAGGAGTTCAAAAACCTCTTCCCCGAGAATTCCGTCGAATATTTCGTTTCCTACTACGACTACTACCAGCCCGAAGCTTATGTGCCGGCGTCCGATACTTATATTGAAAAGGACGCGATTGTTAATGAGGAGATCGACCGCCTGCGGATGTCGGCGACCCGCGCTTTGTTTGAGCGCCGGGACGTCATCGTGGTGGCCAGCGTCTCGTGCATCTACGGCCTGGGCGATCCCGACGCGTACTACGGCATGCTCCTGTTTCTCGAACCCGGTATGCACATCACTCGAGACACTCTGCTGCAGCGGCTGGTCGAGTTGCAGTACGAACGTAACGATATCGATTTCAAGCGCGGCAGCTTTCGCGTTCGCGGCGATGTGGTTGAGGTCTATCCGAGTTATCAGGAAGAGGCTTACCGCATTGAGCTTTGGGGCGACGAAGTTGATTCCATCTCAACCATCGATCCTTTGATGGGCGAGGTCATCCAGAAGCACACAGCTCGCCTCCCGCTATATCCCAAGTCGCATTATGTAATGCCGCGCAGCACGCTCAAGCGGGCCATCAAATCGATAAAACAGGAACTGGAGTGGTGGGAACCAAAGCTTATCGAGGAAGGAAAATTGGTCGAGGCCCAGCGCCTGCATCAACGCACGATGTTCGACATGGAGATGATGAAAGAGATGGGCTTCTGTCGCGGGATTGAAAACTACTCGCGTCATCTGACCGGTAAGAAGCCGGGCGAACCGCCACCGACCCTGCTCGATTATCTGCCGCGTGACACCCTCGTAGTCATCGACGAATCGCACCAGACCATCCCGCAGGTGCGCGGAATGTTTTTTGGCGATCAATCGCGCAAGCGCACCCTCGTCGAATACGGATTTCGACTGCCATCCGCAATGGACAACCGGCCGCTGAACTTTGATGAGTTTGAAGAGCGAGTCACTCAAAGGATCTACGTCTCCGCCACCCCAGGTCCTTACGAGCTGACCAAATCTGCGGGGGAAATCATCGAACAGATCATCCGGCCCACCGGCCTGATGGATCCGCAAGTCGAAGTGTTGCCGGTCAAGGGCCAGATCGATCACCTGCTGGGCGAATGCCGCGCCCGGGCTGAACGTAAAGAACGCGTACTGGTAACGACTTTGACCAAGAAGATGTCTGAGGACCTGACCGAGTATTTTACTGAAGTAGACGTGCGAGTTCGCTATCTGCATTCCGATATAGTTACGTTGGAGAGAATCAAAATTCTGCGTGATCTGAGGCGTGGCGAATTCGATGTGCTGGTGGGGATCAACCTGTTGCGCGAAGGCCTGGACTTGCCTGAGGTGTCTCTGGTCGCGATTCTGGACGCTGACAAGGAAGGCTTCCTTCGTTCCGAGTCCTCACTGATTCAAACGATCGGCCGCGCCGCGCGCAACTCGAACGGCAAGGCAATTCTGTACGCCGATCGAATTACTGCTTCGATGAAGCGGGCAATCGACGAAACTCGCAGGCGACGCGCTCTGCAGCTGGTCTATAATCGCGAACACGGGATTACCCCGATGACCATCATCAAGCCGATCGAATCGACTCTGGTGACCGCTGCCGAGGCCGACTATTTCAAAGTGCCTCTGGATCTGGAAGACGTCGAGGGCTACAGCCCGGAGCAACTCGGAGAGAGAATCGCGCAGCTGGAGTTTGAGATGCGATCCCACGCGAAACGGTTTGAATTCGAGAAGGCCGCGGAACTTCGTGATCGGATTAAGTATCTGCGCGAGCGGCAGTTGATCGTTACGTAAAGTAATTCACCACCGACGACCAGGAAAAGAGCAGGCAAAGGTTGAGGGAGGTTACTACCACCTAAATCATTCTCTTCTCTATGTCCTCTGTGGTTAAGGTTATGCTAATCAAGTCTCAACCAGACGAGATCCAATCGTTCCTTGCCGACTCTTCGCATGTCGGCGGAGGCTTTGCGGATCGCGTCATCTTTCCCGAGACTCCGGAAGAGGTCGCGGAAATCCTGCGCGACGCTACGGCAAACAAAATTCCGGTAACCATATCCGGCGCCGGCACCGGCACGGTTGCCGGCCGGGTGCCGTTTGGCGGCATCGTCCTCGCCACCGACAAGCTCAACCACATCAGGCAAATCGTTCACGACGATCGAGGAGGCGGCCGAGCAGTTGCCGAAAGCGGAGTAGTTCTCGGCGACTTTCAACGCGCAGTCGAAGCTGAAGGTTTGTTGTATCCGCCCGACCCAACTGAGCGGAGTTGTTTCCTCGGCGGCAACGTAGCTACAAACGCTTCCGGTGCCCGGACTTTCAAATACGGGCCGACACGAAACTACGTCGAGCGTTTGAAAGTTGCGCTGGCTACGGGCGACATAATCGATCTTCGTCGAGGCGATCTGCATGCGGACCCAAACGGCACAATCACGATTCCGCTGCCGGCAGATAGAACAATTAAAGCAAATTTGCCGACATATCGAATGCCTCAGGTTCGCAAACACTCTTCTGGTTATTACGCCGCGCCGGGGATGGACCTAATCGATCTATTCATCGGCAGCGAAGGGACCCTCGGCGTCATTCTGGAGATCGAAGTGAGACTCCTGGCGAGGCCCGAAGGAATCCTCAGCGGTGTTGTCTTCTTCAATGCCGAGGCTGATCTCCTGGCCTTCGTCAGCGAAACCCGCCAACGTTCGCTCGCGACCCGGGACAGTAACCCGATCGTCAGGCAAGGCGTTCCCGCCTCGGTTACCGAAAGCATCGACGCGCGGGCGCTGGAATACTTCGATATCGAGTCACTTGGTTTCCTCCGCCAGAAGTACGAAACGATCCCGACGGAAGCTGTGGGGGCGATCTTTTTCGAACAGGAAACCACCTCATCAAACGAAGATCCTTTGATGACCGAATGGCTCGCTCTGCTTGAAACGCATAATGCACTAACCGACCAATCATGGTTTGCGACCAACGAAGCGGACCAGGCAAAGCTGCGTGAGTTTCGTCACGCACTGCCGGTGCTGATGAACGAGTGGTTTGCGCGTCACAACCAACGCAAGGTCTCGACCGACATGGCAGTACCCGACGAGGCGTTCGCCGGCATGTTGCGCTTCTACGAGGACAGTCTCCGTGGCGGCAACCTCCGCTACACGATCTTTGGCCACATCGGCGACAATCACGTCCACGTTAACATCCTGCCGCGAGATGACACGGAGGCCGTGAGGGCCCGCGCCATTTACCAGACCTTCGTCCGGCGTGCGATTGATGTCGGCGGCACAATTTCAGCCGAACACGGCATTGGCAAACTCAAGAAAGAGTACCTGCTTGAGTTGTACGGGGAACAACATCTGCGAGAGATGGCTGAGTTGAAGCGGGCTTTCGATCCGGAAAAAATATTGGGTAGGGGTAATCTGTTTGCGGAAGCGCTGCCGAAGAAATAAAGAGGCTGTACCGTTCGTCGCCTGGAAAAGGCTATACACGAAGTCTTACTAAACCAGCGGCTGCGCTTCGGGTGATTTCGTGGACCTTCTTTTCCTTGCAACCGGCAGTGTCAAGAGTGAACCACCAAATGATATTAGGAGAAAACTCCCGGGCTTGAGAGAATAATTCTCTGCGCCCCCCGGGGTTCGCTGCGTCTCTGCGGTGAACGCACTGGGATGCGAAACAAGTATGTTTAGATTTACCACTGCCGGCGAGTCCCATGGTCGCGCCCTCGTCGCGATAGTTGAAGGTCTGCCTGCGGGCATGCCCGTCGACGTCGATCAGATAGACCACCAGCTCAAGCGCAGACAGCAGGGCTATGGCCGCGGCGCGCGCATGAAGATCGAGTCTGACCGGGTCGAGATTCTCAGCGGCGTTCGCCATGGCTTGACACTAGGCTCGCCACTCGCCTTGATGGTTGAAAACAAGGACTGGGCCAACTGGACCGAAGTAATGTCTGCTGAACCTCAGGACCTTGCTGCTGAGAAGTCACGCCGCGTTAAGCGGCCGCGTCCCGGCCACGCCGATCTGGCCGGCGGTCTGAAATACAATACGCGAGATCTGCGCGACGTTCTCGAGAGAGCTTCAGCCCGCGAGACAACCGCGCGAGTGGCCTGTGGCGCACTTGCCCGGCAGTTACTCGCAAACTTTGGGGTCGAAATTCATAGCCACGTAATTCAGCTCGGCGGCATCCCTGATAAGCCTCTGGAACTTACCTTCGATCAAATCGCGGCGATCGCCGACGACGGACCGCTGCGCTGCGGGGATGAGCCGGCACAAGAGCGCATGCTTGAATTGATCGACAAGACGAAGACTGAGGGCGACACGCTCGGGGGAGTTTTTGAAGTCGTAGCGCGAGGCGTGGTTCCGGGGCTCGGCTCACACACAGCCTGGGATTTGAAACTCGATGGGCGTCTGGCCCACGCCGTCATGTCGATTCCAGCGGTGAAAGCGGTGGCCCTCGGCGCGGGCACTGAAGCCAGTTCCCTGCCCGGCTCAGAGGTGCATGACGAGATTAGCTACAACGAAGAGACAAAAGAATTTATTCGCGCCAGCAATCGCGCTGGTGGATTGGAAGGAGGGGTCACGAACGGCGAAGAGATTCGCGTCCGCGGCCACTTGAAACCAATTTCGACTCTGCGCCGGCCCCTGCGTTCGGTTGATATCGACACGAAACAGGAAGAGAAAGCTGCGTTTGAACGTTCGGACATAACGGTGGTGCCCGCTGGCGGAGTGATCGGCGAAGCGATGGTCGCTCTCGTGCTGGCTTCCGCGATGCAGGAGAAGTTCGGCGGCGACAGCCTGGGCGAGATGAAGCGCAATTTTGAAGCCTATCGCGAACAACTGCGAGGTTATTAACGGCGTGTTCTTGGCGCCTTGCCATCTGGGCGCACTGGCGCGAACTTCGACCACGCTCATGGAAAGTACGTGAACTAGCGAAACGAAAACGTTGATCGTAAAATCTACTTCGTAAAAGTTGTGGTTAGATCGGCAATCTGAGACTTGAATTTGAGATCCGGCGAATGTCTTTATTAAAAATAGTTACGTGGCCTAATCCGATTCTTGATGCGCCCGCGGATCCCGTCACCAAATTCGATGACGAGCTAAAGAAGCTGGTCAGCAACATGTTCGAGACGATGTATTCTGCGCCCGGCGTCGGTCTGGCTGCTGTGCAGGTAGGCGTGCCCAAACGTCTGTTTGTGATGGACTGTTCCGGTGGCAAGGACCCAGCCCAGCGCGTCGTAATGATTAATCCGGAAGTTGTCGGCATCGAAGGCAAGCAGGATGGAGACGAAGGCTGTCTGTCGTTCCCGGGGATCTTTTTCAGCGTACAGCGCAACCTGCGAGCAATTGTTCGCGCCCATGACATCAACGGACAGGAGTTCGAACTCGACGACACCGAGTTGACGGCGCGCTGCATGCTGCACGAAACGGATCACTGCGACGGGATCGTATTTCTCGATAAGATGACGCCGCTCAAACGAGAGATCGTGAAGCGCAGAATCAAAAAGCTAACCAAGGCCGGTGAGTGGCCTTCTTAGAGGAATCCCTCTGTGCAGTCTCTGTGCCTCCGTGGTTGAACCTGCCGTGACGACCAGTCACCACTGAGGCTTCATAGAGTTGCGCAGAGAAAATCGAATGATCAGACAACGGAGTAAACATGCCAACAGAATTTCGCAACGAACCGTTAACAGATTTCACCAAGGAAGAAAATGCAGCAGCCATGCGGGCCGCGCTTGATAGCGTGGGGACGCAGTTGGGTCAGGAGTACCCCCTGGTAATCGGTGGCGAACGGATCTTGACCGAAGCCAAACTCGACAGTTTCAATCCGGCGAATCGCACTGAGTTGGTCGGGCGTTTTCAGAAGGCCACTAAGGAACTGGCCAACCATGCGGTCGAAACCGCTCACGCTACTTTTCAAACCTGGCGCAATACTCCCGCAGACGAGCGGGCTCAATTACTGTTTAGGGTTGCCGAACTAATCCGTTCACGCAAACACGAAATGTCCGCCTGGATGATTTACGAGGTAGCAAAGTCCTGGCCGGAAGCGGACGGCGACACGGCTGAGGCCATCGACTTTCTCGAATTCTATGGCCGGGAAATGCTGCGCTATGCAGAGCCGCAACCACTGACCAGGCTCGCCGGCGAAGACAATCACCTGGAATACATTCCGCTCGGTGTCGGCGCAGTAATTCCACCCTGGAATTTTCCTCTCGCGATCATGGCCGGCATGACGGCAGCGGCGCTGGTAACTGGAAACACGGTCGTGCTCAAGCCTTCATCCGATGCGCCGACCATCGCCTACAAATTTTTTGAGTTGCTCGAGGAAGCTGGCCTGCCCGCCGGCGTGGTCAATTTCATGACCGGCTCAGGCGCGGAGGTTGGCGACGTCGTCGTGGATCATTCGAAAACGCGGTTCATCGCTTTCACCGGCTCAAAAGAAATCGGCTTGCGCATCAACGAACGCGCCGCCAAAACCCCGCCTGACCAACTCTGGATCAAACGAGTCGTGGCTGAGATGGGCGGCAAAGACGCGATCATCGTGGCCGACGATGCGAATTTGGATGAAGCCGCCGCCGGAGTCGTGCAATCCGCCTTTGGCTTCCAGGGCCAGAAGTGCTCAGCATGTTCGCGGGCCATCATCGACGCGCGCGTCTACGATCCGATGATTGAGAAGATTGCCGCACTAACCGCGAAGATCAGAGTCGGAGATCCTACCGACACCGAAACAACCATGAGCGCAGTGATTAACGATAAGGCCTTCAAGTCCATCAACGGCTATGTCGAAAAAGGTAAAGCCGAAGGCGGACGCGTAATTGCCGGCGGCGGTGCGGATGGCGAACGGGGATTCTTCATCGAACCCACAGTCATCGCTGATGTGAAAGCCGGCGGCACCATCGAACAGGAAGAAATCTTTGGACCGGTGCTGGCTGTAATCAAGGCTCAG
>JBBRMS010000086.1:0-19028 GCA_038230715.1 Pyrinomonadales bacterium
GCAGGTCATCGAGTCGCAGCGTGTTGACCGCGGCGTATGCCGTGTTTTTATCAAAATGCCCGGCATCGAGAATCGCAACTTTCTGCCAGGGCTTGAGCTGTGTCGGCGTCACGTCAGTCCAGTGAGCACCACCGTCAGTCGTGCGATGGATCAACCCATCATCAGTCCCTACCCAGATCAAATTCACATCGAGCGGTGAAGGCGCCACGGCATAAATCACACCGCGCTGTGACGCGGCGGCGGTTGGTTGCGACTTGTACTTGCCGACGGTATCAGGGACGTCGAATGTCTTGCGGGTTAAGTCAGGACTAATCTGATCCCAATTCCTGCCACCGTCTTTTGTCTTCCAAAGAGTGTTGGTGGAAAAGAAAAGCAAATGCGGATCGATCGGCGAGAAGATCACCGGCTGAGTCCTGACCGCGCGAAACTCGGCCGAGCGAAAAACTTTCGGCATGATGTTCTGGGCCTGGCCCGTGCGGCGATCGTAACGGGTGAGCTTCCCGCCATAGACAATATCGGGATCAAGCGGATCCGGTGTCACGTAACCATATTCTTCCGCGTTAACTGGATGCCAGTCACGGAAAGTAATCTCGCCGTCGTTGCCACGACTGGAAATGCAAACCGAACCGCTTTCCTGCTGGCCGCTGCAAAGGCGATACGGAAACGCGTTGTCGGCGTTTACGTGATAAAGCTGTGCGGTCGATTGGTTGTACCAGCTGCTCCAGGTCTTGCCGCCATTAACGGTAATGATCGCGCCCTGGTCGCTGCCGAGCATTACGATGTCCGGATTGTTTGGATTGATCCAGACGTTCTGATAGTCATCGCCGCCGGGCGCGCCCCGGAACGCACTCCAGGTTTTGCCGCCATCCGTGGATTTCCAACTTACCGTGCTCGCGATAATCACCACGTCCGGATCTTTGGGACTGAATCTGGGTACCGAAAGATCGCCGCCGCCGATGCGGCCACCTGGGCGCGGGTCTTTGGTGATGATGTTCCAGGTCTCGCCCGCGTCATCGGTACGAAAGAGGTTGACTGCTCCTGGTGATCCCACAGATGCGATCAGGCGATTGGGCGAACTGGGCGCAATAGCGAGGTTGGCCTGGATGATTCCGGCTGGCAGACCACCGCTCAATTGTCGCCAGGTCTTACCGTTATCAATCGACTTAAAGATGCCACCGGCCGTTCCGGTCCAGGCAGCGTTTTCCCACGGACCCTGGCGTGCCTCCCACAAACCGGCGTAAGCAACATCGGGGTGCTGCGGATCGATGAGCACATCGGAGCCCCCGACGTTCTCGTCCTTGTAGAGCACTTTGTCGAATGTCTTGCCGCCGTCAGTTGATCGAAAGATCCCGCGCTCTTCATTCGGACCGTAAGGATGACCGGCGACTGCAACGAGGATGCGATTTGGATCACGCGGGTCAACTGCAATTTGTGGGATCTGCTGGCCGTCACGCAGGCCCAGATGCGTCCAGGTCTTGCCCGCGTCGTTCGACCGATAGATGCCGTCGCCGACAGACAAGTCGGGTCGCTGCAGTCCTTCGCCGCTGCCGACATAAATGATGTTTGGATCGGAAGGCGCAACCGCGATGCAACCTACAGAGCCCGTCGGCTGATCGTCAAAGATCGGTGTCCAGGTGCGGCCGAAATCATCGGTTTTGAAAACGCCACCGTTGACCTGCGCGATATAGAACACGTTTGGCTGCGAAGGTACGCCGGCAACGGCGCGCGTCCGTCCGCCACGAAATGGACCGATGCTGCGCCAATGAAGCGACTTGAAAAGGTCCGGACTAAACTGCTGGGCAAAACTCGGCGAATAGCCCGCACAAATGAAGGCACCGCACAGCATGAAGCCGGCAATGCTTCGCTGGAGAAAGCGCGATCCGAAAAGTTGTTTCATAAGAGTTCTCACCGCAAAAAGATTAGTTTGCAGGGCGCCGAATACTAGCGTCAACGTGTCTCAAATGTGTAACGGTTTAATTTGATGGGTGCCGTATTCTAAAATCGTCCTGCGAAGTAAACGATCCACGAACCCACACGAAGAGATCGGGGTGCCAGTTTTTGTGATTTGGTGGATCGTTCTTGCTCATGGGAATGACAACAAATCAATTTGGCGTTGGGCTCTTCCTCGCCCAGCTAAAGACCCGACTGAGGTCGGTACTCGGAACACCTCTTCGTCATCAGGCTTACGGATCAGATTGTCCATTCGCCGTGAGCAATCCCCACCAGATACCACTCAGTCCCGTCTTTTTCAAAAACCAACCAGACACTCTTCCAATCCATGCCTCCATACTTCTCTTCAAAACCGGGGAAGTGATATTCGACGATGATAGACATGGGATAGGATTGACGAATGTTGTTGATCAGGCTACCAGAGGTCAGGTGTTCGCTGTTGTAAGTAATTTGCTTCGCCCGCAAATAATCATGGTCGTAAACGAATTTCCGATGGTACGCCGCATAGGTCAGACGGATCGGATCGCCGGAACCATCATCATCACCCCAGTGATACCGCTGCCTGCTGTTGAGGAGCCCTCTGATCTGATTTCTTTTGAAAACAAGATCTCCGCCCCGCTCCAGATTCACCGAGTGATAGGGTGAAAAGCGCAGACCCTTTCGCGGATGAACCAGGCTGGAGAGCCGAGCCAGATTACGAGATTTCAGTGCCAGCATGACCTGGTGGGCACGAACAGCGATGACCTGCTGGGCTTGTTTCGCCGGTAGCCGCGAAGCCTCAGACTGCGCTGTCACTACTCCAGTTACCGCAAACCAAATCAACAGCGCGAGACAGATCCCAACGAAATTGACCCTTCTCATAGTCTTCTTTGCCTTCTGACGATTGGCTTTGATGACAAGCTGATTTTCCGCAGACACCTTAACACGAGTGACCTTGGGCAACTTAATGGATCTGACCGGCACCGACGTCATTTTCCATTTCGCGTTAATGATTTATCATTTGCCATCGTTCAGCTTCGAGTAAGGTGACGCACTAAGCGCCTCGTTTGCCACGAGACCTTATTCAATAGCAAAAAGTAGAGATCAAATGACAATTGGAAATTGAACCAAACAAATGAAGCTCCTTATTGTTAACGCGACCGAGGTCGAGCAACTACTATCCATGCCAGAGTGCATCTCGGCCATGGCGGAAGCCTTCAGCAGCCTTGCTAACGGTGAAGTTCATCAACCGCTGCGGACCATATTCCGGCCCGCGGACATCAAAGGCGTGCTCGCTATGATGCCAACGTTTCGAGAGAGTCCGTCGCCGCTGTTCGGTCTGAAAGCCATCTGCGTTTTTCCCGGCAACGCCGCGATTGGCAAAGACGCGCATCAGGGAGGCGTCATCCTTTTCGACGGTGCCACCGGCGAACCGCTCGCCATGGTTAACGCCTCCGCGATTACCGCGATTCGCACAGCCGCAGTCAGCGGCCTGGCAACACGCATGCTGGCGCGCGAAGACGTTGACGATTTGGCAATCATCGGCGCCGGCGTGCAAGCGCGAACGCACCTCGCGGCCATGCACTGCGTCCGGGCGCTCAAGCGAGTCCGCATTGCCAGCCGAAGTTTTGCAAGTGCGCAACGTTTCGCGAATGAAATGCAGCCTCACTTCCCTACCCTGATCGAGCCGGTTGAAACCCCTGAAGCGGCAGTTCGTGATGCCGGCATTATCGTCACGGCGACCACTTCGAGAGAACCCGTACTGCAACGCGAATGGATTTCTCCGGGCACGCATATCAACGCGATCGGCACATACTCTCCCAAGGCCCGCGAGCTCGACACCCGCACAATCGTCGAGGCGACCTTATTTGTTGACCGTCGCGAATCTGCTTTGAATGAAGCAGGCGACTATCTGATTCCGGCAAGTGAAGGAGTGATTGGCCCCGAACATATCAGGGCGGATTTGGGAGAAGTCTTGATCGGCACCAACCCAGGTCGCACGGCGGCGGATGAAATCACCGTCTTCAAATCCCTCGGGTTGGCTTTGGAAGATCTCGCCGCAGCCGCGCTTGTCTATCGGAAAGCTCAGGCGACTAATGCCGGGACCTGGGTCGAGTTTGGGTAGCTACTTTACAGGGCCAGATCCCTCGGATCGCAGACATCCTATCAGCGCTCCAAATCAGTTGGCCGATTTCATGCCGGGTCTTTTTATCGTCCCTGAATACTGCTCGAATTGAATTTAATAGCCGGGACGAAAAGTGGAAATGCGGAAAACATCCGGCGCCACCCCGGTAACATTGCACTCCATAAAGGTCCTAGGATTCTACTCGGCTTTATCCAATCGTAATGCTCCGGCAAGCCGGCAGGTTCCGCGTTTCGGAGCGGGCCTTCGGGTTTAATTTCAGATCGCTAACATTCCAGTCTTGCCTTTGCCAAAACGTGCCATCGGTATATTCCACTCGATTAATCACCACGCCCTCTTTGAATTGATCGGCAGACCGTTTGGCCAGGCTTTTCACATCTACTACGTCGCTGGGTCCCGACAGGCTGAACACCTGCAGGTCCCTTCCCTTATCGGGACTAATCTTGCCGCTGCATAAAAATTGACGCCTCGTGACATTCACCGGACTCGTCGTTTCGCTGAATTGGTACTCCCAAAAAATGGTTTGAATAATCTTGCCGCTACTGTTTTGCACCTTGATCTGGTAAGTAAACCCATCGACGGGTTGCGGCTCGCGGGATTCCTGAACGATCCGATCAATCTCTGCACTGCGTGAGTCCACGGTATCGAGGGTGGGATCCCGATCGCCGGCCGGAGCGTTTATGCGCTTCTGCTTTTCGAAATTCTTAGTGGCGGCAGTCATCGCGGGAGCTGGAGTCACCACCGCTGAGGCCGCGTTCTCGGCGGGTTTCCGATCTCGCATCCACTTGAAACTGGTAACTGATACGGGAACCGAAGTTTCACCTTTGGGGAGATCTTGTCCGGCGGGACCGGTCATCAGGAGCAGTTGCAGGAGCAAAAGAAATCTCATAGCTTGCCTCTCTGGGAGTTTGCAGCGACCTGGCCCTGGAGACGCGATATCTGTCCAGGTTGCGCGCCAGCACAGAAACTTGAAACACCCAACGTCAACGTCGGGAAATGTAATTCAGGAGAACTCTATTTGCAATAGCATCCAAGCCATTCCGGCTAAATGAAAAACGAAGGCGATGGTTTGAGATTGTTTTGCCGCACCAGTCGATCCACAGGAAACGACAGGTATCTTCATTCCTTCGTGTGATTTCGTTGATCGTCCCGTTCGAGGAAATGACAAACACGAAACCAGGCCCATCAAAGCGGCAGTCTCAGCCGGGCTATGCAACCGTGGGTTTGATTTCGATTCTCGAGCGCCAAAGTGCCACCGTGCGCTTCGGCAATCTGGCGGGAAAGAACCAAACCGATTCCAGAGCCGTCGGCCTTGGTGGTAAAGAACGGCACGAACAGATTTGTAGTGCCGGCAAGTCCCGGCCCTTCGTCGCTGACACAAAGCTCGACCTGGCCGTTGTGCTGTTCCCAGCTCAGTTCCACAGCTCCGCCCGTCTCAACTGAAGCATCCACTGCGTTGCGCACCAGATTGATCAGCAACTGCTCCAATTGCACGCTGTCACCCTGGACGATTACTTCAGGACCTGAGACTACCCTCACCGGCAAACGCCTTTCGAGACTGGCGACCCGGCGCAGCAACTCGCCCAGGTCAACGGCTTCGAACACCGGCTCAGGCAACCTCGCCAGCTTTGAATATGACTCGACGAAACGGGCCAGCGAATCAGCCCGGGAAGAGATGACCTCGAGCCCTCGCTGCATATCCTCGTCCCAGTCTTGAGGTCGCGGTTGGCGATTGAGCATATCGGCGAGACTTCCGGCGACAGACTTGATGGGCGCCAGTGAGTTATTCAGCTCATGACCCAAAACGCGCAGCAGCCGCTGCCAGGCGATTCGCTCTTCTTCGCGCAGAGTCTTACTCAGATCAGTCAGCACCAACAACTGATGTGGCGCGCCGCCTTCACGGAAAGTGCTGCGGCGGATATCCCACCGCCCGACACCTCCGGGAAAAACCATTTGCATGGTGTGCGGACCGGCGCCGTCTTCACGGTTCAAACAGCCCGCAAGTCCGAGTTCGTCACTGGTGCGGCCGAGCAGGCGAACGGTCGGTTGCGCCAGGAGCCGCTCGCCCGCCCGGTTCACCAATCTCAGGCGTTGACGGCCATCGAAAGCGAAGACGGCCACATCAATTTCACCCATGACCGTGCGCAGCAGCGCGGTTGCTTCCATCGCGCCGAGTCTTTGATTGCGTAACGTTTGTCCGAGGTCGTTGACCTCCAGCATGACTTCGCCGAGAGCGTCTCCTGAGGTTGCGCGCCGGCCGCGAATCGAATAGTCGCCTTCCCTGATGGCCGCCAGGATATTTGAAAGCGTTTGTAGCGGGCGAACGATTCGCTGTTTGAGGTTGAAAGCAATTCCCAGCCACAAGCAGATCAGCAGCAGATCCACTGTCCATTGCAGCCGCGTCGAATAGCTGTCATACCAAAGCAGAAACGCCACCAGCACCACCGCCGGAAAACCGGCCGCGAGTGCCAGGAGCGTAATTCGCTTTTCAAATTTCATCCTCCCGCCGTGCCGAAAGCTGGGATCCAAGCTGGAGAAATTCGAAGAGTTCTTCGGCATCTTGACGGGTGTGCTCACGGCGTCATGATAACAAACAAGCGAGAGGCCCGAAGGGCCGAGATGCAATAACCCCGACCGTCAGGGTGGGGATCAAGATTTTTTTGAGATTTGAGAGCACCGAAAGGTGATGCAGACCAATACGGGTTGTCCGTGAAATGATCGAGTGCCGGCTCACGGGCCTCAATTCTAATCAGCCCGCTTAACCACGCCCTCACGAGCGAGGCTGTTTCATGCGGGCCCTTTGGGCCTCCTCTCACCCACTACGACAGCCCGTACTTCTGCAGGCGGCGGTAAAGGGCGCTGCGACTCAGACCCAACGCTTCGGCAGCTCGGTTGGCATTTCCGTCAAAGCGAGCCAGGGCTTTCTTGATCAGCAATCGCTCGGCCTCTTCCAGGCTCATTTCATCCAGCCGCGCGGACAATTGCGCATCAGGTGTCGTCTGCAGAGCCAGATCGAACGCCGTCACAATCTCTCCCGAACTCATCAGGACCGCGCGTTCGATTACATGGTCCAACTCGCGCACGTTGCCGGGCCAGGAATGTTCGCCCAGCGCCTCGAATGCTTCCCGAGTAAATCCCAAAACGGCCCGGTGATAACGCTCGCGGTGTTGCTTCAGGAAATATTCGGCCAGGGCGGGAATGTCTTCCCGTCGATCGCGCAACGGTGGGAGGTGTAGCTCTACCGTGTTCAGTCGAAACAGAAGATCCTGCCGAAACCTGCCCGCAGCCACGCCGGCCTTTAGATCGGCATTCGTCGCCGATAAAACTCGTACGTTAACTTTCAGGGTTTTCGAAGAGCCTACTCGCTCGAACTGGCCAGTCTCCAAAACGCGCAAGAGTTTTGGTTGCAGATTAAGCGGAACATTCGCGATTTCATCCAGGAAGAGAGTGCCGCCATCGGCGAGTTCGAACCGGCCCACGCGATCGGTTTTGGCATCGGTAAAGGCGCCGCGGACATGGCCGAACAACTCGCTTTCAAAAACTCCTTCGGCCAGGGCGCCGGCGTTTAAAGAAATTAGCGGCTTTGATTTGCGCAGCGAGATCGAATGCAGCGTGCGCGTGATCACTTCTTTGCCGGTGCCGTTTTCCCCTGTGATCAGAACGTTGGCGTCCGCTGGGCCAATCCGGCCGACCAGATTGAGGACGCTCTTCATTGCCGGTGACTCAGCCACAATCTGCGGCCTTTCGTTGGCCGGTTCAGACACACTGTCACGCAGTGCGACGTTCTCAGCTTCGAGGCGTTGTCCGCGTCGGAGCGCCTGGGCCAACTCAACCTGCGTCCGCAGAACGGCGAGGAGGCGGGCGTTGTCCCAGGGCTTTTGAATAAAATCGCGCGCGCCGCGCCGCATCGCCTCGACGGCCAGGTCGACACTGCCCCAGGCTGTCATTGCTACGATCGGCAGAGATGAATCCAACGCGTGAATTCTGTTGAGCAGGTCCAGCCCTTCGCTACCGGACGTCGTGTCTCGCGCATAGTTCAAATCGATCAGGACCACGTCGAACTCCTGGGAGTCGACAGCCCTTAAAACACCCGCCGGTGAGCCGCCGTTTCAATCTGAAAACGTTCGCCCTTAAGCAGCAGGCGCAAGGCCGCCAAGACGTCGGCTTGATCGTCGGCAATTAGTATTTTTGGCATTGGCGGTTCGTTGGGAGGCTACCACACTCCGTGATCTGAAATCTTCGATCTCAAATTTGCGATTGCCGATATCGAGCCTGTTCTCCTACTCCTCTCCGTCTGGGACAGGGGTTGGGATGAGGGACGAAGAGCAAATCTGGTTAGTTGCGCGCGCCGTAACGCACGACCAAAATCCAAACACCTTTCGACCTAAGCTTGGCACCTCAACCCGAACGTCCCCCCAAAAGGGAGAAGCGAGTAAGAATCATTCACATCTGAGCGCCACGAGGGGATCTACTTTTGTCGCCCGCCGGGCCGGAATGTAGCACGCCAGCAAAGCCACGAGAATCAGACCAACTGATACCACGAGGTACGTAGTCATGTCGGTCGGTTTAATCTCAAACAGCATGGTCGTCATCAGTCGCGTCAAAGCAAACGCTGCCATGAGCCCGAACGCCACCCCGGCCAGTGCCAACTTCATCCCCTGACCGAGCAGTAACTTCATAATGTCCCGGCGTTCCGCTCCCAGGGCCATGCGCAAGCCAACTTCCTGCGTCCGTTGCGCAACCGAGTAAGACATCACCCCGTAAAGACCGATGGCCGCCAGGATCATCGACAAGCCGGCAAACAAACCAATCAACTGCAAGTTGAACCGCGGCTGCCAGAGGGTGTCGGCGATGACCTGGTCCATGGTGACTACATTCGTTACCGGCACGCTCCGGTCGACGGATCTGATGGCGTCCTGAATGGAGGGTGCGAGAGTCTGGGGTGCCACAGTCACGCGCACGACCAGGGTCATAGAAGTGAATTGGTTTGCCGTGCCCGAATAGAAAACCTTGCGCTGCTGAAACGGTTCGTAGATTTCTTCCTGGGGGGCCTTCATCCAATCACCCTGCTTGACGTCCTTAATTACTCCCACGATTGTCAGCCAGCGCAGTCCCGCGGGCCCCGGTGATTTTGGATCGTCCAGGGTGATCCTCTTGCCGAGGGGATCCTCAGCAGGCCAATAGTGCCCGGCCACCTTCTCGTTAATGATCACGACACCAGGCGCATCGGATGTGTCGTGGTCGGTGAAATCGCGTCCCGCGCGTAGCGGAATCCCCATCGTGCGAAAGTAATTCGGCCGACTCACTCGTTCGATGGTCGCGGGCTCGTGGCCGGCAAGCGGTAGGGGGCGACCTTCGATGATGAAAGTATTTCCCCAGACATCGCCCGCTAAGGGCAAATGATTGATCGCGCTGGCCGTCTCAACGCCAGGCACGGCGCTAATTCGATCGAGCACTTGTTGATAGAAGGCTTCGCGCGTGGGACCCACGTATTGCGACGCACCGTTTAAGGAGATGCCGAGGGTCAGCAGATTCCGAGCGTTCATCCCGGAATCAATTGCCTGCAACTTCATGAAACTGTTCATCAGCAGGCTGGCTCCAATTAACAGGACAAGAGTCAGGCTGAGCTCAGCCACCACCAGCACTCCCTGCAAGCGCCGCCGTCCTCCCGTGTTGCCGCGCCCACCGTCCTTAAAGATACGGTTCAAATCCGGCTTTGAGGCTGCGAGCGCCGGCGCCAGTCCGAACAGAAAAGTTGTCAGCACCGAAATCGCAAACGTGAATACGAGAACAGCCGCATCGAGTTTGATCTCGGTGACGCGTGGAAGCCTGACACTGGCACTGGTCGCGTTGCCGCCCAGCAGTGCGGTCAACCAACTAACACCCCAGACCGCCAGAAGAATACCCAAACCAGCGCCGCACACAGACAATAACAAACTCTCAGTTAAGAGCTGCCGCAGAATCCGCCAGCGACTCGCTCCCAGAGCGGCACGCACGGCTGCTTCTTTTTGTCTGGTTGCCGCCCGCGCCAGCAACAGACAGGCGACGTTGGCGCAAGCGATCAGCAAGACAAACCCCACCGCCACGGTCAAGACGAGCAAAGCGGGCCGCACATTGCCGACAACTTTTTCGTTCAAAGGCTCGACACGGAGTTCCAGCCCGGTGTTGACCTCGGGATATGCAGTCGCCAACTGCCTGCTCATGGCAGTCATCTCCGCCTGGGCCTGCGTCTGGCTGACGCCTTCCTTAAGCCGGGCAAAAACTCTCAGCGAACTTCCATTTCGACTGGTAGCTCGCACGCTTAAATCAAGCGGCGCCCACATCTCGGTCCGGGTGGACCAGAAGGGCGGGAACTGAAACTCAGCCGGCATGACACCGACAACGTCATAGCTCTCGCTATTCAATGTCACTCGTCGTCCCACGACATGTGGGTCGCCGGCAAACATGCGCTGCCAAAGTTTGTAACTCAACACCAGCACATGGTCCCGGCCGGGCTGGTAATCATCCGCCTGCAGCGACCTGCCTAGAATCGGCGATACACCGAGGAGAGAAAATAAGCCGTCGCCCATGCGCAGACCTTTAACTACTTCGGGCTGGTCAATATTTAGCAGCGTTCCGCCCCAGGCTTCAGCAGCCGCAATCTGAGAAAAGCTTTGACTGTTCCGACGAAAATCGAGAAAGTTCGCCGGCGAGACTGGCCCACCTTCTTTCTGCAGGACCGTCATGATCTTTTCCGGTTCCTGATAAGCGAGCGGGCGCAATAGCACTCCATTGACCACACTGAAAATCGCCGTGTTGGCTCCGATGCCGAGCGCGAGTGTGATCACTGCGACCAGGGTGAAGGCCGGTTGTTTGATTAAGCTGCGAACCCCGTAACGGATGTCATTGAGTAGTGTTTCCATTGTTAGAATTTCCGATTGCCGATTTATGATTGCCATTTTCGATTTGGCTTGACTCCCTCTTCCTTTGGCCGAGGGTCGGAGTGAGGGCCTGAGCGCGCTAGCCTTTTTTTGTTTTCAGGTTGTCGCCGTAAAACAAAACCAAAATCAAAAAGATCTTTCGTCGCAAGCGTCGCACCCTTATCCCAGCCCTTCACCCACAGGGAAAGCGAGCAAATCCATTTACTCGTACCGCAACGCCACCAGCGGATCGACTTTCGTAGCCCGTCGCGCCGGCAGATAACAAGCGACTAAAGCCACGAGCATCAGACCGAGGGTCACTACGACAAATGTCGCGCCATCGGTTGGCTCGACCGCGAACAACAGACTCCTCATCAATCGAGTTAAGGCAAAGGCACCACCGAGGCCCAGGACGACGCCAATCACAGCCAGCACCAATCCGCTCTGCAAAACCAGCTTAACGACGTCAGTCATTTGAGCCCCCAGCGCCATGCGAATTCCGATCTCCTGGGTCCGTTGGGTTACGGCATAGCTCATCACGCCATACACCCCGACCCCGGCCAACAGCAACGCCAGGCTGGAGAAAATCGTCAGCAGTAGCATGTTGAAACGACGAGCGGCGAACGACGCACCGGTGACTTCGTCCATCGTCTGTACCTTTGTCACCGGAAGCTGCGCGTCGGCCCGCCAGATTTGTTGTTTGATCGCCGCAGCCATCGACGCCGGATCGGATTGAGTGCGCGCCACAAACGTCATCCAACGTTTCCACGGATTGATTTGCGTGTATGGAGAATAGAGACCTGGCAGTTCGGGAAGATCGAGCCCAAAGTGTTTGACATCGCCGACCACGCCCACGATCGTGATCCATTGCACCGTCGGGTTGCGCGCCCACCTGACTCGCTTACCCAGAGGATCTTCGTTGGGAAAGTATTCCCGCACCAGAGCATCGTTGGCGATGCCTACCAACGGCGCCTTCTCGGCAAAGTCCTGCGGATTAAAGTCACGGCCGCGGCGCAGCGGTATCTGCATCGTGTGAAAATAATCGCCCATCACACTGCGCGTCTCGACGCTCGGTTCGTCGCCCGGCGCAATCGGCGGCCGACTCTCGACCAGAAAATCATGATTCAGGGAATCTCCGCTTAACGGTAATTCACTGACCATGGCGGCCTGCACCCCGGGCAGTGAATTGATGCCCGCCAACGCCTGGGTGCGAAAACGTGTCTGGGGCTCGACTCCCTTGTAACGCGTCTCCGGCAGTTCAACTCGCATAGTCAACAGATGATCTGTAGTAAAGCCCGGATCGACGTTGCGTAGCTTCCAAAACGTCTTTACCAGTAGACCGGCACCGACCAGGAGCACCAGGGCAATGGCTAACTCAACCACCACGAACGTACTGCGCAGTCTCTGCTGAGTCCGACTGCCCGTCGCGCTGCGTCCACCCTCCTTCAACCCTTCGTTGACGCCACGTCGCGAGGCTGTCCACGCGGGCACTAAACCAAAAATTATTCCGGTCAGAAGGGCAAGGCCAAAAGTGAATGCCAGGACCCGCGAGTCGACCCCGATTTCCTGCAAGCGAGGCAGGCTCGCAGGCTTAAGCGCGACCAGCAGGGTTGTGCCCCACCACGCAATCAGCACGGCCACGGCCCCGCCTGCCAGAGAGATCAGCACGCTCTCAGTCAACAGTTGCCGGATGAGACGCCAACGACCTGCACCCAACGCTGTGCGAATCACTAATTCACGTTCGCGTTCTGCCGCCCGCGCCAACAGGAGGTTGGCGAAATTTGCGCAGGCGATCAGCAAGACCAGACTGACGGCAGCAAAAACAATCAGGAGGGCGTTGCGCGAATCGCCAACTAATCGCTCATGCAGCGCGACGAGAACGGTCGTCCGATTCTTACTCTCGGCAGGATTCTGAGACGCGAGTTGCTTATCCAGTAACTGCATCTCTGCCCGCGCTTGTTCCAGTGTTGTCCCGGGTGCGAGCCGGCCATAGCTACGCAGGAAATGTACTCCGCGAACATTCGCCGCTACCGGATTGGAAACATGGACGGGCGTCCAGGCCTCGGCGTTATCATGCGGTGAAACGAACCCCGCCGGCATGACGCCGATTATTGTGTAACTGTTGCCGCTCAGCGGAATCGTCTTGCCCACGATTAGCTCATCCCCGCTGAACTGGCGTTGCCATAAAGCGTGTGTGAGCACGACCACATACGGGGCCCCGGTCTTGTCATCATCCGGCGTGATGACGCGACCGCGCTCTGGCATCACGCCAAATACTTCGAAGTAACCTCCCGTCACCTGGCCGATCTGAAACTGCACTGGTTCGGCGCCCGCCGTATAAGCCAGTGGCTGCAGCACTTCGCCGCCAAGCTTAGTGAAGGTTCGGCTGTTGCCTTCCACATCGGCAAGATCCGGCGCCGATTGGTTCGAACGAAAAGTCACCAGCCGTTCAGGCGCGGCATAAGGCAAAGGCCGCAGCAGCACTGCATTGATCACGCTGAAGATAGCCGTGTTTGCGCCAATGCCCAGCGCCAGCGTAATCACTGCGACCGCAGTGAAGGCCGGGCGCTTCAACAAACTGCGGATGCCGTAGCGAATGTCTTTAAATAGTGTTTCCATATTCTGAAGTTCCAAGCTTAGATTTTTAAACGGTCTTCATGCTTAGGAGATGGCGCCACTGTGCGTTCGGCCACCCGTACTGCAGGTGGTTCTGACTTCATTCGTATCTCAACGCAACCAGCGGATTCACCCGCGTCGCCCGCCGCGCCGGAATCAGGCAGGCAACGAACGCCACGATTGCGAGCAGCAACGGCACGACGATGAATGTAGTCAGATCGTAAGCGCTCACTCCAATCAATACTGCTGACAGCGCCCGGGCCAACGCCAAAGACAACGCAAATCCGATCGCGACTCCAACTAATGCCAGGCGCATTCCCTGGCTCGTGATCAAATGAAGCACGTCGCGCCGTTGGGCGCCGAGGGCCATACGGATGCCCACTTCGCGAGTGCGTTGAGAAACGACATAGGCCATGACGCTGTAAAGCCCGACTGCGGACAGCAGTAGCGCCACTACTCCAAAAGAGAGGGCCATGGTCGCTGCCATGTTTGGCGCCCAAAGGGCCCAGGTCAGGTGTTCGTTCATGGTCTTGATCGAAGACAGCGGGATGCGACTGTCCATGGCTTGCACTTCCTTTCGAATCACCCCAGCCAGACTTCGTGGATCAGAGGTGGTGCGCACGATTAGGGTCATTCCGGTCGCAGCCCTCTGGGCCATCGGTGAGTAGTAGTAGGCCTTCGGGACTTCAGCCAGAGCCCGGTACTTTCCAGTCGGCACCACGCCAACGACTTCGATGGCCTCAGTGCTTAGCGGTCCGATGAGGATTCGCTTACCGACCGCGCTCTCACCCGGCCACAGTATCTGCGCCATTTTTTCGTTGATGATGATGACGCGCTGTGCACCTTTGCGATCTCGATCATCAAAATCGCGCCCGGCGATCAAAGGGATCTGCAGAGTTTTGAAATGGCCGGGGCTAACGACGTTATTCATGATGCTGCGACCCGGGCTACCCGGAGCCAGCGTCTCGCCTTCCTTTAAGATCGGCCCGTTCGAATTTGAGCTGTCGCCGAGTGGAAGCAATTCCGCGACACTCGCTGCCTGCACACCGGGTAGGGCCGCTGCCCGATCGATAATCTGTTGATAGAAATCCTTTGCCTGGTCTCCGTCGTAACCTACAAGCTGCGGATTGAGCGCCACCAGCAGCACGCCTCTCGGATTAAAGCCAGGGTCCATCTGCTGCGCGTGGCGAAAGCTCTTGATGAACAAACCGCCACAAACCAGGACCACCAGAGACATCGCTACCTGCGCTACGACCAGAGCATTGCGTAGAGTGAGCCGCCGCCGCCTTCCTGTCTCCCCAGTGTTCGCATCTCCCTTCAGCAGCGGCACGAGTTCAGGATTCGAGGCGTTCAAAGCCGGCGCCAGACCAAAAGCGACGCCGCTCAGCAGCGACACGCCGAGGGTGAACCAAAGAGCGCGCCCATCGATTGCAAAGAAATCGTTGACCAGGTTGTAAGGCAGCACCGGAATGAAGCCCTGCATCAATGCCGTAATCCAGTAGGCGAGCAACAAGCCCAGGGAACCGCCGAACACTGAAAGCACCAGACCCTCAGTCAGCAGTTGTCGAATCAAACGGGCGCGGCTCGCACCCAACGCAAGACGCACACCCATCTCTCGCCGGCGCGATGCGGCGCGGGCCAGCAGCAGGTTCGCCACGTTGGCACAGGCAATCAGCAGAATCAGACCGACGATCGCCATAGCGATCGCGCCGGCGCTCTTCATCACGACTGCGGCATCTCCCCAGCGGCCGTCCTGCTCTGTCTTTAAAATTATTTGCGTTCCACTAGTGCGGGCGTTTGGGTAAGCCTGATTGATCCGTTGGGCGATGGCCGACATCTCGGCGGCGGCCTGTTCGCGCGACACACCTGGCTTCAGCCGGGCGAGGACGTTCATCCAATGACTGTTCCTTGAGGCCAGGACCTTCGGTGATCGATTCAGCTCTTCGACCATCATCATCGGCGCCCAGAAGTCGAGCGAGAGTCCAAACTTGGTGCCCTTGAATGAAGGCGGCGCTACTCCAATCACGTTGTAGCCTCGACCGTTTAACTGCACGGTCTTGCCGACAATGTTCCGGTCTGAGGCGAAGCGTCGTTGCCAAAGACTGTGACCGAGTACGACGACGGCGGCCCCGCCCGGTGTTTTGTCTTCATCAGGCGCGAAGGCGCGCCCCAGCATTGGGGTCACGCGCAGCACATCAAAATAATTTGCGCTGACGACCTGCCCCCAAACCACGTCGTTCTGCTTTTGGTCGCTGATGGCAACCTGGATGATGCTCTCGGCGATGACTCCCTCGAACACCGTGTTCTGATCGCGATAGTCGGCATAGTCAGGATAGGAGAGATCATCGGCGCCGCCGCGATCGTCGGAAACCTCCAGCGCCCGGACCAACCGATCAGGCTCAGGCACTGGCAAGGGTCTGAAGAGAAATGCGCTGACGCCGCTGAAGATCGCCGTGTTCGCCCCAATGCCCAGTGCCAGAACCAGGACCGCGACAATCGACACGCCCGGCGACTTCAAAAGCATCCGGATTCCGTAACGCAGGTCCTGAATAAGTTTATTCATCGTTCCCCTTTGCCTCAGTGCAAAAGACTTCAACTTGTCGTTGGCCCTCACCAGATCGACCAACAGAAGTTTGTCGCACAGCCTGGTTCAGGCGCCCCTACAGAATGCTCAACCACCGGCTATCGCAGGCGTTTCTGAATTACTCGTATCTTAGCGCTACCAGCGGATCGACTTTCGTCGCGCGCCGCGCTGGCAGGTAACACGCCAGCAACGCCACCACGAACAGCGTACCGACGACGAGAGCAAAGGTGGCGAAGTCGTTTGCCTGCACTTCAAACAGCAGACTTCGCAACAGTCGCATCAGCGCGAGCGCTGCGATTACGCCTACGGTCATACCTGCCACAGCCATTACGAGGCCTTGCTTCAAAACCATTTTCAGAATGTCAGATGTCTGTGCGCCCAGGGCCATGCGCACGCCGATATAATGCGTCTGTTGACTAACGGAATAAGAAACGACTCCATAAATCCCGATCGAGGCGAGGAGTAATGCCAGGCCCGCAAAGATGCCGATCAGGATCGCCGGAAAGCGCCGCATGAAGGCCGCGGGTGAGCCCGAGATCAACTGCTCCATGGTGTTCACATTGAACACCGCTGCGTCAGGTTCAAGGCTCAGGGTTTGAGTGCGGATGACGGCAGTGAGTGCGGTTGGATCCGCGTTCGTGCGCACGACCAAATTGGTGAACACGGCCGTAGTTTGCCGGGTGGGGTAATAAACGACCGGTCGAATGGCGTCGTCCAACCCGGTTATCTTTACGTCACCGACCACGCCCACGATCAAATCGGGCGGCGCTTTCGCCCCTGGGTAAACCAGGCGACGTCCCACGGCGTTGCGGCCCGCAAAGACTCTGTCGGCCACGCCCTTGCCGATGATCACGACGCCGGCTGTATCCGAATTATCCCGTTGATCAAACACGCGTCCGGCGATTAGCGGGATGCCCAGCGTTTGAAAATAACTCTCATTGACATTCCGTGTGTTGGCCTCAACCTCCTGTCCGGGGGGCGGCACCGGGTCGCCTTCGACGCTGAATCGTGTCGTATTTCCGGGTTGCAGAGGCAGGATGTTCACAAAGCCGGCGCCCTGCACTCCCGGAAGAGACTGCACCCGCTCTTTGAGCTGGTCATTGAAACTGATCTGCCGTTTGAGGTCGGTGTATTTGCTCGCCGGCAAAACAACCGTCATGGTCAAAACATTTTGCGAATTGAAGCCCGGGCTGGTTTGTAACAACCGCAGCAAGCTCTTCATCATCAGTCCTGCTCCGATCAGCAACACCACGGCCAGAGCGATCTCGGTCATGACCAAAGCGCTGCGCAGGCGATGACCTGACCCGGCGGAGGCGTTTCTCCCGCCCTCCTTAAGAACCTCGTTGAGATTAAGGCGCGACGATTGGATCGCCGGGGCCAGCCCGAAAATAATTCCGGTGAGTAACGACAGACCAAACGAAAACGCGAGAATGCTTGTGTCGATTCGTAGTGTCTTGAGGAACGGCAGCGCATTAAGTTGCGCTTGCGGCAGGAACGCGACAAGGCCCGCAACTCCCCAATATGCGACCATCAACCCAGCTACCCCACCCACCAGCGAAAGGAGGACCGATTCCGTCAGCAGTTGCCTGACCACCTGCCAACGGCTTGCGCCGAGAGCAGCGCGGATGCTCACTTCCTTCTGCCGCGCAAGCGAACGAGTTAAGAGCAGGCTGGCTACATTCGCGCAGGCAATGAGTAAGACGAATCCAACCGCGGCGAGTAGAATCATCAGTATCGGTCTGACCTGTCCGATAGCCTGTTCCTGGAGTGGGACCAGCTTCAGGCCCGTGCCGGCATGCGAGTCTTTGTTGCCCTGCTCAATACGGCTGGCGATCAGACTCAATTCCGTTTGGGCCTGCTCGACACTCACACCTGATTTGAGTCGCGCGATCAGGTTCGTGCCATGCATGTACCGCCGCGTCAGTTGATTCGGAGTAGGCTGATACGATATCCAAAGATCGTTCGGTCTGAACGCAAACTGAAAAGTCGCGGGCAACACACCTATCACTGTGTAACTATCGCCATTGAGCGTCAGCGACTGGCCGATGATTCCCTGGTCACCCCCGAATCGCCGCTGCCACATCCCATAGGTCAAAACCGCCACTTTGGCCGCGCCTGGTTTATCCTCGCCGGGTTGGAAAGTCCGCCCGACAAGAGCATCGACCCCAAGCACTGAGAAGAAATTCGCCGTCGCCGCTGGCGCCAGCACCCGTTCCGCCTCGCCCCTGCCGCTCAAGATGGCCCCGCCACCGCTGTAGGCCGCTATGCCCTCGCAGACCTGGTTCTGCTGGTAGTCCTGATAATCGGGATAAGAGAATTCGCGCTGGGAAAATTCCTTCTGGGGTGTGCTCTCCCACATGTGATAAAGGCGATCGGGAGATTTGTAAGGCAGCCCGCGCAGCAACGCAGCATCGACCACCGTAAAAATAGCGGTGCTGGATCCAATGCCGAGGGCCAGGGTCGCTACGGCAATCAGAGTAAATCCCGGCCGCATCAGCAGAGTGCGAACGGCATAGCGAAGATCGCGATAGAGTTGCCCGATCATTTTGAGTCTCCTTGTTCTTCTCGAGGAGGACTTGAGCCGGCCGCTCCGTTTCCTCTCTACCCTGCCCAAAGAATCAAACTTGAAACCTACAGCCGTATCGAATTGATTATTCGGCCCTGGTTCTCCGCCAGCCCCGGCGGGCGATCAACCACCTGCTACCGCGGGTGGCACTGCCTTACTCGTACCGCAAGGCCACCAGCGGATCGACTTTCGTTGCCCGTCGCGCCGGAATATAGCAAGCGAGAAACGCAACTAGCACCAGCAACCCAACCACACCTGAATACGTCACCGGATCAGTCGGGGTAATCTCAA
>JBBRMS010000087.1:0-18808 GCA_038230715.1 Pyrinomonadales bacterium
GGAACAATCTCCCGAAGAACTAAGTCAAACCTTCCTCGACGTTTGCGTGCTCGCCGTTGAAGATGACGGGCTGGTCTTTCTTGGCGAGACGATTCAGGTTCGGCATATTCGAGAAGACAATGTCTACGGAGGCATGCGCGTAAAGCTGCAGCTCGGAAAAATAAGAATTGCAGATCGACACTGGCTTCGGTGATGCGGTTACTCCGGAGGCCCAACCGGAAGTGTTTCCGACACTGCTGGACTTTCCCGCTGCCGTTCTTCTGGCGTATCCGCGCGAATCTTCAATTGCAGAGAAATTCGAAGCAATCGTAAATCTTGGTCTCACCAACAGCCGCTTGAAAGATTACTACGACATCTGGTTGCTCTCGCAACAGTTTGATTTTGATGGCGCGATCTTGAAGAAGGCTATCCACGCGACCTTTCAACGGCGCAGGACTGTTTTGCCAAGCGAAATACCTACTGGTTTATCAAACGAGTTCGTCTCCGACGCCGGCAAACAATCGCAGTGGGCGGCCTTCGTTCGGCGGAGCAGGCTGGACTCGAAGGAGATCAGCCTCGAAAGGGTGGTAAAGGTAATTGCCGATTTTGTCATCCCGCCGTCCAAAGCGGCTGCGGAAGCAACGGCGTTTGCGTCGACATGGTCCAGAGGCGGACCCTGGCAAAATATGACAACTGTTTGAGGTCCAAGGTAGTCTACCTAAACGGATACGGTTTCAAATTGAACCACTCGCCGCGGAGACCGTTCTTAAGTGTGAGTGAAGGCCGCGAGGAAAGCGATTAAAACGAACTCCACCACAGCCACCGCTCTAACTTTGTGACTTGGTTGTGACACGAGAATTCGGCGATCTCTCTAAGTCTAATCATTTAAGAGTTTGGCGCGGGATGAAAACTCCCCCCTTCGGCACCATATTACAAATTTAATTGTTGAAATATAAAGGCTTAGTAAAACGGTAGACCTGCTCAGGGACAACTAAGGGACATACGTTTTAAGGGCTTTCTGATTTCAGAGCTTTTTGGGCCTTGAAGTTCGCAGACATTGACGATGAAGATCCTGGCAAGGCCACAGACTGGAATCGCCAGCTCCCGCTCCCGGAAGAACGCACATGCGGGCTTAACTGCTTGGAGTACCTCAAAGCTAAGTCAAGCCGCGGCAGTTATTGCCCAAGTTGGACGGGAAATCTCGCGAGAAGTTGGGCAAGGTATGCGCATCAGATTCTGATTGACTTTGATGGCCAGCTTTGGACGTAAGGAGAGTTGTGTCTCTATCGAAGAGCTTTAGTAGGAAGGCTGAGGCTGTAACTCAACACACGAGGCCTACTGTTTCCAGACGTGCTACGTGTTATATTCGAGCTCGTAAAACCCGCCTGTTTTACCATTTGGTGGTACACTGCTCTTACAGTTTTTGAAGAGTTTTCAAACCATCTGAAACGCCCAGTCACGATGGACAAGGGCGATTTCGATTCCAGCCAGTTCTGCTTCCGGAGCAGCTTCATTCACGGCGGCCAACATATCGCCGCTGCCACACATAGGATCAATTGCTGATCGGCAACGGGAACCGCCCGCAATGGCTACCAATAACTTAGCAAGCGGGTCACCCGTGAAGTAGAGATCGAGTTCGCGGCGACAGGCTTCCAGTTCAGCGCCCAGGCGTTCAGTCTCGTTTTTGTGATTCGACAATGATAGGCTCCCGCGAGCCGAAGCTTAGCATTATTGAGATTGGCGCGGAACCGCGAGCCGTAACTAGCGAGTGCTTGCAGCTTGACCAGTAACGCTGGTTCTGTTAGCGAACGCCCCATTTGAAGGACTCACTGGAAGCTTATTGGGATCACAGCAGACTCGCGGTTGCCCTTCGGATTGTTGGTAGTGCCTAATCTGACAAGCCAAGGCCATTTTAGTGGTACGAAATTGCCCGCTTCATCAGAAATCCAGGGGACGATTGTGGGAATAATTGTGTAGAAAATAATCATACAAATCATTGCGGCAAGTGTTTTTTGGCTCACGCCTTAGAGTTCCGTGTCTGGAAAGGCGCTTGGCCAGCGATACCGGTCAGTCACGCTTGATCGACAGTAACCATCGGCTGCTTCGTTCTCAATTCCGCTAACAAGGAAATCGAGAAGTGTTTCATCGTTAGCGCCTACCTTCAAGGTTCCCCCAGTCGCCGGCCTGAATGAAATTGGCCCAGTAGAACGGATGGAGTTTGGGGTTCTTCTTAAGCATATCGAGCTGCACTTGTCTTAGCGCTTCGCCGCGGCCCAGGCCTTGTTTCAGATTTTTGTAATAACTAGTCATCAACGTGCCCGTGGTGAAGTCGCTGATCGGCCACAAGCTCATCACCAAAGATTCAGCACCGGCGAGGGTGAACGCGCGGCGCAAGCCATAGACCCCTTCGCCGGTGCGCACTTCGCCGACGCCAGTATCACACGCCGACAGCACCACCAGTTTCGTGCCCCACAGATTCAGGCCTGAGGCTTCAAGCGCGGTGAGAATGCCGTCGTCAGCTTTGCCGTTTCGCAGGTTTGCGCCGGCGAAGACAAGACCGGAACGAACAAGCGGGTTCCCGATAGGAGCAAGGGGCGTTGATCTGCTCGCCAGCTCTCTCCCTGCTGACACGTCGCGCGCTATCGCTACCGCAGGCGCGTCGTCCAGGAAGAAGCCATGCGTTGCCAGATGAAGAATACGCGGCGCGGCAACTTGTTTGACTGCGGTTTCTGTCGCTTTCACCCCCGTCAGGACAGTCGCGTCAGGAAAGAGCATTTGAATTGATCGGGCTTCATTCTCAGTCGCAGCGAGTGGCGCAAAATAAGTGTTCGTCAACGAACGCGTGGAGGTACTGCTTTTAGCTACTCCGACTGTCGTTGCCTGCTCGCCGAAGCTTGGGTTTGCGACTACCAGCGGGCCGCTCTTGCTTTCACGCGCGATCTGCATGCGCAGAAGATCCCGACCGCTGGTGAGGTAAGTAAATGAATAGCGCTGAATCAGGTACCGACCTTGCTCGTCGACCAATGCCGCAAAGGGAACCAGATTCAATTCACCGTCAGGCGAGACAAGCAGTTGGGTCGCATCACCCAGCAACGCACGAATCGGCTGCATTACTCTAGCGTCGAGCGCGCGGGCAAGCTGTTGAGTATCTTTCCGCTGGGGATCGCGCAGCGCCTGACGAAGCCCCTGCACCGCGCCGTCAACTTCTTTCGTCCCGCCCAGTTCTCGCCAGCTAATCTCGCCCTGTTTGCGAATGACATAGACGACATAGCGCGGAGCCCCATACCGTTCTTTGGTTGTAATCCCTTTAGGAGATAACGGCCGATAACTCACGAATTCAAGCAAGGCAGTTTGGTCAGGAAGCGTGCGCCGTACGGCGTCGATCGTGACCGGCTGTGACTGTGCGCGAAACTCTGCGCTGCGGCGAGCGATCTCCGCTTCGAGCTGCTCGCGTTGTTCATCGAGCTCTTTGCTTCGTCGCTGAAATTCTGCGGCAGTCAGTTGTTGTGGACCAGTGAGAACGAGTCGCGATAATTGCGCCGTGGTTTCATTAAAACGATCCAACAGTTTCGCGTCTTCCGAGTTTAGACGTCGACGCAGCGACACAAGGCTTTCTGAGAGCGCGTCCTGCGCCCGCCCTTTTCGTTGGAGCACTGTCGTTAGCGCCAGGTCGCGCGCCGCCGCCTGCTCAGGTGCAAGTCTGACGTTCAGTGAGATGGCTCGATCGAGTTGCTCGGAAAGCGAATCAAGGTAAGCCAACCTCTGGCGCTCAGATCCAGTGCTAAGGGTCAGGGCGGCGTTCCGCTCACTGATCGCGATGGCCCGCGCCTGGAATCTCTGGGCTTCGCCGAAATCGCCTTTGGCCATATACATTAACGAGATGTGCGAGAGCGTACTCACTACATCAGGATGCTCGGGGCCAAGCGCCTTCTCTCGCGTTGACAATGCCCGCTTGTAAAACTGCTCGGCCCTTTGATAGTCGCCCTGATCACGATAAAGGTTCCCGAGGTTATTCAGCGATTGGCCGACATCACTATGCAGTACGCCCAACTTCTTTTCTCGAATCGCAAGTGAACGTTGGTAGAGTGGTTCGGCTTGCGCGAACTCTCTCCGATCGTGATAAACCTCAGCCAAATTATTGAGCGCGAGTGCGACGAGGGGATGTTCCGGCCCCAGCGCTTTCTCGTAGATGTGGAGGGCGCGTTGATAGAGCGGTTCAGCCTGCTCAAGATCCCCTCTCAGGTAACGCGCATTGCCAAGATCGAGTAGAGTGTTGCCGATGTCAGGAGCATCAGGGCCTAACACCTTTTCATAGATCGACAGAGCACGCTGCGCGGCGCTTTCCATTTTCAAATAGTCGCCCATGGCCAGATATAGGGCCGACAGGTTGACTAAGGTGTCGGCCACGTTGGAATCGCCTGGCCCAAACACTTGCTGCTCAATCGCGATGGCCCGCTCAAACTCCTGTTCGGCTGCTGCGTACTCACCCTTGGCGTAATAAACCAGGCCAAAATTATTGAAAAGGGCCATCACCCGGCTCTGATCCAGGTTGACGGCCTTTCCCTGAATGACCGTGGCGCGCTGCAAGAAATGCTCGGCTTTATCGAGCTCGCCCATGTCGTAGTAGAGCCCACCCAGACTGATGAGGAGCGTGAAGGCGTCGTTGCTCTCGGGGCCGGACGTGCTCTCCCTGATCGTGAGCGCGTGTTGTAATGCTGTCTCGGCTTTTGGATAGTCGCCCTTGAGATGGTAGATATTGCCGAGTTGATGAAGTGAATTCGCCACCGCGGAACCTTCCGGCCCCATTGCCTTCTCGCGCAGAGTGAGCGCGCTTTCTTCCTGGGCCAGGGCTTCGTCGTACTTTCCAGCAGCAATCAGCTTGGACGCGTTGAAGTGATTGCGAAGCGCTTGATATTTCCACCGCTCCTGATCAGTAGCAGGGTGAGAGGTTGCGAACCTAATTGTGTAAGTTTGCGGCCCGGAGGTTCCGGATTTGCGTACCACATCCAATCGATAGGCTCGCGTTGCTTCAGCTACGAGCTCAATTTCTTGATTCGATGTGGCATTAAGTTTGGAGGCGTACTCAATTATCAGCTCTCCCGTCGAGTCAAATAATTTGATGCTCGCATCTAAGTCGCTCGAAGCGATTTCAACTTTTGCAGATTGCCCTTCGCTAAGCTCAAGCTGATAGCTGTGCTTCACTCCCGCTGAAATTTCCCGCGCAACGGACGTTCCTAACTCCAGCGAGGCGACTCCCGAGGCATTCCGTTTATCTTCATTGGCCGTTTGACCTGGGACACTAAGTGTTGCGGCAACTTGAATCAAGAATGAAAGCGATAACAGAAGAAACCATCGCAGAATTGATTGAGGCGAGCTTCTGACAAAATGTTTGAGTGTTCGTGCAAAAATACCGGGCACCATCCTTGCGCTGGCTGTCAGGCGTGGGACCCTAGTATTTCACAACTTGGAATGAATAGTCACTGAGAACTTCGGATTGGCCGCTTTTGGAAATGCCGGAGACTTGCAAGGCGTACCCTTGAGGCTTAAGCAAGCCGGCTGAGACACTGACATTGAGAGTTCTATCATTGCCCTTCGAACTTGCTTTGAGTTTGCCGCTGCGCCAAAGCTCTTGATGATTGGATTGATCGAGCAATGCAACTAAGAAAGTCTGATAATCGTTTGGTTCGAGGTTCAACTTCATTGTCACGCGAACGGTTTGGACCCGAATTGAGACTGTCTGGGCCTGCCCGGTTCCGCGCAATTGTGGTGTTAGAACAAATGAAACAATGGCGGTTCCACTTGCAGGCAACGGGCCTGATTTTCTTGATTTCTCTTCCATGCGCACTCGTTCTTCACGCACCTGGGCCAACTCTCTCTCAGTCTCTGTGTTGCTGGCTCGCTGCTGGGCGAGTTCCTTCTGCAATTGCATTTCACGTTGCTGAAGTTCAGCACGATGCGCCTGCTCAAGCGACATTTGCTCACGCAAGCGCTCGTTTTGCAGCAGCAGGAATGCGCCCGCGGCGATGAAAATGACAGCCGCGACGGCCAGACCCCATTGCAGTGCGGGATTCTTTTCGCCAAAGATATTTAGCGCTGAAAGCCGGCCCCGCTTTCGCTTTTTACTGAGATCGGCTTGCCCGCGAATCGGTGAATCATCAGAGACCCTTTGCGTCCTTGCGAATACTTGAAACGCTTCGGCGAACTCAACCCGCTCGCGTCTAATCGGTGAGGCCAGGTAGTGGGACTCAAATTGGGCCAACATGGTCCCTGAAAGTTCGCCCTGCAGATAGGCGTCGATCAAGTCTTTTTCGGTCGCGCTTAATGAGTCAGCAAATTCCTGGCTGGTAACACTCAACTCGTCCAGACGTTCGCTCTCCCCCTCAGGCAAACTGCCGAGCAGGTAGTGAGTGATAACCTGATTTTGATCGGTCGAGTTACTCATCATAGACACACTCTAGGGCGAAGCATCGAGATCGCCGCTCCAACCATGTAAGGCAGGCGCTCGAAAGTATTTCATTCATGGCTCGCGCATTCCTTTACACAGTTTTCGAGGTTATCGCGGATACGACAAGCTCGAATACTCAGCGCATTCACGGAAATCTCCAGCGTGTGTGCCAGCGCCCGGCGATTCTCGATCTTCACGCGTTGTTCACCTGAGTAGTAGCCAAGAATAAGCTCTCGTTGGGACGCTTCAAGTTTCGCCGAGCATCGATCGAGGCATCGCAACATTCTCTCTTTTCGATCACAATCTTCGGGCGACATCGCATTTGCCTGGCGACCAATGGCCTGAAGCGCGGCAATCTCCTTCTCGTTTGTCCTCAGATATTCCATGAAAACGAACCGAGCCACGATATAGCAGTATTTGAGGGGAGTCTCCGTTTCAATATTGCCGCCTTCCTCATCAAGTCTGCGGGCAACCCGATTCAAGGTTTCGTCGGCCAGCTCGTCAGCAGTCAAACAATTCTTTCGATCAAAGTAACCGAGCAAACGTTCCCTGATGGCGAGGTAGCTCTGACCGTTCGTATTCAGTCCCTGATCGAGCCAGTCCAGCAAGCGCCGGAATGTTTGCTCCGCCAACTCGGCTTTGCTATTTTGTTTGGGAATCGTAGATACCATTGAGAAGTTGCGCCCCGAAATATTACACCTTCACACCGGTAATCGCAGTGGACAACGGTCCGAATCTCCTGCGAAATATGAAGATCGCCTTGAAAGCTCGACCCGCCCTGAAATGTTTTTTCCGAAACGTCTCATCAATATGAATGGATAGATGCTGAAGCCGCTCGAAAAGGGAAACATCATGCCCGGATTAAATTTGACTAAACAAACTGTACTCAATCTCTGTCTGCTCGTCGCAGTCCTGCTCTGCACGTCGCACCAACTTATTGGCCAAATCAACCTCGGGGGCATCTCCATCCCGAAGCCTAAACGTTCAGACAGCCCGAAGACGAATCAACCGCGAACAACAACCGATACAGGTAACAACGGAACGCCGGGCGTAAATTCCAACGCTCCACAAGGCGACGTTCAGACCAACCCGAATGCGCCGGCTGATTACAACGCCAATCTGAATGTGGGCGATCAAGCGGTTGCTGTCGATCGCTTCAGAAATGTCAAGGTGGTCAGAATCGCCGGCAAGTCAGGCGCGGCGTACAAAGTCGCCGAACTCAAATCGCCCGACTCAGTCCAGTGGTACAACGCCAATTCCGTCTATCCGTATTTCGATTATCAGGCGTTCACCCAAATCATGTACGACTACAAACACTTCGTAACCCCTTACCTGTCGTGTTACGGCAAGAAGCATAATTTGGAAGAGAAGCAAGTTACCGAAGAAGGATACAACGCTTTCGGCGCGCGCCATTTCGACAACGCGCAGGACGCACAGAAGACGCTGCAGGCCGAGCAGCCGAAGTTGACGGAACTTGATAGTCAATTAAAGAGTAAACTCGGCGGCGCAGCGCCTAACACTTTTCTGGAATATCTATCGAACCCAGCCCTCGTCGCGGAGATTACCGCGCAGCGCGCCGAATACATGAAGTGCGCGGTTGGCGTTGAAGATGACAAGCCGGATTTTCGTCTCCCCGTTTTCCTTTCCGACATCAGAAAGGCCCAGGAAGAAGCCGAAAGATACTCGCCGACGGAGTTTCTTTATCTCGTCAGCGCTGGCGGCCCAAGCGAGCAGTTGCTCTACGCCGTGTCACGGCGAGCGCGCGAGGAGTGGGCAGCGAAGTGGCTCAAAAATCCGGCGTCCCGCGGCGAGTTCGACACCGAGTGGGACAAGCTGGCGGCCATCTCCGCGAAGAAGATTCCGACTTATAAACCTTCGGCAGCAAGCTACCGCTTTCGCGATCCCGCGGGGGAAAAAATGTTGATGGGTGCTCTCAAAAATCCCGCGACGCTCAAGATTTTCCGCATCGGGACGGACACCGCCGGCTGGGAGATTGAGAAAGGCAACAACGAAGTACTGCCGAGCTATCGTTACAAGACGATGAAAGTTTACTTTCGCGACCCGAACGACGATCACCCTTTCTGCCGCGTCGTCTCCGCTCGAATCAAACAGGACTATGCAGGCGGCGGCAGGTACAACTCTGAGATTTATCGTTCGAGCGTTAGCGACGAAATCTTTGGTTGCCCATAATTGTAGCGGGCGCGTGGGTGAGGTTCGACTCAAGGCGCCCACGAGGGATGAGACCGCTCTTAAACATTCACGACCAACACAGGAGATGGAAAAATGAAGACCGAAAAGATAACGCTGCTCGTCGTCGCGTTGGGCACACTGACACTGATGGTGACAGCTTGTAACAAGACCTCGTCAGGGAATGCCAATGCTAACTCCTCGTCGGTGAAGAGTAGTAGCGCCCCGGCCGGCACGTCAGCAACTGTTTCTAAACGCTTTCTCGGGACGTGGGCTGAAGAAGGCGTGAAGAGCGATCAGGGATCGAAGTTCACAGAGGATGGCAAGATCATAGAGTTGAGTAGTAGTAAGCAAGTCGGGACTTACACAACCTCTGGCGATGACAAAGCAACGATCAATATGACAGAAGGGGGAACTCATGCCGCGACCCTCGAAAGTGACACGAGGATGAAAATGGTGCTTACCGGAGAAACGGTCTATCTAACGAAAAAATAATGGTACTGAGATTGTCTCGGAAAAAGTTTCCGAGACACCAATGATTAAAACCTTTAGGAGAACAAATGAAAAAGACATTGTTTTTACTAGCGATAGCTTCTTTCGGAATTTTCGCGCTTGCGGGCTGCGAAAAGACTACCGAAAAGACAAACACCGCAACGACCAAGAATGAAGAGCCTGCGAAAAGCATTTTGAAGCCCGGCGATGTTAGCCCCGACAAGGCTGTCAAGGTTATTGAACTGGTGGACAGCATTGCGGCGGACAAAGACGCTTGGAAAGGCAAGGAAGTCGCCGTAACCGGATACGTTTCGGGCACGTCGGGTTCGGGCAACCACCAACTTATAACGCTGACAAATGAGCAGACGGCAACTAACAAGAAATCTATCACCTGTGCTTTTCAAGGAGATAAGCCCGACGCATTATTCACAAAAACCGTCGAAGTCAGGGGAAAAATCAGTAATTTCACGGACGGCGAATATAGAACCGCAAATCTCGAACCCTGTGCGGTAAAGAAATAGTGGCTTAATTAAAAGCGTTGTTCTCGCTTTAGGTTAGCCAATGGAGGGTCAACCGCGGGGAGCCAGGTTGATGCTCCGTAACCTAAAGGGAGACATGGGCAATATTAGAAGAACTTGCGCTTGAACTCTTCATGTCTTTGACGGGCTTTTTCCATGAGCGTTAGGTACTCATTCTCGAAGCGCAAGCTCTCCGTGAGCGGGTCACTGATCAAATAGCCGTAGCAAAAGAAGCCTTGATCAATGCTGCTACGCAGCTTGCGCAGGGCGGAAGGTTTGTCACCCAGAACCGCGTAAGCTGTGGCCAGCTTGTACGATATTTCGCCATCGCTGCCGCCACCGCTCTGGGTCCTGGAGTCAATAGCCTTCAACAGATCAAGGGCCTGGATGTTCTTACCTGCGATCCCCAGACTCAGGGCTTTGCCGATGTGGGTAACTATCGCAGAGGAATCAAGTTCGTAAGCGCGTTCAAACTCAGCGCTCGCCCTGGCGAAATCTTTCAAGTAGTAGTGGCCCAGTCCGTGATAGAAAACGAAATAAGCGTCCGGCCTCGAGGGCAAGGTGTCTATAAACTTCTCGTACTGCCCGGCGTACAAATAACTGTTAAAGACATGGCCAGTGATATTTGGGTACAGCTGTAACGCGCGTTCGCCCTCTTCAATTGATGGGTTCAGCGCTCCGGCGTAGCGGTACGCGTAACTTAGTTCCCACCGGGCAAAGGGGTAATTAGGATGAGTCCTGGTTAATTCTCGCAGGATGGGCACAGCCTCTTCCACTCGGTTGGCTTCGGTCAGGAAGTTGGCAAGGAGTACGAGCGTTTCCGGATCGTCAGGCTTTAGCGCCAGCGCTTTCTCGTAAGCCATCTGCGCCTTGTCGTAGTACTTGCCGCCGTCTCCAAGATATTGCGACGCAGTCACGCTGTAAGCCTTGCCGAGGTAGGCCCAGGCCAGGGCCTGTTTTGGATCTCGCGCGACAGAGCTTTCCAGCATCTCGACGGCTTTCAGTTGGTTGTTTGTGGACATCAGGAAACGGCCGCGCAGGTATTCTTCATAAGCCAGCTCGTCATGGGGCTCGTCCTGCTGCAGTCGTTCCACTTCCGAGGGCGCCAACTCCAGCTGTAAAGCTTTGGCGATGCTAAGGGCCAGAACGTCCGCAGCACCCCGCAGCTTGCCATACTTCAAATCGACGCTCTCATGCCACGAAATTTGATTTGTGCGGACGTCGGTTAGCTGCGCCGTGATCTTTAGATTATCACCCTCCTTAAAATAGGTACCGGTGAGCACGGCATCGACGTTCAACTCCTGGGCTACTTTCCGCACGTCCACCGGTTGATTGCGATAGTTAATGACCTCAGCCGAAGGACGAACGGTTAATGCGGTCGTGGTACTAAGTCGCCCCGTGAGGGCGTCGGCTAGAGACGAGCCAAGAAAGTCCGTCTCGCTGTCAGCTTTAAGATTGCGGAAAGGAATCACCGCGAGACTGGAGGGTCTGAGTACCGTTGTAGCCGGGCGCTCGCGCTTGAGATGCAGGAGGTAGCCGGCTGTGATGACGGCAATAAGGATCAACGGGATGGCCAGCAAGATCGCGTGGCGCCCGGATTTGGGTGCCGACCTGGTAGTAACCGTAAGGTGAGCGGGTGTGAACTGCGCATCCGCGGAAGTCGATCGGGGCCAACCTACCGTTGAGGTTGGCCCGGCGCCGTTTGTCTCCTCCTCTTCGATCACGATCCGCGAGCGGGTGACCTCGCGTACGATCATTTCAGACGGTTCGATCAGTACTTTCGTGACGGCGGCTACAAAGCGATACCCCCGCTTTGGCACCGTCTCGATGAAAGGCCCACCATTCTCGTTCTCACCCAAAGCCTTACGCAGTTGCGAAATGTTGACCGATAGGTTGGCCTCTTCAACGTGGCTGTCCGGCCAAAGGCGTTGCATGAGTTCGCTCTTATCCATCGTATGGCCAGTGTTTTCGACCAGCACACACAGAGTCTCGAGCACCTTCGGTTTCAGTGGTACGGGCCGGCCGTCGCGCAGCAAACGACTCTCTGCCACGTCCAGCGTGAAGCAGCCAAACTCGTACAACTCCCTCATTCGCTTGTCATTAACCACGTTTGGATTTCGCTTAAGAAAACTTTAGGGCGCGTTAAAGACTTCCTGACGGCAATGGATTAGCTTACGCCGCGAACCAGAACAAGCGTCAGGCAATTCTGGGCGGGCAACGCGGAATATCCGGCCGATTGTAGCGCTGGTGGAATGGCAAGAGCAACAAGTAACCGACGGCGGATTAGCAGGGAGTCTTTCTGTTCTCCCCTTTCTAATCTCCAATGGGCAGAGCATGAAAAGAAAGCGCACCGAGATCACGATCGAAACTGATCGCACGTTGGTCATCAGCACTCCCCGGCAAGTTATTGGCTGGTGCACAGACTGCGGCGAGCAGGTCAAGATGGTTTCGGTGGACGAAGCGGCAATCCTGCGGAGCGTCAACTCGCGCACGATTTTTCAGTGGGCTGAGGCAAAGCGGGTGCATGCGAGCGAAAACGCTAACGGCTTGCTGCTGATCTGCCTCAACTCTTTGTAGCTACTAAACAGCTTGTAAACCTTGAAGGAAAAAATGGAATGAACAGTGCAAAATTCAAGTACTTGAGGGTCGTGGCGATTGGTCTAGCCCTGACGATCTCTCTTATGCAAAGCGTCAATGGTAAGAGAATCATAGGCCCGGCTTCATCCGCAGCCACTTTCGATAACCCTGACCTCAACAGTGAATCGCGAACAGTGAACTCTTTCAATGACGACCTGTCCAACTTTGATAAGAAGAGAGTTCAACTAAGTAAGAGATCCGCAATAACCAGCGAGGAGTTCAACTCGCTGGAGCGCTCCGGCAACGATCTTAAGCGGCGCATCTCTCAACTCAAAGATGCTACTGAGTCGATTATCCGCAAGCTCAAGGCCTCAGGACGCTGGGATAACCTCGACGAAGAGATACTTGCCAAGCTAACCGATTCAAAGGATCGTGCCTTCGTGCAGGACAACGGCGGACTCCGGCGCGCGTTTGAGACTGCTCTTACCGACCTCAACAGTCAGTCCGGAGACGAAATCGTGGCGCCGTTGAGCAATTTGCGCTCGAAAGTCGCGGCCGGAACACCGGGATTTCATTTTAACCGCACGTCGAGTTCGAGTACGAGTTGGCGGATAGTTGCGGTGAATTACAGCGCCCCATCGCTAATGAAGACACGAAGTCTCAGGTGTATTGGCGCGACCATTCGATATGGCGTCGGTCTTGTACTCCACGGGCCGGGCACGGGCTCAGGTCCCAAAACCACGATCCCGACGGAAACAGTAGACAGTTACAAGTGTCAGTGCCACGACGTCTGTGCTAATCAAATCGAGTAACAGGGCATTCTGAAGGCCAACACCGAGCGGTCCTCTGATGCAGAGACAAGCGATAAACAACTTCAGCAAATGAGAAGGAAGAACAATGAAGAACTCAAAACTCAATTATTGGAAACTCGCGGCGCTTTTGGTCACGATAGCGATCGCTCTCACGCAGAGCGTCAATGCCTCAAGGTCAACCAATGGCGAATCGCCCGCTACGCTTTTCGATCAGCCGGACCTTGGCGGCGAAGCCCGCACTATGGACTCTTTCATCGATGACTTTGCCAGTTACAACAGAAAGGGAGTCGAGTTGAGCAAGAAGTCCTCGCTGACTGGTCGGGAATTCGACGCACTTGAACGTTCCGGCAACGATTTGAAGCGACGCGTCTCAGAGTTCAAGGACGCGCTACAGTCCATTACTCGCAAGCTCAAATCCGCAGGACGTTGGGATAACCTGGACGAAGAGATACTGACACGAGTAACCAATGCCGAGGATCGCGCCTTTCTAACAAGGAGCGGCGGATTGCGGCACATCCTCGAAGACTCGATCACCCAATTGGATAGTCAAACTGCCGACGAGATCGTCGCGCCCCTAAACCGCTTGCGCCCGAAGGTGACGGCCCAGAGCAGGGAGCTAAGGCTCGATGGCTCGCCGGAAATGCAATGGCGGGTGATCGCGGCAAGCTATGAGCCACCGTCCTCCAGCCCATCAACCGCAGTGGGAAGAAGTATGCGCTGCCTGCTGGCCACTGCTCACTATGCTACCAATCTAATAGTCCGCGGCGGCTCCAAACCGAGCGCGGGCTCAGGTGGTACAGGAAATCTAAATGGAAATATGCATTGTGCGTGCGACGGAAGCATGTGCCTCAATGGGGATTCGTCCATTGCGATTTGGTAGCTATCTCCAACACACACGACTCTGACTGTGAGTCACGGAGGCAGGCCCGTTTGAGAGGACATGTTTTGCCCGCTCGAACGTTGCCTGCCCTCGCTCCCGTAGGAATCCGTGCGGCGACTATATCGCCTGAAAGGTTGCGAAAACGATAAGGGGTTCAACCGAACTTGGGTTTCGGTAGCAGACCGGCACGCATCGGCGCAACTTCCAACCGCTCGCACAAGGAGAGCTAGTATGTCCTTCAGGAAACTGTTTCAACTCAGCCTGTTTGGCGCGACGCTGTTATGTGCTCAAGCGGCCATCGCCCGGCCTTTGGGCGGCTTGTGCGAGGCCCGGCCGACCATTCAAAGAAGGGGACTCGCGAGATGATTGGACATACTTTTCTGCTGAGCACGCTGATTGCAACTCTGCTAATCAGCCCGGTTAATTTTGAGCGGAGTTGGGGTCTGAACGGATCTCTTAGCCGATACAATAACTCGACGCCTTGCCAGGGAACAACGTTTCCATGTGACGTAAATCTATCTGTCACTAATGTGGAATATCTCGGGAAGAAATTTGACCACGATGTCGTCAAAGTTAGCTGGTCGTTTTCTTCGCAGTCACCATGTTTCGCGCCAGTCTTCCAGGCCGGCCTCAATAACCAGTCGCCTTTCGTAGCAAACTTCTCAGTCTCGGTTAAGTTGACTCGCCGGTTTGGCCACATTGATAAAGGCTTTGGCAGCCTGGACCGCACCTCGACCGGCTCTTTCTCAATCGAGGTCGAAGTTCCGCGCGACACGCTCGAAACCAATCCCACTTTGATCGACGCCACCGTGGATATGAATGGGACGTTAAAAACGTCGGCCGGGGTTCGTGTCTCAGGGAACGGAACCCCAGCGCTTAATTCCGGGCCCCAGACCGGCCCAACCACTCCGGGAAACACGGCCCAATGCAATCCAAGCGTGACCATCACTAGCTTGAGTTACGCCCAGGGTTCGGGCACTCAGAAAGATACCGTGACCGTGAACTGGACTGTGGCCCCGCCGCAGTCGTCATGCTACAAGCTTCAGAACGTGACGGCGACGACTAACTTGAAGCGCGCAGATAACTCAACTGGTACCGGTACGACCGGTGGAAACGGAACAGCCACCATTCAAGTTTCAGGCAGCCCGGGCAATGTCGTGTCGTTTGATGTCACCGTTTTCGCCCAGGCCGGCAGCAGTCCAAGCATCAAGGCCTCGGCCCAGAAGAGCGTTAGCCCTTGAAAGAAAGAGAGGATCTAATGCGCAAGGTGTCACTGTTAATTCATAGCTGCATCGTGTTAACGCTGATTGTGGCCACCGCTCCTGCGATGGCCGGTCCATTGGTGTCCACCTGGCCCGGTGGCGTAGCTGCGGCCAACCCTGACCTCCAGATCAATGCCTCGATTAGCGAGGGAACGCGCAATCGCGTGGTGCTGGAAATCAACTGGTACATCGAGCAGGACAACCTCGCGGTCCAGCCTTCAGCGGCCGAGATCATCGCGATCCTCATTGGCGCGCGCGGCCATGAGTACAAAGCACGTTCCACTAGTACGGTCGAATCAGGCGGCCGTTCAGGAAGGACCAAGGTGGTGATTAATCACGAGGAGCAAATCATAGGTCCCCGTGACGTGCGTTTTTCCATCACCGTAGCTCTCAAACGGGATGGCAAGGCCGCCGGACTCCCGGCGCGCACCAGAGAGTTCGTTTTGCGCGTAACGCCGACGGATTGAGGGCGGTTAGCATTCTCTAAGACGCCTCAAATGTCGCGTGCGGCATTTTTGGAACTACGGAAATGCCACTGCTCGGTTTCGCGGAGCGCTTCGAATGAGGAGCCAGTCTTTGGCTTCCTGGGCTGGATGGTTTTGTGCCATGACCACGTTGCACCAAACAAAATCGATCCACCGCTCTGCACGAAGCGCAATGATCGTGGCTTGCTGCCTCGCTGCGATCACAGGTGTTTTTTGGTTTCAAGCCATCACCCACGCTCAAGAGGGCTTGTCTGTCACAACCAACTTCGATGCGCGCACTCCGATCACGCCGGACACGCCCATCGAGTTGCGCCTGAGCCGCACTTTGAAAGCGGACGAAGGCCGCGTCGCGGTGATCATCAGTCGCGCGGACGTAACCAGTCTGTTCATCATAGACGGCACGCGGATGGTCTATAGTCCGGCGCTCGTACCTTTGCCGTTGGGCGATTCGCAAGTGGTCGTTTATCGCGTCAATCCGAACGGCGCCTGGCAAGAGTTAGCGCACTTCTCTCTTCACGTCGTTAAAGAAAAGCCGACCTCGACCCCAGCGCCCACCCCGCAAGACAAAACAACGGCGGAGGCTAAAGACGCCAGCAGCGCAAATGACCGCAACGAAACCCAAAAAAACGCAACAGCGCCGGCGGGCACAGCGACCCCTGCACAGGCAGAAGCAACCGCCCCCAAGCCGCGCAAGTTTGGCTTCGATAAGATGGATTACGTGCCTTCGTTAACGCTCTCCCTCAAATCGCAACCAGCGCAATTCAACTTTCCCGCCAACACGCGTCCGTCGCAAAGGGCGACGTTCACCGACGGCACACTGCAGTTTTCGCTCCGCAGTGAAATGATCCGCGGACGCTTTGCTTCACAGACACAGTTCGATCTTGCGGGCTCAACCTTTCAGCCAGAGGCTCTGCGCTTCGGCACACTCGGCAATGGGGCGCCGCAAATTGATCTGTCGAGTTATCTCGCTCAATTCCAGTTAGGCCGCGCGAAAGTTGCGATCGGCCATACGAGCTTTGGCGCAGCGCGGCATCTCGTCAACGGTTTTTCCAGTCGCGGGATTACCATCACCGTGCCGATAACGAAACGATTCGATTTTAGCGTAGCCGCGCTGAATGGCACGAGTGTAGTCGGCTACGGTAACTTCTTCGGTCTGGGTAGGAGCAAGCATCAATTGCACAGTGCCACGATTGGCGTTGAGTTGCTAGAGAAACGGCCCGGCGGATTGCGCCTCGAGTTTTCCGGCTTGAGCGCTTACATCCAGGCGCTGAACAGTCTTACGCAAGGAAGTGTCAACGACGTCGAACAAAGCAAGGGCGGCAGTGTGCGTCTGATAGCGACCGACAAGAGGGGTCGTTTCAAGTTCGATGGCGGCTTCACTCGCAGCCGATACCGGAACCCGGCCGACCCTTTGTTGTATCAGGGGACGAACACGGTTGCGGTGCCCTTTCTGACTCGCAACGCGCGCTACTTCGATGTCAGTTACGATGTCCTACGCGGCTATGCTCTGACGAAGAGCAAGCAGGTGAGTCTCAACCTTGCGATGCGGCATGAGCAAGTTGATCCGTTATTCAAGAGTCTGGGTGCATCCGTGGGGGCGGACAAACGGCAGAATGATTTTCAGTTATCCGGCAGCATCGGCGAGATCAGTTTTCAGGCCGGTCATTCCCGCTTCAACGACAACCTGCGACGTATCCGATCGATTCTGCAATCACTAACGCGCGGGACTCAATTTTCAGTCGCATTGCCCGCGGCGGCGTTGTGGGGTGGCACTTCGAGCACGTCGAAGTTCTCGCCGAGATTGTCGTACAGCCGCTCTGATACTCACCAGTTCGGTGCGTCGATACCTGTGAATGGCGGGTTTGAAAACAATCCGAGCGCCGTTCCTAATCAGTATTCCACGAACCAAACCTTCAGCGCCGATTGGCAATTTCAAAAGCTCAACCTGGGTTCCAGTTACAACCGATCTTTTACAGATAATCAACAGCCGGGACGGGAACGTTCAGATTTTCTTAACCAGACCATGGGCGTTCGCGTCGGGTTTAATCCAACCAGCAAATTGAACTTGAATTTTGATCTAACGCGCGACAGCGCCAACGATCTGGAGAGCACAAAGCTTTCCCGCACCTGGCGCGTCGGTCCGACTGCCAGTTGGAACATAAACAAGCAAATGACCTGGACAGCCGCGCTTTCTAACACGATTGTCGGGGACAGAGCGCAGACGAACGGCAGCCGCAACACTGAGTTCGATACCCAGTTTTCTTATCGCGTGGGACTGGAGCGCGGCGGTCACAAGAAAGTGCAGACCCAGATGTTCATACGTTACGCTGATCGCTATGCGCGCTCTCACGACGTGGTTTTTCAGACATCGAGTTTGACGCGCGTTAAGATCTTTAATGCCGGCCTGAACATCACGCTCTTTTGAAGAACCGAGGTCAATCTGATGAGCCATTACTTATTTATCGTGATCCTCCTTTTGGCGGGCGTTGGTCCGGCGGCGGCGCAAACGATCACGGTGTCCCCCAGTGAAACCACGGTCTATTCCCAGGGTGCGACCAGCGTGCTCTTAACTTTCGGCAACCTGGGCAATCGCCGGCCCGCGGAAGCAACCTGGTGCGGAGCGCTGGTTCCCGCGACACCCGACATCGGAATGAAATGTGATCCGACCGTAATCTTCGGGCGTTTGCCCGTCCGTTACAACCAATCGCGGTTGAGTGGTAACAGCGCCTACACGGACATCATGTCAGTCACGCCCTCAGTGGCTCGAAGAGCTTATCTCGATGCCGCACGTGGTTCGACGGCGACGTTTTTTTATGTGCGACGTTTCGCCTTACCGGTGGGCGGCCCCGACGAGTATGTTCCGGTTACTTTGCGTCTGGGCGGCAACGGTGCGGCCGCGCCGTTTTCCATTACGAATGTTCGTCTGCTCTGGGACGGAGGAACCAAAACTGTGCCGTTCGTAAAATCCGGCGAGGTCCTGCCGCGAATTACGGCTGAGATTGTCTATACCGGCTCAGGCCGCTTGATCGGACGTTGGGAGATCGCAAAGCCCGGTGAAACTGCGCCCACCCAGCGCGATCTGCTTCCCGAAGCTGCGCTGCCAGTCGAGGAACGCGGCACTCAAAAACGGTTTTCACAAGTCACGCGCTTTAATATTTTCCTGCCACCGAA
>JBBRMS010000088.1:0-18441 GCA_038230715.1 Pyrinomonadales bacterium
AAAAAGAGACGTGTTCCGAGACTTCGCCTTGAGCCACATGATCCATCACCGCGGCCAGCTCTCGGTTTACTTGCGGCTGCTTAACATAGCGGTGCCCGGTTCATACGGCCCGAGCGCAGATGAAGCGTGAGCCTTCCCTGCTCTGTAAAATCGGGTTCACTAGCTGGTCGCCGCACCTGACCCCGCACCGCAATTTGAATAGTTCATAGAAACACTTTATTAGAATTTTCTAAACTGTCGAGTTCGGCCTCCCTCGTTCGACTTACAATTGAAGAAACAAACTTGGGCGGGCCTGGGAGCAAGGCTCGAAGTAACCCAAACGCCACATGAAAGTAAACTAAAAGGAGAGAACGATGCCGAAGATTACACCATTCTTATGGTACGACGACCAGGCCGAAGCGGCCGCGAATTACTATGTTTCAGTTTTTAAGAACTCGAAGGTTTTGAACCTGACTCGATATTCAGAGGCGGCGGCGCAGGCTTCCGGCCGGCAGAAGGGTTCCGTCATGACCGTTGAATTTGAACTCGACGGACAGAAATTCGTCGCCCTCAACGGCGGCCCACATTTCAAACTCACCGAGGCCGTTTCTTTCGTGGTCAACTGCGACACCCAGGAAGAATTAGATCATTTTTGGGAGAAACTCTCAGCGGGCGGAACTGAAGTCCAATGCGGCTGGCTCAAGGACAAGTTTGGTTTGTCATGGCAAGTCGTTCCGACAATCCTGCCCGAATTAATGAAGGACCCCGCGAAAGGGCCAAGAGCCATGGCGGCTCTGATGCAGATGAAGAAAATCGATATCGAGACTCTGCAGCAAGCGTAAGAGGACAGTTGCCACAAGAGTCGGGACCGAAAGCGATAGATCGTTAACCAACACAGGAGCGCGAAATGCAAATCAATCCATATCTTACTTTCAACGGCCAATGCGAAGCGGCCTTCAAGTTCTACGAGCAGGTGCTGGGCGGAAAGATCGCCTTTCAGATGACCTGGGCTGAAATGCCGGGGGCGACCGAACAGTTTCCCGTTGAGATGCTCAAACGGATCATGCACATGCATCTGAGTTTGGGCGACCAGGCGATTATGGGGGCGGACTCGCCGCCCGACCAGTATCAAAAACCAGCCGGCCTGAATGTGTCGATTCATGTGAAGGATCCAAGCGAAGCTGAGCGCATCTTCAACGGGCTGGCTGAGGGCGGCACGATGACGATGCCCTTCCAAAAGACTTTCTGGTCACAGGGTTTCGGCATGTGCGTCGATCAGTTCGGCATCCCCTGGATGGTTAACACCGAACAAGGGGGCTAGTACTGATCGGAGCGCGGATCCTTGTCCGGATTGAGCGCGCAGCGCGAACCAGTCTGTCGCGCACACATTGAGCGCGCAGCGGTTGGCCGATAAGATGTCCGCGCCGAAACCTCGAACCAGGGAGAAACATCTTGGCAAACGATCAGAGCCCAACACTCGGAAACGGTAAAATCTGCTACGTCGAGATCCCGGCCGTCGACATCGAACAGTCGTCGTCTTTCTATCGGGACGTCTTCGGTTGGCAACTCCGAAAGCGAGGCGACGGAAACGTTGCCTTTGACGACGCCGTGGGCCAGGTCAGCGGCACCTGGATTCTCGGCCGAAAGCCGATGACAGATCCTGGTCTGCTGGTTTACGTCATGGTTGAAAGCGCTACCGCAGCAGTTGCCGCGGTGGTCGCGCATGGTGGCAAGATTGTCCAGGCGATAGGCATGGACGCTCCCGAGATCACTGCCAGGTTTAGTGATCCAGCCGGCAACGTCCTGGGTATTTATCAGAGCCGGCATGACCCTCTCACCACGCGCGGGTTGGCCACATCGAAAGGAAAATAGAAATGCCCAAACAAAAATCTACCTCGAAGGAAGAGCGGGCCGGGGTCGTCGATAAGTATCTGGCTGCGGTTCCCAAAGAGAAGCGGGCGACCCTGGAAAAGCTGCGCCGGACGATCAGAACGGTGGTGCCTGAGGCCGAGGAAGTGATCTGGTATCAGATTCCAACTTTCAAATTCCAGGGCCGGCCGCTGGTGAGCTTCGCGGCGTTCAAGAATCACTGCAGCTTGTTTCCCATGAGCTTGGCCATCATCCGCGCGCACGAAGATGAATTGAAGTCATACCTCACCTCAAAGGGCACCGTGCGTTTCACCTCTGATAGGCCGTTGCCGGACGCTCTGGTGAAGAAGATTGTCAGGGAGCGCATCAGAGAGAACCAGGCCCGGGCGCCGAAGAAGATGAGCGCCGCCACGAAATAGTTTAGAGTTGCGCATTAGGCTTGTCGCAAAGTCTGTACGATAAACTTGAATTTGTCGTCAACCGAGCAGGTTGAGATCAACTGAATTCGAAAAACTGAAGTTTGTCGTATCTCTGAATAGGAGCTCACTCATGAACATTGTGTTGTGGATACTCCAGGTCCTGCTGGCTCTTCTCTTTCTGTTCGCGGGGGGAATGAAACTGGTGCTGCCCTCCGACGTGCTTAAAGCGATGGCATCTCCCAACTCGGTTCAGCTGCCGGGTTTGTTGCTTAAATTCATTGGCTTGTGTGAAGTGCTTGGTGCGCTCGGACTGATCCTGCCCGGCCTCTTTCGAATTAAGACCGGTCTGACACCTCTGGCCGCAGCTGGTTTGGTAATCATCATGATCGGCGCCACAGTGCTGACGATAATCGGCGACGGATTCGTGATGGCTATCATGCCGTTTGTGACCCTACTCCTCATGGCGTTCGTCGCTTATGGACGATGGCGGATTGCGCCGCTCAGAGGGCGAGGGTGAGTTCGCTCTCGGTCTCAAAGCGTAAATCGATCAACGAAACCACACCAGGCAGAAGGGGCTGATTGATCCAGTTGATTTCGTGGATCGCTTCTCTCCAACGGCAAAAACACTCAATGCTTGCCTGGTAAGTAAGAGCAGCTAAATGATCGTTCACCTAATCGACGGCACCTACGAACTGTTTCGTCACTTCTACGGCATTCGCCGCTTCAAGAAAATCGATCCGCCCTTTGGCGCAGTCGCCGGCGTGCTCCACATGATCGCGAAGATGATCGAGGATGACGCCACTCATATCGGCGTCGCCACTGATCACATCATCGAATCGTTTCGCAACCGTCTCTGGCCCGGCTACAAAACCGGCAAAGGTATTGAGCCCGCTCTGTGGGCGCAATTCCACCCACTCGAGGAGGCACTTTCCGCGATGGGCGTAGTGGTCTGGCCCATGGTCGAACTGGAAGCGGATGACGCCCTCGCATCCGCGGCTTATCTTGCGGCCCGGGACAAACGCGTGCAGAAGGTTTGCATCTGGACTCCCGACAAGGATCTCGCGCAGTGCGTCGTCGATGATCGGATCGTCCAAATCGATCGTAGAAAGGATGAGATTCGCAACTCGGATGGGGTCAAAGCCAAGTTCGGCGTGGCGCCAGAGTTCATCGCGGATTATCTCGCGTTGGTGGGTGACGCAGCAGATGGCTATCCCGGCATTGCGGGGTTGGGAGCCAAGACCACCGCTACCCTCATCAACCGTTTCGGCCACATCGAAGAGTTTCCTGAGGGGACGCTCAAGGGCGATAACCTCGAGCGTGCACTCCTCTTCAAGGATCTCGCGACCTTGCGAACGAACGCGCCGCTCTTCAAGAAGGTCGATGAGTTACGTTGGCAGGGAGCTACCTCATCATTTGCGTCGGTGACCGAGAAGATCGGCGACGCGCGCTTGTTGGAGCGACTGAGAAAGTTAGAGAATCGGAAGCGCCGTTCAGAATAGGAAGCCGGATGAAGCATCGCAAACAAGCGAGCAAGACTGCCGCGCGCGTCGCTGACATTGCAGCTAACTGTCCAAGCTGTGGGCACAAATCAAATGGACGATTCTGTGCCGCGTGTGGTGAGGACAAGCGCCGGAACAAAGATTATTCATTGTTCGGCCATCTCGGCGAAGCGTTTAAAGTAGTAACCAATATTGAGTCGGGCTTCTTGCGGACCTTTCGCACGCTGATCACCAAACCGGGTCTCCTGACGTTTGAATACTTCGCCGGCCGGCGAAAGCTTTACCTAAAGCCTCTACAGCTATTCCTCTTTTGCAACATCATTTTCTTTTTTGTGCAGTCTTACACCCGGTTCAATACCCTGAGCACTCCGCTCTACGTCCACATGTATCAACTACCGTACAGCGGTTTCGCGCGACAGCGAGTAAGCAAGGTACTGCTCGATCGCGGAATTCCGTTTAAGGAGTACGAGGCACGCTTTAACGCGACCACTGAAAGCCAGGCTAAGACGCTCGTGTTCCTGATGATTCCCATGTTTGCTCTCCTCTTGCAGGTGCTCTACTGGCGCCCCAGGCGATATTTTGTTGAACACCTGGTTTTCTCGATTCACTTTTTTTCGTCCTTCCTGTTGCTGCTCTCCGCGAACCTGCTGCTCTACACTCTGGTCGTGGGAATTGCGCGCCGAATTACAACCAATCTCGGCGTGCTTGAACACGATTACTTATTCTCAGTAATCCTCCTGGTGGTATGTTTGGCCTATCTGATCGTCGCGGTCCGCCGCGCCTACGAACAAGGTTGGGCCCTTACTTTGGTCAAGTGCTTAGTCCTGACCGGTGGCCTCATGTTCATCCTGCAGTTCTACAGACTTTGTCTGTTCTTCACAGCGTCCTATTCGGTTTGAAGGTGCGGCCCCACACGGTAAAACGGATCGTCCGCCTGAGCGCTTAGCGCGAACCGAGCGGGCTGTGCGCGATGACGGACAGGACGTCCGCGATCCGAATTATGGGTCCCCGGTTTTCTAATCTGCAGAATCTGTGTAATCTGCGGTTACCGATGAAATCAAAACCAGCCGGCAGCGCTGAACTCCGGCGACGCCTCGAACACAGAATTGCGAGGCTGACCCGAAGATCACACCAGCTCGAAAACTTGAGCAACAAATACTGGATGGCACGTCGCGGGCTCGTTCTGGGCAGCGCGTTGCTTGCGCTCTTTTCCTGTAAGCTCGCCGGAAGCACGACCGCGCTGAGTCTTATCGCTCTGTTTTTGGTTTTCTTTGCGCTGGTAGCCACCTGTCATAGTCGAGTGCGCGAGAGCATTAACCGAATTGCGCTGATGCTCAAGATCAAGCGCATACAAATGGCTCGCATCAATCTTGATTGGGAACATCTGCCTCACTCGGACCAGACAACTACGGACCCGGAACATCCCTTCGCTACCGATCTCGACATTACCGGCGAGCGTTCTTTGCACCGGCTGCTCGACAGTGCCGTGACGAAAGAGGGCAGTCGCCGGCTGAGGTCGTGGCTGCTGAATAATGAGCCTGACCCACAGACTATTAAGCAGCGACAAACCTTTATTAAGGAGATTTCGACCCTCTCCCTCTTCCGCGATAAGTTGCAGCTGGAGGCCGCAATTGCGGGCCGTAACTCGCAAACTCAATCGCGCGCGCCCGAGGCTCAAATGGATCAATGGGATTCTCACTCGTTGGTTGCGTGGATAGAGCAGGACAGGCAACGGCCTTCGCTGCGCTCAACGGTCATTGTGCTGGCACTGCTCGCTGCCTCGAGCCTTACTCTGCTGGGTCTGGCCCTCCTCGAAATTGTTCCGCATGTTTGGCCAATCGTGTTTCTGATCTATATCGGGCTGTCGATCGCGAAGTATGCGCGGACCGCGAATGCGTGGGGCGAGGTGCAGGATCTCGAGAAGGCCCTGCGCAGGTTCAGAGGAGTGTTTCAATATCTGGAATCGAGACGTTACGGCAGCCATCCCGGCCTGGCCCGGGTTTGCGCGCCGTTCGCAGATTCGCGCCAACGGCCATCGGCCGAGTTACGCCGCGTGGAGAAGATAGCCGCGGCGCTCGGTGTACGAACCAATGCCCCCGTGTGGTTTTTGCTGAACGCGCTAATCCCCTGGGACTTCTTTTTTACCTATCGACTGGAAAAGCTGCGCCAGGAAATCCGCCTCCTCATGCCGCAGTGGCTCGACGCCTGGTATGAGCTTGAGGCTTTAAACTCGCTGGCAAACTTCGCCTGGCTGAATCCCGGTTATTCGTTCCCCGAAGTCATTACTGATTCGATCGTCTGCGAGGCGACAGGCATCGGACATCCGCTGATTAAACCGGATCACAGAATATGTAACGACTTCGTTTTGGATGAGCTGCACCGGATCACAATTCTTACCGGATCAAACATGGCGGGTAAGAGCACCTTCCTGCGGACCCTGGGCGTGAACCTGTGTCTCGCGTATGCCGGAGCGCCCGTCAACGCGGAACGCTTGCGCACTTCCCTGTTTCGCATCTTCACCTGCATCAAGGTGAGCGATTCGGTTCAGGACGGGCTTTCATATTTCTATGCCGAGGTGAAGCGCTTAAAACTCTTGCTGTCGGCCGCCGAGGCGGAAGCGGATCTGCCGATAATGTTTTTGATTGATGAGATATTCCGGGGAACCAACAATCGCGAACGTCACCTGGGCAGTCATGCTTTCATCAAGGCACTGTCTATCCGGAGGAATGCTCTGGGTGCGATCGCCACGCATGATCTCGAATTAACCAACCTGGCTGATGAAATTCCCGGCATCTCCAATTTTCATTTCCGGGAAGAGATTGGGGATGGTCGAATGGTCTTTGACTACTTGCTGCGGCCAGGACCCTGCCCGACCACCAACGCCCTTGAAATTATGCGGATTGAAGGCTTACCGGTGGACGTTTGAAAAGATGTATCCACGGATTACGCGGATTACAACCGGAATGGCTGAATTGGTTTGTCGGAGTCCCACTCTGAGCATGACGGGACATGAAACCAGGCGAACCAGACTTGGGCGGCTAAGACATTCCTGTTTCCTAATCCGTGAAATCTGTGTACTCTGCGGATCTCATGAACGAACTCAATCGACGTGGCTTTCTCCGTGGCGCGCTCGCCGCTGGGACCTTACTCGCAGCCACGCGCTCTTCAGCTTTCACTCGCGGTTTAAATTTCCAAAGACACTTCGCGCCCGTCAAGGTTGCGCGCAATCGAATCATTCGTGAAGTTGTGGGCCTGAGGCCGTACCGTGCAGAAGGCTTTGTAGTCGCGGCTGAACGAATGGGCGAAAAGCTTCTGGTCCATAATTACGGACACGGGGGCGCGGGTGTGACGCTCTCATGGGGAACCGCATCGCTCGCAGTTGATCTTCTTTCAGCACCGGGGGCGATGCCGGGCAGGTCTTCGCACCGCGCTCAAAGGCCGCGACACTTTGCCGTACTTGGTTGCGGCGTCAACGGTCTCTCGACTGCGCGGCTGCTGCAAAGACGCTTTCAGGACAACCTCGGCACGGTGACGATCTATGCCAAAGACCTGCCGCCGGACACCACTTCAAACATTGCCGGAGGCTTTTGGTCACCGACATCCGTCTATGAGCCCGAGGCGATTTCAACGAAGTTTGCCGAACAGTTTCGCACCGCTTGCCGAATTTCCAATCGGGCTTTCCAAACGTTGGCCGGACCCGATTACGGCGTGCACTGGATGGACACTTATGAGTTCTATCGGAATGAAGCGCAACTGACCCGCGAACTTCCGGGCGGCAACGATCTTTATCCGCAGAGCGATGTTCATCGCGATCCCGAACATTATTTTGGCTTCCCCTTTGTAAGGCAGTACAGCACGATGCTGATTGAGCCTCCGATCTATCTAAACTCGCTGCTACGCGATTTCTATGTAGCCGGCGGCAAGGTGGTGGTAAAAGAGTTTCGCAGTCGCGAGGAACTGGCACGAATCCCTGAACCCATCATCTTTAACTGCACGGGCCTGGGCGCTCGGGCTCTCTTTGGCGATCTCAAATTGGGGCCGGTGCGCGGACAACTGGAAGTGCTGCTGCCGCAGCCGGAGATCGATTACTGCTACCTCGGCGCAGGCTACATGTTCCCGCGTCACGACGGTATCATCCTCGGCGGCACCTTTGATCACGATAACTGGTCGCTCGCACCTGATCCCGAACAGACGAGCGGGATACTCGCAGGGCATGAGGCCGTGATGAAGGGATGGAAAGGGTGAGCTTCTTTCAGCACTTCAAAGCCTGTGGAGGCTTTGAACAAGTAACGCCACAGAATCTCCGCATCCACTCTCAGGAAACTTGGCTATCATTATTGAAATGAACGACAAAAGGAGACCTCGATGAAACTGACCGACTTCTTCCTGCCTGAGATAGATCGAGAGGTGGAACGTTCGCGCCGCGCTCTGGAGCAAGTGCCCGAAGGCAAGTACGACTGGAAGCCGCATGACAAATCGATGATCTTCGGTTTTCTCGCCGACATGGTGGCGACGATTCCCACCTGGATCACAATGGAGGTCAGGCAGGACGAACTAGACGTTGCGCCGGCCGCCGGTAAAGGTACGAAGCAGAAACAAAAGGAAACAAAGGAAGAATTGTTGAAGGCACTCGACGATGCCGCCGCCGATGCGCGGGCCGCGCTCGAGGGGACAACGGATGAGCACCTGGCCACGTCCTGGCGGTTGCTGGCTGGCGGAAAAGTGGTCATGGAAGAGCCACGCCAGGTAATGATCCAGGACACCATCAATCATTGGGCGCATCATCGCGGTCAGATGACTGTGTACCTGCGCCTGATGGGCGCCAAGGTCCCCGCGCTGTACGGTCCGTCAGCCGATGACAATCGATTTTAGATAACATCGAATTTGCGGACATCCTGTCCAGTGCGCAGCACGCTCTTCTTTTCAAGGTTGGTCAAGTTATGCGCAGCCGGCCCAGGCGGCGCACCCAGGGTGGGCAGGATGCCCCGTGCCCCCTCCGTCAGGGCCCGAATCTTTGCCGGTATTCAGCCGAAACGATGAAAGACTTGACCATGTCCGCGCCGACAAAGTTGCCGTTGAATTGATTCAGCTTCCCCAACCAGAAATTGTAGCCAGTGAAATTCAATCCCGGCTCCGGCGCGTCGTTAGGGTTCCTTCTCAGGTAACCAAAATATTGCATCAGTACGAACGCCTTATTCTTTTGCGCGTCCTTCAAGTTCTGGTCCTCGGCAACTGAGCGCAGCACCTCAGCCCGTTTCGTCACGTCAGCCGGCGTCGATCCCAGTACTCCAACCAGGCCGGCTTTTTCGGCGGCGGACAGGACGCCACCGGCATTGGTATCAAGCTGGGTGACAATTTGATCTGCGGTCAAGGAATTTGGAAAGGCGGAAAGAAACTCAGATCGCTGCACAAACGCAGCCGCATAAGCCTGCTTGTTCGTCTCCAACTGCGTCTGCCAGTTCCCTGTTCCGACTTGCACTCCCTGCCCGATCTGCTGCGTGTCGCGCAAGAACTCAGCGAAGTGCACAGGCACCGGTGCGCCCGCGGGATTTGTGAGACTGCCGAATCCCGTTTTGTACATGCGGTAAACGAGATATCCGGTCTCCTGAAACTCAATCGAGAGAAAGAACGCGGCCGAGACATTAATCCGCTTCAAGTCGAGACAGTCCGTGTCTGCGCCGCATTGTGTGATTTGGTTAGTCCAAAAGGCCAGCCCGTCCGGGTCGGGTTCGCGATTGAGAAAGTCTATGTAGTGCTGGCGCACGAAGAACCCTGCGTCGTCGATGGGATTCGTTGTGCCGTTGACGGTTTCGTTGTCGTGGATCGTCAACGTCGCCACCGTTATTGGGCCGAGCGTCGCTCCGGTGACGTTGCTCAAAGTGATCGTGAAATTCTCATCGCCCTCTGCATAGACGTCGTTGACTATAGGAATCCCAATCGTCTTTGAAGTTTCGCCTGCCGCAAAACGCACCGTCCCCAACGTGTTTACATAGTCGCACCGCGACGACGCAACCCCATTCACCACGTTGCAGGTGTTAGCCCCAGCCGTGTCCCCAGTGGCGTAGTCAACTGTCGAGACCCCGGAGGTGTCACCCGACCGACTCACCTGCACGTTCAGCGTGCTCGTCCCTTCAGTTACAACGAAGACCGAAGCTGTGAGCTGCACAACCGGTGGATTGACGAGCACCGTGTTTGCTGCGCTGCTCGCAGAAAACTGAGTATCCGAAGCGTAAGTTGCCGTGATGTTATGACTGCCCGAAGATAGATCCGCTTTAGTAAACGAGGCGACGCCGTTTGAATTTAATGGCATCTGGGCGATGACTATATTGCCGTCGCGAAATGTGACCATTCCGGTGGGCGTTCCCGCGCCGGAAGGAACGGCCGACACGTTGGCGGTGAATGTGATCGACTGTCCCAGGCTCGACGGATTTGGTGATGAGATCAACAAAGTTGCCGATGTATTCGCATGCACCTTCTGCACCATCGTGGCAAACGTAGAGGCGTGGATCCCGTCACCGCTGTAGATCGCTATGATGAAGTGATTGCCGAGATAGTTACCGCCAGCGACCAACGCAGACGTCGTCACGCTCGCCTGTCCTTGAGCGTTGAGCGGAACATTGCTGGCTAAGCTTATCGACTCTGCATTCAACCCGTTGAAGGTCGTAGCGCCGAAGCTGACGCTACCAGTAGGCGCCGGCGATCCCGTTACCGTGGCGGTGAAAGTGATCGAGTTTCCGGTCACTGTCTCGCGCAGGTCGGGCGAGGATGAAGCCAAATTCACACTCGTGCTTGGATCATTACCGAGCGCGAATACGTTTCCGCCGTTGAGTGTGTATATCGTGCCGTCCGGACCGATCACTGTGGGAACGTAAGGCTGGCCAACGCCCGAGTTCAGGATGATCGCCTGGTCGAGCGAATTCGTTGCCAGATTCCAGCGATACAGATGACCATCTTCGCTCTCGAAGAATACGCTTTTGGTGGCGGGGTTGACGGCCGGAGCGTTGATGCAAAACTCTTTGACCGCGTTGGTCACGCCGGGATTCTCAGAGTCGGGTGTGGGTGCAATCACCGTCAGCACTTCCCTCATTTCCAACAGGCCCGTCGACGAATCGTGCGGATCGATTTGCGTGGCGTTGGGATCAAGCAGCGCCACTCTGTTAACCCCACTGCCGTCCTGAAACAAATAGTCGTTGTACTTGCAGAACAAAAGGTACGGAGAAGTTCCGGTATAAGAAGGCACTGAACTGGAGGGCACAATCCCCGGTGTATAGTCCCAACCAAACCCTCCCGGCGTTTTAGTAATCGACAAGTCGCCACTGAAACGGAGAAGAAAGCCGCGCGATCCGTTATCCGCCGGAGAGCCCAGCACTCCGAAATAGACATCACCATCGGGCGCGACCATTGGCGAAGCTGTCCCGTCGTCGGGAATGCCGGCTGGATCACCGCTGCGTGGATCCCTCAGGAAGACAGAGAACTTAGTTTGCAATGTTGCCGGATTCAATCCGAGCAAATAGCCGTAGCGAATGTTTGTCGCCCATTTAACTATGACATAGAGCGTCAAGCCGTCGTTACTGAAGGCCGGAGCCGCGTTGTGGCTATCGCGGTTGATGTTGCCATCGCTCGCGGCCGTTCCGGCGAGCACAAAGATTCCGTTCCCGCTGGTGTCGATCCGAGAATAGCCGCTCTGCGTGGTATCCAGAGGGGCCGGAGCTGTCCCCTGAACCCGAAAGCCGAAGTAGATGTTGCCGCTGGCGTCCGCGGTGATGGGAGTATTGACGAACACAGTGTTGTTGAATGCGGCCGCGTTCGCGTTATAGCCCGCCAGCGAGGTGTAGAAAACTTCGCGCACCGGCGCGGAGGGTGTGTTCGAGTCGGGATTGTCGACATGCCAGATCGTTCCTCCCGCCCCGGCGTAGTACAGCCGCGTCCCGAATGATCCGGTGGCGATGGTTGGGTTGTAGGATGGAATCCAGTTATGCGCCGGCAGAATGTAGTCAGTGGTTAAGGTGTACTTTGCCGCGCCCGTGGTTCCGCTGAAAGCCTTCACCTGGAATCCGTCGCCGCTAGTCTTTACCGGCGCCAGCACAGTGTTCCCCCCAGTCACCAGCGGCGCTCCATAATGCACAAGGGCTCCCGGATTAAAGTCGATGGTGGCCTGCCACTTGATCTGATTCAGATTCTGCGACGCGGGAGCATAGACGGAAGTGTGTTGCGCGTTGCCACCGAAGGTGCTCGATTGGGCGCGTACGCTGACTGATGAAAAACCGAGAAATACCAGGACCAGCATCGTCCAGGCACGCGTTTCAATGACTCTCCGAAAGTCGTGATGCGCAGCAGACATAAACCTCTAAGAGTCTGATCGAATGGTAATAAAGGCCTGGGGAAGACAGCACAAGAATACGCCGCCGGCTTCGAATCGTGAAGGCGTTACGGAAGGAGCGCCGCGGATGGTACTGACCCGGGAGTCTTGGGCGATGGTTTCTTAGTTATGCTGCCAAACAAAAGGATGAGTTCATTTCGCGCTGATCGAGTATTTCGGCGCCAAACTCATGCCGCAGATCGGACAGGATCCGTCGTGATCATATGTCGCGTCATCGCATTCCAATCCACAGGGCGGACACGCATAGCCAACCAGGGTCAGCTTGCTTCGATCGATACCGGCCGGACGGGAATTCTGGTTCGCCACTTCCCAGGCAGTGCCAAACACGAGCTGAGTCACCCGCGCAAGGTGCTCGTAATCCACTGTGTCAGCTTCGTCGCCGACAGTGTGATAGTGCTCAGTCAATCCGGTCGAGTAGTAAATAAACGGAATCATCTGCGCCTGGAAGTTTCTCTGGTCCGAAGGAAAGCCTGGACCATCTGTAAGTTCCAGGTTTATTCCGGTGGCGTCCTTCACGCGCCGGTTGGTCGCAATCATCTCCTTTGAAAGATCGCCCTCGCCAACGATGTAGATATAATTCCGGCTGTGCCCCGGGTGCTTCGCATCGATCCCACCCACGCCATCCATATTGATGTTGGCGACGGTTTTGTCGAGAGGAATGACCGGTTGATGGTTGGCATAAAACGCCGAACCCAGCATCCCTTTTTCTTCACCTGAAAAATTAATAAACAGCACCGACCGTCTGGGCCCAAAGCCATCACGCCTGGCGTTCATAAATACCTGGGCCAATTCGAGAGTCGCTACCACTCCTGAACCGTCGTCGGCTGCGCCATTAAATATCTGATCGCCTTTGAGGGCGCGGTTCAGACCGAGATGGTCGTAGTGCGCCGAGATAATCACGACCTCACTCTTGAGTTGGGGATCAGAGCCTTCGATAAAAGCCAAAACGTTCTCAGTCTCCAGGGGCTTGGATTGCTCGACCGTAGCGGTAACTCTGGCGTTGCTTATTTCAAAGACTTCAGGCTTGAGCGTCCGGTTAATTTGTTGTCTCACGTCTTCAATCTTGTGCCCGGACTGAGCGAGTATCTGATCAGCGAGGGCTGCGGAGATCGCGTAGGTCGGGGTCATAGCAGAAGATTGATCAAGTGACATGGCCCCCAAATCCGCTGCTCTGGCCGAAGCCTGAGCTGAGTCCTCGGCAAAGGTGCCCTTTCTTAGCGGGCTGGGAAGTATCACCTCCAACACGCCCGCGGGCCTTCCGGCGGCAAGCGCGGCCCGTCGCTTCAGGATGCTGTTAGTCCAACCTGAGAGCTTTCGATCCCTTGTTGGCAGCAGGCTCGTGTTCGCATCTGTCACCGGCTCGTCAACCAGCATCATTACCCACTTGCCTTCAATTGAAATGCCTTTTGCCTTCAGGGCCGCATAGTCGTTGTAACCCAGCCCGTCATCGGCGATTCCGTATCCGGCAAAGACCACGCCGCCACTAACATCCGCCAGGTTGCCCCTAAGAAAGTAAGACAGGCCATCATGCGCGTCGGCTGAAAAGGTGCTCGACGAAACGGTCTTGCCGGCTACCGCCGCCTCGAGCTTCGTAGAGGTCGGCGTTTGCCGGTAGACATTGAATGGTTGGAAGTAGGCTGCCGGCGAAAGCGGATCAGCATTCTTTTGAGTGCCTTTTGGCTCGAGTCCCATCAACCGATACTGCGAAGCGAGATACTGGGCGGCCAGTTTCTGACCTCGGGTGCTGGTCTCTCGTCCTTCGAAAAAATCGGAGGCGAGAAAGTAAAGTCGAGAGGCCAGTTTGGCCGGCGTGATGGACTGTTGGTACTCCTTCACCAGATCGGGTTTGACCAAAGTCGTCGGTGTAAGCGAAGCCGACTGGGCCCCGGTGCGCATGGCACTGACATGACCAAGAGCCAGCGCGGAAACGAGTATCAGGCAGAGATGCGATCGGTATGACGGATTTGAGAATTTCATATTTGTTCACCCACTGGTTGCGGTTCATTTCGGTCTGACCATTGAACTATGAGCGCCGGAACTAAACTCGGGTTCTGATTTGCAGCGAAGCGGGAAGAAGTTGCAGCCAAACGCACGAGAGCACCGTGAGGAATTGTTGCTCAAGCCGTGTAGCGACTCGGGTTTCCGCGCCTACGGGCTAACACGGCCGGCTATGGTTCCACTAAAAGCTGATGGCCTGTACTACTATTCACCTGTCGTCAGGAATCTTTCGAGGCGCTCGCGCCGGTTGCGGCTGAGCTTCAACTCCGTCGCATCCTTCAAGACCACCACGTATTCCCCATTTGGGTCCTGGTGTAGCTCCTTCACCCGATCGAGATTGATGATCGTCGAACGATGAATGCGCAGAAATTGTTTGGGGTCGAGCTTCTCTTCCAACTCGTTCATGCTCATTCGAAGCAGATGTGCCCTGCCCGAGATGCGCAACTGAATGTAATAGTCGTCGGCGGCGATCCAATCGACTGTGTCGGCCTTAATAAAACCGACGCGTCCGCCCGACCGAATCATGAAACGTTTGAGAAACGGTTTGGCGGCGGAGGGTTCAGTCGCTTCACGCTTTCCCAGCAAGGTCAGGAGGCTTTGACTGAGCCGATTGATTTCCTTCAAATCGATGCTGGATTTGGCTTTCTGCAGCGCCTCGTTGAATCGCTGATCGGTAAACGGCTTCATCAGGTAATCGAGGGCGTGCACCTCAAACGCCTTCACCGCATATTGATCAAAAGCCGTGACAAAGATAATTCCCGGGATGCGCTCAAATTCAACCTGGGCGAGGACTTCAAAACCGTTCATCCCGGGCATCTGGATGTCGAGGAAGAGTAAGTCGGGAGGCTGCTCGCGCATGAGGGTGACCGCTTCAAGCCCGGTGCTGCATTCTCCGCTGACTTCAATATCAGGGTCGATGGCGAGCAGGTCTCTGATCGTCCGGCGGGCTAAAGGCTCGTCGTCCACAATCACGGTGCGGAGCTTTCTCTTCTCAGTATTCATCGAGCGCTGGCGCCGGGCCGTAACTGGCGCGAAAAGGGATCGTGATGGTCGCAATCATTCCGCCGCTGGGCCCATTGTATAGATCGAACCGGTGCGATGCTCCATAAAGATGTTTGAGCCGCGCGCTGGTGTTGGCCAGACCAATGCCTTCGCTTTCTTCCAATCGCCAACCCGCCTGTAGCCCCGGCCCATCATCCCGCACGGTAATGCGCAAGTCTTGCCCGTCGCGATAGGCTTCGATCACGATCAGCCCGGCCGACTCTTCGATTGAGAAGCCGTGGCGGATGGCGTTCTCGACCAGTGGCTGGAGAATTAGATTGGGCACCATGGCATCGAGCGTCTCGGGCGCGACTTCCATACGCACCGTCAACTTATCTTCAAACCGCACTTTCTGAATACCCAGATAGAGTTCGATGAATTCGAGCTCCTGCCGCAGCGGCACTTCCTGCTCGTCCCCACTGTCGAGCGCCCGCCGCAACAGATCGCTCAAGCCGGCAATCATGTTAACGGCGGGCGCCCTTTCGTTGGTGCGGACAAGGCCGGCAATCGTGTGCAGCGTGTTGAAAAGGAAATGCGGGTGCAACTGCACCTTGAGCGATTCGAGTTGGGCCTGGGCCAACTGCACTTTTAATTGAGTGGCCGCGGACTCGCGTTCACGATATCTGGCGCGATAATCAAAAGCATATCCAACCCCAAAGATGGCCCAGTAGATCAGTAAATCGAAAAGAAAGAAGGCCCTTAGCTCGCTCTGGTATTGCACCAGAAATGCATGCTTATCACTCCAGACATCAAACGGCCTGAGCAGCATTTTCAAAGAGGTGGCGGCTGCGATATGAACCAGGGCCAGCAGTGCCGCCGCAGCGAGGTTAATCAGGAACCCCCTGAGCCAAATCCGGCCATCGACTCGGAATGTACGTTCCAGATAAAAAATGAGCGGCGACAGAACACCCCAAACGTTCCATGCCGCGAGCTGCCAAAAGGCTATCAGCCACCAGGAATGATGCATGCCCGGCGTGTGCAGCATTTCAAAATAGATTTGATTTGCGTAGAGAACGCTGAACAGGGTCCAGAAGGCGAACAACACGCCCCACTTCAGCAGACTGATCCTGGTGACGAAGGCATTCGCTGATTCGGCCTGGTAATTGATCTGGATCGGCTGCTTCATTTGATAGGTTAGGCGACGGCCCAATTCGCGGATATGCAGTCAGTACCACACGCGTCAACGAGTGGAGCCAAATCTCAACCCGACGGTTATACCGCGAAGCCCAACGTGTCTTGTTTTCGTTTCCACCAGAATCTTCGGTAGAAATTACGCAACCCCGGTGGGGTTTGCGCCCCTCTTCATCACCCTGATCCCAGGGTAGCCGCTGTGCGGCAACCCTGGGCTGTGACTTAACCTCTTCCCGGTTACCGCCTGACTTCACCTGGCCGGCAGTTTCGCGCTGGAATCGTTACGGGCCACCTTTACCGATAGCGTGAAGCGATTCTGCTCACCGCTCACCGGCTCGATGCTAACCAATCCGCTCCAGGCCGCACCGCGTTCATCGGTGAAGCGCCAAAGACTTTGAGTAGCACTTCTCTCTGATGCGCCATCCAGGCGATTCCATTTGCTTCGGCTCGATGGGCCATAGGTCTTTTCCTCGGCAATCGACTTATTGACGCTGTTCAAAAGCTCACTTGCCGTCGAGTCGGTAGTAACCAACCACTTATTCTCCCAAAGTTCGCGGCTGCCTGCGCGGCTGAGCGCGCGCCAACCTCCTTCGCGAACCCTCACGTCATAGTTGAACAACAGATACTTGTCCGCCAGGGCCGCGCGCGCAAAGTTCGATTCCGGATCCCAATTGTACTCCATGCCGAGGGCGGCGATCTGCGCCACGCTTCTCCCAAAGAGGCGGTCAATCACATGCAGCGCGCCGTCGATGCCTGACGAGAGTCCAGCGGTAGTAATGATTTTGCCGTTATCCACAAAGCGCTTATCGTCCACCACTCTCGTTTTGGGGGCCGCTACCTTCAGACCCGGAATCAGACTGGCCGTGGTGGTGGCCTCGAGTCCGTCGAGCAGACCGATCTTTGCCAGGATGTACGCACCATTACACACAGACATGACGATCTCGGCATTCTTTGCTTTGTCTTGGATAAACTTGAGCACGGCCGGGTTGTTTACCTGGCCCCGCACGTCACCCCCTGGTATCACCAGAACGTTGGGCTCGGGTGCGTTGTCGAGGGTGTACTTGGGGTTTACGCTCATGCCCATACTGGTGGTGATCGCCTGCGACTTTTCTGACACCGTGTAAATATTGAACGCTTGGGCATCGTCAAAATAAACATGGCCGAACGTTTCAAAGGGGCCGGTGTAATCGATAATCTGCACCCCATCAAAAATCAAAATCGCAAGATTGCGCGGTGTTGATTTTACTTTTAGTTGAGCTGCCTGAGGGACGTTGGCTGCCTCGACAAATGCCGGTCCACTCACGTTAGTGATACCGGCGAAGATCAGCAAAGCGAGTATCGGTATTATTCTCATCATTCTCTCTCCTTAGGTCGAATCTTTCAGATTGCAGTTCGAGCCAGTTCCTCTCCGTCATCATCAACCGGACATCCCTGATGCGATAAACCCGAACCCTGGTAACCGGGCGGAGAATACCCTTACATCCTGAGAATCGTTTTGCTTTTGCAGCCGAGCGCTTCCATTCAGCGGTAAGCAGTTACCAGCAGCGGTGAATTTCGAGAAAGGTTAGAGCTTGCAAACCCTTCCCTTCTCCCACTGGGCGCGGTGTCGGGGATGAGGCCATGCGACCAGACTGGTTTTATCGTATTACGTGTTGGCACAGTGGCATTCAAGGTCGAGGAGGGCCCCGCAAGCCCTCAACCCTTTTTTTTCAGTAGGGCGAGGGAGTCTCGTTCGCTTTCGCGAGGGAGCGTCAAGTTGCTATTGAACTCAAAAGATACACGGCCCAGGCTCACACCTGAAAACTTAACAATCCTTAACAATCACCCGGCAACTTTTCTCCGCCGCAGACCGTACACTCGACAAGTTCGTGTATCATGTGCAGCTTGCAATAGCATTCCTGGAAGCCGGGAAGTGACATCATCGTCGAATGCTTCTGATCCAACAGAACATAGCCCAATCTTTTCAGTCGCCCATCGTGCGCGTGCTGCTGGTCGCGATCGCCTGTGCCCTGCTCTACGTGCTTTGGCGGGAAGTGCGAAAGATCCCGGCAAAACTCTTCACCCTCATGGCCACCGCATTCGTGGACATGGTCGGGCTGTTGATGATCATTCCGCTCCTGCCTTT
>JBBRMS010000089.1:0-17968 GCA_038230715.1 Pyrinomonadales bacterium
ATCGCAGAGAAGAGCGTCAGCCCAGCGGATGCCCGTTTGCTGGCCAGCACCGCCCAGGGCAGCATCGGTCGCGCGTTGGCGGGTGATGTCGAAACATATCGCGATCGACGGGACATGATGCTGGGCGTGCTGCGGGCCCTGACCCTCACAAACGACCAAGTGGATCTGTTGCGCTCCGCGGAAGACCTCGCCGCGGCAAAGGATCGCCAGGAGTATGAGCACCGGCTGGAGGCCCTGGAGATTTTGATTCGAGACGCCTGGGCTCTGGCTCTCGGCCGGCCGAGCGAAACGATCGTGAATGGCGACCTGCTGGCGCCGCTGCAACAGATCGCTGCTGAGATAAGAAGCGCTCAGGCTGGCGCCTGGCTAAGACAAATTGAGGAACTACGCGGCACGCTGGAGGTCAATATCAATCGCAAGATCGCCAGTGACGCGCTCTTTCTTTCAATGGCCGGCGTCTAGTCATGCTACTCCGGTGCATCCCTGGCACTGAGTCACCTGACCGGCAGATGCTTCGAACATAAAAAAGGCTGCCATTCGGCAGCCTTGAATAAGCCAGAGTTGATCGACCGGTTAAGTGATCGTCACCAGTTCGTGCCGCTGCACTTCGGATTTCGCCGCCGCGCCTTCGGCCAGAAGCTTTTCGGTTTCTTTCACGAAGGCCTCGACGATGTCCTCGCCGGCGACCTTCCGCATCGGCACGCCGTCCTTGAAAATCATGCCCACCCCGCGGCCGAACGTGATGCCCAGTTGCGAGTCGTGCGCTTCGCCGGGACCGTTGACGGCGCAGCCCATGATCGAAAGATGAAGAGGCTCTTCGACATGCGCCAGCCGGCGTTCGATTTCGGTAACGATCTCGACAAAGTTATCGACGTCCAAACGGCCACAAGTGGGACAAGCCACCACGGTCACGCCGCGCGTACGCAGCCCCAGTGACTTCACGATCTCCCAGGCGACACGCACTTCTTCCTGGGGCTCAGCCGCCAGCGAAACCCGAATCGTATCGCCAATGCCCTCGTGCAAAAGAATGCCTAACCCAATCGCGGACTTCACGGTTCCGGTAAAGGCCGTGCCCGCTTCAGTAACTCCGAGGTGAAACGGATAGTCGACCTTTTCAGCCAGTAAACGATAAGCGGCGACCGTCCGTTGCACGTCGGAAGCTTTCAACGAAATTATGATCTCGGTAAAGTCGAGGTCCTCGAGAATCCGGATGTGGCGCATCGCCGATTCGACCATCGCCTCCGGTGTGGCCGTGCCGTACTTCTGCAAAAGATCTTTTTCGAGCGAGCCGCCGTTAACACCAATCCGAATAGGAACTTTCTGGGCCTGCGCTGCTCGCACAACCTCGACGATGCGTTCATGCTTGCCGATGTTACCGGGATTCAACCGCAGCTTATCGATACCTGCTTCGAGTGCCAGCAGGGCCAGCTTGTAGTGAAAGTGAATGTCCGCAACGATCGGAACTTCGGGCACCCGCTTGCGAATTTCCTTGAGCGCTATGGCAGCATCATTGTCAGGCACGGCCAGTCGGACGATCTCGCAGCCGGCGTTAACCATCGATTCGATTTGGGCCACGGTCGCGCCCACATCCGACGTATCAGTCTTGGTCATCGACTGGATGACACACGGGGCGCCGCCGCCGATTTGAACGTTCTTAACTTGTACTGCTCTCGATTTTCTCATTTTTATGACTTGCCCATTTCTAGCGGCCGGCTATCGCCCGTCGGGCCAGGGGAGTGGGCGGGCAGCAGCCCACCTCTAAACAACGATAAAATATCATTTTGCCGGGCCAGGCGTCGCTGGAGCGGGCGATGCAGTTGCCGGCGGATTCCCGTCGCCGCGCCAAATCGACGCCTGCTTCAACAGATCATTGGTAATTACAAAGACCATCAGGAGAATTACCACCACAAAACCAACCTGCTGAATCCGCTCGCGCACCGTTAGTGATATCTTCATTCCGACAGTAGCCAGGCCCCCTTCGATCAATAGCAGGAAGATGGCGCCGCCGTCCAATACCGGGATCGGCAACAGGTTGAATACTCCGAGGTTGAGACTCAGAAAGCCCAGCATGGCAAAAACACCCGCCCATCCCAGACGGATCGCTGATGTCGACGCGACCCGGTAGATGCCGATTGGACCCGAGATAGTATTGCGAACTGAACGCTTGCCGGCGAACAACTGCCCCATGGCTTTTCCGGTGACGCGGACAAACTCATAATTAGTCTCAATGGCTGAGCCCAGAGCGCCGATGACACCAATTCTCTGAAACGGAATCTCTTCGTCAGGCCCGAAGCCCAAACGCTCACGGCCGTCGCTCAGGCGTCGCGCGGTGGCGGTGATATCTTTCTCAGTGCCCTTACGCTCTACCCGCAGCGTGATTGGCTGACTCTTGTGCTCCCGAATGAGCTGGGTTACCTGCTCGGCGCTCTTAACGGGTTCGCCGTTTACCGCGATGATGCGATCACCAACCTGAAGCCCCGCTTCGGCCGCGGGCGTGTTTGGTTCCACCGCGCGCACCACAATCGGGACCGTACCATAGTCGGGAAAGAAATCCAGGAAGCCGGCGGTCTCGCCATCTTCGGTATGCGCCGTCGGCTTGATAGTCAGCTTGATCCGTTGCCCGTTGCGTTCGATTTCCAGGGGGAGCGGCTGGCCGGGTGATAACAGAGCATCATCCGCAATCGTGCGCCATTTCGGATTCTCGTTGCCGTCGAAAACGACGATACGGTCGCCCGGTTGCAGACCCGCAGTCTCCGCAGCCCCGCCGGGTACAATCTGGCGGACGACTGGTGGGGGCGTTACCTGGACGCCATACATCAGTGCTCCGGCGAATGGAATCGACAACGCCGTCAGCACATTCATGACGGGTCCCGCTAGCGCAACTAAAACTCGTTGCCACCGCGGTCGCAGATCGAATCGTTCGTTGGCGGGAATATCGGAAGCGCCGTCGCCTTCGATAGGCGCGTTTGATTCGTCGCCACCCAGCTTCACGTAACCACCGAGCGGCACCAGTGAGATGCGATAGTCGGTCGTCCCGATTTTCTTTCCAAACAGTCTCGGTCCAAAACCGAACGAAAAGGTCTCAACCCGGATCTTGAAAAGCTTCGCGACAATGAAATGCCCAAACTCGTGCAGCGTGACCGCGGCCCCGAGAATGAAGATGAAAGCCAGAATGCTGATAACGGTAGGATTCTGAAATATGCCCATTGTTTATTAGACTAGAACAACTCCTAACTACGAGACGCGCTGCATTTTCCTGACCGCAATTACGAGGATGAGTTTACGTGCCGCATGGGGCGAGGGTCAAACAGGTAGGTTACCTGGATCGTTCTCCATTCCGAAAAGAACGATCGACGAAATCACATCGAGCTAACCACCAATTCTGCTTCGTGTGTATTTGCGGATCCTTTTAACCGGGGAAATTAGGGGTTGCGGTCGGGACGGGGTTTGCGGTTTTAGGTCGCGACCCCTGTAGACGAGGTCGCCAGCGTCCCCAGTGTAGGATCAGGCAACGTCACCAATTTGGTTCGCCCGCGAGCGATCCGAGATCGCCAGCCGCGCCGCTGCGCGAGCAGATTCGTCAGCAGCAAGCACCGAATCCAGATTCTTGACGTCGACGGTCTCGTGCTGATCCATCACCAGCTTTATCACGGACCCAATATCGGGGAAGGAAATCTGTTCGTCGATGAAGGCCTGAACCGCCTCTTCATTCGCCGCATTCAGGGCCGCAGGTAAAGTACCTCCGGTCCGCAGCGCGCGATAAGCCAGCGAAATGCACGGGAACCGCTCGAGGTCAGGTTCCTCGAAGTGCAGCGAGGACAATCGTGCCAGATCGAGTGACGGCAGGTCAGACCCATGCCGATCGGGATAGGTCAGCGCGTATTGAATGGCGTGGCGCATGTCTGTGACACCCATCTGCGCGATAACCGATCCGTCCACCAATTCAATCATTGAGTGCACTATTGACTCTGGGTGAACGACGATGCCGATAGCGTCGGCGTCGAAATCAAAAAGCCAGTGAGCTTCGATCACTTCGAGCCCTTTGTTCATCAAAGTGGCCGAGTCTATCGTAATCTTCGCGCCCATGCTCCAGGTGGGATGCTGCAAGGCTTCCGCGACGGTGGCGGCTTCAATCGAGGCCTTGTCGCGCGTACGAAAAGGTCCGCCCGAAGCCGTCAGAATTATCCGCCGCACCTCTGAACGCTTTTCGCCACGCAGACACTGATGCAGCGCGTTGTGCTCCGAATCGACCGGCAGAAGTTCCGCGCCGGACCGTTCCGCCGCGCGCTTCATCAACTCCCCAGCCATCACCAGGGTTTCTTTGTTGGCCAGCGCCACTCGCCTGCCCGCTTCCAGAGCCCGCAGCGTCGGCACGAATCCGACTGCCCCAACCGTAGCCGAGACTACGCAATCCGCTTCCGGATGAGTGGCGACTTCGACCAGACCGCTCGCTCCGGTGACGATCCTCGGGATTTCGATCCCGCGTTCGTTCAGGTCCGTTTTCAGCTGTTGGCTAACGCTTTCATTTTCTACTGAAACTAAGTCGGGCTGATGGTCGGTAATCTGCTCAACCAGCTTGCTGACGTTGCGCCCGGCGCCGATCGCTACGACGCGAAAATTCCCAGGGCCCAGGGCTTTCAGGACCCGGAACGTGTTGCATCCGATCGAGCCGGTCGAACCTAAAATGGCTACGCCGCGTGCTGACATTAGATCAAAATCAATTCGAAGGAGGTGTTGGTGTCGGGGAAGGCCCGTAGCCCTGTACTAAATCAACTGTCTGTCCGTCGCGTTCATACGACGCACCCGTAACACGCCAGGAGCGGTTGTTGCGATATGAAAGTTCAACTCTGACGTTTACCGTGCGCTTTTCGCCGATGACTTTCAGGTAGAGGGTAGCCTCGCCGTCAGAGTTCTGTGTATTAATGTTTCCGGTAATAATTGAGCCAAAGTCCTTAACCTCACCGATATCCTGCTTAAGAGTCTCGTTGCTACGCAGAAAAGTGCGCGAAGCCTGGGCTGCTTCACTGTTCGCGATAGTGTGGAAGGTAAACCAGGCGATCGCGCCCACGAACAACGCGACGATCAGCGCCAATGCGGCGACTATTCCGACAATGATCAGAATTATTTTTTTTGTGCTCATCGAAATCGAAGGTTCTGGAGAATCATGTCGATCAACCGCCCGATACGGCAGGCGGTTCCGACTCAAGAGTTGAAGTACAACCGGGCGAAATAGTAGATGACCGGCGCATTGAACAACAAGCTGTCCATTCGATCCAGAACGCCACCATGACCGGGCAGAATCTGGGCCGTGTCCTTGGCGCCGGCGCTACGCTTCAGTGCACTTTCAGTTAAGTCACCGACCACCCCGATCACGTTCATCAGGGCTGCCAGGCCGAGGGTGAATTTCGTCGGCAGTTCCGGAAAAAACCAGTAATGCGCCACTGCAGCCAGCAGTAAACTCCCCAGCATGCCAGCCACCGCGCCTTCCCAGGTCTTTCCCGGACTAATGTTTGGCGCCAGTTTGTGTTTTCCGAAAGCCCTGCCGCCATAGTAGGCAGCAGCGTCGGATCCCATGAGGACCAGAAAGAAAAATGCCAGTAGATGTCTTGACAGCGCCGGGGCAAAACCCACGCGCAGAGCGACTAGGTGTCCGCCAAGTAGAATAATATACATGACGCCGAGCACCGTTACGCCCGCCGATGTAATCATCCGGTCAAACGGTGCGCCCCTCAGCATCGCGGCCACCAGCGACCCGATAGTCAGCAGGATCAGGATGATCTGAATCATCATTAGATCCGGCAATCTTCCCGGCTGGGTAAAATAGAACACGGTAAAAAGGGCTACAGCGCTGAGCAGTCCGGCTGCCGCATCCGCGCGAATCTGCTGTTTCCGCGCCAGCAACCAGAATTCGAAAAGTGCCACGACCATTGCAGCGGCCAGGAGAATAACGAACATGAGGGCGAGCTTGGGAACTACGATCGAGACAATCAGAATCGGTAGCAATACGGCCCCAGTCACTACGCGGGCCAGGGCTGGCGGCAGGTTCCCGAGGAATGCTTGCGATTTTGGCTTTGGCGGTTTCGTTTTCAAAGTGTCAGAACCGCCAGGCGGTTGGAGTTGCTATCGTCAAGAGGTAAACGTCCGCTATTCCCAGGCTGTACTGACCTCACTTCGCGTTAGCGACCAGTTTTAAGCCACCGAAACGCCGGCTGCGGCGTTGGTAATCAACGATAGCTTCGAGCAGATGCAAGCGGCGAAAATCCGGCCACAGCGTTTCAGTTACATAAATCTCAGCGTACGCACTCTGCCAAAGCAAGAAGTTGGAAATGCGCAACTCACCGCTGGTGCGCACCAGCAGGTCAAGCTCGGGCAGTCGGTTTGTGTAAAGCTCGCGCTCGATGTCAGCTTCGCCCAGTTCGTCCGTCGATTTTCCAACGGCAATTAACTTCCGCATAGCGGCGCGACAGGCATCGACGATTTCTGCTCGGCCGCCATAATTCAGGGCCACGCTCAGGACCATGCCGGTGTTCGACGCGGTCCGTTCGGAAGCTCGAGCGATTTCGTTTCGGACTGTCGGAGCCAAGGCCTCGATCCTGCCGATAGTCTGAAAGCGAATATTCTGTCGATTGATTTCTTCCAGCTCCAGACGCAAATACTTCCTGAGCATGCGCATCAGGGCCTCGACTTCATAGCGTGGCCGTTTCCAGTTTTCAGTTGAGAAGGCATATAGCGTGAGGGCCCCTAATCCCAACCGCGCTCCGGTATCAACCGCCGCGCGCACGGCTTCGACGCCCGCGCGGTGGCCGGCAATTCGCGGTTGACCGCGCTGCGCCGCCCAGCGTCCGTTCCCGTCCATGATAATGGCGATGTGACGAGGAAGCCGATCCCAATCGACTGCGGCCAGTAGGCGCTCGTCAGGGCTGCCGTCAGGTACTACCTCTGCAAAGTCAGCAAGCACGTTTATGTTTAGCTAAAAGTTAAGATTTCCAAACCAGGGGACCGTTTCATTCTTACTGCTATGGCAGGCACTGTCAATCGTACCGCACTCGCAACAGGGTCAATCCACAAGCTGGTGCGGTGGCGCCGGCAAGATCCCGGTTCCCTTCTTCGATTGCTCGCGTAACTGTCTCGACCTGAATCTCGTCCCGCCCTGCGGCCAGCAACGTCCCCACAATCGATCGGACCATGTACCGCAGAAAACCGTTAGCGGTCACAGTCAATTCAAACAGATTGCAGCGGGCCCGATCGTCCCAGCCCTCGCTAATATCCAGTTGGGTAATTGTCCTTACTCGCGAATCGGCCTCCGACTGCGCCGCTGAAAACGCGGTCCAGTCGTGCTCTCCGAGAAATTGTTTGGCGCACTCTCGCATTCGTTCAATCGAGAGGGGCCGCGCTTCCTGATGGGCAAAGCGAACCCAGAATGGTGAAATCACCGGGCCGTGCACCAAACGATAGACATAAGTTTTACTGACGGCCGAATAGCGCGCATGAAACTCCTCGGGGGCAACCTCGACTGATAACACCCGCAGGTCGCGTCCCAGATTTCCATTGATTGCGTTACGAAGTTTGTCCGGAGTGATTTCGCGTTGCACTTGAACGCTGGCTACCTGAGCTTCCGCGTGCACGCCGGCGTCGGTGCGTCCTGATCCGTGAACCTTGACCTCGCGATCGTCCAACAGCGAAAGCACGCGCACGAGTTCGCCCTGAACCGTGCGGCTGCCCTCTTGTATCTGCCAGCCGTGAAAGTCCGTGCCGTCATATTGGATCAGCAGTTTGAAATTCATCGAACGCCAGCTTAAACCTTAATCGTTTACCAACTTAAACCCCATTTGTTTAGAGACGTTCTAGCCGGGCTGCCAGAGTGACCAGGTGGGCCGTAGCCCGCGTCTAACCAAACCTGGTCTTTTTCCTACTCCCCGGCTTAATTGCGTGCTCGCCGCGAACGCAGGCCTCGCACTCAGCAGTCGTCACGGCTGGAACATCAAGGGCCGCCAGCGCAACGCGCGTTACGCCTACGTCAGCCCTTCCGCCTGAACGATCGATGATCGAAGCAGCGGCAACCACGTTGGCCCCCGCACTCTCCAGAGCCTCGATTGTTTCCCTGGTCGATCCGCCAGTGGTAATCACGTCCTCGACAACCAGGATTCGCTCGCCCTCTCGCACCTTAAAACCTCTCCGCAAAGTCATGCGGCCGTCTTCGCGTTCGGTCCAGATAAAGCGGAGACCGAGCTGTCGCGCCACTTCATAGCCGATCACGATGCCACCGATTGCCGGTGATGCCACGGTGTCGATTTGCCGGCCGGTAAAGTGTTGGGCCAATGCCGCGCCGAACTCTGCAGACGCCGTCGTGGACTCCAGCGCACGAGCGCACTCCAGGTACTTTGTGCTGTGAAGACCGCTTGAGAGGATGAAATGACCCTCGAGCAAGGCCCCGGCGTGTCTGAATTTTTCTATTACTTCTGTGGCAGTCATCAGTTGTTGTTCAGAATCAATCTTACGTTTGTTCCGCTTAAGAACTACTGAATTTGACGTTCCAGTAAGAACGATTCCACGAAATCACCCAAGCGCCGCGAACAAGTCCACTTCCGGTTCGTGTATTTCGTGGACCGCCCCCTGCCCGGAAGACATCAACCTCCAGAAAAGTAAGACACGATGGCCGTTTTCAAAAGCATCCAGCAAAAGACTACAATGCCGTTCGATGGAATCTCATCGCAATCTGATCTCCGATTCGGCCTTGGTTCAGGAAACGTTTGACCTGCTCAGCAGGAACGGCGGCCGCGCCCCAGTCACCGAGATCGTCGATGTCGTTTTCCGTCTTGCTCATCCAGACCTCGACCTGGCAACTTCGCTGGTTAGCGATCTGGTTCATAACGATCCTCGCTTTCAGATCGAAGACGGACAGCTGGCGATCATCGACAATCCGATCGAAAACTATCTGCTGAGTGAAATCGATTTTGTCGTGCTCGATCTCGAAGCAATTGGTTCGAAAGGCCGGCCCGCCAGAATCATCGAACTTGGCGCCTATCATGTTCGGAACGGAAAGATCGTCGACGAGTTCCAGAGCTTAATCGATCCTGAAGTAATGCTGCCCCGCTTCATTACCATGCTGACGGGAATCTCAGATGAAATGATCAACGGGGCGCCCAGATTCCGCGAAATCGTTAATGCCTGGCTGGATTTTGCCGGCGACGCCGTGCTCGTAGCCCACAACTCAAACTTCGATTTGGCGCTCCTCAATCGCGAGATCGCGCGCGTGTATCCCGGTAGCAGGATGAGAAACGCTGAACTTTGTACGGTGAAACTGGCCCGCCGTGTTCTCCGATCGCTGGACAGCCACAACCTCGATGCGCTGGCCGAATACTTCGGGCTGGAAATCGTAGCGCGCCATCGGGCGGCGGGCGATGCGCGCATTACCGCTGAGCTGTTTATTCGTTTACTGGATCAACTCGAATCGGCGGGCGTGCGCACCCTCCACGAAGCTCGCCGCTTTCGACCAACAACGAACCCACCGTTGGTGGACTTAAACTTCAATTAACCCTCGACGTCTGATACGGGCTCAGGCTGAGCTCCCCTTTTCATCAGGCTCTTAGCCACCAAAAAGATGATAATCAACAGCGCCAGTCCCAGGCCGATGATCGGATAGTACTTGCTCAGGATTTCCCTCGCGTGCTCGCCATAACGCGCGGCGAGATAGCCCAGCAGCAAATAGCGAAACACCCGTCCACCCGCGACGGCCAGCGCCAGCCGCACCGGGTTCAGACGAAACACGCCGGCCGACACGACGAATAACTTGAACGGAAAAGGTGGCGGCAAGAGCGAAGCCACCAGGACCGAAAGCACATCGTACCGGTCAATCAGATCCTTAACCCGCTTTTGTTTGGCCTCAGAAAAGCGGTTGAGGGCGCGCTGACCGGCTCGTCGCGAGATGTAATACAGAACTACGCAGCCCGCGGTCGAACCGACTGTGGCAGCCGCGACGTAGACCAGCACCCAGGAGGGACGCGTGGCGGACAGAACCAGCAGCACGGCGTCGACTCCGCCTGGCATGGGAATCATTACCGAATCAAGAAATGCAATCGCCAGCAGGCCAAGGGGCCCAAACGAAACCAGATACTTGGTAAACTTTGTCAGCCAAACGGAAATTTTATGCATTACTCTATTTGAAGAATTGACCGAATCCTTTCAAGAGGGTCTGTCTGATGATTCCTTTTTAGCGGATGCTGCCGCGGCCCGTCCCCTGCTCGACAAGAGGTAAACTGCCAGCCCAACCACCAGAAGACAAGCCACGACGCTAAAAATCACTGTGCCGTTGTCTTTGGAAAAGCGCAGGACTCTTTCGCCATAGAAAACTGCCAGTGTTCCTTCCACATAGTAGCGGAGCAAACGGGCCAAAAAGATCGTCAGCAAAAATTTTCGCCGCGGAAACTGCAGGGCGCCCGCCGTGGCCACAAAAATCTTGAACGGCATCGGCGGCGGCAGCAGCGCAGGCACCGCGAGGGCCAGCACTCCGAATCGGGCATACCAACCTTCAACGCGCTCGACATGTTCTTTGCGAAACTTGCTATGCAGCACAGCGCGCCCGCCTCGGCTTAGAATTGTGTACAGCAAAAGGCATCCGAGCGCCGATCCGATGGCCGCGAACATCGGGAAAAGGAAAACCGCTCGTGGGTGCGTGTAACACCGCGCGACGACCAGATAATCGTTAACTTCAGGCAGCGACAGCAGCGAAGAGTCGAGCGCGCCGATCAGAATCATCAACGGCGCGGCCACGAAGATCGGAGTATGCACGATCAGGTGACCCAAACGTCTGGCAAGAGCATGCAACCAATCAAACATAGCGAGACTGGAAATGGCGAATGCTGCGTGACCGGGTCATCGCGGCTCGTCACTTGGCTGGCGTAAAGATTGAAGGAGTATCGTACGTGACGCCCACGGTAAGTCCCGACCGCGGGCTGAGCCTTGTCAGCCCTTTGATGCCGGCAAAATCGAAGCGAAGCCCTGAGGCGCGCACCTGCATTCCCAAACGCGCCTCGCCCTGCGATTCAGTTCCCAAGGGCCCACTGCCCGGCCGAGTGTTCGCTCGCCCGTTGACTTCCCCTGCGAGGCTGAACTGTTTGTTCAGGCGCACGATGCCGGCCAGGCCGTAGGTCAAAACATCGTTCTGGGAAAACAGAACCGTCGGAGCAGTAAGAATAGCAATGCCCAAATTACCGAACGTATTCACGCGCGCATCGCGACCGAACTTTTTGCCAACCAGGATCTGACCGTATGCGTTGGTTTGGTTTAAGCCAAGGCCGCGGTTCTGGTTCGAATTCGGTAGCTGCACACCGAAACGAAAGCCTAACGAAGGCAAACTGCCAGTTTCGTTTCTTAGCTTAATCTTGGTCCAGAGCGTGAAGTCGCCAACATCGTTGGTTGAGTTTGCCCCGGCCGCGAGATTAAGCGGGATGGCACTCTTGCCGCGAGTATTGATGCTTAAAAGATTCTGTGCCACGCCTTCGATTTGCACTTCAACATTCGGAGCCAAACCGATCGTAATGCCAATCACCCCGGCGCGCGTCAGGTCGCCGGTCAAGCCCGAGACGGGGTACTTTGCCTTCTGCACAAAATCGACGCCTGCTTCAATCCGCAGAGAGCCGGGCGGGATGATATCCACATCCTCGGTCAACAAAGGCCGCTGTTGACCAGATGCGACCGCCACTAGGCCCAACAGAAGCGCCAGTGCAGCGACATTGATTAGAATTGGTTTGGTTCGATTAGGCACTCTGATGCAAAGTCTCTATTCCTTTACGATTCCTGCGGATTGTAATGCGCCCGAGCGTGGCACGTCAACGTGAATTAGAGAAAGCAACTCCGAAGTGTAACCTATCGTTTTTCGTTTTCGTGTCATTTCGTGGCTCGCGTTGGCAGATTAATCAGTTGGCGCCACCTAACCATTGACATGCTCTGGCCGCGCGACTAGAATTGCCCCTAAGAAATTAGGTTATCCTTCGGGGAAACGACCATGAGTCTGGTTAAAATCATCGTCATTACTGTCCTGATTATCCTGACCATCCTGTTCTTCGGGCGTTTTCTTTTCTAGCCCTCTGAACATGGTCCTGCACCACCCGCACGGCGGTCCGCGATTCCCTCTCCGCTTGGCTGTGTCTATCAGCTTACTACTGTTTTCCGCTGTCATCAGGGCCCAGGAACCAGAGCCCGTCGACGTGATTTCTGTTCGTACCGACGTTATAGCAGTTCCCTTCAGTGTGACTGATTCGCGCGGAGGACGAATCGCCGATTTGAAGCAGCCGGACTTCGCCGTTACCGAAGATGGTCGCTCCCTCAAGATAGAATACTTCACTTCGGGCGCCGAGCGAATCGCTTTGGTGTTCGTGCTCGACAATTCCGGCAGCCTGCGCGAGCAACTCGCCCGTCAGCGCGATGCTGCCCTGGGACTTTTCGCCCGCTTCGGCCCCGCCTCCAGCATAGCCGTGATTCGCTTCGGGCAATTCGCGAAATTAGTGGCGCCGTTTACGGGTGATGCTGAGAGTGCTCGTGCGGCTTTCTCCTTCCCCGTAAATTTGAGTGGGCGAACTGCGATCTTCGATGCCGGCTTGGCAGCAGTCGAGGCATATACAGGGCGCCCCGAACATTCACCGGAACGACGGATTGCTATCTTGATCAGCGACGGCCTCGATACGGCCAGCAAGGCAACCGCACAGCAGGTTGTCGCGGCCGCGAATCGAGTCAACGTCTCGTTCTATGTGATTCACTTGCCTTTGTTCACGCCGGCTGATGGTCGATTGTCGCCACGGCCGGCCGCCAAGGGATTCCGAGACCTGGCGGAAAAGACCGGTGGGCAGTACTTCGTGGCTGGGACTTCTGCCTCAGCTCTGAATCCCAACTCCCCAGTTGATCTGAGGCCGGTGTTCGCGGCCATCGAAAGTGATTTGCACAGCCAGTATGTGATTGGCTTTTATCCCGGCGCAGCGTCAAGGGACGGAAACCTCCATCGCGTCTCCGTCGCTGCTACCAATCGCAAATTAAAAGTACATCAACTACGAATCAGCTACAGCTTGAGACCTGGACCATGACTGAAGAAAACGAAACACATCCGGTAAGAATTCGCCGCGCCCTGATCAGCGTTTCAGACAAGACCGACGTTGTCGAGTTTGCACGCGAGTTGAAGCGCTTTGGAGTTGAGATAATCAGCACCGGCGGAACGGCAAAGACCCTCCGCGAAGCGGGCCTGGCGGTGCGCGAAGTTTCAGACGTAACTCGTTTTCCGGAAATGATGGACGGGCGGATTAAGACTCTGCACCCGCGCGTTCATGGGGGCTTGCTCGCAGTTCGCGACAATCCTGAGCACCTCGCCGCGATGAAGGAACACGACATCGAGCCGATCGACATGGTCGTGGTGAATCTGTATCCGTTTGAAGAAACAGTTGCGCGGGGTGGTGTCACACTGGCGGAGGCCATTGAACAAATCGACATCGGTGGTCCGGCCATGATTCGATCAGCGGCGAAGAATTTCCGGGATGTCACCGTCGTAACCGCGCCCTCCTCCTACCCGGATTTGATTGCGGAGATCCAAAAGAACCAGGGCAGCCTTTCAGGCGCAACGAGGGCACGGCTGGCACTAAACGCATTCCTCACTACATCGCAATATGACCACAACATCGGTGTCTACTTAGCTGATGCTGCAGCGCGTGATCAGGTTGAAGAACCTCATCTTGAAGAGGGCGAGTTTCCCGGCTATCTCGGACTCTATTTCGACAATATTGGAAGCCTGCGCTATGGCGAAAATCCACATCAACGGGCGGCTTTATATTTGAACGCCGATGACGACCGGGCCTATGGCGTGGCGTGCGCCGAGTTGCTCTCCGGCAAAGAAATGTCTTTCAACAACTATGTCGACGCCGATGCCGCCTGGCAACTTGTATGCGACTTCGACAAACTGGCCTGCGCAATTATTAAGCACACGAACCCGGCGGGAGTCGCACTTGGCACATCGATCGAAGAAGCATATAGAAAAGCCCTCGCTTGCGATCCCGTCTCTGCCTTCGGTGGCATCGTCGCGTTCAACCGTAACGTCGACGAAGACGCCGCCCGTGCTGTCGGTGAAGTCTTCACCGAAGTAGTCATTGCCCCGGATTACGAACCGGGCGCGATTGAAGTATTTAAGAAAAAAAAGAACCTGCGCGTACTGCGAGCAGTAGATCCTAAAGATCACGAAGGGCTCGAACATAAGCAGTTCGAATATAAGCAAATCTCCGGCGGCATGCTGGTACAAAACCACGACGCGCATCGGCTTCAACGCGAGGATCTGAAAGTCGTAACCAAACGCCAGCCAACGGAGACTGAGATCGAGGATTTACTGTTCGCCTGGACCGTTTGCAAGCACACCAAGTCAAACGCCATCGTTTATGTCCGCGACCGGCAATCTGTCGGGGTCGGCGCCGGCCAAATGTCGCGCGTCGATTCGGTGAAGATTGGGGCCATGCGAGCTCAGTTGCCGGTCGCCGGATCCGTTTTAGCCTCAGATGCTTTCTTTCCGTTCCGTGATGGTCTGGATGAGGCCGCTGGGCACGGGATCACAGCAGTTATCCAGCCCGGCGGATCGGTCCGCGATGCCGAAGTGATCGCAGCCGCTGATGAGCACAATCTTGCCATGGTGTTCACCGGAATCAGGCACTTCAAACATTAGGCCACCAGATCAGACCGCCTGCAGTGGCGGGCAGTGGATACCTTAATCGCGGCGCTGATCAACCTCCCCCTGCCGCAGGTCGTTCTGACGCAACCGAAGCGCGCTAGCCCTTCACCCACTTGCGCTTTCGCTTCTACTTCCTTGATACTTTCCAGCGTTCAGTTCTCATAAACTACAATGCCTGACGAAGAGAATTTAGCACTCGAAGTTTCACGTGAATCGATTCGTTGTCGTTACTGCGGCCAACGCAACCAGTGCTGCCGCATAACCATGTTGAGGAGGCTTGAGATGAAAGTTGCCGTATTAGTCCTGATCGTTTTTACGTGCTTGGTCGCATTCGGGCAGGGTTCGAAGAAAGTTCCCTGCTCGGATGCGAACACGCAGGCCGAGATGAACATTTGTGCCGGTAAGGAATACAAAACCGCGGATGATGCGCTCAATCGTGTGTACCAGCAACTTGTCGCGAAGCTGGAGCCGGCAGAGAAAGCGCAATTAAAAGATGTTGAGACGGCCTGGATCAAGTATCGGGACAGCAACTGCGAGTTTGTCGCAGATCAATATAAAGGTGGCAGCATCCGCCCGATGATCTTTGGCTTGTGCATGGCAGATGTAACTCGCAATCGCACGGCTGAACTCAAAGCCCAGATCAAAGACAGAAGTAACTAGAGCGGTCATCGGGGGAACGGGATTGAAAATACTTCTGCTGGTTGTTTGTTGTCTCGGTGTTGGGACAACTTCGTTTGCGCAATCAGGCGTTCGCGGTCTGCCGCCGGACGCCGTGATTGTAGAAAAACAAAAGTTGCCGGTGGCTAATCGCACACTGGTGCTGTGGATGCTCAATCCGAAAAAGAACCCTTCAGACAACATCGCCGGCGAACCCATTCCCTGCCCCGATCAAACCAGAGGGAGTCATTATTCGGGACCGACCCGCGTGTCGCTGCTAAACTCAGCCACGGAGACGATCATCAATACGGTTAAGATCGTTACCGACTACACAGAAGGTGAGTCCGGCGAGGACTCTTTTGATGTGCCGTATGCGATCCGCAGAGGCTTCTATTATCATGTCGCGGCGCCGGTCAGGCGCACGGTCGAGGCTAGACCTACAATCATGTGGTTGCGGGATTACAATGGCGATGGCAGGGCGCTGGAGTTTGCTTTGTTTGACGCGCTGGCTTGCATGGGGTTGGAAACCACTCTGATCGGTTACAGCGAAAAGCAGGATCGGGTCCTACAGTATCCCGTCCATTTGGAGGTGACCGAGGGAGCTAAGCATTCAAGCCGCGAATCCTTCTGGGCCGACTATCTCTTCAACAAGGGACCGCTTCGCCCCGGCTTTTGGAAATACGAGATCGATTATCGGGGCCGGGGCGGTTCGTTGGATAAATGGGAAGTCCGGTACAACCCGGCACGGGAACGATTTGAAGGTAAGCTCACGATTATTCCGGGAGAATAAACTCGGACATCAATCGAGCGGTGCTAAATAGGATCTGTCAGAACAAGGAACAGTAGGAATGCTGCAAAACAAAAACGGTATCATCTTCGGAGTTGCCAACAAGCGATCGATTGCCTGGGCCACGGCGCAGGCCATGCACGGGGCCGGCGCGCGTCTGGCTTTCACCTATCAAGGCGAACGCCTGAAAGACAATGTTGAGGGATTGACGAAGGCAGAGATGCCGGACTCGCCGGTATTATCGTGCGACGTTACCAAGCCGGATGAAGTTGAGGAGACCTTCAAACGTCTCTCCTCGGAATTTGGCCGTCTCGACTTTCTGATTCACAGCATCGCATTCGCGCCGCGTGAGGCGCTCGAAGGCGAATATCTTAAAACAGATCGCGAGGCGTTTCTCACAGCATTAGAGGTGAGCGCATATTCATTGACGCAACTGGCGCGTGCCGCAGCCCCGCTGATGACTGACGGCGGGAGCATCGTCACGATGAGCTTTCATGGAGCTGACAAGGTCTACCAGGGTTACAACGTGATGGGCGTAGCTAAAGCGGCGCTGGAATCAAGCGTGCGTTATCTCGCGGCCGATCTGGGGCCACGTAACATTCGCGTCAACGCGGTCAGCGCCGGTCCGATCCAGACCCTTTCCGCGCGTGGGGTCTCGGGACTGAGCACGATGCTCAAACACCACGCCGAACGCGCGCCGCTGCATCGCAACGTCGAACCCCGTGAAGTGGGCAACACGGCCCTCTTCCTTTGCAGTCCGCTCTCGTCCGGCATTACCGGCGAAACGATTTATGTGGACTGCGGTTATAACATCATGGGACTCTAGCCGCGTTCCAAATACGACAAACTTCAGTCTGTCGCCTTTGAGCCACCAGAAAAATGAAAAACAACAAAGACGAAAAGAAATCACCGGGCGGGACTCAGGACGAACGCTTGCTTGAGACCCCAGGTGCGGATGAGTTTCTACACACCGACACCTGGCGGGTATTTCGTATCATGGGCGAGTTCGTCCAGGGATTCGAAGACCTGGCCCACATCCAAAACGGCGTTTCGGTTTTTGGCTCAGCGCGCACGCCGCCGGATCACCCGGAGTATAAGGCGGCCCAGGAAACGGGCGCGCTCCTCGCGCGTGCAGGCTGCACGGTAATCACCGGCGGAGGCCCCGGAATCATGGAAGCCGCCAACCGCGGCGCTTTCGAAGCGGGTGGTGCTTCCGTCGGCTGCAACATCGAATTGCCTCACGAGCAGAATTCCAACCCGTACCTGACGCTCTCGCTCAAGTTCAAATACTTCTTTGTGCGCAAAACAATGTTCGTCAAATACAGTAACGCCTTCATCATTTTTCCCGGCGGCTTCGGCACGCTCGACGAGCTCTTCGAAGCTCTGACCCTAATCCAAACGCACAAGATCCATAACTTCCCGGTAGTGCTCTATGGCTCAAGTTATTGGAAAGGAATGCTGGATTGGTTAAGAGGACAGATGTTGAGCGACGGAAAGATTGTCGAGGACGATTTCCGGCGCTTGCACTTGACTGACTCGCCGGAGGAAATTGTTTCGGTAGTAAAGGCTTACGACCCTTCGGACAGCGAACCCAAAAGCCACTTGAGATAAGGTTCCGCCGCGGCCTTGACCGGTAGCGCAATAATCTCCGGCGTGTCATAGCTGTGCATCGCGGTAACTCTACTTACCAGCTCATCGAACAGATCCCCTGTCGTCTTGGCCAGCAGCAGAGCTTCCGTCCCGCGTGCGACCTCGCCCTGCCAGCGATAGATCGATTCGATTTCAGGTAGAAGTTGGACGCAGGCAACCAGATGCGTCTCTATCAGCAG
>JBBRMS010000090.1:0-17478 GCA_038230715.1 Pyrinomonadales bacterium
ATCAATGGTCTGGGCATCGTCGGCTGGGGTGTGGGCGGAATTGAAGCCGAGGCCGCGATGCTGGGCCAACCGGTTTACTTCCTCACGCCCGATGTGGTCGGCGTGCACCTGAGCGGCAAGCTTAAGGAAGGCGTAACCGCAACCGACCTCGTTCTCGCCGTCACCGAAATGTTGCGCAAAGCAAAAGTGGTCGGCAAGTTTGTCGAGTTCCACGGTGAAGGCGCCACGTCCCTATCGGTAACCGACCGCGCTACGATTGCGAACATGTCGCCTGAGTACGGAGCGACCATGGGTTACTTTCCACCCGACGAAGAAACCTGCGCCTATCTAACAGCGACTGGTCGCGATCAGGACCAGGTCGACGCGGTGCGAAACTATTTCAAAGCGCAGGGCATGTTCGGCATCCCGCGCAAAGGTGAGTGCGACTACAGCACCGTGCTCGACCTCGATCTGGCGACCATAGTACCCAGCGTCGCCGGTCCAAAGCGGCCGCAGGATCGGATCGCTCTGCCTGACTTGAAAGAACAGTTTCTGAACCTGCTCGAGATGCCAGTTGCCGGAGGCGGCTATGGCAAGACGAGCGAAGAAATCGCTACTCGGTATCCTGCGGATATCGGATCGAGCCAGCATGGTCTAGCGATGATCGCCGGCGGTGGCGCACAGCATTCAGCTGGGGTTCCGGTTCCGGCTTCAGACGACGTTTCTGACAAAGACACGAGTGTCTGGAGTGAGACTGAAATGATGAACAATCGTCCCACTCCCGATCGCGTCGTCGAAGTTTTGCCCGAAGAATTTCCAAAAGCTCACGTCGATCTGGGACACGGCGATGTTCTGATCGCGGCGATCACGTCCTGCACCAACACTTCGAACCCGAGTGTGATGCTGGCCGCGGGGCTGCTGGCGAAGAAGGCGGTTGAGCGTGGATTAAGAGTGCGGCCGACGGTCAAGACCTCTCTGGCTCCCGGCTCGCGCGTGGTCACCGAGTATCTCGATAAGACAGGCTTGCAACCATATCTAAATCAACTGGGCTTTAATCTTGTTGGCTACGGATGTACGACTTGCATCGGCAACTCAGGTCCGCTCGATCCGAGCATCGAAGACATTGTGACTGAGCATGACCTGATCGCCGCGAGTGTGCTCTCCGGCAATCGCAATTTCGAGGCCCGCGTGCACCAGAGCATCAAAGCGAACTTCCTAATGAGCCCGCCGCTCGTGGTGGCTTTCGCCCTCGCCGGCCGCATCGATCGAAATCTTTCTTCCGAGCCGCTGGGCCAGGACCAAAATGGCGCGGACGTTTTTCTGCGCGATGTCTGGCCTACGATCGAAGAGGTTGGCAGTCTGATGCATGCCGCCCTCGATGCGGAGACTTATCGAGGTCTGTACAGTAATTTTGTCGAACAGAATCCGATGTGGAACGAGATTCCCACGACCACGGGTTTGACCTATGAATGGGACGCGGAGTCGACTTACATTCAGGAGCCACCGTTCTTTGAAGGCTTTGGCGCGGCGGTCGGCAAGATGGCCGACCTGCATAGCGCGCGGCCGCTGGCGATCTTTGGAGATTCGGTGACGACGGATCACATCAGTCCCGCGGGAGCTATCAAGGCAACTTCGCCAGCCGGAGTTTACTTGCAGGAGCGCGGTGTCGGCGCGGCCGACTTTAACAGTTACGGATCGCGGCGCGGCAATCACCAGGTGATGATGCGCGGCACGTTTGCCAACGTGCGCATTAAGAATCTGATGGTGCCGGGCACGGAAGGCGGGGTCACCATGCACCAGCCTGACGGTGAGCGGATGAGCATCTATGACGCGGCAATGAAGTATCAATCAGAGGGCACGCCGCTGGTCGTTCTGGCCGGACAAGAATACGGCACGGGCTCTTCACGGGACTGGGCCGCAAAGGGAACTCGGCTGCTGGGAGTGAAGGCAGTTGTGGCCCAAAGCTTCGAGCGCATTCATCGCAGTAACCTGGTAGGCATGGGCGTGCTGCCTTGCCAGTTCAAAGAAGGCACGAATGCGGAGTCATTGAACCTCGATGGCACTGAGACCTTCGACATCACCGGACTTGAAAGCGGCGACGTCGTTCCGCGTCAGGACGTAACTCTGGTTGTTCATCGGGCTGATGGCGCAACGGAGAGCGTTCCGGTCGTGCTGCGCATCGACACGCCGATTGAAATTGATTACTACCTGCACGGCGGGATTCTGCCTTATGTGTTAAGGCAGTTGTTGGCTGGGACGACTGGGTTTTGATTCCGATGTCGCGTAGCGACGCATGAATCCAGGAATGCGGATCTCGTCGCGTAGCGACGATTGCAACCGTGCGCTCAAAGAATTTATTGGCAAGGACTTTGAGGCACGTCGCCCAACGGGACCTTAGCTCGGTCGTGAGGGAGGGCGTGACTCAGATCTTTAAGAATAGATGTCTTTCCTATTCCCAACATTCAGGACGGTTAAGCGTCTCAGACGATCATCGACCTTCTAGATTTTGCGATAGTTGGCCGAGCGAATCTGCCAGCCATCACGACCGATCAATTTCTTACATCCCGACGGCCGCGGGTTGGATGCCAAAGCTTCAATCAAGTCTCGGACGCGCGGGTAGGATTGTTTCTGAAGCTGAGCGAGTTCTTTCTGGGCTCGACGAAGGATGAAGACTTCATAGGCCACCTAAGTTCCCTCAATCTCATGGACGTCTTGCGTGAAGGGAATGGCTTCATCGTTTGAGGAGGTCGCTTCGTCGTAAGCCCGGATTGATTCCAACTCTTCCTTGGCCTCGAGTAGTTCAAAATAGCGGTCGATGCCGATTACGACCCCAGTCCGGTTTCCCGTCTCATCGACGATGAATTGTTCTTTGTTCGTGCTCGTTTTTGTTAGGGGGTCTGTCTGCTTGGAAGCAATGGCATCGTTTAGCATGGAATCTTAAGTGCCGGGGGTCGGTGGACTGGAATCAGATCGAAGCGGCTCCACGTGTTTCGAGCCTGCGGCGCCCAATTGGGACAGGATGTCCGCGCTACGCGAACGCGCTTCTCAAACAAAGTCGTCTACCCAGTTACTGAACGCATCGCATCCTGTCTCTCCAGCGACTTTCGATCCCACTTCGCTAAATCAGCTCCTGCTTCATAAGTACTCTGCAGAAAATCCATCAGGGCAGTTTCGGGCGAGGGGAAATTGCGCACGGCTTCGTAGGGCAGCAGGAACTCCTTCATCTCTTTGCTGTAAAAAGCGGCGCGCGGTTCGATCGATGATTCGGGCAAACCCGCGGGTTCGGGGGCGGTGTAAGAATAGAAGGCGGCTTCGACGCCGTTGCCGCCGGGCCAGAAGCCGTGGCTGATCACTTCATGTGAGTAGGCTTCCTGCGTCACTGCGTCGGCGCCTTCGCGCGGCGGCGCGAGCCGGCCAGAAAAGCGCGTGACGGCGTGATCAAAGCTGCCCCACCAGAAATGCACCGGGCTGACTTTGCCAATGAAACGCGCCCGGAATTCTTTGAAGACTTCGTCGATATTGACGAGAGCGCGCCAGTAGCGGTTGGCGTATTCCGGATCGTAGGACGCATGGGTTTCGTCTTCGTCAAAGCGAATCGGGTCCGGGACCTCAACCGGCATCGGCCAAATCTCAACTTCAATGCCCAGACCTTCGAGGGTCGCCATCACTCGTTCGTAGAATTCGGCAACCGGTTCAGCTCGCAGGTCGAGAATCTTGGTCGCGCCGTCACTGCAATCAATCACGAGTTTGTGATCGATGAAATCAAACTCAATTTCAAAGATGCGATCTTCGTAAGTCATCGGCGAAGTCGTCAGGCCGCGGGCTGAAACATAGAGCGGTACGTTCCACCAGTGATTCTGCAAAGGCGTCGTCGCCAGGCGTATCTTCCCGACGATCTGGGTCCACATGTGCAGAGTCGCAAGGGTATCTTGCCAGTCTTCGAGGATTAGAAAAGGCCACGGATTGTTCGTCATGATGGGTAAACATACCGCGAAGTCGAAAGATAGACCAGCGCTCTGTGAGTCGTCAGCGGCGACAGAATGCTAGACGAATGCGTCGAGCGCCGCTATCATTGCAATCATGAAGCTTCGCTTGATTGTTGAAAAGGATTCCGAGACCGGCCGGTACTCCTCAGTTTTCCCTGAACTACCTGGCTGTGCTTCGGCCGGCGACAGTGAAGAAGAGGCTATAGCGAACGCCAGGGAAGCTCTTGAGCTATGGTTTGAGCCTAGTGAGATTATTCTCGCCGAATCCGCCAAGCTGATCGAAGTGTCGGCATAAATGGGCCGACGCTTTCCCATCTGCAACGCCAATGATGTCATTCGCGTGTTGCGGCGCAATGCCTTCGTGAAAGTCGGACAAAAAGGCAGCCATCAGAAATGGCGGCATCCCGAGGTCGGCAGGTAATTGTGGCGGACCACGGCAACAAGCCCATTCCGATCGGAACCTTAAAAAGCATCATCGAAGGCTCGAAATTAGGCGTGGAAGATTTCCGCCAGATCTCGTTTTAGACTTTGACATTCGTCAGTGTTAGATTCTGGGCACTAATCAACCAAATAAAAATTAAGGATGTAATCCAACATGTCTACACCGCAACCAGTTCAAACAGATCCGCGTCGTTATCAGCTTTTCATCAACGGCGAATTCGTCGATGCCGAGTCCGGCAAGACCTTTACTTCGCCGAACCCCGCGACCGGCGAGACCCTCGCGGAAGTTGCCGAAGGCGACAAAGCTGACATCGACAAAGCCGTGGCCGCCGCGCGCAAAGCGCTCGAAGGTAAATGGTCGAAGATTAGCGCTCGCGACCGCGGCCGGATGATCTACAAGCTCTCGCAGTTGATCGAAGCGCACGCGGCTGAGCTCGCTGAGCTCGAAACAATGGACAACGGCAAGCCGATCCGCGAGTCAACCTATATTGATTTGCCCGGAGTGGTGGAGAACTTCGAATACTTCGCCGGCTGGTCGACCAAGATTGAAGGCGAGACAATTCCGGTCCCGGGACAGATGTTCAATTACACCTTGCGCGAACCCATCGGCGTTTGCGGCCAAATCATTCCGTGGAATTTTCCCCTCCTGATGGCGGCCTGGAAACTCGCCCCCGCTTTAGCGGCGGGCAACACAGTGGTGCTGAAGCCGGCGGAACAAACACCGGTCACCGCGCTCGAACTGGCGAAGCTGATTCAGGAAGCAGGCTTTCCTGAAGGCGTCGTCAACGTGGTTCCTGGTTTTGGCGAGACAGCGGGCGCGGCCCTCGCTTCGCATCCGGGAATCGACAAGATCGCCTTCACCGGTTCGAGCGAGGTCGGCAAATTGATCGCCAAAGCCGCGGCCGAAAATCTGACCAAGGTCTCGTTGGAACTGGGCGGCAAAGCCCCGAACGTGATCTTTGCCGATGCCGACATGGACCAGGCGGTGGCGGGTGCCATGATGGGGATCTTTTTCAATCAGGGCCAGGTTTGTTGTGCCGGTTCGCGGGTGTTCATTGAAGAGTCCGTCAAGGAAGAATTCCTGGGACGTTTTAAAGAGAAGGCGGACCAAATCAAAGTTGGCGATCCGATGGACCAAGCGACTTTGATGGGACCGCAGGTTTCCATGGAACAGTTGAACCGGATCAAGAGTTACGTGGCAATCGCGCGCGAAGAGGGAGCGACGGTATTCGCCGGTGGGGGTCAGCCTGAACTTGAAGGCCCATTTCAGAATGGCTACTTCTTTCAGCCGACCATCTTCAGCGAGGTCAACAACTCGATGCGGGTGGCGCAGGAGGAAATCTTTGGACCTGTGTCGTGCGCCATTACTTTCAAAGACGACGACGACCTGCTGCGTCAGGCTAACGACACCATGTACGGTTTGTCGGCCGGCATCTGGACCAGCAACATCACCCGGGCCCATCGCTTCGCGCGCGCGGTCAAGGCGGGCACCGTCTGGATCAATACCTACAACATGATGAATGCGGCGTCACCTTTTGGCGGCTACAAACAATCGGGGTATGGTCGCGAGATGGGCAAGCACGCGCTTGAACTCTACACGCAGGTGAAGAGCGTTTGGGTGGATCTTTCGGGTAAGCCGATTGGGTGGTTTGGGAAGTAAGACTGGGCCACCACAGATTTTCACGGAGAGACACGGATAAGACAGCATCAGGAATAGAGGGTTAGCCCCCTCGCCGATTCTGTCTTATCCGTGTTCATCTGTGGCTGATTGTTGACTTGTCGTTCCGCTCGCCCTCAACGGTTGCTGGTAGTAATTCCTCGCCCCGGTTAAATTGCATCTTCCCCTTACTGGGCACTCCATTCTTTCGAACAGAGGACAACTTAACATGCGAATCACCCACTCGGATTTAGTCCGCTTACCGCTACTTCTGATTGTGGTACTGGCCTGGTTAGCTGCACCGGTTGTCGCGCAGTCTCCCAACACCTCGTCGATGGTCGTCGTGGTGGTTGATCAAAATGGCGCGGTTGTGCGAGACGCTCAAGTGTCAGTAGTGAATATCGCGACTGGCGCGGTGCGCGAAGCTGTTTCGGGAAGCGATGGCACCGCCACGATTTCGGCGCTGCCGCTGACCGGAGCTTATACGGTCACTGTGTCAAAGAACGGATTCGGCAGTGAAGAACTCAGGGACATCAGCCTTCGTTCAAGTGAAACCGCGACTCTGAAGGTGAAGCTCCTCGTCGGTTCTGAGAAGGCTGAGGTCACTGTGTTTGGCACTGCGGACGGCGTGCGCGCGAATCCACAGATCGGTCTCCCGCTCAACAGCGCGCGCATCGACGAAACCCCGATCCTCGGCCGCAAAGTGACGACCCTACCGCTCCTTAATTCGGCGTTCCGTCAGGGCAAGGGCACGGGCGATCTTTTTGTCAATGCCACTTACTTCATCACTGGCGTCGGTTCACGCCGGGCGACTACCTTTGTCCTTGACGGCGCTAACAACGATGAAGGATGGGGCCGCCAGGTGGCGATTGTCACGGTGCCGCTGGGGGCAATCCAGGAAATGACGATCCTGACCAACGCGTTCTCGTCCGAATTCGGCTGGACCTCAGGCCCGGCTTTGAACATCGTGACGAAATCCGGTACGAACTCTTTCCACGGCGAAGGATTATTCATGGCTCGTCCAGGTGGGGGCTGGCAGGCGAAGACCTTCTCGACCAGGGGTTTCTGCCCACCATCAGTGCCGACTTGCGTCACGCCCACCACGCTTACTTCTATTAACCCAATCGACACTCCCGATCAGCTCTCGCAGGTTTCCGGCTCAATCGGCGGACCGATCATTAAGGGCAAGACCTTTTTTTTCGCGACCTCAGATTACACCCGTCAGAATCGAACCACCTTCCTTTCGACTGCGTTGCCGGCGTTCGTATTGCCGGCGGATGGGCATCTTGATTACACCGGACACTACCGCCAATTCCTCTTTGACGGAAGACTGGATCACAAGCTGACGCCGAACCAGAACCTGATGGTTCGCTTTAACCTCGATCGGTTTTCTGACGACAACCCACAGGACGCGGTGAGCGGGACGAACGCACCCAGCGTTGCGCGCCGGTATTCGCGCCGGTCATGGACGGTGCAAGTGAATCACACGTCGGTCCTAAGCAAGAATGTGCTGAACGAGGCGCGGTTTGCTTACCTGCACGGTAATCCGGTTACGCTCTGGGAAGCTCAGACTCTCTCAACCACTTACACACGAGCTGGGGCTGTGCCCTTTACTATTGGACAGTCGCGCGCTTCTAACATCCATGGTTACCAGACTCAGTTCTCTGACACCCTATCGTGGTCGCATGGCAAGCACTACGTGCGCTTCGGTGGCAGTGTGATTCACCACACCTCGGGTGGCACAGGCAGCGAACCCGGCACAGTGATCCTGGGGACTTTCACGTTCAAAAACACGACCACTGCGCCGTTTGGCTCATTGACGTTGGCAGACGTACAGAATTACACGCAGCCGATCGATTTCGGAATCAACAGCTACGATTTGCCTCAGTGGCTTTATACCGGGTTCGTACAAGACAGCATTCACTTGCGCAGTGACCTGACCATCGACGCCGGCCTTCGTTATGATCGCCAGACTTTGACGACCGCAACGAAGAACTTTGCGCCGCGCATCGGCTTTGGCTGGCATCCGGGCGGTAATTCGCGTCTGTCGATTCGCGGCGGCTACGGGATGTATTACACGCAGATTCGAACCAATGCGCTTGCCGGCTACCTGGTAAACGGTCTGGACGGATTGACCACCTACACCGCGACTCCCGGGCAGCTCGGCTTCCCGACCTGCCTGACTGGATCGTGCTTGCCGCTGGCGTTTGATCCGAAGACGCTGTTGCCTTCGCAATTGCCTGCGCGCGACATCACCATCAGGGCTGGCCAGGGGGCTTTCTATACCGCGCAGTTCGCGAAGTATGGTCTCAACTTTAACCAGCTGCCGAATTACCCCGACAAGTTTGTGAATCCTCGCAGTCAGGTGATTTCCTTCGGCGCCGAGCGCGAGATTACAAAGGGACTCTTCTTTGGCGCGGATTACGTGCACCAGCACCTGAACAACATTGATCGCACAGTCGACTTGAACGCGCCCTCGATTTTCGATCGCACGTCGCCGGGTCAGGTTAGAACTGTAGCCGCAGCGAACGCGACGCGGCCGATCCTGCCGGTCAACGGCGGTGTGCGTCAGGTTAATGTATTGATGAATCTGGGAGTCGCCGTCTACAACGGGTTGCAAACGAATTTCAGTTATCGTGGTCACCATCGAGTATACGCCGCGCTGAGTTACACACTCTCAAAGGCCACCAACACCACCGAGCCTGACGGCAACGGCATCGGGCCAAACCAGAGCACTAACTCGCGGCTCGGCGCGGCCGAACGCGGACTGAGCGTGGTTAATCAAACTCACCGCGCGGTCATCACCTTCAGCTACAAGTTTCCATTCAACATTACGGCCGGCACGCTGACCCAACTCGCGTCGGCCCGTCCGTTCAATGCCACCACCGGCGTGGATAATAACGGCGATGGCGCGAACAATGACCGCCCCGTCATCAATGGCAGCGTAATCAACAAGTCGGCGTTTCGCGGCACCGCAACTTCCGAAGTGGCGGTGTTCGCCGAAGGCCGCATCAAAACCTCAGAACGCACGGCGATAGTGCTCAGGTTGGAGGCGTTCAATATCTTCAATCACGCAAACATGCTGGGCCGTGGCGTGACCACTTACGGCGACGCGGCTACTCCGGCAACCACCTTTGGCCAGTTCGTAGGGGGCGTCGGCACGGCCACGAACGCGATCCCCGCATTCGCCAATATCGACCCACCCAGGATGTTCCAGCTACAAGCGCGATTTGTGTTTTAAGTAAGTTTTGGAATGAATCGCGGACAGGATGTTCGCCAGTATGCGGAGCACGCTCAGACTCGGCCTCATAGATCAGGAGTTCGCGCTTCGCGCTCAGGCGGACAGGATTTTCGCGATCCGATTACCTCGTCACTGTATAGTCGTCAAAGTAACTCACGCTGTCCGTCTTGGCCCAAACCCCAACTTTGCCTGAGACTGGTTCCGCCAAGGCATAGTCCAGCAGATGCTTGCCATTCAAAGACGCCTGCAGGTTGGTTCCGTGAACTGAAATCTGGAGAGTGTGCCACTGGTTCCGTGCGAGAGGTACGTTCTCGGAACCTTTCTTGACGAACTTGCGCACGCCTTTATTGAAAGTCCAGAGCACCACATTGTCTTCCATGCCATTGAAGCGCACGGTTAGATAGTCACCGCTGGATTTCAGATTGAACAGAATGCCGGCGCATTGATCGAGCTGGCCAGCGACAATCTTAAAACGAATACTGATTTCGCCTTCGCGAAAGTCGGGAATGTCTTTGGCTACCGCGTAAGGGAAATATGCCCAGGCCTTCACGTTGTCGATGAACTCTTCATTGCGCGAGCCATAAATCGTGCGTGCTTTCTCAGCCAGGCTGCCGGCGGGTTGGCCGCGCAACCATGATCGTCCATCGACACCGAGCACTCGCTTACCGCCATCATCGACGATCGACCAGTTGCCGACCACGGCCAGGAACTTTGTCGACTCGCGCCCGGGCCGTTCACGGGACAGATCGATTCGGACTGTCCCGTTATTCGATGAGCTGCCATGGCTGATTCTTTGCGCTGCCGCGGGAATCATGATGATGATTGTTAGTAGTAGCACGATTGAGAAACGCATGGGTGTCTCCTTAAGAATCAAATGGTGAAGCCGCGGAGCGGCGAAAGATCTTTAGCCCACGCGCCAGCGGTGGGAATTGGTCTTATTCGATTTAACAGCGCAGAGCGAAGAAAGTCGAAACAACAACATCGAGGTTGTTTCGCCCCGCTCGGGCTGGCTTCGGCTGACGCTCTGATCCCATGGGCTACGGATCGCTCGCCGCTTCGCGGCTCACTTTTCGGACCGCGGTCGATTCAACCCCCACCACGCCGCGATGGTCAGCAACGGCCACAGACCATAGAAAAACAACGCAGCCCCGCGCGCCTGCACTGCCAAAGGATAACCGCTGAAACTGTTTTCGTCGCCGCGTCCCGGCGGATTGACAGCCGCAATTTTGTAGATCTGCTCCAGCACAACCTGTTCAATTGTCGATCGCTCCATAATTCGTTGCCCCCTCATCTCGTACCAGATCTCACCGTAGTGATCTTCGGGTTTTTCAAACAGGCCGGTGCGACTGTTGCTGGAATAGTCGACCTGCAGACGCGGCACGACGCGCCGCAGCTTTCGCAAGACATTCTGTTCAAAGTCAGTCAGTCGCGGATCTTCAGGCGACAGGAATACGGTTATCCTGAGTGGTTGCTGAATCTGACTGAGGGCCGCTTCGTCTGCGCGAGAGAAAGAATTGCGCCGGTTCTCACTCGTGTCCCAACTTGCGCGTACACCGTTGCCGCCGGCAACCACGAATATCAGGATCAGTCCGAGGGCGAGTGTCCCGAGCAGTCGGAATCGCCAGGTACGGCCCGTGTGCAACCAAATTGCAGCCAACGCGAATCCCGCCATGCCGATGGCCAGCATCGCCACCACAATATTCAAACGCAGCAGACCATGTTCAAAGAATCGTAGAGTGGCGGTCGGTGTGTAGGCCGCGAGCTGCTGTAGAAATCCGCCGCGCCCGGCGGCAATAAAATCGAGCGCCCAGGTTCCTACGGTGAACCCTAACGTGACGATCGCGGCGCTGGCGGCGTTCTCGGCCAGTGCCGCGGCCGCAAGCGCTACGCCGGCGCTCAGGACTGCGCGCAGGAAATGACCAAGCAACAGGTTCAGAGTTTCCGGCGCCTGCAGATGTCCGCCGTAGAATTTCCAAAGCGCCAGCGCGATTAGTCCGGGAAGCAACGCGACGATCCAACCCGTAAGTAATGCCAAAGCTTTGGCGCCAATCTTCGTTGCCAGGCTGCCGGGGAGTTGTAGCAGCAACTTTAAACCGCCGCTCTGTTTCTCAGCGGCGATGATCCGAATCACGACGAAAGGGAAGAGAAAGGTTGCGGCCAAATCGTAGGCGCCGAACGTGGGTACAAGGATTCCATCCAGAGGCGTCAGACCCTGGGCCAGCGCGGCCGGTCCGCCGCCAATGCCGCTGGCTTCGCCGTACAAACTCACCGCGGTGGTGAAACCGTGGCCGACCAACGGCCCGATCATTAACAGGAGGAGCCAGTATGAACGAGAGGAGAGTAACTCGCGCCATTCCTTCGCCCACAAACGGAAAAACAAATTGGTGTTGGCACTGGTCCCAACGCTACGGCGCCCGGGCGCGCCTGCTGGAGGTGAAACCGTTTCTTCAGGTGAGCGCAAGAAATATCTCCTCGACTCCGCCGGCGGAGAGCTGTGCTTGCGTCCGTAATTCGTCAATGCTTCCTTCGCCCACTACTCTGCCCGCGCTGAGCAGCACCAGTCGATCGCAAACCCGGCCCGCGTCGACCAACTGATGGATCGAAAGCATCAGCGTACGGCCAGTGGCCGCTTGATCCTTTAGCAGAGTCATCACGTCACGCGTCTGCCTCAGATCAAGACCATCAAAAGGTTCGTCGAGCAGAAGCAACTCGTGCGGCGTCAATAACCCTAACGCGAGCAGCAGTCGTTTGCGTTCGCCCTTGGATAACGAAGACAAGGGCGCTTTCATGATTTCATCCAGACGCAACGGGCGGATCAGGTTTGCCAGGATCGTCTTTGATGGACAGTAGAGTTTTTGAAAGAAGTTCAAGGCCCAGCTGACCGACTGCTCGGCCCAGGGAAGAATGCCATCAGGCAAGTAAAATAGCGTGTCTTTGCGATGATCTACCGGAAGAATTTTCCCGCCGGACTTTACGGTCCCTCCATCGGCGGCCATCAATCCCGCGAGACACTCGAACAGAGTGGTCTTGCCCGCGCCGTTGGGACCGATTAATCCCAGCACCTCGCCGGAACGCACTGAAAAGGCGACGTCATCCAGCACACAGCGCTGGTTGAACGTCTTGGTTATGCCTTCAATTGTTAGGAGTTCGCTCATGCTTTGTGCGCCTGTAGCCTAACTTTTGCGACCGCGCTACTACCAATCATCGTAGGATCTCTGCCGCAAAACGAGAACGATCCACGAAACCACGGAAACACGAACAGAGTCATTTCCATTTCGTGTTTTTTCGTCGACCCCACTGCCTGAAGATCGGTAACCTTCCCAAAACGAGATAGTGCCAACGCGAGAATCCGGTTTGCGAACTCGAGTGGGGCATCTTAGAATGCGGCGGCTTCAACGGCAATTCGAAAAACATGATTCTAATTCTCTTCGCCGCGTTCGGAGCAGTCTTTGTCGCTGAAATTGTCGGCGATAAGCTGCTCTATACTACCGGCATCCTCGCGGCGCGATATCGCGCGATGCCGATCGTGATGGGCATGGCCCTGGCGTTCATGGCCAAGATGGGCGTGGCAGTACTTGTCGGCGATGCGATTGCAAAGTTACCGCGGCCGCTGGTCGCCGGGATCACAGCGTTAAGTTTCCTCGGGGTGGCTGTGGCGCTCTGGCGCAAATCTGATCGTCCCCACGAAGACAAAGACCAACATCGCCGGTCCAAAGCAGCAGCGGTTTCATTCGCAGCAATTTTCTTGTCAGAATGGGGCGACGTCGGACAAATCACCGCAGCTACCCTTGCGGCAAAGTATCACCGGCCGTTCGTCGTGTGGCTGGGCGCGGTGGGCGCGATGCTGGTCAAGGGCGCCCTGGCAGCATTTTTGGGGGGCGGCATTCGTCGTTGGATCCGCGATCGGATAGCGCCGCAGGTAGTGCGCTACGTAGCCGTCAGCCTGCTGCTGGTTTTAGGCGTGCTGTCGGTGCTGGAGATCTTGTTTGAGAAGAGGTGAGTGAGCCCCGGGACTTGTTCCACGAAATTACAGGCAGGGTTCGCGTCATAAGTCGCGACCCAATTGAAAAAAAGAATCTCGAATTAGAGTCAATATCTTGACGTTTTCAAAGCAGGAACGAAAAAACGCCTTTCGGTTTATTGTCGCGCTGGGCTTTGTCAGCCTGTTCGCGGACATGACTTACGAAGGCGCCCACAGCGTCATCGGGCCTTTGCTAAAAGATCTCGGCGCCAGTGCGACCCAGGTCGGGATTATCGCCGGACTGGGGGAAATGATCGCCTCCAGCCTCCGTTATTTCTCCGGCCGCCTGGCAGACCGGACCAAAGCATACTGGACAATTGCAACTCTCGGATACTTTCTGAATCTGGTGGTGGTGCCGGGTCTGGCGTTCGCCGGAAACTGGAAGGCAGCGGCACTGCTTATAATCGCCGAGCGGACCGGAAAAAGTTTGCGCGGGCCGGCGCGTGACGTACTCCTCTCCGAAGCTACCGAAGTGGTCGGTCACGGAAAAGGATTCGGCATTCATGCCGCGATGGATCAGACCGGAGCGGTTCTTGGTCCGCTACTCGTAGCCGGCTCAGTGGCGCGGACGCATCACTTTGGCTCCGCTTTTCTCTGGCTGGCAGTGCCGGCCGCTGGCGCATTTGTCGCGTTGCTCTTTGCGCGCGCAGCTCGGCCCGACAGGGGCACGCCGCCGCCGGCTCCGGCGAAAAAAGATTTGCCGCGAGTGTTCTGGTGGTACGTCGCCGCGGCCTGCCTGCTCGCAGTGGGATTCGTGGATTTCCCTTTGCTGGCTTATCACTTTCAGAGTAGTTCGCTGACTAAGCCGGAAACGATTCCCTTACTCTACGCCGGCGCTATGGGAGTAAACGGTTTGACTGCGCTCCTGTTCGGACGACTGTTTGATCGCTACGGAATCCAGGTAATCGTTTTCGGGATCCTGGTTTCGTTGCTGGCTTTGCCGTTTGGCTTTCTGGGTGGAGCGAACGGCGTTTATATAAGTGTCGCCTGTTGGGCCACGGGTCATGGCGCTCAGGATGCGACTTTGCGTTCCGGCATCTCCCAGGCAGTGTCGATGAATAAGAGAGGGACAGCGTTTGGATCGTTCAACGCGGCGTACGGTGTACTCTGGTTTGTGGGCAGCGTAGTAATGGGTGTCCTGTATGACTACTCACTGATTGCGCTGGTTATTTTTGGCGTGGTGGCCCAACTGGGATCGGCGGTGTTGTTTGTTTGGTTGCGGCGGCCCCTGGAGTTAACAAAACCACGGGCGTAGATCTGGGAGTGCCAGCGTGCATCCGCTCCCGATGGCAAACGCGTTCGCGCCTTTGACGCTCAAAGCGGACGCGAGGTCCGCGCTCTCAGCATCGCGCCGGCTATCCTCGTATGTCGGGCTGGATCAGGAAAGAATTCTAACGGCGTTTTCGATGGCGCTATGGACTGTCGCCAGGACAATCGGATGGGTTGCTGTCACGGCTGCGAGCAGCAGCAATCCAGCCAATGCGGCGGTCGCCAGCGTCCGGAACACCGCGCGATTTGGAGTTCGGCCGGGATGCCCATTTGAAGCAATTTCCAGTAGCCGCCGCACCCGAGCTTTCACCCCTCGAGTCTCTTCAACGCCCACCAAAAATGCAGCTACAGGCACCGCTGCGCGAGCACCGAGCGGAACCATCTTGGCGATCTTAACCAGAGCCGACGCCAGGTTGAGGGCTGCCTCGGGACCCTGTTGGGCCGCGTGTTCATCGGCCGCACTCTCGGCAGCCTCCGCCCAGGCGCGATCCAGCGAGCGGCCGCAGGGAACAATCATCAAGGCGTCGCGGCAGGCGCGGAGTATCGAACGCTTGAAGTTGTCGTGGGCGTGCAGGTGCCCACCTTCGTGCGCGATCGCCGCACTGAGTTCTTCCGGCGAAAGTGTTTTCAAAACACTTTCCGCGATGAAGAGACGAGGACTAAATGCGCCGACGACGGCGATGACGGGGAATGAATTAGCGAAGCGAAAGGTGGGGATATTGGTGCCGGGGATTTGTACGTGCACCGCGCTCAACAACCACTCTCGTAAAAGTTTCCGGGTCGCGAACCATGAACGGAATGCGCGCGACAAGGCAAGCGTGACACCCAGCGCCGACAGGATTGCCAGGCCCGCGAGTTTCTTACTGACGATTTCCGAAGTGCCGTACGGCTCGTAACCGACATAGGAAGGCACCAGAAACAGAGCGACCGAGAGCAAAGCAAGGGCAGCCGGGCTGACGCGGAGAGCGAAAAAACTCTGCGCGCGCGTGCGCGCGGAACAACCCTGCAACGGGCGCTGCAGAAGCGGGGCGCCGGCGGCCAACCCGAGCGACGCCAAGGCGTTAATCGACAACAGTGACGCCAGCGCCAGACATATTCCCAAAAGCTCGTACACGTCTTAGTCCGCCTTTCGTCGCAGCTCGCGCTTTTTTTCTTTGATTAAGCGATCCAGCTCGTCTAGTAACTCCCGATCGCGCTCGCTTACCGTTTCGACGATGCAGGCCAGGACTGGTTGGACTCCCTGGGCGTCGCGTCCCAGCAAGCTATCGATTACGTCTTCACGAATACCGTGCTCGAACTCTTCGCGCGAGAACGCCGCCACATAAAAGAATGCGCGCCCCTCTTTACGTCGTTCGAGGATTTGTTTGCGAAAGAGACGATCGAGCGTGGTCATCAGCGTCGTGTAAGCGATCCGTTCATCGAACGCCAGATAGATATCACGCACGCTGACTTCACCGCGGCGCCAGGTTTCATCCAGCACCTGCTGCTCGAGTTTGCCGAGCGCCAGGGCCGCCACTTCACTTGGCCGGCGGAATCCGCGTAGAAGAAATCGGGGAGCTTTCATGGTGGGAAGCATTTTGCGCAGTCAGGCCAGACGATGTCAACAATTCCAGCGCCATCTATTCTACTAATTTCATTGTGAAGGCCCCTTGCTCAGGATGGCATGAAGACTGGATCTTGTGCGGACGGCCCCGGGGGAATCGGACCTCCGTACATTCACGGCAAAATCGTTTGTGGTATTTCACCGCGCCATGTTACTTTGACTCATCCTTGAAACCGCTCCCCGCGTGGTGAAGGTCAACGCGAATTAGCACCCCCGACGCTGTTCGCGCTTTCCAAGGTGTTCCTGAATCCCGGCTTGCTCTGACTGCACCTCAAAGACCATGGAAAACCTAAATTCTTCTTTTCGACCCAACATAGCAGTTGCGTCCGGCGCAAGGTTGGTTTTACTCCTCGGGTTCGTGCTGGTGGCCTCCTTCGTGTCACCAACCCCGCTTACCCATTCAGCGATGCCCCCTCCGCCGGTGTGTAGCGTTCCGAATTTTACGGGACCCACAACGATCGGTCTGGATTCTCCGGACGCCATCCTGGTCGATGATTTTAACAAGGATGGTAAGCCGGATCTTGCGGCAACCAATCGGGCCAGCGACACAATCTCGATTATGTTGGGCGATGGGAGCGGCGGCTTCTCGGCCCCGACCAGTTTGATAAAGGGCCGAGATCCGGTATTCATCGCTTCGGGTGATCTGAACGGGGATGGTAACAAGGATTTGGTCGTCGCTAACGATAGTAGCGTCGAGGGCGAACTCTCAATTTTTCTTGGCAACGGAACTGGGGGGTTCGGACCTCGGAGACAGATCCTTTTCTCCAGCAATGGCAGCGCCACCGCGGTGGCGATCGGCGACGTAAACGGCGACGGCAAGGCCGATGTGGTCGTCACCCGCCTCCTCGGAAATTCCGTCGCCATTCTGCTGGGTGACGGGACAGGAAACGTAGTAGCAAGCGGAGGAGTTTCTTCGGGAGGCTTTGCGCCAACGTCTTTGGCGATGCGGGATTTTAACGGTGACGGTAAATTAGACTTAGCTGTGACCAATCAGATAGCGACGGACACCGGCCCGGGTAACGTAGTGAGCTTTCTGGGCGACGGTGCGGGACATTTTGCCGCTGCGGGCACTGTGGTTGTGGGCACGAACCCAGCTTCCATCGCGGTGGGCGATTTCAATGGCGACACAAAGCCTGACCTGGCAGTCGCCAATATGGACTCCGATAATTTTTCTGTGTTGCTCGGAAATGGCAACGGTACTTTTGGGACACCCGTTATTTACGATGCGCGGGGCCTATCGGCGCAGTCAGTCGTGGCCGCAGATTTCAATGGTGACGGCAA
>JBBRMS010000091.1:0-17409 GCA_038230715.1 Pyrinomonadales bacterium
TAAGAACTCGGCAAACGAAGCGAGCAGGACGCTGTCCAAGTAAGAAATCGAACGAGTCACTTTAAGGAGACTCTTGGAGGACGTTACTTATGGAAACTATTTACGCAGATCTAATTTCGATTTGAAGCATCAGGGAATTCTTGAGTCTTATGACCGACTTAACAAAAAGGGCGGCCTGCGGCGTGCCAGGCGATTCCTCCGTTGGGCGAAGACCGTCGTTGGCAGGTCTAGCGACGATGGTCCCCATTCTAACGGAATCGGTCGAGATCATAAATGAATACTTGGAAGTAATCGACATGGGCATCGAAGACGCAGAGGCTGCCGAGTGATCTAAGTGACGAGCTAAACACAGATGATTCCTGAAATTGGACAAATCGCCCTGATGCTCGCGCTGATGCTCGCCATCACACAGGCGACCTTACCTCTGATTGGCGCAGCTCGTGGCGTCCCTCAATTGATTTCGTTGGCCAGGCCTACCGCTCAGGCGCAATTTATTTTTGTGGCTATCGCCTTCTGTTGCCTCGCGTACTCATTCATCAACAATGATTTTTCGGTACTGAACGTCGCCACTAATTCAAACTCTAAGCTGCCGCTTCAATATCGACTGGCAGCCACCTGGGGATCGCACGAAGGCTCGCTACTGCTTTGGACCTTCATGCTAACCATCTGGATGGTGGCGGTGAGCCTGTTCAGTAATCACCTGCCGAAGGAGATGGTCGCGCGGGTGCTTGCCGTCATGGCGGTTATCAGCACCGGTTTTCTGCTGTTCATGTTGTTGACTTCGAATCCTTTTGCGCGTCTGATTCCGGTCCCGCCTGACGGCCGCGATTTGAATCCCCTGCTCCAGGATCCGGCGATGGTTGCCCATCCGCCGATGCTTTATATGGGTTACGTGGGAATGTGCGTGGCGTTTGCCTTCGCGATTTCCGCTTTGATTGGTGGTCGGTTGGACGCCACCTGGGCACGCTGGTCTCGGCCCTGGACTACGGTGGCCTGGATGTTCCTCACCTGTGGGATCGCTCTGGGAAGTTTCTGGGCTTACTACGAACTCGGTTGGGGTGGCTGGTGGTTTTGGGATCCAGTTGAGAATGCTTCATTCATGCCCTGGCTGGTCGGCACGGCGCTGATTCACTCGCTGGCCGTGACTGAAAAACGCGGTGGCTTCAAGAGTTGGACAGTGCTGCTGGCGATTGCGGCGTTCTCTCTGAGCCTGCTCGGAACATTTCTGGTGCGCTCGGGTGTCCTGACTTCAGTCCATGCGTTCGCCACCGATCCAAAACGCGGCATTTTCATTCTGGCCTTTTTAACGATCGTCATCGGCGGCTCGCTTGCGCTCTATGCCTGGCGAGCCAAGCAGGTCGGACTCGGTTCAAAGTTCGAAATTGTTTCTCGCGAATCCTTTCTCCTTACCAACAATGTCTTGCTGATAGTGGCCGCAGCCTCTGTCCTGCTCGGCACTCTTTACCCTTTGTTTGTCGACGCGCTCCGCCTCGGGAAAGTTTCCGTAGGTCCGCCCTATTTTAACAGCGTGTTCGTACCGCTGATGGCGCCGGCAGCGTTTCTGATCGGAGTTGGACCAATCGCTCGCTGGAAGCAGACAAAGATTCCAGAGCTCGCGGTGCGTCTGCGCTGGGCATTTGTGCTAAGCCTTTTGACTGCGGGCCTGCTGCCTTTCGTTATTGGCGGCTGGAAATGGCGCGCCAGTTTGGGACTGCTCCTGGGAATCTGGATCGTGGCCACGTCTTTTCAAAACATTTGGAGCAGACTGAGAAGCCAATCCGCTGAATCGACTTTTCTGGCCCGCTTGAAAGCAACTTCGCGTAGCTATTTCGGTATGCATCTGGCCCACATCGGCGTCGCCGTATTCATCATGGGCGTAACTGTGGTCACCAGTTATCAAACTGAGAAGGACGTCAAGATGAACATCGGCGACACGGTTAGCGTCGGTGGCTACGATTTCCGCTTGAACAACCTAATGCAATACCAGGGTCCGAACTTCCAGGCCGTGCGCGCGGATATGACGGTCACCAGCAAAGGCGAACCGGTGACCACGATGTATCCGGAGAAGCGCGCCTTTACGGCTTCCGGAAACGCCACCTCTGAAACGGCGATCGATCGCAGCGTGTGGCGCGATCTTTATTTGTCGCTTGGCGATGAAGTTCCGGGTGGAGGGTGGACTGTGAGGGTTTATCACAAGCCTTTGGTTGATTGGATCTGGGGTGGGGCGTTGCTGATGGCTCTTGGCGGAGGGTTTGCGGTAAGTGATCGGCGTTATGCCCTGGCAAGTAAGAAGAGCACCCAGAGGATTGAAGTGAAGGACAAGGATCAGATGGTGGCAGCGGCTTCGCCCGCGGCGAGTGAGTAATCGAGGACGCGGCTTTGCCGTCTAAAAATGAATCGTCTGCTGTTATTACCTTTGCTTCTATTCATCGGCCTGGTGGTTTTCCTGGCCGTGGGGTTGCGCCGTGATCCGCATGAGATCCCTTCACCGCTAATCAACAAACCCGCGCCGGCGTTCTCTCTGAAGCAACTGCAGGATCCGACGAAGACATTTTCCGCTGCCGATATGCGCGGCAAGGTCTGGCTGCTTAATTTTTGGGGCACCTGGTGCGTTGCGTGCCGCGAAGAGCATCCCCTGCTGGTGCAGTACTCGAAGACCGGTGCGGTTCCGATCTATGGCGTCGATTACAAAGACGAACGGGCAACCGCCCAACGCATGCTCGAGGATGAAGGTAACCCTTACACCATCACTGCCTCCGATCCCGAAGGGCGCCTGTCGATCGATTACGGAGTGTATGGCGCTCCGGAGACTTTCCTGATCGACAAGAACGGCGTCATCGCCTTCAAGCAGATCGGTCCCATCACCGAAGAGGTCTGGCAGAACGAAATTCTGCCGCGCGTCCAAAAACTCAATCAATGAAACAAGTCGTTCGAATCATTCTGGTAGTGCTCTGTTTAGGCACGGTGGTGCTGGCCAGGGAAGCGCAGCCTAACGAAGACCCGAGAATTGAGCAGCGCATGAAAGCCCTGACCGAGCAATTGCGTTGTCCGGTCTGCCAGAACGAGACCCTCGCAGATTCCCGCTCCGATCTCGCTGAAGATTTACGCAAGCAGATGCGTGAACAGATGAACGCCGGCAAGAGTGACCAGGAGATTGTCGCGTTCCTCACGCAACGATACGGTGATTACATTCTTTATAATCCGCAGATCAAACCGAAGACATATTTACTCTGGTTCCTGCCATTCGTACTTTTGATCGGGGGCATAGTTGTTCTCTTTCGCTATCTCAAACGTCGCCGCGAACTGATTCAGGATCAACCACTCACTGCCGACGAACGAAAGCGCGCGGCGGACATACTCGGAGGCGAAGCCGGATAACTGGAAACGAATTGGGTGATTAAACGTCATGTTAGCTTTTTGGATCATCGCCGCCCTGCTGATTCTATTCGCGCTGTGGTTCGTGCTGCCGCCGCTGCTGGAAAAGACCGTCGACAATAATCGGGAAGACCTGCGGGCTGCGAATGTTCTAATTTATCAGGACCAGTTCAAGGAGATGGAAGCTGATCTGAAGAACGGGTTAATGAGCGAGGCACAATACCAGCAGGACAAAGAGGAACTCGAACGCCGCCTGCTCGAAGACGTGAAGGCATCAGGCGCTGACTCGCCAATAACTTCTGCGGCCGGGCGAAAGTTTGCCTATGGGGTCGCCATGTTCATACCTATCGGCGTAATTGCCTTTTACTTTGGAATCGGAAATCGCTCCGGTCTCGCTCAGAACCTGCCGCAGATGGCCGCCCAGCAACCGGCCGGGCAGCAACCGGCCGGGCAGATGACTGATCAGCAGATCGCGGCGAACGTTGAGAAGCTGGCGAAGAAACTCGAGCAAAATCCGAATGATCCTCAGGGCTGGACGATGCTGGCGCGCAGCTACATGTCGATGGAGCGCTATGCCGACGCCGCCTCGGCCTTTGAACATGTCACTGCTTTGCATAGTAATGATGCGGACGCGTGGGCAGATTATGCCGAAGCCCTGGCAATGACTAACAGCCAACGCCTGGCCGGCAAACCAACTGAGGCCGTCAACCGCGCGCTGCAGATAGATCCAAAGCATCAGAAAGCTCTGGACCTCGCCGGCAGCGCGGCGTTTCAGGTGGCCGAGTACAAAAAGGCGATCGAGTACTGGGAGAAGCTTCTGGTACTCCTGCCCCCCGGATCAGACGAGTTAAGAAGCATCTCGGAACAGATAACCCGGACGAAGCAGTTAATTGTCGCGAAGGGCGGGAAATAGCGTAAGGCGAAGTTTAGTTTGCCGCTAGCGTCGATGGACAAACTGAAGTTTGTCATACTAAACCAGAGGTACGATCATGTCTGAAAGAAAAGCGATTGATTGCCGCGACCACCCGAGCGATCGCGGCTGTACCCTGCGGCTTGAAGGCTCAGAGGATGAAGTCTTCGAGGCTGCCGTCAATCACGCCATCACAAGTCACGGTCACACAGACAACCCGGAACTGCGCGAGCAGATTAGATTCTTGCTCAAGCCAGTTGAATAGGAAGTGCACGTGCGTCGTGCACTTGATCAGGGGCGGGACGCCCGTGCAACATCATTAACTTATGAACAGAGACAATCTCCTTTTTTCAATTATCGGTATTCTGATTGGCTTTATTATCGGCTTCCTCCTCGCCAACTCAATCCTGACACGCGAAGCCGCCCAGCGGGCAGCACCTCTGTCAGCCACGCAACAGGCCCAGAACCTCCCCCCAGATCATCCGCCCGTCAATGGCGCCGACCAAAGCGGCAACGGCCAACAGATGTTGGGTCAGGTGCAGGAGGCTATGAAAAAGGCGCGCGAGCAGCCTGATAATTTTGACGCGCAACTGATGGCCGCCAAGCTCGAGTATCAAATCCAGCGCTTTGATCAGGCGATCGAATACCTGCTGGTAGCCAATAAGCTCAAGCCCAACGACTTCAGCGTGCTGGGTATGCTGGGTGTCGCTAACATGGATGCCGGACATTTCGATGCCGCCGAGAAGTGGTATCGGGCTGCTTTGATTAAGAAGCCGGACGATGTCCCGGTGCTGGATGGGCTGTGCGCAGTTCTGTTAAGCAAGGGCGATGCGAAAGCTTCTGAGGAAGCGATCAAGAAACTGGAGAAAATCGATCCCACCAACCAGGATCTGTCACAGTTCAAGAGTAAGCTCGAGGAATTAAAGTCAGCGAAGAAATAGTCTGGATTTACTTTGCGTCTCTGCGCCTCTGCGTGACCGGTTCTTCACGCCAGGCCGCAGAGGTGTTAAGAAAAGCATTCGCCTGGTTCGCCGACGATCTCCTGCGTCCCAACAACCAACTCTTCAGCGTCCCTGGATTCTTCTCCTCAACCGCAAAATATTCGTCAATCAATCTGGTGTAAAGGCGATTGCGTTCGAACGCTGTGAGCTCAATCCCAAACGGCATCTGACCGCCCTTAACAAACGAACTGATGAGGACGCGATCCATCGGCCAGTTCAAAGCACCCAGGCCCTCAGGCTGGTGACAAGCGCCACACTTTACCCCATCACTGCCCTTCCTCGCTTCAACTGGAGGTGGATCAGCTGTGGCCGTGGCGCCCAGCCCGGGACCTAACTTGCTCGCATCAAGATATTTTCCAAAACGCGGCCGCCCATACTTCAAAAAACGTTCGTTCACTGCTCGCAGCTCGTCCTGCTCATCGGCACTTACGGTGCCGTTAACGGGAAAGATTGGCAGGATGCCGCTCTTGTGACACAGCGCGCAGTTGTCGTCACCAAATCCCAAATCCCAGCGACCTTTGACTGTGATCGACCCGTTCCGGCGGAAGGTGCGGAAATAGTCTTTGAAATAAGTGTTGGTGCTGCCGTCGGCGGCCTGCGCTACCGAGACAACTGAAACGTTTCGGACGGCCGCCCGGGCGCGCGGATCCGGCACCCCGAATTGCACCCACTTTTCGGGCAAACTTTGCGCAGCATTTCCCGGCACGACAATCAGCAGCCGCCAGAAACTATCTGGGTTGTCAGGTGTCCCCAGATGGCGCGATTCATAACTAAAGAAGATGAGCTGATCTTCCTTGGCTCGGCCGGCATTCAACTCTCGCAGCATGGCCTTCGCCTGTTTCAAGGTTTCCCGTCGACTGACCACGCGCAGAAATTCAGGCGTCAACAGAAAGTCTGGTATCGAGACGTACGCGCGGGTCTCGGAAAAATAAACACTGTCAGGAACGCTAAAGCCGAGTTCATGATCCGGCAGACGATCCTGCGAAACGGTCGCGATAAAGCCGGCGAACTCCGGATAACGCGCGACGAAATTCTTGTCGTCAGCCAAACGGCACTGCTGCATCGTGCGCACAATTCCATCCAGCACTCGCTCATACGCAGTCTGCGCTTTATCACGCTCATAAGCGCGTCGTGCTGCCAGGACTAACCCGTTAACACTGCCGCTCACCCATAGGTCCGGTTTCGTCTTTATCTGATCGCATGGCGCAGCTGAGACACTGGATGCCGCACCAAGAAAACACAGCAGCAAAGCGGCTTGGAAAAGGCGTGAGCGGATATACAGTCTGAGGTTCGAGTTTTTCATTGCTTACTCTTGAATAGCAGAGCACTGTGGTGCTGTCAAAGCTTTGCGTGCGACCTTGACGGAGCACGCAAACCCTCTCCGCCTGATCGCGCAGCGCCAGCCATCTTGTGCCAGGTACGAACCGGAGCGGGTCCCGCCGGTGGGCGGACGAGATGTCGCCGCATCAGCACAACCCAGTTCGTGCTATTCTCCCAACCGTTTTATCAACGACGCTCCAAGGTGAAGAGCTAATGCAGAGAGCTTTGCGCGCAATCCTTCTGGGTGGTTTCATAGCCGGTATTCTGGATATCAGCTATGCCTGCATCAATAGCTACGTCCAGCGCCGCACTCCTCCGTCGAGAATTCTGCAATCCGTCGCCAGTGGCGTACTGGGCGCAAAGGCTTTCACCGGCGGAAACAAAACGGCAGTGCTCGGTCTTGGCTTCCATTTCCTGATCGCGCTAACCGCGGCTGCAATTTATTACGGCTTGAGTCTACTGATCCGAGTAATGGTAACTCAGGCAATTGTCTGCGGACCGATCTTCGGCGTGGGCGTCTATCTCTTCATGAACTTCGTCGTGCTACCGCTTTCAGCTATTCCTTTTAAGATCTCATTTGCGCTACCGAATCTGATCGGTGGGTTGCTGATTCATATGTTCGGAATCGGATTGCCTATCGCTCTGTCAGTGCGCAGATTTTCACAGTGACAGCCAACAACGACTAAGGGCAATGACGTGCAAATGAATGAAGTCATTTTAGAGACGGAACGCCTGCGGCTGCGCTGGCTGCGGGAAGATGATTTTGAGGAGTACGCGAAGATGTGCCGTGACCCGGAGGTGATGCGTTTCCTCGGCGGAACTTTGATGGCCGACATCGAAATCTGGCGGCAGATGGCCTCCATCATGGGCCACTGGTATTTTCGCGGTTACGGCATTTGGGCCGTCGAAGAAAAAAGCAGTCGCAAACTAATCGGACGAATCGGTTGTCTAAACCCGATTGGCTGGCCTGCGTTTGAAGTAGGCTGGACGCTGGCGCGCGACTGTTGGGGCAAAGGCTATGCGACCGAAGGCGCGCGGCGGGCCCTGGCTTATGCCTTTGCCGAACTGGATCGAGATCACGTCATCAGCCTGATAGCGCCGGAGAATATTGGTTCAATTCGTGTAGCCGAGCGTTTGGGAGAAAAGGTTGAGGGAAAGACGGAGATCCTGGGAAAGGAAGTTTTGATTTACGGAATTGACCGGCCGCGTTAGTTGAGATACCCGCTAGGGTTCAATCGCCATCCGGTTGACGCTGGCCATCGGAATCCGTTCGATACGGCCCGTCTTGAGCACGATTACGATCATGCCGCCTTCAACCACGACTCGGCGCACAGAGGTCATGGGACGATCGATTTTGGTGCCGTCCTTCGACTCAATAATCAGATGTGGTCCCGTTACTGGCACTTCCTGAGTAGTGGGCTTCGCTTCAGTCTTTTCAGCGCCAGCTTCTTTAAGAGTCGCAGTCTCTTTTTTGGTCTCTGCGGTCTTGGCAGCTTCAGTCCTGGCCGGCTCCGGCTTGGTGGGCTTCGGTCGCACCGGCCGTGGACGGGTACGTGAATTACCACGTGCTGGTCGCGTTGGCTTAGTCTTCTCAGAAGTAGCTGAAGTCGTTTTCTTCGCCGCCGCATCCTCGGCCGGCTTCTCGGTCTCTGCGACTTTCGGTTCGGCCGGCGCGGGCGCTTCAATGACGGGTCGCGGTATAGTCGCACCCACTGAAGACAAACGATTGTTGTCTCCGCTCTTGCCGGTTGAATCCTCCCGCGGGGCTGTTGTTTCCGCGACCGGAATGCCGCCACTGAACGGGGCAAAGGTTCCGGCAAAACGAATATGATAAGTACCGGCTTCGTCGTTCGGTGTCCGTGCTTCAATTCGGAGGACAAAGATCTGCCGGCTGCGCAGATAAATGCCTTTGGTCACTTCACCTGATTGCGAACTAGCGTACAGTGTGGTCTTCATCAACGGCCTAAACGTAATCGCGGTAAAGACGTCGATGTCGCCATTCAGGTTCTTGCTGTCAACCGTGATTAGCAGGTCGCCGGGACTTCCCTCAAATGCATAGTAATGACGGGTCGAACGCGGATCGCCGAGATCCAGTGGCGCAATTCGGCCGTTGATCTCGCTTACGAGTACAGGTGTAGGCAGGCTCTGATCAGATGACTGGCCGAACGCGTTCGAGAAAAAGACACACAGAATAGCAGGCAGCGCCAGGACGATCAGTTGTTTATGGAACCTCACGTTTTTCACTGGAATGAAACTCAAGAACTCGTTGCACCGAGACGGGGATCCAGCGATTAAGTCTGAGGGTGCAAGCCAGCTGCTCACATCCTGCAAAAGGCCAGTCCCCGCAACGGAAGGAGAGTAACAGAATTGCTCAGAAATCGGGAGTGGATGAGGATTTGAAGCTTTACATTTGTTAGCCACAGAGTACCCGTGGGACTGGCACCTAAGACTTGACGCTTCTTTCAGCGACTTAGACCCAGCCGCCGCGACATCAGCGCCTCGCGGACGTGATTAGGGTGAGCAAGATTGAGCACGGTATTGCTCCACACCACCATCAATTCTTCATGTTCCCTCGCGAACTGACCAGTGAGTGGGTGATCAGAGGTCTTGGCAATTACGCCCTCCCTCACCCACTGCCAGAATTGAGTTTGGGTGGTCCAGAACTCTTTCCGATCGCGGCAGATTATCAGTGCCGTTTTCTTTTTCTTCTTTTTTTTGAGCTTTGTTTTCGAGGTCATCGGCTTTGCTTCTTTTAACCGATTGCCCGGAATAGATCAAGCTTGTTCCAATCAGCTTTTTGCAATAAGGAATCTTAGCTGCGTCCCACGAACTTTTGCTGAGTCGTGCTTGTCTGGCTTTCGGCAGGGTCATGGGAAGGTTCAAAAACAGTCCCCGAACTCGCACAAAAACGAACGCCTATCGATTCGTGTCGATGGCATCTGGTTCGTGGCGGCAACATCGGCATCACTTAACCTCAATCCAATTCAGAGTGCGCTCGATCGCTTTCTGCCAACCGGCGTATCCGGCCTCTCTCTGATCTGCGCTCCAGCGAGGTTCCCAGCGCTTGTCGGGTTGCCAGTTAAGTCGCATCTCTTCCAGGTCACGCCAGAACCCGACCGCTAGCCCGGCAGCATATGCCGCTCCCAACGCCGTGGTTTCCGAAACAACAGGGCGCACAACCGGCACACCCAGGATGTCTGCCTGCAGTTGCATCAGTGAGTCGTTGACGGTCGCGCCCCCATCAACTTTCAAAACAGCGAGTCGAACGCCAGAATCCTTAGTCATCGCGTCGAGTACATCGCGCGTCTGATAGCAGATCGCTTCAAGCGTGGCCCGCGCCAAATGGCCCTTATCATTAAAGCGCGTTAGCCCGACAATGCAACCGCGCGCATCGGCGCGCCAGTGAGGTGCGTAGAGACCCGAAAAGGCCGGCACGAAATAGACGCCTCCATTGTCTTTTACCGAGCAGGCGAGCGCTTCTATGTCTCCGGCTTGTTTGATAATTCCCAGTTGGTCCCGCAACCATTGGACTGCGGATCCGGTTACCGCAACCGAACCCTCGAGCGCATAGATGGGAAGAGCGGTCCCCATCTGATAGCAAACCGTGGTCAACAATCCAGCGTGAGACGGCACTATGTTGGCGCCGGTATTGAGCAGCAGGAAATTCCCCGTGCCATAAGTATTCTTGGCTTCACCGATATTGAAACAAACTTGTCCGACGGTGGCGGCTTGCTGATCGCCTAGGTCCGCAGACAGAGGCACTTCTCCTTTGAAAGGCCCGTCACGTTCCGTCAAGCCGTAAAAGTCTGCCTCCGAAGAAGGACGCACCAGCGGCAGCATCGCGGGCGGGACGCCAAAGATACTCAGCAGTTCATTATCCCAATCAAGAATTTCTAGATTGAACAGCATCGTGCGGCTCGCATTCGTCACATCGGTGATGTGAACTCCGCCGTTCACTCCTCCGGTCAGGTTCCAGATAAGCCACGTGTCGATGTTGCCGAAGATCGCCTCGCCGCGCTCAGCGGCAGATCGTGCACCGTCGATGTTATCGAGGATCCATTGGATCTTGCCGCCGGAAAAATACGTTGCCGGCGGCAGGCCTGCTTTCCTGCGAATCGTCTCGCCAATTCCGGCCTGCTCCAGCTTTCGCATGATGCTGTCAGTGCGGGTGTCTTGCCAGACAATGGCGTTGTAGAAAGGCACTCCTGTTCGTCGATTCCACACGACAGTGGTTTCGCGTTGATTGGTGACACCGACCGCCGCCAGGTCCTGCGCCGTGAGATGAGCTTTGGACAGCGCTCCCACGATTGCCGCGCAGGTGCGCTGGTAAATCTCCACCGGGTCATGTTCGACCCAACCTGGACGCGGCAAAATCTGAGTGTGTTCCAATTGATGGCGGACGATCTCTTGTCCCGCGTGATCGAAGACCATGAAACGGGTACTGGTAGTCCCCTGGTCGATTGCGCCAATGTATCTGGTCATGTTTGAGATTTGATCTTAACCCGACCGGGACGAGGTGGCTACTCTACTAATTGCCGGAGCGCGCGGTCGTCTCGTCCGCCTTTGTACCTTTTGTAGACTTGCAAATAAGACCATCCACGAACCCACACCAATCGTGGGTGATTGACCCCTGTCTGGTGAATTTCGTGGACCCACCTGCAAGACAATCCGAGATCGATCAAGGCACTACCTCGACAAACCCTCAATTGACACCCGGATTCTGCCTTGCTATGAACATCCTGCCCTGAGACACTTTGCGTTTTCTCTATGCCCGCTCCATCTAACCCTGCTTCACGCCTGACACCGCTTGCGGGCGAGCGCTTCGATGTCATCGTCATCGGCGGCGGCATCATTGGCGCAGGCATCGCGCGTGATGCAGCCCTGCGTGGTCTACGCGTCGCGCTGTTTGAAAAATCTGATTTTGGCAGCGGCACAACGGCCGGATCGACGCGCCTGATCCACGGCGGCTTGCGCTATCTGGAGATGCTTGATTTCGGCCTCGTGCGGATGGATCTGCGCGAGCGCGAAACACTCCTGCGCATCGCTCCGCACCTGGTCAAGCCGCTCGAATTCATCCTGCCATTTTACGGTAGCAGCCTTTGGCACCGTTACAAAATGAAGTTGGGAATGACGCTTTATAACTGGCTGAGTTATGACAAGAGCCTCCCGCGCCATCGCTTTATTGCGCCCGCTGACCTTGCGACCATGGAGCCTAACTTATGTCAGCAAGGTTTGCAGGGAGCAATGACCTACTTCGATGCCCAGGCCAATTCGCCCGAGCGCCTCTGTCTGGAAAATATTATTGATGCCCGCGAACACGCCGCGCAGACATTCAATTACGCGGAAGTCACCGAAGCAATATTGCGGGATGGTGTGATTGAAGGCGTCCGCGTTACGGATTTGTTAAGTGATGTCACGACGGACGTGAGTGTCGCAGGTCGGGTGGTAGTCAATGCTTCCGGCGCCTGGTTTGATCGAGTGGCCGGGAGACTAGCAGCGTCGGATGTGCCGGTCAAACTCCGAACGACGAAGGGCGTACACATCGCTTCCCCGCAGCTTACAGACCGCGCCATCGTGCTTTTCTCGCGCGTCGACGGCCGGCTGATGTTCGTTATTCCCTGGCTGGGTCATAGTTGGATCGGAACGACCGACACTGATTTCTCCGGCGACCCGGCGACAGCCCAGGCAACTTCCGCAGACATAGACTATGTGCTGCGCTCAGTCACCGATTTCTTTCCTGCCCTCGACACGAAGGAAGTTCGTTTTAGTAACGCGGGCGTGCGTGCACTGGTCAAGGGAGAGGGAGCGGCCTCGTCCGTTTCACGCACGCACCGCATCACCGACGGCGGTGACTCAGGCGCAAGGAACCTTATTTCTGTTCTGGGTGGAAAAATTACCGGCTATCGCGCCATCGCTGAGGAGGTGGTGGATGCGGTATGCGCAAAGCTGAAGGTGAGTGCAAGCTGCGCGACGGCCGCGAGGCCTCTGCCGGGTGCGCGCGGAGATTTGAAGCCCGAGGTTTCAAGCTGCGGGTTGGGGGTCGAAACGATTAACCACCTTTTTGATCTCTATGGAAGTCGCGCGTCCGAGGTGATTCAACTCGCGGCTGCGGATGAGCATTTGCGCGCACCGCTTTCGCCGCAAACGCCTGACGTCGGGGCTCAAGTTGTGTTCGCCGCACGAACTGAGCAATGCGTGCGACTCGTTGATTTTATTCTGCGGCGCAGTTTGCTGGGATTCAGTGGAGATCAGGGGCAGAGTGCGCTGAGCGCCGCGGCGATATTACTGGCAGAAGAACTGGGTTGGTCGCCTGCCCGCACTAATGCGGAGGTCGAACTCTATCAGGATTGCATCGCCCGCACTCACGCGTTCCGCGGAGGAGGCTGACCCAAATCTGCCATTGGCGAAAATCATCGAAAATGCTAGACTCGCCCGCATCATGGCAGTTTGCATTGTTTCTTATCTGGATACGGAAGGCTTGCGACACTCGGTTGAAGTCGAGGCCGAGAGTCTTTACGAAGCCGCTGTGCTGGCCATGCGAACCTTTAAGGAACACGACTGCGAGCCGGGCTTAATTAGTAAGCTTGAGGTTGAGATCCGTAGCTCCATCGTCCACACCGTTACCCCAAAAAAGGTCCGCGAGTGGGTAACCGGGGGATCGAGAAGCCCCAAGGAGACCTTCCTCAAGGAGCGTTTGCGGGCGCTGCTGTGACAGCGCTTGTCGGCCCGGGGGTGAAGATTGGCCTTGCGCGGAGTTGGCGGGCTGATTGTGAAACAGACGCGCGAAAGATTTGAAGGCGGGACAAAGGTCCTTGAAAAATCGGTGGTTTCCTATTTTCGACTTCGCTATTGATGCAGAGCTCGGACGAACTGCGCCTACCCTCGAATATCTCCCAGCCGTCAGGATGTTTGTTCGCAGACACAAAGGTCCCAGGACTGAGCCGAATTTAGTCGCTACCCTCTCGCGCAGCCTGGTCAGGCTTTGGCTGCTTATCCGTTGAGCCAAGCAAGACCCTGATAAAATCAACCAGCCAGGCGAAATCAATAGGCTTCGTTACATAAGCTGTGAAGCCACACGCTTCGGCGTCGGCTCGCAGATCTGATTCGTGATGGGCTGTCACCGCAATAATAGGAATGGTCGCCATGTTGTCGAGCTGCCGGATCCTTGCGGTGGCTGTCAATCCATTCATCAATGGCATGCTGATGTCCATTAGGATCGCATCAGGCTGATCACGACCGGCGACGATGATCGCCTCGTCGCCGTTCTCGGCCTCGCATACACGATAGCCGCCATCCTCAAGTGCCGCACGAGTGACATAGCGTGTGTCCTCGTCATCTTCAACTAACAGCACCAGCGGATTCGTCGAATTAGTGTTCTGCATCAGTATTCAGGTATGGCTCAGTTTCGCGAGAACATTCTCAGACTACCAAATCGATGGCTTAAAGGCATCATCAAATCGAATCTTCGCCGCGACCAGAGCGTTTGGGTCAACAGACCGGCGCACGAAAGACAGGGTAATCCGACGAAGACTGCTAAGCAGTCCATCCAGTGCTCTCAAATAATAGACACCTGGTAATCTGGCGCAGGATCCGAAGCTTGAAGCAGAGTTGCCTTAAAGATTCTGAATCCGAGATCGAACCGGCGCTTGCGGTGTCGGATGGTCGCTGTCGGTGGACTGGGCTGTGCTAATGTTCCCGGGCGGGGCAACGCCCCATATGGCAGTGAGACTCAGTGCACTATTGCAGAGCTTGGAAAATTACCTTCTAGTCGCGCGCATTGCAGGCATCAGTGGGAGATCAACTTATAAGTTGCACCCGGTGTTGTCTTGAATTCCATGACATCTTTTTCAGGTCGTGTGACCGCGATGGACTTCCCCTGTGAGGAGACTTGCAAGAGCGTTGCCGAGCGAACGCGGCACAGGTTCCCGTTTTTCGAAAGAATGGTCGCTTCAGTAGGCCGCCCGTCTTGCCAACGGAGGCCGACTTCAAAGCCGCCTCTGGCCAGCAGCCCCGCGACTTCGCCGGTTGGCCAGGAGGCCGGAAGCGCGGGTAGCAAGTTCAGTTCGTCTTCGTGCGATTGGAGCAACAACTCGGCGATGACCGCTGACATACCGAAAGAACCATCCACCTGCATGGCTTTTGAGCAGATGGAAAACAGGCTATTGAACGTATAGTTGTGAATGGCGTAGTTGATGTTCTCCAGCGCCTTATTCGCGTTGCCCAGCCGCGCCCAGCAGGCTGCCTTCCACGCTGAAGACCAGCCGTTGCCCGGTAGACCCCGCTGTTCCAGTACCACCTTGCTGGCTGCGGCAAGCCCTGGCGTCCGGCGCGCTGAAATCTGATGACCGGGATAGAGGCCCCAGAGGCCGGAGATATGACGGTGGCTCTGTTCGGTCTCACCCCAGTCCTCCAGCCATTCCTGCAGATTGCCTTTGCGGCCTACTTGCATCGGCGCAAGTTTGGCGCGCGTGGCGAGCACTCTCTGCTTGAATTCCTGATCCGTGCCCAGGACATCAGCCGCCTGAGCGACCGCGCTGAACAGATCATTCAGAATCTGCATGTCGATGGTGGAACCGGCAGTAATTGACGTTCCGGTTTCAAACGTCGTGGTCTCATCGAAGAAGCGTATGCTGGCCGGGCCTGCCGGAAAGTTTTCTGGCGAAGTCGAAGGATTGGTCACCAGCCAACCATATTTTGGATGAGGGACCAGAAAATCCAGATAGAATTCCGCGCTGCCTTTGAGCACGGGATAGTATTCTTTGAGGAACGCCTTATCGCCGGTGTAAAGATAATGCTCCCACAGATGCGTCGCCAGCCATGCGCCTCCGGTAGTAAACGTTCCCCAGCTTGGTCCATCCATCGGCGCGGTGACGCGCCAAAGGTCGGTGTTTTGATGATGCACCCAGCCGCCTGCGCCATAATGTTCACGGGCCACCTGGCTTCCCTGATCTGTCAACTCCTTGATCATCACAAAGAGGGGCTCGGCGCATTCGCTCAGATTGCCGACTTCAGCGGGCCAGTAATTCATTTGAGTGTTGATGTTCGTCGTGTACTTGGCATCCCAGGATGGATTCATGTCCTTGTTCCAGATGCCCTGCAAATTGGCGGGCTGTGTGCCAGGCCGCGAAGACGAGATCAACAGATAACGGCCAAACTGAAAGAGCAGCGCTGCCAGAGCCGGGTCGTTCGATCCATCGAAGCGGCTGAGCCGAAGGTCTGTCGGCAGTTGTGAGTTCGGCGTCTCTGGCAGAGTCAGCGCCACGCGCCGGAATAAACGCTGATGCTCCCGGACGTGCGAGGCCTTGATCCCATCGAAAGATTTTCCGCTCAAGGCTTTCAAGGTGGCCCTCACACGGGCTTCGGGATCAGCCGTCACGTCTTTGTAATTCACAAAGTTGGTGTTGGCGGCAATCAATAGCGTCACGGCATCCGCATTACTCACGAACAGTTCGTCATCCATCACGCGTAGCGAACCGCCAGTCGGTATGGCGCGTAAGCGAACCTGGTAGCGCAGCTTGCCTTCGATGCCCAGGTAATCCGCCGACTTGCCGCGCAGCATCAATCCGTCCGCACCGTCACCGTCCATCTGAAAATAATCAGTCGCGTAGTTTGAATGAGCAGTATTTCTATAGCCTCGCAGTTGCGCCTTGAAATTGAGCTGGCCGGGCTGATCTGCCGTCAGCCGGACGACGATAACCTGATCAACGGGGCTGACAAAAACTTCGCGGGTGTAACGAACGCCACCTTGCAGGTAACTGGTGGTGGCAATCGCCGTGTCCAGACTGAGTTGATGCCGATAGTCTGAGACTGCGTCTTTCGAGGAAAATTTGATAACCAGATTTCCGAGCGCCTGGTATTTCTGTTGCTCGACCGGGTATCCCATTAAGCGCCGCCCGAACAGAATATGAGCCTGCTTGTACTGGCCATCAAAGACGAGCTTTTGCAGTTCGGGCAGTGCCTGCGCGCCGCCCTTCACGACCGTGGAATAAGGCCCGCCAGACCAGTACGTATCCTCGTTAAGTTGTATCTGCTCCTCATCTGTCCGGCCAAAGACCATGGCACCGAGCCGCCCGTTCCCAACCGGAAACGCGTTCTCCCATTTGTCCGCCGGGTGGGTGTACCAAAGCAGAAGGGCTGCGGCTGACAGCTTTTCGTTCTGCAATCCGAGGGCGCTGCCTGCCAGGCTCAACGCGATCAGGGTAGTCAGAACTGCTTTCCCCAGCTTGGTGTTCATATTCAAAGCTCTGTTAGGCCAGGCAATCTTAGGAAGGATTTACATCCACAGCAATTCGAAAGACAACAACGAGCAAGGTCCACTTCAGTCGGCCGGGCGCGGCGATTAGGAAGTCGCACCCGAAGAAACGCCAAAGGGCGGTTCGCGGTCAGTAAGTTCGTCTGAATAAGTCCGGCAGACTTTCGCGTTAATGCGCCGACGATCCCGCCGGCAGGTTCTCTTCGAGAAAGCGTGTCAGCAACCCGTACACGTGTCTGGTAGTGTTCTCGCCCTGGCTGATGTCGTGCCGGCGGTTCGGATACTCCATCATCGTGAACTGTTTTTTGGCGGCGATTAGCGCATTGACGAGCACTTCAGTGCTCTTGTAGTGGACGTTATCATCGCCCGATCCGTGGACCACGAGGAGCTTGCCCTCGAGGCCGCCGGCGTAAGTCACGGGTGATCCGCGGCGATAGTCCTCTTCGTTATCCTGCGGCAGACCCATGTAGCGCTCCTGATAGATAGTGTCATAGAAATGCTGGTCGCTGACGGGCGCTACCGACATGCCGACCTGCTATATATCAGGGTGA
>JBBRMS010000092.1:0-17319 GCA_038230715.1 Pyrinomonadales bacterium
CCATCTATCGTGGATACCTGAAAGATCCCGACCTGCAGGACGCGCGCGCCCGCTGGCCGTTCGTCGCCATGTGGGACAACCACGAATTCTCCTGGCAGGGCTGGCAGAGCGTCGTGGTGGCCGGGCCGCGACTTGCCGGCCTTCTGGATGCTCTGCCAGCCTTGCCACGAGAATTCGTGGTTGTCCCAGATCGCGACGAACGGCCAGCGCGCGCGCGCGTCCTGGAGGTCGGGATCGGCGAGATAGCCTTTGTAGATGGCCCGGTAGCCGTCGACGGTCAGCGGTATGTGGAAGTTGCCGGCCTTGTCGCCATCCGGTATGCGCGCAACCTCATAGATCGTGCGGTCGTAGCGTGTCTTCACTTCGTCGGGATACTCGACCACCTCGTAGATGAAATCGCCGAGGTGCAGAACGAAATCGAGCTTTTGGGCGGCGGGAGCGCGTTCATCTTCATAAATCATCCGGCGATAGGCGTTGAGCGTGCCCTCATTGACATCCTGACAGCTCACGAATGCGAAGTTCACTGTGCGCGGATCGTTCGGCAACGGCGCAGTGATCGTGCGGCCGATTCGGCTGCCGTTTCCGTCGGCGTCGGTAAACCGATACCAGTAAGTGCGCGCCGGCTTGAGTCCGCCAATCAGAACGCGCGCGGTCCAGTCAGTAGCGCTTAAGACCGGTGCCTGCGCGTGCGCAATGACTCGCCGGAATGCCTCATCCTCGGCTACCTCGACGGTCAGGACCTGGCGTGCGCCCTGGGCAAACGGACGCCTCGTCCACAGGATGACGCTGTGCTGATCGGGATCGCCCGAGGCGACCCCTTGGGGATAGAGATCACGCCGCTCATGCCAGTGGATACGCGAACCTTGAGCCGGTCCGACCCATGCGAGCGAAGCACCGATTGCTGCTGCAGCTTTGACAAAGGATCGGCGGCTAATCTTCATCGTCTCACTCCGTTCGGGTTACAGTTGGCGTCAGCTCAGGATTCAGACGCGAATGCGAGCTAGGACAAGTACTCTACGCCGTAAGTTGCTTTGGCGTGGAACGCTTCGATCAAATGCGACGATCCGGCCAGACGTCGGCGCCGGGCTTCCACTTCGTTCGGTCCATGGCCGGACGGAACTAGCTGAGCCGGCTGATACTTCCAGGGCCGCCTGTTTCGGACTGGAGAGCATTGCTGTCCGAATCCTGAGATGACGCCTAGCCAACCTTCCGACTGTCGCCTAACTATATATTATCCAGCTCGTCCTCGATAACGCGCTTTCGAGAGTATTATCCCGCTCGTGCTGGATAACAACGCTCTGGTGGGATTATCTGTCCTCGCGCGGTGTTGCTCGTGCTTTTGCTTGACTGCTCTATCAACCTTGGTGAACGGCGCCAGGCCAACCTGCTGTGCTGACAAGATAGAAACAGCCAGCATGACTAGGACAAGTGAAAAGGTAAGTTTTACGGCCTAGTTAATTCCCCAGGGAGACTCATTGTGCAGAGGAAATAGTCGCAGACCAAAAGTAATCAGTCCAGCTTTCGGGTTCTATTTGAATGCGATGAACAGGCTTCCAATGCTTGCTTTGCTCAGCAGACAGTACCTGATACCGATTTCGTGACAAGAAAAGAGGCGACCTCGCAACAGCATCGCCTCAATTTAATTCTGGTTTGAACTACAAACCGCTCACTGCTTTCAATTCCTATTGCAGGATCGGATGACCACCACCACGGCTGTGGTCGGCAGTGCGTTCGTAAAGGGCGCGGTCGTTGTAGTAGAGAATCAGGTGCTCACCTTCGAACCGAACAACATTAGACACGCGTGCCAGATCCCGATCGTGTTCAGCGATCACAAAGGTGCAGGGGTTGAACGCCAGTACCATGCCGGCTGCATAAATGAATCCGCCCTGGTCATAGTCAGTGCCGGCGTACTGTTGCGCCGGCACGGCAATGTCCGGAGAGTACTGTCCCTGACTGTCTTTTAGTCGATCGGCGCGGGCGATGAAAACCGTGTAATTTTCAAATTTCATCCGGTTGTGATAGCCGTGGCGTTGCGCGACGGCGAACAGGTCGGCCAAGCCGCTATCGATCGCGTTGAGCATCTCTCGGCTCGGGGAGATTCTGGCGAGGACCGTGACACCACGCGGCGTCGTCACCACCAGCGGAAAACGGTCCCCCGTAACCTGCTCCGCCCGAGCCACCAGGCCCTGCGGAATCGACCGGTACTGCCCCTCCACGATTTGAACTGAGAACAGAGTTCCCAACAGGGCGAGCGGTAAAACGTTTGCGATACGAGTGAATTTTCTGATCTTCATGATTCCCTAAATAACGAGACCCATGCGGGGCACGGGTCTCATGATTACTACTTTTGATTCTGGCTCGTGATGAGCCAGCCGGAATAGTCAGGGCTTGTCCCGCCGATTACTATTCTGATTACTGTTACTCGGGGGTGGTTTTTCCTTCTCTTTGACCTTCGGCTGCTCTTTGGGCGGACGATTGTCGTTCTTTTGAGCAAACGAGCCAACCGAGAGCATCAGCCCGATCAAAACCGCCACCAAAATTCGTTTTAATTCCTTCATAAGTACCTGCCGCCTCCTTGCATCACTTCCTTCAACTACGGGAGAGGCGGAGAGTCGCACCGCTTGCTTTCAGCAAGATCGATGCCAGTGCTACCTTACCAGCCGCACCAGTTGAGTCAAGTAATAAATAGCGGTAATTTACACTGTCCAAGAGTGAGAATCCGTCCCCGGGTTGGAGATTCGCCACGGTTGAATCCAAGGGGTCCGCGCTCCGTATCGCACGATATCAGCACCGTATCGTGCACTCGACAGGCGCGCGCAGCCCTATTTCCTTATCGTCACACTAACGTTTCCGACATTGTTACTGTTGTCGAAGGCCCGTACGGAAATCGTGTGTTCCCCTACTCCGGAGACTGCAAGATCCAGCGAATAATGTTCCCGTTGGCTGTCGGCGATACCATCATCGGGAAACACCTCGTGCCAGGCACCGCCATCCACACTGACGTCAGCACGTTTGATACGACCGGTGGCATCCTCGACATCAAAAACTATTCGGACCCGCTCGCCCGTAATCTGCGGCGCCGAGGCCGGGCGTACTGAGGGAGGAGTGTTGTCGATGTCCAGGGGCTCGCTGACCCGTTCGCCAGACAGCGCAAAACCCGGTGGGTTATCCAGCGCATCCGACGCGACTATCTTGAACACATACCGGCCGTCCGCCAGACTCGCGCCATCGACTGTATAGAAGGATTCCCGCAGGTGCTCTTTCAAAAGCCGAAAAGTAGTTTCGTTCAGCGAGCGGTAATAGACCGCATATTCCAGCGTGTCGCTGTTTCGATCTTCTCCCTGCCATTGCAGCGCTCGCGCCCCGCGCTGGTACAAACGCCGGGGAGCCACCTGCGCCACCATTCCAAAAACGGAAGCATCCAGGCCCGACGATTCAATGTTTGGATCGATCGAGAGCTGCAACTGCTGCAATAAAGCTACCCCGGGAGGCAGGACTGTTATCGCCAGGACTTCGGGGGCGACGTTACGAGCCAGGTAGGCGAGACTCACATCGTCGAGCTGCGGGTCATTACGACTGGTCCCACCGCTGCCGCGCAAAAGGGCACGCCACTGAATGAATCGCGCCTTGGGACTCGTCACCTGTGAGCCTTTTGCATCCGTGTAGGTGACGCTCCAATCGCTCCAGGTAGTGTCGGGGCGCTCACTATTTCCGCTGCGCGTTTGCAATTCAATAGGTCCGGTTCCCCGCCACCAGATTCGTCCCCAGGAGGCAACCAACTTCGCGTCACGCACCGGCGATTCGTAGGTTCCTTCCTTCACCGGCGAATCACCAAAGCGGAAGAGTTTTCCCTGATTACTCGAGGCCGCGTATATATCAGCCCCGCGTGAGATCAATGAAGAAATTTGGGCTTCGGTCGATTGCAGCAAAAGTGTATCTCGACCGTCATCGGTGACGGAATAGATCCGACCCTTTTCCGACGTGCCGATTAATACTCCGCCATGCGTGGTCGTCACTGCAAAGCCGGTCACCGTGGTAGAGCTCCACACGACATCACTGCTGCCATCAGGCAGAATGTGAAAGACCGCGCTACGAACATTCGTCAGATCGTTTCGGCTGCGAGCCGGTTGGGACGCCTGTGCCACCTGCACGGCGGTCGCATCATCCGCGGCACTGACCGTGGAGGTTACCGTGGCCACTCCATCGCCAGCCTGAGGCGGTTGCGCGGTCGTCTTACCCGTCGAGGCCGCATCGCTCAGGGCCAACGCGTAAATTGAACCGTCGGGCGCTGCCGCCAGCGCATGAATTTCCCGCAACGGTGCGTCGTAAAGCCCAAACGCTTTTCCTGCCGGAGAAACGCGCAGCACCAGTCCACCCGGGTCGGTGCCCGCGATCAGGTCTCCCTGCGGTGTTACGGCCAGCGACATGACATGTGTCTGATTGGTATTAATCAGCAGCGAGCTTTCCGGTTTTGCACCAGCCACTCGGACGCGATAAATCTTGCCATTATCACCAGTGCCGACAGCCAGAGAGCCATCTCCCAAAATCGCAAGGGACCAGATGTACTTATCAACCGGATCGAAATAGACCTCAGCCTTGCCATCGCTCGTTACTCGATACACTTTTCCGTCCGGCGAGGTGGCGGCAAAAACCGCGCCATCACGCGCTACCGCCAGCGCGGTCACATCCAACTCGGAAGCCTTGTAAAGCAGACTTCCCTTCCCATCGGACGTAACGCGAAAGAGCTTCCCGTCGTGACCTGTCCCGAGATAAACGTTCCCGGCCGCATCGATTGCGGTGGACCAGACATAGGACTGGTCGGTATTAAAAAGTTGATTGAGAGCTGGAGCCAGCGTCACTATCCCACTGTCGGTGATAGAAACGCCGTGCGCTTCGCCTTTCAAAAGCTCCGCGCGCGAATTGATGTCCCAGACGACCGGCTCGCCGGCCATCGCGCTCAGGCAAAAGCCGGCGGCAAAAGGAAACAGAAGCGAAATGAAAGCCGAGAAGAGTTTGTGTTTGAACATGTGCCAGAAACCTTATTGAACCCATCCAAGAGAAGAAGAATTAGTTGCCGATATATTTTGCGTAGAGCGAACGCGCGATGGCAATGTCGTCGGTACCTCGAATTATCGAACGCGCATCCTTAAAAACTGTCAGTTCGTATTCGCCGGTGCGAAAGCGAAGCAGGTAGTTATTCCGCCGCACCTCGCCGGCAGATTTGAGCTTTTGATCGAGGGCGATCAGATCTACTTGGACCGGCTGGGCCGGCGAGACTTGCACCGCCTGCCTGCCACAGAGCACGGCCGCAAACTCCCGGTCTTCGGCTTCGAGCGACTCAAAGCGACCGAGACCGCAGGTCAAACAGTCCTGAGCCCGATCGCCAACTCCAATCCGTCGCCATTCGTTACGCCAAACATCAAATTGCATCAGGGTTTGATGCAGCTTTTCGACGTGACCGGTCAAAAGTTTTAGGGCCTCGGTTACCTGCACCGCCGCCACTACGCTGATGATTGGCATGATCACACCCGCAGTATCGCAAGTTGGCGCGGTGGCAGCCGGCGGCGCTTCGGGAAAGACACAGCGCAGACAGGCAGTCTGATAAGGCCGAATCGTCATCGTGACGCCATAAGAACCTACCGCGGCGCCGTATATCCAGGTCGCCCGGTGTTTGACGCAGGCATCGTTGACAAGATATCGCGTCGAAAAATTATCAGTCCCGTCCAGGACCACATCACAATCACGGATTAACTGCTCGATGTTCGAATGATTCACATCGACGACTTCAGGCTCGACCTTCACTGCGGAATTAATCTGGTTGAGGTGATTGGCGCAGGCGATGGCCTTCGGCAGGCGTTCGCTCGCGTCCGCCTCGGTGAACATCGTCTGTCTTTGCAGGTTTGATGATTCAACGAAATCACGATCAGCGATCCGCAACTGTCCGACACCGGCCCTGGCCAAAGCTTCAGCCTGCGCCGACCCGAGCGCACCACATCCGACGATCAAGGCACGAGACTTCAGCAACCGGGCCTGACCTTCTTCCCCAATACCTTCAAAGAGGATCTGCCGGCTATAACGATCGGTTGGAGATTTCAATGGTGTTCATCCAGATAGTTCGTCCGCAGCGATTGCAGATTGGAGGGCCGCACGCCGCATGACCCGGACATCGGGATCTTTTCCTGTCCAGAGTTTGAATTGTTCAACGGCCTGGCCCAGCAGCATCTCGATTCCCCCCAGCGTCTCACAACCGGCCACGCGTGCTTCGCGCAGGAATCGTGTTTCCAGTGGATTGTAAACGAGATCATAAGCCAACCGCACCCCACGAAACTGATCGATGTTCGCCAGAGTCTGGTCTTCAAGTGCACCGCGGGTGCCAACCGGCGTAGCATTCACCACCACGTCAAAGCCCGCGAAAGAGGCAGCTGAAATTGAAAAGGACTTTACTGTTAGCCCGGCTGATGCGTTGCTGGTCCTACCTACATCGCGAACAAACAGAGCTACCTCAGCGCCTTCCTCCCGTAGAGCCCACCCGGCCGCTCGCGCCGCGCCGCCCGCGCCGATGATGGCGCATCGCGCCCCGCGCAGGGATCCCAACTTCTGCTTGAGAGGCCAGAGAAACCCGGATACGTCGGTGTTGTAGCCGTGCATTTCGTTCTCCCGGATTACGATTGTGTTGACGGCTCCCACTGCTTGCGCCGTCTCGCTGATCCAATCGAGAGACTTGATCACGGCAGCTTTGTGCGGTGCGGTCACACTCAAGCCGCAGAGGTTCCAATCGAGTTCACGCGTGCGCGGACACGCCATCCGCCCCAGAAATTGATCCACCTCAAGCACCTCAAAAGGAATGTAAACCGCGTTCACCCCGGCCGCCGCGAATCCCGCGTTGTGAATCGGCGGAGACAGCGAATGCCCAACCGGATTCCCTGTCAGCCCAAAGATCTCCGTCTCGTGATTAAGACTATCGATTCGAAACGCTTCGCGTAGCACCTTTGCCGTCAACTGGCCGGGAGCGGTGGCGTTGATATCGTCGAGTGAGCCATACGTCATGAACGCGCCGCGCGAAGGCGCGAGAACCCTCGTCATTATTCCGGCCTGACCCATCGCGATGGCAATCATCTCCCGACTTTCACGCTGGGCGCGTTCAAGCAAACGAAAAACCGGAAGGCACTCAATAGCGTCATTGGCCGCGACGGCAATCTTTAGAATTCGCGCCGGCGTAGCTGCCATGCGTTGGTAAATGTCGTCCAGATCCGAAGGAACAGAATGGAAGTCATGGTGAGAGCAAATGACCCGGCCCCAATCGATCGATGACCCGTGTTCCGCTTCGGCAGCAAAGCGGAGTACCAAATCAAGTTCCAGATCAAACAACGCGTGACCGGAAAGATCCATCAGCGAAATCCAGAAGCGACGCCGGGCTTCCTCATCAGAAATGGTTTGCCCTCCCTGCTCAGCTGGGCGAAGAGTAAGGATTACCGCCTGGTCGCTGCTACTAAACCAAGCTCTCAGGATTGACAGCGCCGGCCCGCGTTGATCTTTAGCCAGATAATCCAGCCGTAACTCGACCACTTCAGCCTTGGCCGCCGCACGCGTGATTGCGTCCGGCAACTCGCTCGCACGCTCGACGCAAACCGGAACGCAGATTCTTGCAGGGCTGTTCTTCATCAAACACAATGCGAGGCGATGCTTGTTCGCTTCCCGAGAAAGCGCGTCATCGCCTCGCTGCAAACTAAATTCTATTCACGGTCTAAGACAGCTTCTCCTCGCCGCTCGCTGGATCGAAGTGACGAGCGGGCGCCTCTTGCCCGAGGTGCCGTGTAGTTCCTTCGGTCACGCTCGGAACCGAATTCATCAACTGTCCTGTCTGGGGAGAGTGCTGCAGAGTCGGAGTCGCACTCGCTTGCCGGTTTGCAAAATGTGCAGCCGCACCGCCCGCTGATAACTGGCTATTTCGTGAGGCCAGGTTGCGCGCGGCCATGATCGACGCGACGCCTCGACCGAGAGTTGAGAATCCGGGAATGAAAAAACTCCAACCCCAAAACACGCCCGCGGGAAATCTGAACATCACCGCCAGGGCCGCAACAATGAAACCGAGGCCGACAAAGACATTGACGATGCCTTTCTCCCAGCTTGGTTCGATTGGCTTGTTTCTTCGTCGTCGGCGACTTGATGAGTAGTCCCAATCGTCGGCAGGTTGTTCTTGTTTTTGCGCCAGAGTGCCCGACAGCGCGCCCGGGATCAGGCTAATATTCGCGCCGCATGATCGACAGAAGCTTGCCCCATCGACATTTTGAGTGGCGCATTTAGGACAAAACATTTCGCAAAACCTCCGAGCGCTGTCAGCCAAAACACTTCGCGAACCGAGAGCGGCTTGGCCGCCTGATCCGACCAGTCCCCCATTTTTTGAGAGGGTCAGCTCACCGAGGGGAACGTTATCACGATTGGAAAGGCGGAGCCTTTCCGCACATCAGGAGGTGAAGCCCCGAAAGCCCTTACCATCTTCGCCACTCGACGCGACCTGTCTAACGAAAAATCAAACCCAGTAGTTCGGAGTTATTCGGCCGCAACAGCTTTCGCAACAAATTTGGTTCGTTGCCGGAGAGCTTCGTAAAGAACAATCCCGGCAGCAACCGAGACGTTGAGCGATTGAATTTTTCCCAGCACCGGAATCCGAACCAGGACATCGCAGTTCTCACGCACCAGGCGATGGAGTCCAGCGCCCTCTCCACCCAGCACCAGCGCCGACGGCCGCACCCAGTCCCACTCCGTGTAATTCATCTCGGCATCCGCATCTGCGCCAATGACCCAGACGTTACGCTCTTTCAACTTTTCAATCAAACGGGTGAGGTTTGTGGCCCGCGCCACCGGTACGTGCTCAACCGCCCCGGCTGCGGCCTTGGCCACCGAATCAGTCAAGCCAGCCGCGCGCCGCTCAGGAATAAACACTCCATCCACTCCGGCGCATTCTGCGGTCCGTAGTATCGCCCCCAAATTGTGAGGATCCTCAACGCCGTCGAGCAGCGTTACCAGCGGTTCCCGCTCCCCGCCTACTCGCCCGGCAATCGCCGCCAGCAACTCATCGGCGTCGGCATAACGTGCGGCGGCAACGCGGGCCATCACGCCCTGATGATGCGAGTTTCCAACAGCTTGATCGAGCGTCGATCGCGGGGCGCGCTTAACTGAAATATTTCGACTCTGCGCCAGTTCGATCAACTCACGCAGCCGCTCATCGCGCGCGCCTTCAGCCACCACAATCTGGCTGGGGACGCGCACGCCCTGGCGCAGAGCTTCCAGCAACGGGTTCACGCCGTAAAGTAGTTCCTGACCACTTGTGTTGATGTGACCGGGCGGCTTCTTCTTCATCTGTCACCTTCAAGCTCGCTCAGACTGATCCTTTGACGCAGACGCGAATAAGCATTGAATTGGTTTTCGTTGTCGATCACGGTGATAGTAGAGATGTCCACTTTGCCGACGCCGCGGCGTCGCCAGTCCCCTGCTTTGGTTTGCGGCTCGATCGGCCAAACATTATCAAGCACAGTTCGCAATTCGTGGTATGAGTCGTCGAACTCAATAAAGAGTGCGCGCGTTTTGATCAGATTGATAAGCTTTGTAAGGTTCTCGAAAGCCGTCATCGCCTTCTCTTCTCCGAGACAGGAAAAGTCAAAACTGTTGGCCGAGATGCGCCAGCCCACCGACTCAGACCTGCGGTAGAGATCGATCACGGGCTCGTCTGAAAACAGCTCTCGATTGTCCACCGGCTGCCATCGGCCGCGAGCTTTGCGCTCCTCAATTTCTTTCCGGTTAACCAGCAATCTCCCACTTACGATCAAGCTGAGTTCGTCCCACCTGATAGCAGTCCGTCCACCGCTGGACAGTAGGGCCGTCACGCCGTCGTTCGAAAGCCCGAGCGTGCGAGTCTTGTTATTAGGCAGCTCCAGTTCCAATGCCTCCTCAGAGAACATATCTATTTCAATTCCCAAACCGCGCAACCTGTCCGCGAGTTTCGCTCCATCTTCCCGGGTGGCCGCGCGCAAAAGAGGCGTCGAACAATTCAGGCTAATAGCCCTCGCAACTTCCTGCGCCGGTAGTTGCACAACCCTGGCCATCTCTTCCAGGGATAATTCAGCCGCTGCCTTGTTTTGGCCCGGTGCCAGCACGATCAGAAATCCCCAGCCGCCCGTCAAGGTTTGGTTTGATTCGACTATCGGTTCCGGGTCTGTTTGCAGTGCCTTGGGATATTCACGGACGGGAAGTTGGGCTCCACAATAAAGACAATTAGCCCGGGTAGGTGGATTGGACCGCCGGCACTCTTCACAAGTAATCAACTCGGTGTTGGTGAAGCTTCGGGGCTTGGATTCAGGAGCAGTCTCTAAAACTGCTGGGGCTTTGTCGTCGATCAATCGGGTTCTCCCTGTTGTCGGGTCCGGCCCAGGATTATACGACGCCGTCGGTCGCGACCTACAGTCTAACTTGACCGCGACCACATCCGAGCGGCATTCTAGGCGACATCAAATACAGTATTTTAATGGAGCTACCGACTTGAACCACTTCGATTCGACGAACAATATTTCATTTCAGTTCGGCCATCGCGGTAAAGTGGCAATTTTTATCGACGGGAACAACCTGTTTCACGCAGCGCGCTTTCACAACATCGATATTGACTACAACAAGCTGCTGCGAGTGCTACTGGGCGATGGACGTTTATTTCGGGCTTTCTTTTACACCGGTGTCGACGCCGGCGCTGAACGGCAACAGGGATTTCTGTTGTGGATGAGGCGCAACGGTTTCCGGGTAGTGCAGAAGGAGCTGAAGACTTTTTATGACGGGACGCGCAAAGCGAACCTCGACGTTGAGATTGCCGTCGACATGCTCTCGCTCGCCGGCCGCTATGACACCGCGGTCCTGGTTTCAGGCGATGAGGATTTTGTCTACGCAGTAAATTCAGTGGCCTATAAAGGCTGTCGAGTTGAGGTGGTCGGCTTCCGGTCGAACACCGCCCCCAAGCTGATTGACGTCGCGGACTGTTTCATAGACCTCGGCGAAATAGCCGAGAAGGTGCGCAAAGAGCTGCCACACGGCCTCAAGTACGAAGATCGGGATATTCACGTCTCGCAGCAACCGCCTCCTCCGCCGTCGTTCATCGAGCCGGAGCAGTTAGTTCCGCCATGTTCTCCGGCGACTGAAATTCCGCCGCCGGATATTCACCAGTTTCATCCCACGATTGGATCAATTATCGAAGCCGGTCTGGCCGAGGAATTCGATCAGTTTGGACCCGGAAGTGATTTCATCCGCGTGACGGATGATCAGTAAGTGGCCCTGTCGTCTTTCTGGGAGATCGCTGCCTGACGCAAGAAAAACGATCCACGAACTCACACCAATCTAGTGCGACTTCGTGGATCGTTTCTAACTCAGAACTCCCAAAATCACCGCTCATCAATCGGCACATAAGGCACGTCGCGCGGTCCAATGTATTCGGCCCGGGGACGGATGAGTTTATTGTCCGCGTACTGTTCCAGGATGTGAGCAGTCCAACCGCTGATGCGGCTGATCGCAAAGATTGGCGTGTACAGATCGAGCGGAATTCCCATCATGTAATAGGTTGAAGCTGAGTAGGCGTCAACATTCGGCAGCAGACCCTTCTCATGCTTCATTACTTCTTCCACTTTTGCGGTCATGTCGTACCACTTGGTGTCGCCCTTGCGCTCGCCCATCTGCTGCGAGAACCGGCGCAGGTGAGTAGCGCGGGGATCTTCTGTGCGATATACCGCGTGGCCAAAACCCATAATCTTTTTCTTCTGCGACAAAGCGTCCTTGATATAGGGTTCGACGTTGTCGACGCTGCCGATTTCCAACAACAATTTCATCACGGCCGTGTTGGCGCCACCGTGCAGCGGCCCTGAAAGCGCGCCGAGGGCAGCGGTGACACAGCTATACATGTCCGCCAGCGTTCCGGCCACGACTCGCGCCGTGAAGGTTGAAGCATTCAGCTCGTGGTCAGCCTGAAGAATCAGCGCCACGTCCAGAACGTGCGCGTCAAACTCATCGGGCATCTCGCCCGTGCGCATGTAAAGAAAATTAGTCGCGATATCGAGATCGGGTTTGGGCGAAATAAAATCGAGATCATTGCGGGCTCGGTCCATCGCCGCCACAATGGTGGGGAACCTGGCCGTCAATCGAGTGGCGACGCGGATACTTGCCTCGCGTGAAAGGTCGCGCGATTCCTCGTCGAACATCGCCATCGCCGAGACAACCGTGCGCAGCGCGTCCATCGGTTCGGCGCTCTTCGGAACGCGCGCGTACATCCCCTTAATCAATTCAATTATTTGTTCGGGAAGTTCGTAGGACGCGGCCAAACTGCTCTTGAGTTCATCCAGTTCAGCTCGCTTTGGTAAACGCCCATTCCAAAGCAGGAACACGACTTCTTCAAAAGTGGATTTCGTTGCCAGGTCATGAATATTCAGACCCTGGTAAATCAGTTCGCCTTTTTCGCCGTTAACGTCGCCAATTGAAGAGCTGGCGGCCACGACGCCTCTGAGGCCGGTTGAGACCGCACTTCCCGCCGCGGTCGCCTTCGCTTTTTCCATTATTTGTTTTCCCTCGAAATTTTGGATGAATTGAAGATAGCAAAGAGGTTTCCGCGTGACAAGCGAGCACTGACGCCGCGTCATGCATTCGTTTCGAACCGTTGATGTTTCGCGATAGCGCGTGTGTCAGAAGCCCGACTGTCAGGGAGGGCCATTGAGTTCGTACCCTTCTTACAAACTCACAGCCCTTGCTGACGCGCGGGCTTCTGACACAGCGCTCAGTCAATCAGAGTTAGCCGAAAGCACGACTACGCGATCCCCTTGTTTGGCATTAAGGATTTGCGCGGCGGAAGAATTCTGAACAGCAATCTCCAGGAAACCGGTGCTGCCAAAGACGCAGAACAATTCGTCGTCGCTCGCCGCGGAATCAGAAAAGAAGGCCCGCACACCGGAGACTTCACGGCCATTGACGACCAGTTTCACGCCTGGGCCAAAGTGCTCGGCAGCCAGGTTCGTTATGCAGTTACCAAAGCGATCGATATGGATGATGGTTGCCTCGATGCTGCCGCCGTCGGACCTTCCGGGCATCAACGATTCAAGCCGAACCAGCTCTTCGATCCGCGGTCCGAATTCTTCCACCGCGACTCCGTTCGCCACCGCCGCCGCGACGGGAGCAAAGATGTCGCGCCCATGAAAGGTTCTACTTACCGGATGACGAAAGAATTTCTGGTCCGATAATTCGAACGCACGAAAATTCTGTTCTCGATCACAGATCCAACTAAACAGACCGTTGTCAGGTCCTACAAAAAACTGGCCGGCACAATCAATGACGATCCCCCTGCGGGCGGACCCCACGCCTGGATCTATGACAGCCAGGTGAATGCTACCGGGCGGAAAATCCTTGTATGCGGCAAGAAGGTTAAATGCACCCGCCCGGACATCCTGAGGCGGAATCTCATGCGTCACGTCGACTATCGTCGCACTGGAATTAATCGAGAGGATTACGCCCTTCATCGCACCGACAAAGTAATCCTGAGAGCCGAAGTCAGTCAGAAGGGTGATGATGGACATGAATTTGGGATGAGGCCAGCCCAGGCGATTGCGGCTTTGCCGCAGCACAGTGCGGAAGCCTACGGCTTACCGTAGATGGCTGATTGTTTCTTCTCAGACTGCGCCTCAGATAATTGAGGCGAAGCCTCAAGCATCAATCTTACGAGACTGCCGGAAAGGCGGAGCCTTCCGCGATGGGGTGGCGGCAGATCCAGACAACTCTATCGCTGCGTTACATCCCCAGCGGTCCGCAGACGAAGTTGTTGCCCCTGATAGAGACGAATGTCCTTGCCACGTTGGCTTAGCACGCCGGCAGTTCCAACTCCGGCGCCAATGGTTGCTCCAACGGCTGCACCGACGCCACCACCGGCGATGGCGCCGATGAGGGCCCCTATTCCGGTCGCGATTCCGACTTTCTTAACATCGTCCCTGGTTGAACTGGTTCCCTGCACGCCCCCTTCGGAATCCACTTTACCAACACCCTCGCCGCCGCCCGCGATGACTTCAATCACCTGAGCACTCATTTTGGAAGTACGGCCGTCAGCGAAATGGATCTCGTCAAAACCCAACTGCAACTGGGCGGTGCCTTTTGCCTTGCCCGGACGCTGGACATTCACGACCCGACCATCGATGACCGCGCCCTGATACTCTTTCGGTTCGACCACCCGAACTTGAAAGTGATCGCCCTTCTGTGAAGCATCGGTGGAAAGATTACTCAGCAGCTCGACCTGCATGATCGTGTCGCGCGGAATAAAGTCGCCGTTACCCGATTGGGTTGGCTGAGTCTGCGGTTGCGGCTGAGTTTGCCGTGGCTGCAGATCGGGCTTGTTCTGATCCGTCGGATAACCAACCGTTGTATCTTCACTCCGGCGCTTCAGGTCTGCGGGGAAACTCGAATCGAAGGGCTTGCGATCGAAGCCCGCGTTGTAGCCAACTTCAAACCCCTGTTGATATCCGTCGTGGTACTCTTCGATCGCTCCGTAGGTAGCGTTGTAGCCGCGATCACCCTTCTGATAGTCGGCCTTGGGGCGAAAGTCTCGATTGGCTTTGCCGGCCAAATCGCTGACCCCGACCTGATAACCGTCGGAATAGCCGGTGCGATAGCCGCGCATGATGGCGGTTGCCTGCGGTTGGGTTTGGGGATCCTGTGCCCGGTGTGGCGCCGCCATCAGCGGAGCCGTCATAAACGTAAACGAGACCACCAAAGTTAAAGCAAATCTCAAGTTCTTCATAGTTCAGCCTTTCCTGCCGATTGTCTTAGTTTTGGAAGAGAGTTAGCTCCAGAGCATCGACACTTTCGGAAGGGAGAGCTTCCATCTCGGATCTACCGAATCGCGAGAATCCGCATTCATAACTTCAAAATGCTAACACCGAGTCCGTTCAGTAACAACACCAGCTTGACCCTCCTGGTTGCTCAACCTAGACTCGGGTAAGTCCAAACACCGGAGGTTCTGATGCGAGAGGCAGGGCCCCAGTTGCAGGCTAAGGGAAAGCCCGCGCGTCAGTTTCACGAAGAGCCCCTGGCTCCGTTTGGAGTCGGGCTACCGACCGCCCGGTGTTGAGGCGTGAGTGGCGTGCAGTATCCGTTTCTAAACCATCGTTTGGGTTCAATGCGTAGAGTCTATCTCGATCACAGTGCCACAACGCCGGTCGACCCCAGGGTCGTCGAGGCCATGCTTCCTTTTCTGACCGAAAAGTTTGGGAATGCTTCGAGCGTTCATCTGTTCGGGCAGGAAGCGCGAGCCGCCAACGATCGCGCCCGGCGTCAGGTGGCGAATCTGATCGGCGCGCGCGCAAACGAGATCATTTTCACCTCCGGCGGTACTGAAGCCAACAACCTCGGAATCCGCGGCGTCTGCGAACTGGCCGAGCCGAATGGACGCCACATAATCACATCGGCAATTGAACACCCGTCAGTGCGAGGCGCGGTTGACACACTCGAGAAGCGCGGTTGGGCCGTGACCAGATTACCGGTTTACGAAGATGGAATCGTGCGGTTGGATGATGTTCGGTCGGCCCTGCGGCCCGACACAGTTTTGCTGAGCGTGATGCTCGCCAACAATGAAATCGGCACGCTGCAGCCAATCAGAGAGATCGGTGAGCTGGTTAAAGAAGCGCGACAGAGTGGCCATCGCAATCTGTGGCTGCACACTGATGCGGTGCAGGCAGCCGGGCGTGTTCCGATTGAAGTCGAGCATCTCGGCTGTGATCTGCTATCGATCTCAGCTCACAAAATCTATGCGCCGAAAGGAACCGGTGCGCTGTTTGTTAGACGTGGGGTGCGCTTAACCCCGCAGCAAGTTGGGGGACATCAGGAGCGAGAGCGACGCGCCGGGACAGAATCAGTCCCCAACATCGTAGCCTTCGGAGCGGCGGCGGTGCTGGCTCAGCGGGAAATGAACTCACGCTATGAACAGACCCGACGCCTGCGCGATCGCTTTGAAGCGGGAGTCTTGCAATCGATCGACGATGTTGCTTTTAACGGAGATCGCGAACAGCGGCTGCCCCATGTCTCGAATATTTCGTTTCGCTTTATTGAAGGCGAAGGTTTACTGATCCATCTCGACATGCAGGGCGTCGCGGTTTCTACCGGGTCGGCTTGTTCGTCGGGAACCCTGGAACCGTCGCCGGTGATTCGCGCGCTCGGCCGGAATGAAGAGCTCGCGCGGGGCGCGATCCGGTTCAGCTTTGGAAAGGACAACTCTGAGGACGACGTCGATTACGCTTTGGCAGCCCTGCGGCGGTCGGTCGCGAGCCTGCGTGAGCTGTCACCCCTGTCTCGCGAAACTGTTGGAGTAAGTTAGCTGTGCCCGGCAGAGAAGTAACCGGAGGCGGTCTGTTTATTACCGGGGACGCAGGGCCTCGCCCGCAAGTGTGGACCAGCCCCGCCTTACCTCTGGATATTCAATAGCCGAGAAAGCGTTCGCGCTTCGCGCTCTTGCGGGCGAGGGCGCCCGCCTTGCCAGTAATAAACATCGTGTCGTATTCCGAAACCTTCAAAGATCATCTCGCCCGCCCACGCAATGCCGGAGAACTCCCGGAAGCGAACGCCGTCGCTGAACAGTCAAATCCTGTCTGTGGCGATCGTCTCCGGCTCAGTTTCTTGATTAGTAACGGCCGGATCGAGTCGGCGCGCTTCCTTGCCTACGGTTGTCCCGCCACCCTGGCCTGCGGCTCCGCGCTGGCCGAGATACTGGAAGGGATGCCGGTTGAAGCTGCCCTGCAGTTGACGCGTAAGGAAGTCGTTAACGCTGTAGGAGGCCTGCCATCACGGAAACAACATGCGGCAGCTTTGGCGATCGAGACGCTACGTGCGGCCATTCAAACCCACGGCGTCGCAGACAAGCGAAACTAATTCGCCGGGGTTAACAGAATATCTGTGACGGACGCCCCCACCTTGCCGCAACCCGCAGTCCTACTCCGACAAGCGCGACTGCAAGAGTCCGCTGCATAATCTCAAGGCAGTCCTGTCGATGAATCCGATAAGCCCGCACGCGATCAGGGATTAGTCACACGGGCGCGTGTATTTGGTGCGGCCGGCGACGGTTGGGCTTTCTTGTGATACTCGGGGCCGCAATATTTTTTTGGCTCTTGTCCGATGATGAAGGTTTTGGTCCGGATAATCGGGCAACTGTCGACGGCAATTAAGCCGGTGGTCGGATCGACGTCGAGCGTAATTGTCCCCTGCAAACGCGAATCGCTGTCGTAATAATCGCGCGAGTCGAGTTTGGGCTTTGGCGTAGATTTC
>JBBRMS010000093.1:0-16706 GCA_038230715.1 Pyrinomonadales bacterium
GTCATCTTCGATCCGAATAAGGACCAGACGATCAGCGTCAAGACCCATCACATGAACGTGGACTACAGCGCTTATGAAGGCCGGACCATCAAAGGGACTGTTGATACCGTCTTGTCGCGCGGCAAGGTGGTCATCGCCGGCGGCGAGTTTAAGGGCAGGTCAGGCGATGGGCAGTTTTTGAAACGCGGCGAGTGCGTCGCGATCTAATTTGGAGTGCGCTGACTTGTCAGCGCTTTGTTAAGCGGCGACTCGTCGCCGCGAGCCGCGACTTATCGCCGCGAGCTGCGATATAAGCCTCTGTTTGGTCGCGACAAGTCGCGACCTTGAAAGCGGTGACAAGTCACCGCACTCCATATCCCGACGAGCTTTTCTTCGACTTCCTTCTGGGGTATTTTGACGTCGTGAGAATCATGAAGAGAACAGTCATTCTGCTGTTGGTCGTAACCCTCTGTGGATTTTCCGCTTTCGCCCAGGACGCCAAACCGCCTGTGCCGCCGGGAAAACAGAAGATCGTCACGGCTGCCCAGGCCAATGGCGTGTATCGCTATTACCAGAGTGAGTTTCGCATTCTGGCTTTGGGTAACCACAAACTAAAGGTGCAGTTTGACGGCATCTATATGACCGTCTCAAAGAGTCCGAACATGGGTTATGCGATGGGAGAGGCCATCATCGACGGCAACGAGGCCACGTTCAAGCCACCCGACTCGGAACAATGCACGATCAACATCGTGTTCCTCCCGGGCAAAATCAAAGTCTCCCAAAAAGGTTCGGATTTCGAGTGTGGCTTTGGTCATAACGTCTATGCGACGGGTACCTATCAAAAGATCCGTGGCGGCAAGCCAAAGTTCGAGGCGCCAGGGACCTGAGCAGGGGCGGATTTAACCTTTGGGTTAGCGACTTTGATTTTCACACAGAGCGCTTGTCGAGTGTCTATCGACAAGTCTGGCGTCACTTCGGTTTGTCTTACTATGACCGCCTTGCTGTTGCCTTCGAAATCAATCAGGCGGAAAGGTTAAATCACAGATGCTTGCAGTTATCCTGCTTTACGCGGCACTACTGTCTTTCGGACAGGATCCTGAGGGACGTCGTCAACCTCCGCCACCCACGCCGACGCCACCCGCTGTGGCCTCGCCGGCCGCTTCGCCGGCTACACAACGCGGGGGTCAAACTGAGCGACCTGCGCCTTCCGTGGAAGAGGCCCCGGTCATCACTCATCACGAGATTCGAGCAGGCGGCAGAGCGCTGCGCTACACGGTCACGACCGGCCTGATGCCGATCAAGACACGCGAAGGCGAAACTGAAGCCCGCATCTTTTTCATGGCTTACACGCTGGATGGGGCGGGCGACCACGCGCGCCGGCCGCTGACTTTCTCATTCAATGGAGGACCCGGTTCGGCTTCGGTCTGGCTTCATCTCGGAGCGCTCGGACCAAAACGCGTCCGGATGAATCCGGACGGCACCATGCCTGCCCCACCATTCGAACTGGTTGATAACCAACAGACCTGGCTGAATCAGACGGATCTGGTTTTTATCGATCCGGTGGGCACCGGCTACAGCCGCGTCGTGCGACCGGAAGCGCAGAGATTTTTTGGACTGAATGGCGATATCGAATCAGTGGGCGAGTTTATTCGCATGTACCTGAGCCGGTACGAGCGCTGGACCTCGCCTCTGTTCCTGGCGGGCGAGAGTTACGGCACGACCCGCGCCTCAGCTCTGTCCGGATATTTGATCGGGAAAGGCGTGGCCTTCAATGGCATCGTGCTCATTTCCACGATCATGAATTTCGAGACGACGGACTTCGCGGCCGGAAATGATCTGGCTTACGTGATGTTTCTGCCTTCGTATGCGGCCACCGCCTGGTATCACCGCAAGCTGCCGCCCGATTTGCAATCACGCACTGTGCAACAGATCACCTCCGAGGTCGAAGCATGGGCGGCCGGCGAGTACACCCTCGCGCTGGGAAAAGGCGATCGCTTGAGTGGACCGGAGAGACAGGATGTGGTCGCCAAGCTGGCCCGTTACACCGGGCTCGCTCCGCAGTTCGTGGACAACGCGAATCTGCGGATCTCGCTGGGACTGTTCCGCAAGGAATTGCTGCGATCTGAGAAGAGATCGATCGGCCGTCTGGATGCGCGCTTCAAGGGTTTTGATTCAAGCTACGCCACTGACAGTCCGGATTTCGACGCCAGCGAAGCAGCGATTCGCCCACCCTACACCGCCACCTTCAACAACTATGTGCGCTCGGAACTCGGTTACAAAACCGATCTCGAGTATTACATTCTGGGCGGCGGCATCACTTCACCCTGGAACTGGAACACAAACAACGGCTACGTCGACACGAGTGTGGCCCTTCGCAATGCCCTGGCCCGGGATCCTTATCTCAAAGTCTTTGTGGCAATGGGCTACTATGACATGGCCACGCCGTATTTCGCTGTCGAGTATACTCTGCATCACATCAGCCTCGACCCGATGCTGCTGAAGAATTTTTCGACCGGGTACTACGAAGCTGGGCACATGATGTACATTGACGAGAAGTCGCTCGGAAAATTGCGGGCCGATGTCGGAAAGTTCATGGAAGATGCGCAACGGCGGTGAAATACTATGGAGCATGATGCCCTCTCAGATTTTAAGGACCAATGTCGCCGCAGTATTGCTCGCAGTGTTGAAGAGAGAATGCTGTACGGATTTAATTACGTGTATAAGCCAGTGCTCGATGACGCTGACTGGCGGTCGTTCAACTCAACCGCGGAGTACCGGCAGTGGTGTCGTGAGAATTTACCCGAGTATCTTGGCTATGGCGAACTAAGCGATCTACAGAGACAGGTGCTTGATGAAACGTGAGACCTTCAGCCCGGCGCAGGCCCAGCAAGTAGCCGCCGCCTTTGCCAGGCACGAGGTTGATTATATGTTCATCGGCAAGAGTGGAGCGATCTTGCTCGGGTATCCCGGCACTACTCAGGATGTTGATGTATTCCCGCGCAAGGATGCCGAGAACGGAAAACGAATTGTCGCCGCCTTGGGCGAGTTAAATTACGTCATCGATAACGTCTTGCAGGCCGAGATCGTGCGCGGCAAGGACTTCGTGCAGATTAAGAATGGCCCTTTCGATATTGATCTTGTTTTTGCTCCCGATGGGATCGAGAGCTATGACGACGCTAAGACGCGGATCGATCTGACCAGCGGATTTCCGGTCGCGAATATCAGAGACATTATCGAAAGTAAGAGAGCTGCCAAACGACCAAGAGACGCCGTCGAGCTCCCTCTGCTTCAAGCCTTTCGCGAAATGTACGAGAAGAAATAGTCGCCTCAAGTCAGACATTAAACCAGGATGGCAACCCCCCAAGAAACAACTCAGTATCCGGACGGACGCGTCGAACTCAAGCCCGAGGCGTTCGAAGAGATTAGCCGCAGCCCTCTCTTTAATCACGATCTCGCGCCGGTCAAGGTGGCAGACCGCAACTGGACCACCTACAACTATGCCGCGCTGTGGATCAGCATGGCGCACTGTATTCCCACCTACATGCTCTCGTCGGGTTTGATCAGCGCGGGCATGAACTGGTGGCAGGCCCTGATTACGATTCTGCTGGGCAACACGATCGTGCTCATTCCGATTCTGCTTAATTCACATCCGGGCACGAAGTACGGAATCCCCTTCCCAATCTTTGCGCGCGCCGCTTACGGAACATACGGATCAAATCTTCCTGCCCTGATGCGCGCGATTGTCGCTTGCGGCTGGTTTGGAATTCAGGCATGGATCGGCGGCGAGGCGCTCAACACTTTATTCGCGGCAATCATTCCCAAGTGGACGACGCTGCTGGGTGGACCCTATTTGGGTCACATGGGCACCGAGTGGTTTTCGTTTCTGCTCTTCTGGGGCCTGAACATCTACATCATTTATCGCGGCATGGATCTTTTGCGAAAGGTTGAGAACTGGGCCGCGCCGTTTGTCCTGGTGATGACTGCGCTTTTGCTCGGCTGGGCGATCTGGAAAGCGCACGGGCTCGGATATCTGCTGACTCAACAAAGTAACTTCCACAGCCTCGGCGAATTCTGGCCCGTCTTCATTCTGTCTTTGACCGGGATGATTGGGTTCTGGGCCACGCTATCACTGAATATGCCGGACTTCACGCGGTTTGGTCACAGCCAGCGCGAACAAGCGTTGGGCCAGATCGTGGCCCTGCCGACGACGATGACTGTGTTTGCGGCCATGGGCGTGATGATTACCTCCGCCGCGGTCATTATCTATCCGCATATGAAGCCCGGCGATTTGTGGGATCCGATGAAACTCGTCGGCCAGTTTCAGCAGGTCACCATAATCGCGATCTCGATGTTTACCGTGGTCGTAGCCACTCTCGCAGTCAATATCGCAGCGAACGTCGTCTCACCGGCAAACGATTTTGCGAACGCTTTCCCGCGGCTGATTTCATTTCGGACCGGCGGACTGATCACCGGCATTATTGGCATCCTGATGCAACCGTGGAGGCTGCTCGCCGATCCCACCGGTTACATTTTCGACTGGCTGGTTGGTTACTCAGGTGGCCTCGGATCGATCGCCGGTGTACTCATCGTCGATTACTGGTTAGTAAGACGGAAAGACCTGGTCCTGGGTGATCTGTATCGCCGGCGGGGAGTCTACACCTATCTCGGCGGGTGGAACATCCGCGCGGTAATTGCGACGCTGTTGGGTTGCGCTCTCGCTTGGAGCGGCCCGATACTGAACAAGCTCGGAATGCCGATCTGGTTTTTCGGCAAGCTCTATAGCTATGCGTGGTTTGTAGGGTTCGGCGTCGCCGGGCTCGTATATTTCGTCTTAATGGAGCTGGTACCGCCGAGCTCAACGCGCGATTCCACCCCGCAATTGAATTCTGAAATCTGAAACTCGGGAGCAAATATGGCACGAATAGTTAAATGCGGATTGATCCAGGCAAAGAACGCGGGACCGACTGACGCGCCCATCGACGAGATTAAACGGCTAAACCTTGAGAAGCATGTGGGGATGATCGGCGACGCCGCGAAGCAGGGGGTACAGATTCTTTGCATGCAGGAAGTTTTTACTACGCCCTACTTCTGTGCCGAGCAGCAGGTGCGCTGGTACGAAGCGGTCGAGAAAATCCCCGACGGCGAAACCACAAAGTTGATGCAGGAATTGGCGAAGCAGCACAACATGGTAATCATTGTGCCGATTTACGAGGAAGAGATTACAGGCATCTACTACAACACCGCCGCCGTGATCGACGCCGATGGCAAGTACCTGGGTAAGTACCGCAAGAACCACATCCCGCATGTCAACCCGGGCTTCTGGGAAAAGTTCTATTTCCGTCCGGGCAACCTGGGCTATCCTGCGTTCGATACCGCCTATGCGCGCATCGGAGTCTACATCTGCTATGACCGCCACTTTCCGGAAGGCGCACGCGCGTTGGGATTGAACGGCGCTGAGATTGTCTTCAATCCATCAGCCACCGTTGCCGGTCTCTCTGAATATCTTTGGAAATTAGAGCAGCCCGCGCATGCTGTTGCCAACGGCTATTTTGTCGGCGCGATCAATCGCGTCGGCCATGAGATGCCCTGGGATATCGGCGAGTTCTACGGCCAAAGTTACTTCTGCGATCCGCGCGGTCAAATCATCGCGCAGGCGCCGCGGGATGAAGACGCGATCGTAGTCGCCGATCTCAATCTGGATTTGATCCGCGAAGTGCGCAACACCTGGCAGTTCTTCCGTGATCGCAGGCCGGATAGCTACGGGCAACTGGTCGCTGACTAGGAGACTAGCTCGCAAAATAATGAGTCCGTACCGGGAGCCATAGCGACCGGGTATTAGTAGTCTAAGGAGTCCTTAAGAACCTCTTGCACGAACGTCAGAGAATCTCTTCCGGCGCAAAGTGGGAATCCATCGTTGGTTATTCCCGCGCAGTGCGTGTTGGCAACCGGATCTACGTCACTGGCACTACTGCCCTTGGTGATGATGGTGAGATTGTCGGCATTGGCGATGCCTACGCGCAGAGCCTTCAGTGTCTGCAGAACATCGAGACTGCTTTGAATCGCCTCGGCGCGGGGCGCGAGCACATCGTGCGGACGCGGATGTTCGTTACCGACATCTCGCGCTGGGAACAATATGGTCGCGCTCATGGAGAGTTTATGCGCGACGTCATGCCCGCTACCACGATGGTCGAGGTCAGCGCTTTGATTGACGAGCGGATGCTGATCGAGATCGAAGCCGACGCGGAGCTGTAAAGCCAAATCAAGGCGGCGGGAAAACTTTTGAGACCAAGCGGTAAGGGAGAGCTATAAGAATGACTAAGCCGGGATTTGCATCAGCCGTCGGGTTACTGGTTGTGGCGGCGGCGTTGGTGATGGGTCAGCAAACATTGCAAACCACGGTGCGGACCTACCGTGGCTCGGTTGGCGGAAGTAACTTTCAGATGCGACTGAATATTCAGGGCACCAACGTCTCAGGCGCATACTCGTACGATACAATCGGCGAAGATATAAAGTTAACGGGGCAACTCGATGCTCAGGGCAAACTTGATCTGAAGGAATTCGATGCCAAAGGCAAACAGACTGGAAAGTTCGCCTGCAAACAACTCTATGCGGTGGAACCCGACTGCATGTGGTCCAGGCCGGATGGCACCCGCGAAGCCTTCGCCAGGATCGATGAGCAGAACATAGGATTCGCAAATCAGTTGCAGATCGTCCCAAAGACGATTGCGAACCGGCGCTCTGGCGTCAAAGTCTCTTATCCGCAGCTGGCGGCCACTGGTGGCGCGTTGGGCCCAGGCGCTGCGAGCTTTAACCGCAAGGTCCTGGCCATGACGCAGAAGGCCATCAAGGATTTCGAGCCGGGGCCGGAAGCGGGAAAGAATTCCCTCGAGAGAAACTACAACGTCCTGCTCGGTAACGACAGTCTGATCAGTGTCGAGCTGACTGAGTACCAGTATTCAGGTGGCGCTCACCCGAACGATAGTTTTGCCTCGCTGACATACGATCTAGGGGCTAACAAAGAGCTCCAGCTTGAAGATCTTTTCAAACCTGGCAGCAATTACAAGACCGCCATCGCAAAGTACGTAGCGGCTGATATTGAAAAGCGGGCGATGGCTATTGAAGAGTCAGACGCCAAATCCGAAGGACGAAAGCCGGTCAAGCGTGGGGATCCAATTATGACTGAGGACCAGTTGTCCGAGATCTCAAGCTGGGGACTTACACCAAAGGGCCTGGTCGTCTATTTCGATTTTCCCCATGTGATCGCAGTCTTCGATCGGACGGTGGTCCCTTACAATGTCATCAGTGAATATCTGAAGCCGAATAGTCCGGCAGCCCGTTATCAAAGTCGTTGATGTTGCGTTTAGCAGCGGGTACCGCCCTGGCCGGGCAGTAGCCCGACCCTAAACCAATACGAAGTTTATTTCTTTGGAGTAAATTATGGATCTTTCAATTACAGTTAACGGTCTTAAGTTCCCTAATCCTTTTCTCCTCGGCTCAGGCCCTCCGGGAACGAATGCGCGTGTCATCACCAAGTCTTTCGACGCCGGGTGGGGTGGTGCGGTGGCTAAGACTGTCAGTCTTGAGTCGAGCAAAGTGGTCAACGTCGTGCCGCGTTATGGCAAGCTGCGCTCGCGCACCAATGGCGAAGTGATCGGCTTTCAGAACATCGAGCTGATTTCAGACCGTCCCATTGAAATCTGGCTGGAGGAGTTTCGCCAGATCAAGAAAGATTATCCCAATCACGTGTTGATTGCTTCCATCATGGAAGAGCACGACAAGGTTCGTTGGCAGGAACTGACTCAGGCGGTCCAGGACACCGGGGTCGACGCCTTTGAACTAAATTTTTCGTGCCCACACGGCATGACTGAACGCAAGATGGGTTCAGAGATGGGCGAGCACCCCGACCTCTGCGAAGAAGTCACCCGCTGGGTGACTGAAGTATCAAAGATTCCGGTTTGGGCCAAGATGACGCCCAACATTACCAACATCAAGGAGCCGGCGTCGGCCGCGGTGCGTGGTGGCGCCCATGGTATTTCAGCCATCAACACGATCCTTTCGGTGATCGGCGTAAACCTCGACACGCTGCGCCCGATGCCCACGGTCGAAGGCTACTCGGTTCCCGGCGGTTACTCGTCGCAGGCCGTAAAGCCAATCGCCCTGCGGATGGTCAGCCAACTCGCTTTGTCGCTGCCGAAGGAAGTTTCCATCAGCGGCATCGGCGGCGTCGAAACCGCGCACGATGCGATCGAATTCATGTTGCTCGGCGCGTCGACGGTGCAGATATGCACCGGCGTAATGCTCAAAGGCGTGAAGATGGTCGACGAACTTCAGCAGGGTCTGGAAAAATTCATGACCGATAAGGGCTTCAGCTCAGTGCAGGAAATTGTCGGCAAGAGTCTGCCCTACTTCTCAACCCATATGGATCTGGTCAGCCGCATGAAGGAAGCCAAGCGCCACAAGGCAGGCGAAGCTTCTCGTGATAACGAGTGGGCGCAGAAAGATATCACTGAGAAGACGGCGGAATTGACGTCAAACTGAACTTGTCGGTCCATTTCTTTGATACGAGGTTTAGTCGACAGAGGGGTGTCCTCTGTTAGATGGTGGCTTTTAGACAGCTCTCTTAAAAGCTTAACGTTTGTAAACTCGACTCGGAGGCTGAAAACCAACGTTAGGTATCCTGGGACTGGTTGCAAGTGTAGGTTCGCTAATCTGCTTCATCATAGTTTTGATCAAGCAATTTCAGGATGCGGGAGCGTTGCATGGAATTATCGGCATCGTAACCTGTGGCATCTGGACTCTGATTTGGGGCTGGATGAACGCTGGTCGCCTCAACATCAAAAACATCATGATGATTTGGACGCTGCTGCTCGTCATCGGCATCGCCCTAAATGTATTGGGGGGCGGGATGGCGTTCTCTTACGGGAGCTTGCCAACAGCAACTCCGTAACGGGACAGTTACTTTTCAATCAAACTCCGCCACCACCGGCGCATGATCAGAGGGCCGCTCCCATTGGCGCGGCCCTTTGTCTATTACTGTGGACCTGCTGCGCGCGGCCAGCGGCGGCGAAACCCAGATGTGGTCAATCCTTAAGCCGAGGTTGCGACGAAAACCGCCCGCGCGATAATCCCACCAGGAATAGTGCCCGCCTTCTTCTGTGTGCAGCCGAAAGGTGTCGTTAAATCCCCAGTCTTTGATGTGCTGCAAAGCGGCCTTCTCGGGCTCGCTGAAGAGGATGCGGTTCTGCCAAAGTCGCGGGTCATGCACGTCGCGCTCTTCGGGCGCCACATTGAAGTCTCCGCAGAGCAGCACCGGCGTTGACGACTCGTAGTTCTGATCAAGAAACTCACGGAGGCGTCCCATCCAATCAAGCTTGAATTGATATTTTTCCGAGCCGACCATCTGGCCGTTGGGAATGTAGACGTTCACGATCCTGATGCCGCCAATGTCCGCAGTGAGCAGGCGCGCCTGACTCGACGGATCGTCGTTGGGATAGCCGCGCTGAACAGCAGCGCACCCTGATTTGAAAATAATAGCCACCCCGTTATAGCTCTGCTGGCCAAAGATGGCGCAGTCGTAACCGACAGCCTTTAACTCGAGCGACGGGAACTTATCGTCGATGCATTTAGTTTCCTGAACGCAAAGCACGTCGGGCTGTTCAGCTTCCAACCACCGAGTCACATGCGGCAATCGCGCGAGGATCGAATTAACATTCCAGGTAGCTATCTTCATATCGTAGGGCAGGGCGGTTACCTTCCCTCTCCTCCAGTTTAAGCAAAACCCGGGCAGTGACACAGGCCCTGCCCCTACACGCTGGCGAGCAATCCAGCCAACAGCGCGCCGCGCACCGCGATATTATCGACGATGATGTGTTCATGCGAAGCATGCGCGCCGTCGCCTTCGATTCCTAAACCGTCCAGCACCGCCACTCCCAGCGCTCCCACGAAATTCCCGTCCGAAGCCCCGCCTACGCTCGCCTCCCCTAAATCAAAGTCGAGCATGCCGGCAATCACGCGCGCACGCTGGTATAGCTCGATTACTTTCTCTGTACGCTCCATCGGAGGCCGATTGATCGAGCCCGAGATGACCACCTGCGCGCGTTCATCAAACGGTTTCAGATTCAGGATCGCGCTTTCGATGCGCTGGCCCTCCGCGGCTGAACTGAAACGCATGTCGATTTCGGCTCGAGCTTCCGCCGGCACCACATTCGAATGAGTGCCGCCAGACACCACCGTAACCGTGACGGTCGTGCCGGCATCCGGAGCGTTCAGATTAGTCAGCCTGATAGTTTGGCGGGCCAGTTCGAGCACGGCGCTGACCCCCTTTTCCGGTTCCAGGCCGGCGTGAGCTGCACGACCGTGAACTTCAATCGTGAACATGCCGGTCCCCTTCCTCGCTGTCTTCGCCCGCCCATCGCTTGCGGGTGGTTCCAGGACCAGCACTGCCCGGGCATTCTTTGCTTCCTGCTCAACCAGACCCCGGCCGCTGGGACTGCCGCTCTCTTCATCACAAGTCAGCAGGATTGTTACCGGCGATTGCGGCAAGGCATTGGTAGCTTCACAGGCCCGCAGAGCTTCGAGCGCGAGGGCGCAGTTGGCTTTCATGTCAAAGACGCCCGGGCCGTAAATGCGATTACCTTCTGCGCGCCAGGGGCGTTCCTTGATCGCTCCGCGAGGATGCACAGTGTCCGTGTGCCCGAGGACCACAATGGAGGGCCGGTCAGTTTCGGCGCCGAATGCGCGGATGCGTACGTGCTCACCGAAGTCCTCACTGGTGATTCTTTCAACTGAATTTACTGCGCTGATAGTGCCGGCGGCGCTGGCGATCAGCGAAACGATCTCACCGCTGCCTTCCTTATCGCCTGAAGGCGACTCAGTCTCAACCAGGGCACAGGTCAAGGCCAGCAGTTCGTGCTGGCGCGCGATAAAGTGATCTCGGAGGGCGGTGATTTGTGCAGCTGTCAGTTCATTCGGCATGTTTGTGCTGTCCTGCATTTGAGAGAAGACCGAGCCTCGTGTTCGCTGTCAGCTCGAAATTTGTTCACATCTAACCGTCAGGCTGTCAATTCGCGATTGATTTACTTCAAATCCAATACCAGGTCCGGGAGGCGCCAGAATTGTGCCCGTCTCGGTCACAGTCACCGCTGGATTGATTATGTCTTCTTCCCAATAACGTTCACTGGCTGAGATATCCCCCGGCAGAGTAAATCCAGCGAGGGTTGCGAGCGCGATATTGTGCGCCCGACCAATGCCCGACTCCAACATGCCACCACACCAGACGGGCACTTCGCGTTCGCGGCAGACGCTCTCGACCCGGCGCGCTTCGGCGTGTCCACCCACCCGACCAAGCTTTACGTTGATAATGCGGCACGCTCCGATATTGATCGCATGGCTCGCATCTGCGGCAGAATGAACTGATTCATCAAGACACACAGGCGTCTTAATCTGCTTCTGCAACTCGGCGTGATCGAACATGTCATCATGGGCTAAGGGCTGCTCGAACATCATCAGATTAAAGTCATCGAGCGCCTGAAAGAGTTCAACATCATTGAGTGTGTACGCCGAATTCGCGTCGCCCATCAATAGAATTTCTGGGTAACGTTCGCGCACCTTGCGCACCACGGTGAGATCCCATCCCGGCTTAATCTTGATCTTGATTCGCTGGTATCCGGCGGCGAGTTCTCTGGCGATCTTATCCAGCAGCTCTTCAGGCGAATCCTGAATCCCGATCGACACCCCACAAGCAATTTCTGTTTGCACGCCCCCAAGATGCTGCCACAAGGGAACGCCCGCGCGTTTGCTTTCTAAGTCCCAGCAAGCGGTTTCGATCGCAGCCTTGGCCATTCGATGGCCGCGCACTCTCCTCATTAACTCGCCTACTCCCGCGGCCTCTTCAGTTTCATGGCCCACAACCATCGGCGCCAGGAATTCTTTCAAGGTGGGCCAGGCAGTCTCAACCCACTCTTCAGAATAGAAAGGGCCCTCGCCCGCCGTGCACTCGCCCCAACCTTCGGCTCCATCCGCGTCGCGCACGCGCGCCAGGATGATGCGACGTTCAGTAGTCCGGCCAAAACTTGTCTCGAAGAAATGAATGAGCGGCAGACGAATTTCGCGCAGCTCGATCGAAGATATGATCACTAATCAGTTGCTCCCGGAATTAAATGACACTTCATTATGCCCTCTGCGGCGAAGGTTTGTCAGCCGGTCAGAACTCAGAAGTTAAACCAATAATCTCGCGCGTCCTTCTCCGTACAGATTGCTTCTTAAGGATCTCTACCTAAAGGGTCAGGACAACCACCCAAGCAATATGCATCAATTGACGCAATTTTAATTTGACGTGAGCACGTTTTTTCACTAGACTCGCCATCTTCGTTCAGGAGAATCATTTGGCAAGTGCAAGAAACTTGCTACCCAGCGGCCGCGGTGCAGCCCGTTTCCGACCGACGAATTGCTTCGCCAAAAAAGCTAAGGCTTAACACAGCAATATTGAGAGGAATCTTTATGTCCAAGACAGCCCCCCAGACCAAAGCACGATCGCGTTTCGTGCCTTTTGCGATCGTCATGGCTTTTGTTGCCTTGTGCGCAGCGTTGATATTTACGCTAAATCTGCGCAGCACATCCGCCGCCGGCATCCTGCTTTCGGGATGGGGTTTCGAGGGAGTAACGACAACGAATACCGGACAGACGCCAACTGTCTCAGTCGGCTCTGCTACTGCTGACTCAGGCGCTTCAACCGCGGGCTCTGCTTTTACTGCCTTCCACACGAGCGGATCAACTGTATGGAGTAATCCAGCCGGAAACGGGTCAGTAAAATCAGTTTCTTCAAACAATTGGGCGGTCGGGGATTACTTTCAATTTTCATTCAGTACGTCCGGCTATAACGCAATCAGCATAACCTGGGATCAAACGGGCAGCTCCACTGGGCCCAGGGATTTCAAAGTCCAATACAGTACAAACGGTTCCAGCTTTACCGACGCTACAGGCACAAATAGCACTTATTCTAATCCAAATGTTTCCTGGTCTAGCGGTAGTACCAACAGCACATCGAGAAGAACACTTGATCTCAGCACCGTCCCAGCGTTAGAGAACCAATCCACGGTCTTCATTAGGCTGGTTGATAATTCCACGACATCAATTGGTGGAGGAACTGTTGCAGCGGCGGGTTCGGGCAGAGTCGATAACTTTACCGTGAACGGAACATCCACGGGGTCGCCCTCTCCGAGTCCGAGCGGGACACCAACTGCAACTCCGACACCCACTCCAACTCCAACGCCGACTCCGACTCCGGGAACACCAGGAAGTGTTGTCATCAGTCAGGTCTATGGCGGCGCCGGCTGTGCAGCGGCTGGCTGTTCAACTTACAAGAACGACTATATTGAAATCTTCAATCGAAGCGCCTCAAATGTTTCTTTGAGTGGATGGTCAGTGCAATACGCCTCGAGCACCGGTACAGGAGCGTGGTCAGTTACAAACCTCACTGCCGTGACGCTCGCGCCGGGCCAGTATTATCTGGTTCAGGAGAGCGGCAATGTGAACGGAGTTAATAACCTTCCGGCCCCTGACGTCTCAGACACTACCGCCCTGGCAGCCACCGCAGGCAAGGTCCTCGTCGCGAGTACTACCACAGCATTCAGTGGCGCATGTCCGTCGGGCGCGAACCTGATTGATTTAGCCGGCTATGGCACCGCTAATTGTTCGGAAGCAAGCCCCGCGCCCGCTCCGAGCACCACCACCGCCGATCTTCGCGGTGGTGACGGTTGCACCGACTCAGACAATAACTCGGCCGACTTCACGGCCGGCGCCCCAATTCCCCGCAACACGGCGTCGCCCAGGAATAAGTGTTTTGGACCAATCGTTCCTACGTGTCCAGGTTCCGTGAGCACGATCCAGGGCACAGCCACGTCCACGAACGTAAGCGCGATGGACGGTGACGGAACCGTAACCAGCGCCACGATCACGAGTGCTGCTGTGCCGGGAATTACGCTTGACAGCTTCACGCCCGCGGCTGGGGTAGGCGGAACAGCAAACGCCACGCTGAACGTGGCAAATACGACTGGGGCCGGAACCTATAACGTCACCATTCAATATGCGAATAACGATTCGCCGACCCCGCAGACAGCCCAGTGCACGGTGGTGGTCAATGTTTACCCACAACCTTCGCCGTTCTCGAGTGCTATCAAGATTAGTCAGGTCTATGGTGGCGGTGGTAATTCGGGTTCGACTTACACTAATGATTTTATCGAGCTTTACAACACCAGTACCGGGCCAGTAGATATCTCGGGTTGGTCGGTTCAATATACCGGCGCCACGGCAGCTTTCGCGACCCAAACAACAACCACACCAATTACGCCGCTAACGACGATAATTCCTGCTGGATCGATCATTCAGCCGGGCCATTATTTCCTAATTCGGGAGGCCCAGGGTTTGGGCGGCACGACCACTAACCCAGCCCCGGACTTAATTGGCGGAATTGCCGTAGGGTCAACCGCAGGTAAGGTCGCACTTGTGGCTAGTTCCATCGTTCTCAGCGGTACCTGCCCAACCGATCCTTTGATTGTGGATTTCCTTGGCTACAACCCTAGCGCAACCTGCGCTGAGACTACGCCAACGATTGCATTGACCAATACCACGGCCGCGATCAGAAAGAACAACGGCTGCACGGACACCAACAACAACTCAAACGACTTTCTGATCGATGGCCCGATTCCGCGCAATAGTTTGTTGCCGGCTCATGGGTGTGGAGGCGATCCCACGCAGATTTTTGGTCAAGGTCTCGCCACGCCCGATTATCTGCTGCCATCCAGCAACACTCGCCTAACAGTTACCGTCTCTCCGGCCACCGCTCCCTCAAGCACCGGTATTGCGGTCAATGCGGATTTGACCAGCATCGGTGGAGCGGCATCTCAACAGTTTTATGACGACGGGACGAACGGCGATCAGACAGCCGGAGACAATGTCTTCTCCTATCTGCAAACGGTGGGACCGTTCATCACCACCGGCGCCAAGAATATCGTAGCCAACATAACGGATGCACAGACTCGCTCGGCAACCGCGCCGATCACGATCACGATCCAGAGTCCTACCTGCGGCGTCGAGCGTTGGTCGGTTAAGACTGGATCGGATCCCGATGCGAATCTGGTGGATCTTAACAATCCCGTACCGACGACCATTGCGGCACTCCGGGCTATTACTCCGCCCTCATCACCGCCCGACAACGCTCGATTTGGACCAGCGGAGAATACTGTCTATGTCGTGACTGCGACGATGACCTTGTACAAACTCGAAGGTGACGTCGACTATCACATCGTCTTGCAGGACGCGAGCGGCGCCACTTTAATAACTGAGATTCCTTGTCCTTGCTGCGTCGCTGGCTCGAGTCCTTTTACAGCAGGGATAGCTCACGCCAGGCAGCAGTTCGATTCGCGTCTAACTGCCACGACTTTCTTCCAGTCAGTCAGCATCCCGGTCCGCGTTACCGGCGTTGGCTTCTTTGACTTTATCCACGGTCAGACAGGTGTGGCGCCTAACGGGATCGAATTGCATCCCATCCTGGACATCACGTTTCTCGACAGCACGACTACGAGTGTGAGCTCCAATGCTAATCCGTCTCAGTTCGGGCAGTCGGTAACGTTCACCTCGACGGTGACCAGCGCCGGCCCGAATACTCCGAGCGGCACGGTTACGTTCAGCGATGGGGCTACAGTAATTTCCAGCGGCCTGCTTAATGGCAGTGGCCAGGCTTCTTTCAGCACCACTTCCCTTTCGGTTGGATCGCATTCGATCACGGCATCGTATCCTGGCGACAGCGACACGTTACCCAGCACCTCGACCGTGTTAACGCAGGTGGTGAATAAGGCTGACCAGTTCATCACCTTTAGTGCTCCGACTGGGAAGACTTACGGCGACGCCCCGTTTAATTTGAGCGCTACTGCGTCGTCCGGGTTACCGGTAAGTTTTCAGATTCTGTCTGGGCCGGCCACTGTTTCCGGGAATACGGTGACGATCACAGGCGCTGGTTCCGTGAACGTCAGAGCGTCGCAAGCCGGCGACGGCAGCTATAATCCGGCGCCCGATTTCGACCAGTCGTTCACGGTTGCACAAGCTAGCGCGACTATTAACGTCACTGGCTTCAGCGGCACGTACGACGGCAATGCACATGGGGCAACCGGATCAGCTACGGGTGTTAACGGTGAGGACCTGAGTAGCCTGCTAAACCTGGGCGCCAGCTTTACAAACGCGCCGGGCGGCACGGCACACTGGACGTTTGCGGGCAACGCTAATTACGCTCCATCGAGTGGCGACGTAGCGATTACGATTACTAAAGCGTCTTCGACCACTACGGTCACCTGCTCAGTCAGTGAAACCTATACTGGTTCTGCAATCGAACCATGCACGGCGACGGCTACAGGTGCAGGCGGACTGAATGAGTCAGTGCCCGTGCTTTACACCAATAACGTGAGTGCCGGCTCAGCGTCGGCCAGCGCAACCTACGGCGGTGACGCCAATCATGACGGTAGTACCGGCAATGGGAGCTTTACGATCACTAAAGCGGTCTCAACTACCACGGTCAACTGTCCGGCGAGTGCAACCTACACCGGCGCGGCCATCGAGCCATGCAATGCAACGGTCACCGGCGCAGGTGGACTGAACCAGCCAGTCGCCGTGCTTTACACCAACAACACTAACGTTGGGACAGCGTCGGCCAGCGCAACCTACGGCGGTGATGCCAA
>JBBRMS010000094.1:0-16620 GCA_038230715.1 Pyrinomonadales bacterium
AGTCTATCTTTGAGTACATTGAAGTGTTCTACAATCGTCTCAGAAGGCACAGTTCATTAGGCTACGTCAGCCCCGAATCGTTCGAGGCTCGAATGAACTGAACTACATACGCCACTGTCCATCGAACGTGGGGAGCTTCACTGAGCGGCGGCTCCGGCAACGGCTCTTCATCCTTCGTGGGCAGAATAATGTCGCGTGCAGGGTCGGTGAGCAGCTTCCCTTGCTCGAAGAGCCAGCGAAAGAACACCTGCGTCGTCGCCATGTAGCCGACACGTGTTCGGGGCTTTGCGCCACGCCGGAGCAGACTGAGTGCGTAGTCGTCAAAGTGCTGCGGCTGCACGTCTGTCACCCGCTCGATGCCTCTCTTCCGCAGGTATCGAGCGAGCAGTTTGAGCCTGCTCTTCGAGCTTTCGAGCGTGTGCGGCGAAAAGCCTTCGACTTGCTTGGCGTTGAGGTAATCTATGGTCGCGTCTTTGAGCAACATGATTTCATTTCCTACGGTGGCAATATGAGTTGCTCCAATTCGGGTAAGAGCCAGAAGCCCCCCAAGAACGCGACGACCGTGTAATGGGCTTTGCTGTCGGTTCGCACGACGCCACGCATGAGGGTCTGGTACAATTCATCCACGTATTGTTTGCGAAATTGTGCGTCGATGTCGGGGTCGTCGAAGCGCCCCAACCGCATCTTGGGCTTTCCGTTCCGCCAAATTCGGTCTGGTTTGATTGCGCGGGCTTGGGTTGCCACACACGCCCGCAAGACGTAATCGGCGCAACTCGTGAACAGCGACATGGCAACGATAGTGCCACCCTCACCCCGCCGCCGATTTTACACGCTGCCTGTAAAATTTCATCACAAAGCTTGAACCGAAGATGCTCATGGAAGTAGAATCACCGCTCCGCCTCTTTCATGGAGCACGAGAACGAATGACCCGCCTTGACCGCCTCTGCGCTCGAATCACCAAGCTGCACGGAAAGATTCTCCTGCGCGGCAAACTCGATGTCAAAGACGCTGTGCGAATCGGGCGGCTCTTGAACGCAGCCAAGCCTCTGTGCGGCAGAACCTTCAAGGCTTGGATTTACCAGCACTGCGGGTTCTCCTATATGCAGGCTTGTCGCTACCGGCGCTTGGCAGTCTTCGCCAAAGGTAACAATTTGTTACCTTTTGAAAATCTCTATCAAGCGTATCAAGCTGCTGGAATCTTGCCAAAGCCCGCACCGAACAGCGAACACGAACGCCAACTGTTATCGACCGCCGAAGAAATTCGCCGTGAAAAAGCCATCGCTCGCAACCAGAAGATTCTTGCGGAGCGTGCAGCGTTCGCCAAACAGGTCAGCATTTTGAATGGCAGCACATGGAAGGTCTTTCGCGGCGACATGGAAAAGAAAGCGCTGGAAATCGAGTCGGCATCCATCCCAACCATCATTACTGACCCCGACTACTTGAAGGACAACTACGAGCAGAGCTATCAAAAGCTGGCGCGCATCGCCAATCGGGTTCTCTTTGACGGCGGCAACCTCATAACCTTTGCCGCCCACGCTCACCTTCCACACATTACCAACATTCTCGCAGACAGCGGACTCACCTATATTTGGTTGCTTGCTTACACTATGGGCGGCGCACAGGCTCGCCAGTGGGATAAGAAAATCATCAATGAGTTCATTCCTGTACTTTGGTTTACCAAAGGCAAAAAACGGAAGCCCATCAACTACATAACCGATGTGATTCACAGTCCGAGCAAAGAGAAATCGTTTCATGCGTGGAGCAAGAACATCGCTGCTTGTGAACAACTGGTCACGCAATTCAGTGCGCCGGGTGAAATCATCCTTGACCCGTGTTGTGGCGGTGGAACTATCGGCGTAGCGGCGCGTAAGCTTGGGCGTCGCTTCATCGGCATTGACCGCGACCCGCAGGCGGTTCGCATCACGGCGCGCAGAATCAAAGAGACGGTTGGTGTGGCGTGATTGCGGTCTGCACTTTTTCTTTGGCGCTTATTCAGTCGTGCTGATGTCACATTCAATCTGCGCCAGCACTTGAGACAAACAGCGCACCGTGGTGTATACTGCCTAAATCCACGGGAGAGCAAACGCATGGCGAAACGATTGACGAAAAGAGTCATCAATAAAATTCACGAACTCCGGGCTGCTGGTTTGACCGGCGTTGCAATCTCGAAGCGTTTGGGAAAATCGCGTCCAACTATTTACAAAGTGCTGCATTCATCGCCATCATCCAATGGAGCCACAGCGCCAAAGAAGCCCGCCGCGCCATCAAACGGCTCAGGGCTTCAAGCTATCGAAGCCATAGTGCGCCGGGAAGTCGATATGCGTTTGAAGGCGGCGAAGGATGCTGCCGTGAAGGCGCTGAACGAGAGCCTCACGGTCTAACAGGGTAAAACGGCTCTCAGCGCCCCCGAAATCGTCATCCAGCCCCGAAGCCCGCCCATAGCAGTCCGCCTACCCCGTCGCAAACCGTGTCTATGCGTGTCTGGCGGCACTTCTGTATGAAAGTGCCAGTTGAGCATCAGAGTGCGCCACAGCCCCGGCAATCGCTGATTCAAGAAGGTTTGATGCTCTTACCCATTGGGCGGACAGTCCTGAAAATGATACCCTTCACGAACACTGACTGTCCGGGCGGGGCAATGATATTCCCGCACTTCGGGCAAACTGCGGTTTTGTTGCTATCCCAACAACCGCCGCAAATGTAGGTGCAGGTCGGACAACGGCTCACAATTTCACCAGAAACAAAATCTTTGCCACATTCCGCGCACTTTGGTTCTCGCTTCTTTGCCATTGTCCGCTCTCCCCGTTTCCACTACCGCCCGTGCCATCCAAACAAATACAACTTCAACTGCAAACGTTTGCAGTTCACCTTCGACAGCCAAAAATATCAACCGTCACCGCCGACCGGTTCATCCCCGATGCTCCGCATTCCGTCCGCGAAGAGAACATTGTCCAAGACTTCAAGGCTTATGTGGTCATCGCCATAGAAAATCTTGCAGGACGACTTCTCCACAAACGAATGTATGCCACATCTTATCCATGCAAGTGCCATTGTGAGCGCCTGAAACGAATTGTCGCCAACGGAAGGCGATGACATGAGAATTGGACCAACCCCTTCAATCTGACATCCGTACATATCGGTGACCAAGATAGGCCGACCGATTTTAATGTGTTGCGACTCTCTTCGACCGTCCGGGAATTCAACAGTCAGACGCAATTCGGCAATGGCATCGGTTATTGGCGCGTTCTTCAATCGGATTAGTTCTTCGCGCATGTTGTTGTCCTTCACAGCGACTTTGACGCCCAACGCCAGCCGTTCCCCACACTAACCCCGTGCTGTTGCGTCTCCATTTATTGCCTTCCCGCCATCATATTCTGCCTTCACATGCCAGAGGACATTTGAGAATCGGTTATCACCACGAAAAATATCTTCGACAACATCTTGGAACGCACTGAATTCTGTTGGGTCAATACTTCCCAAGACGCGGCTCAGAATTCCCGTCTTTTGTTCAAGAAGCAGCAGCCACTCTTCGCCCCCTTGAATCAAGCAAAACACATTCAGCTTTCCACGAGTGGCATCGAATCCCCATCCATAGAAGCTATGCTGATAAATTTCCGTACAAGAGTAGCCCTTGAACGAAAGTGCTTCTCGAAACACCTTCATGATGCCGTTGCCACCGGGCACACGCATGTTTCCCTTTTCATCCCATTGGGAATCATCAGGGAAGTTCGCCTTGAACGTTACAAGGTCTCGAACGCTCATATTATCCCCGAAGGACCATTCGCCGCCAGCCGTCCAGCGTGCAGGGTGGCAATGTTGCCACCGCTCTTCTATTCCGCCAAATCCAAAGTGTCCTTCGCGTCGGCAACGACCTTCTGAAAAATGGCATCATCACCAGACTGCGCGTACTCTTGCCAGAATTCATCAAGCCAAAGTTCAACACGTTTCTCACCAAGCAAGACTGAGAACTGCCCGGTGCCTTTTGCTTTGACGCCAGCTTTCTTGATTGCGCCAACGCACTGGCCCATGAACCTCTGCATGGTCGGGTCGAGCATGTTGTAGATGACTCGGTTGCCCGCCAAGGCAACCGTTGCGCCGGGAACGGGGCGCAGACCGTTGGGTTGAGCGGCGTTGCGGCTGAAAAGGTTTCGGAGCCATTGGAGCATATCCGTTCCGCTCAAAGCCGCCGTCCTGCGCACAGTGGTAATCGCGCAACCAAAACCCGCCAACCGTTCAGCGCCGACCGAAGCCGCACAAAGCGACGATGGCTTCTATTGGTTAGTCGTATTCGGAGCGCAATATGAATGCCGTGCTAACACCCCCAAATCCAAGGTTGGTTATTGAGTTGCCGAGAAATCCATGAGCTTCCACCAAGGTCAAGGCTTCAGTTCCGGCGCGCTTCCGGGCGCAAGCCCCCACGATGCATCTTCTTCCTTCCAAGTGTCGTCCGGATTGAACTCGGCCATTTCCTTGCCAAGCTTCGCGCTGTCGGGACCAAGGTCTTTTGAATAGAGCTTTTTAAATCCGTCAATTAGGCCAACGATGAACGTCTTCTTTCCGTTGGCTCCGTACTCAACGGGATATGCGACTAACGCAACGCCACCAGTCATCTTCCCATCAACCACATAGGACTTCTTTCCGCCGGGTACTTTATCGCCCTGCGCCTTCAGAACCCTGAAACTGTAATTGTAGAGCGGTTTGGCGTTTGATAAATCCCCCTCAGCATTCGAAAACGACGAATGAATCAAGTAATTTTTTCCTTCCAAGCCGTTCTCTCCTTTCAATTGCTGTGCATATTCCGACAATTTCGTCTTTCTTTCCTTCTCAAAAGCATATTGCGCCTGAGCATCAACGTACCGCTTACACCAGTGGACCGCCATCATTTCATTAGCACCCGCAATGCTGTCTGGAAGTATTTTGCAAATAGCATCCAAAGCAGTTGGTGAACCAGTATGTCTAATTTCATATTCAAGCAACGGAACTGCATCTTTTGCCGTCGGGCCGATTTGTCCAAGAGAAATCGTGATGACCTTCTTCAGGTTCGCAGAATCCATTTTGATATGTGCGTCTTTGTAAGCTTGCTTATACGCAGCAATCAAGGCGGGAACCGCAGGACTTGCTACATCACCCAAATTCCCAAGAGATTTTGCAGCGTCTACGCGTGTTGAAATTTCAGTGTCTGACAGTCTTTTTGCAAGCGTATCAATGTCTTCAGCATGCAACGTGAATCCGAGAAATAAAAGGCATCCAAAAATTCGAAGCTTCACGTAATCTCCTAATCAAGTACGCGTAAAATTTATCAAAGATTTCATCGCCATAGCGGCTGCTTAAGCGCGCGGCAACTGCGCAATAAATATTCCTTCAAAATCGTACGCTAAAAAATTTATCGATGGAGCCAATGTTGATGATTTGGCAAAGTCCCGTGCTTCTTCGATTCCGGGAAAAATCTTGTATGAATTCCCCTCTCCGACAAACAGTCGACCTGTAAAATCCAGCACTTTTCCTGTAGGTGCCGTAACAATAACGGACACCTGCGGCGACGACAGCGTGGGCATTGCATATTCCTTCGGTCTAGGAATGTCTTTTTTATTCACCGTATTTAAGCCCCAAATCAAGAGACCGCGCATTTGCTCCCGTCGTCGGGAAGGCATCCGCGCCTGCTATAGTTTTCTTAACCAAAACTTCGGCCTCTGAGCGAGTGACGTTATTAAGATGCGATATGGGAATTCTATGCAAATTAGGACTTTCTACAAGACTCGAAATCGGGACTTCCGCTTTTAATACTACTCCACTTCCATTTCCATGCATAGCGTAATGTATCGCAATGTCGGGGTCCGTAGTCCAACTAGTATACGGCGAGCGCAACGTTCCACCCGACACAGTATTGTGTTCAAGCGGCGTTGACGGCGTCTCCAAAATATTCCACCAAGAATGGTTCGGCTCGGCAATGCCTTTTAGGGCGTTCGCGTAGTCAGGATGCGCACTGTTTACACCGCGATATAGAGTTACGGTCTCTTCTGAAGCAGGCTCGTGCGTCCGACAATGTAATGGATGCTTCATGTCGAGCAGCAAAATAATTCGCTTGGTCCAACGAAGCTTGTACCCTATCTTGCTTATCTAATGCGTCCATCATGATAAAATTATAGATTCTATATTTCATTCGAGCTTCATACTTATAAATCCAAATATCTTTCTCAATTGCATTAGCTAATGGTCGCGCTTCCTCAATCGTTTGTTCATGTTCTATCTGTGCTACCTTATTGGTGTAATGTTTTACAAGCGACTTGTGCCACCATCCTCTGAATTTTTCGAGACCATTATTTGAAGCGGCCTTCAACGTTGCCTCTGATTGCTTTCCGTAAAATCTCGGAGACGACTCGAAACTTCCGTCTTCAACGCCTGCGGCGAACCATGTTGAAAAATCGCCGAAGGCCAGCCCGGCGACTTTGTTGCCGTCCACGTAGGCGTCAAGGTGTGCGGACTGGGTATCCTGCACGCGGACCACGCCCAACGCACGCAATGCCGCAGCCATCCGGCGCAGACGACGGCCAGCACTTTCCAGCGTGGTCGCGGCCAAGCCTTCCGCCTTGCGCTGCGCGAGGTATTCCGAGATTTCCTGTTCCATAGCTTCAAGCCCTCGGATGTGCTGTGCGCAGTGCGCGGCGGAGGTCATCCAATTCCAACGGTGTATAAATGGCCGTCGTAGACATGCGCTCATGCAAAAGCAGTTCATTGACAAAGCGGATATTGGCACCGTTCAGAAACAGCATCGTTGCGAACGTGGTACGAATGCTGTGCGCTACCAGCTTCTTATCTGCCAAGCCTTCCAAGTCTGGATTCTCTTCTGCTGCACGGCGCTGGACGCGGACCAGGACACGGCCCAGGTAGGCACTGAACACCGTCGGCGCATGTTCACCCACGAACAGCCACCCGGCATCGTCGCGGCCGGCGAGGATCACAGACCGAGCGCGCTGGACATACCCTTGCGCCGCGGCCATAGCCCACTCCACGCACGGCAGCACGCGGCCTACTTTGCCTTTCTCCCATTCGACGCGGACCTCGTTGCGCTCAAAGTCCAAGTGCTCAACCTTCAGCGTCAGCAGCGACGTACAGCGGCGACCGGTAGCAATCGCAAGGCAGAGCATGGCGAGGTTACGCAGCTCGATAGCCCACCGCATGGAGCCTGTTGCGCGCTCCGCAACCACTTTGGCTTGGGTCTGTACAATGGCCGTCGCTTCCTGCTGTGACAGGTGATCGCGGCAGACGTTCGAGCGCCGTACCCAGGGCGATTTGATCTTGCGCGCCGGGTCCATCAGCGTCACGCCACGCCGATACAGCCAGGCATAAAACGATTTGACCGCCGCCAACCGTGTGCCCTGGGTAATGCGCGCCAACGCTTGCCGTTTGCCTTCCGCTGCGCGGTAATCTTCCGCCAAGTAGCGTTGGAACTCTTCCAGATTTTCCAGAGTGACTTTGAGTGCATCTAGCTCGTGGACGGCGAGCCAGTCCGCAAGATTCTGCAATCCGCGTGTATACGTCCGTGCCGTGTTTGCGCGCCCTTCGCGGTGCAGCGACTTCAGAAAATCCGTCATCGTCGGATGGAGTGGAATTACATTCATGTACGATGCCCTTTGAATACGACGTAAAATAAATGGGTGTATGTCTTTTTCCGAAACGCTCGACAACTACCCTTAACCTATTGCTCTCACAGGCGTAAAGTTGTTGTCGAGGGGGTTCGACAACTTCGACAACTCGCCAACTTCCCGCAACCGGACCGCCGCCGCTTCAAACGATCCCGCACCACTCTGTAAGACGTACTGGCGCTTCTTGCCGCGTCCACGGGAGCAGGTGACAATTTCAACACCGGCGAGGGCTTCCAATCCGGCGTATATTTTGTGGCGTGTCCAGTCCGGTCGCTTGCACTGGACATCGGCGAGTGTGAACGCCGACAGGCCAGCCTTCCGCACGGTGTCCAACACGTCCCATGCGCTGGCGGTGAGTTCATCGTTGGCACGGTGGATCAGCGGCGAGACCAGTTGCACGGCTATCTCGAAGTCTCGCAGATCGGCCACAATCACGTCTTCCCCGGAGCGGTTCTTCTGTTTCAACCGGTTGAAGGAGTGCAGCAGCGCCGAAGCCTCAATCAGGCTCAAGAGCTTCTGTTGCTCGCGGCGGAACTGTACGGCGGTTGATGGAAATTCGATGCGATCACCGAACGGGATAACCACTGTTCGCCGTTCCATGCCGAGCACCCGTTGCAGTGTGTGGTGACGCTTGAAGATGGCAGCCCGCCGGCCGTCATTTCCATACTGGTCAATGTCGGAGCGTACACGCCGCTGCGCTTCCAAAATGCGTTGCGTCTGTTCCGGCGAGGTGTCTACGCTCAAGTCGTAGCAACGGGCAATAAACTCCGCGTCCATTTCCTGCGTGGTGCTCGTGAAAACCGCAACCGGTCCTTTGGTCTCGCCTACCCGCGTGACAGCCTTTCCGGTCAACGCATCACGTTCCACCACCGATTGACTCAGTGCACCGCGGCTTTGCAGCACCCGTAGCGCCACCACAACCTCTTGGCTCAGTGCGTCCGCTTCATCGATCATTACGAGCTTGTGCCGCAGATCGGGGTGCAGGTGGAACGCCGCCGCAGACGCCCGGCTGATGTGCACGACATCTTCAGGAGGTGTCAATGCGCAGATTGTTTCCAATGCGCACGACTTTCCCGCCGACGCCGGAGCACGCAACGCCGCTGACACCGGCAGCGACAGGAACCGCGACACCGCGCACAGGTATAGCAGCCGTTTGTTTGTGGCCTCACCAGTCCAACCCATCGCTTCCATGTCGTCGGCAGCGATTTCCAGCAGGTTGGGCTGTTTGAGCAGCTCGCGCGCTTCCGTCCGCTCCGCATCGCTCATATTCACGGTGTGGACTTTGTTCGCCGACGGGTTCAAGAGTTCTTCCTGGAGCACGCGGACCGTATCGAGCAGGTGAATCAAATGCGCTTCGATCACCTCGAACGGTGTTTTCGTCTTCATCGCCGCCGACTCTGAGAACCGCTTCCGTTGCGCGGCTTTGCTCAGGTCGAAGCGATCCAGATGCACCAGCCCTTCGCGCTCCACGCGGACTTCCAGCTTGCTACCGCAGTCCAGAGCAGTTTCAATTTCGTACGTGGTTTCACCGGCGCGGAACTTAGCGCGCATCGTCCGGACATCGTGGTTCACCAACTCAGGCTTTGCCGTGCATTCTGCCGTGGCGGTTGCCGGTTCAACGTCAGCAGGCAGCGGCGCAGCGACCTCTACTGTCGGAGTGTCCACTATCGCCGCTGAGTTCAACGCCGCGTGAATGCCCTTCGCGGTGGACTCGTCCGCAACGATAACCCGCGCCGAGCACACGACACTTTTCCGCAGCCGTGACACATTCGCTTCCGCGTTCTCTACCGATGGCAGGCAGATGATATTTTGTTCACCGGAGCGGAATAAGTCCGCCGCCGTACGCAGTGAATCCGTTACCTTCACATCCGTATACGCACTGGCCACGCGTGGAGCCATGAGACCCTGCGCGCCGATCCACGATTGTTTCAGATCCTTCGTGAGCAGCAGCGCACCGACCGCCACATCCTCTTCATCGAACGCCGGAACAATCAGACAATCCCCGGCGAGCGTGCCGAGAACGTCTTTGCAGTCTTCCGGCAGCGTGGATTGAAAATCTGCTGGCAGATAGCCAACTCCGAACGCTTCCACGAATGCGGCGCAATCTCCATCGCATGTGGCGAGCAATTCACCCCCTTTGCCGCTGGCGATTTGTTTTGCGCTGTACTCGATGACCTGGCGGAGCAGGGCGGGGAAGGAAGGCGCTGCCAATTCCGGCACCGATACAGCTTCAACACGCTTAGAAATGCCGAGCAACTTCAACGTTTCTACGTTCGAGTTCAATAGATCCGTGTGGACTTGCACGCCGACCGACGCCGGCAGAATCGCGCGGAATGCCGCCAACGGTTTTGGCTTGTACGCTGCAAACACGACCTCACGACCGGCGAGCCATTCCGAGAGCATCGGCAGCACGTCAGGCTTTTCAGCAATCGCAACGCCCTGTACACCGGCGGACGCGAGACGCATGCCGAGCAAGGGCCCGTCTACAATCACTATGCGTTTGTGTTCACCAATATCTGCCGAGCACGCCAACCCCCGCGCCGGAGTTGCGAACGCGTGCTTATTCTGGCCGTAGTTTAGTTTGATCAGCCCAACCGGCTGCGATGCGTCTGCCGGATCGAATGTGGGAATGAGTATCCCGCCCTGCCACAGCACCGGCGGACCTTTGTACGGCAGCAAGCCAAGCTCATCCAACGCCACGCGGTCTTCAGCGCCGAAGCCGTCAAGCAACTGCTTGTCACCCACACCGACGCGGAACGCACCCCACACGCTTTCATCGGCGAGACCGTTCTTGCTCAGGTAGTCTTGTGCCGTCTTGTTTGCTGGAAGATTTTCGCGGCAGTGATCCACCAGCCACGACAGCACTTTTAGATGTTCGCTGCGATGAATAAACGTAGCGCCGCTCATAGCACCCCTCCTTGCGTCAACGACACGCGCAGGCGAAGCCACGAAGGGGCGAACGGAGCACACGCACCAGCTACGGCGGCAGTAGAAACCCGCCAGAGGTAGAGTACGATTGTTCTCAGGTCGCGCGCTTCACTTACCCTGTTGCGCGTGTACTTAGCGGTGGGAAGGTGGTGACACACCTTTCCGCCGCGCCAATTATTAATACCTTGATGTTCACAACTATTCAATGACTTTTCATAAAATATTCGGTTAGGACTTTTGCTTAGATTTTCGCGCCGGCCGTCCCACAGGCTTGCTCGATTTTTTATAAGCTTCGACACACTCAGGAAGCGTTGCCCAATAGCTCCCAATAAGCCATGCCTCAAGACGTCCTTCGATTGCAAGCTGCCGAAGATACTCGCGGCTATATCCGGAAGCCTGAGCAGCTTGCTCAAGCGAAATAAGTCTTTTGGGATTAACGAGCTTGGCCATTCCGATAGCTTACCCCTTTGGCAACGTATCGTCAAAACTACGCTCAACGGTGCACTCATTTCGCACCGCCCTTCGCATCCGGGCGAGTCTGGATTACAGGCAATCCCTGTGCTTTCCGCGCCTGTTGCGCCGCCTGGAACTTCTCCGCGTCGTGTGCGTACTTCGCAATCTTGCGCCGCACACGCTCGTGCAACTTGCTCGGATTCATGCCAATCAACGCCGCAGTCTCGATCACTTTCGACAGCGGCTCTTCAATTTGGATTTCTCCGCCCGGCGTAATGTCGCCGTCCGATTCGAGCGCCAGCAGCGCGGACAACTGCCCGAAAAGCTGCTGTGCAATTTGGTTCTTATTGGCGTTCACGATCTTTGCCCGGATCAGCGGACATGCCGGTTGACCGCCAAGAAAGCCGTTCTGCACGGTCTTCCACCACGGCAGCGTCTTTTGCTGCGTGTGATGCAGGTCCGGCCGATCCTGGAACTTCAGCCAATGTTCCGTGCAGTACGTCCACAGGTTCTTAGGGTGATCGATCAGATTCCAAATCGTGTCAATACCCAGTTCCACGAGCACTTCGCGCCGAAGTTGGAACTCCACGCGGACAATGCGAGCGCCTTCGGGAACGTCCTGCAAACCCCACACGTCGTACATCCACGTCTTTTTCGACTTCGTCTTGATTTCATACGGTTTGTCATACAGCCGCGCTTGCAGATCGCCCTTGCCGATGGCGACACCGCAGAACACGCTGTCAGCCTGATAGAGTCCGCCGTGTACGGCGCGTTTCACCGCGTGCTTCGGTAAATCTGCGTTCCAGATCGACTCCCGCAGCAGGATATCCAGGCACACGTCCGCACGGCTGGCCATGACCTTTTCAATTTGCGCGCCCTGTTCTTTCAACAGCGCCAGTATTCGCTCAACGGCCTTGAGGTGTCCCAGGCGCCACAGCGTCACCGAGCGAATTTCCACCATGGCGCGATGGACGCGCACCGGCGAATGTCGAGCGCACGAACTTGATGTGGTAGTCGTGCCCGCTGAGCAGGAACGCATAACCATCCGTCCCGTGCGGTTTGAGATTGAAAAGCCACGCATCACCAGGACATTCGATGACTCCCGGCATCGGAGCGCCTTGGGCAATGGCGTCAGCCTTCAGCTTGTCGAGCTGCCTGAAAAATCCGTCATGCCTCCACGTGATCGACAGTGCCAGCACCAGTGTGTCAAAGCCGGACGCCAGTACGCGTCCTTCTTCACCAACCTGCACTTCATTCTTTTCTTTCCCGTCGGACGCCGGGTTGATTTCATGAGACATCGCCGCAACTCCCTTGGCAGGGGTCGTACGCGTAAACTGATCTCATTCGCATCACGGCACGCGCCATCGCCACCCGTCCACGGCGGACCCTCACCAGGAGGGCCCATACCGCCAACAGTCGTGACGACTTCGCACGCGCTCAACGGTTGTCTCCACAACCTCCCGCGCAGTGCTATATTTTAGTTGTGATGCGATCATGAGTGCGCCGGCCGGCGCAGGGCCACTTGAAGTTGCCGCTCACGGCGACAATGGGCTAATCGGTTATCCAACCAGACTGTTTTTTACTCGTAATCAGCCCTTACGAGGGTGAATGCATCTCTGCTGCCTCAATTCCCGTGTTTCACCACACGAGTAAATCAACTCTCCAAAAGTACCCTATTCCCTCGTGCCTCCGCCAGCCAAATCTTTGCAACTCCATACGAATATACCGCTTAGGTATAGTTTTCAGACCGCAATGCAATCCCAGTCAGGACTTACGATCCGACATTTTCACGCACGGAATATTAGTCTGCTCTATAAGGTTATTATCCACCGAGCGTGCTACGGTGGAAAAATCCGCGCAACTATTTTTCAATGCAGCGCTTTCGTGGAGTCATCACCCGCAGGCCGGCCATTTCGGAGATTTCAGTGAAGAACATATGATTACAAGGCAGGCTTCATGGTGCTTCATTCTTTGGCCGTGCGCAGTGCCGTGTCCCGCTTGCGCGGGGCCCCGGCACTGGCCGGCCAAATTCCGCACAGGCTCGCAGATGTTCAATGATCAGGATAAAAGCACCTTGTGACACTTCTGGATGCCTACGCTAACAGGGGGCCTGAGAGAGTCGTTCGGCCCCCGCTCGACTCAGCGTAATATTAGTTATCGAGTAAGTGTGTAGGCCAAAAATACTAAATACAGTACAACCGCAATTAGGACTGCATCGACGAGAGAGCAAAAAATATTTACGGAATCACTAGAAAAAAATTCGCTCGAAATTTGAGAATATGCAACACATGGCCAACCATACAGCTTTAATGTGTATTCGCCCTGCGTCACGCACCATGGTCTAAGATTTAACCAATAAAAGGAGATCAAAATGAGCGGTAAGAACACAAGCACGGTTATACTTAAGAGCATCTTGGATCTCGTCAAAAATTGGATTTTATAATTGCGAAGTAATTTTGACAAACCAATTGATCCTAGAGCTAGTCCGAGCCAAATAAGAATGTTCAAAATCCAATGGGACAAATATTTTCTTTCGATCCAGTAGTACCGCCTACTTTCTACCTCCTGCCATTGACTTTGCTTAAACTCGACGATTTTTGTCGTCATTAGTAAAGAAAACGGCCAACCAAACCACTCATTACAACGATAGGATAGATCCGCTTTGCTTGAGATACTCTCTTCCCTTGCCGATTGTTCAAACAGTGTTTTTTCATATGCTCGTTTTTCCCCAAAAACCAATCTGGAATATAGTACAAAATCGGACACAATATTCAGGCGGATAACACTCCCCACAACAAGAACGTATATGACTACCGTTAGGAAGTGTTTATGTTTTTTAATGTCTGTTTTCATCGTCTCTAACTCGCTCGCGACCTATTTGCTATTGCCGATCACGTTTTGAAAAACGTTCTTCCAAAATTCTTGCTGATGTTTCGCATATTTTTCGTCAGCCCAATTGACGGTTGCATCTGGGGCTACGTGGTTAGGGAGAGGAATTGGTTGTAATGAATCAGATTTAAATACATCGTCGTAGGTTAATCCATTTTGAATTATTTCCTCGGCCAATTCTTTCAGTAAACGATCTAGTGTGCCAAGCCCCTGATTCTCCAGTGTTGGCTTGGCCGGTGAAATACACTTCGAGTAGCTCTCAAATTGAGCCTGTCTTAGCTGGGATTGCTTTCTCGCATTGCAGGAGTTTTCGGCATTTTCACGCTCCTTGTTGTCCATGATTGTCAGAAATCTGCGACGCTCATTTTGCTTTCGAAAGTCCTTAGCTTCCTCAAGGGCTTCAAGCGCCTTTTTCAAAGCCAGAAAGTAATCGAATAGCTCCTCCGCTGAGACAGATACGTTCTGACGCTGCGCGAAAGGCTCTGCTGGGTTTGGCACTGTGAAGGGAAATTGATAACTAGCCGGGTACGGTCCGAGTTGGGACTGATCTCTTCCAGTTCCAAGCGTGAATGTATACCCGGCCTCAGTCTTGTCGATTCGAGAGAGGCTTTGTAGCGGACCGCCTTGAATGAGTGATGTAAATTTCTCTGCTAGCTGGCCTCCGCTTAAGGGTAATCCGGTCTTCTGCCCAAGCAACTCCAAAGAAAGCTCAATGGCCGCTCCCGGGGGTCCATGCTTAATGAATCCTTTCAACGTCTCCATGATGAGTGCGTATTTTTTCAATATTTCTTCTCCACCGATTTCCTCATTCTCACAGCGCAGTTTCTCTCGTAATTCGTTAAGATCGACGCTTTCTAAACCATCCCAATCAATCTTGCCGACTGGATTATTAGACCATAAACGATATTTATTTGAAAATCTAAGAAAGTCTTTGCTTAAGAATACAGCCTCATCTATTCGAACTGTTCGATATTTAAATAAGAGATACCATATTCCTCCAATTTGCTTCGTTAGCGCATTAGTTTGCACAATAAAGTCATTCGGCACCACTGAATTCGAGCCGCCGATTCCCGCCACCATCCGCCCGAATGCATCCATCGTATATGCCAATTGCGTGCCCTGGTTGACGTATGTTACGCTGTACGTCGTTCCGCGTAAATCGGTCGCGAGATAATGATAATATGTCGCCCCGCCCGCGTTCCGCTGAATTTCTACCTCGGTACCGATTCCGTGTAATCGTGAGTAGCCATGAGTGTATCGGGCCTTTAGTGATCCATCTGAATTGCGTTCTTCCCGGAGTAGCATCCCGTCCCACAGATAGTACGCCAGTGCGCCCGCCTGATTGAATCGCATACCGAGTATTCAAGCTGTCGTAACTAAAATATGTCGCTGCTTCCGAGGGTGGCGCAATACATGTAATGAGCTGATTCGGACCGTACTGGAAGTATGTCGCCGCACCACCTTCGACCGTTGCGATGCGCGCTCCGTTGTTATCGTAGTAGAAGTAAGAATCAGTCGAAGTCGAAGACGGTATCTGCACCTTCTTCTTCACCATCGAATTATCAGCCGCGTAAGAGTAATACGCGCTCTCAGTCTCGACTCCAACGGCCGCTTCCCGCCGCATCTGCAGCCTGTTATGCGTCGCATCGTATGAATAACTGAAGGCGTAAATCTGACCGGTTCTCCTTCGCGAAAAAACCACACGGCCGTATCCGGGAGCGTGTTTACCTCGCCGAGCACGTCGCTGCTGAGTGGGGTTCAGGTCATCACGAAGGCGTATAACTTGCATGGATGAATCTTATGACTGGTGTTGGGGCATGTCACGGGATATTTGCACGGTGGAACGCGGCTATAAGCGACGGTTCACGCGGTCCCCGCGCACGCGCGGTTACGGTTTTTGGTTGCAAGACAGGTCACCCGGCTCGCTTTTGCGCCGGAACCAACGTCATTGGTTTAGTGCGATGCTGATAGCCGGCGCTTTTCACGCTGCGCGTCAGATTTTCCGATTGTTGCGGAAACAGTGGGTTCCGATTGACCACGAAACCACCGTTCACGATGCCGCTCTCCGGAAAATCATCCATAGAGGCAGGATGAGATGGCGTTCCATTCAGTAAATGCGTGCTATCGAATGAAGCAAAGATTAGTGTCCTGCTGCGTTAGATTTCTCGCAATCGTGACACAGTCTATAGTTGTTTGTGCCTGCCCGGCGATCATTCGCATGTATCTCTCGTCCAGGAGCGCAAACACTGTTATTATGGTGAACCCGGTGCGCTTCAGGTTTCTTTGCTTCGTTGACCGAGTAGAAAGGCGCGACTTTTGGCATGATTAGACCCCTTTGAATTGCCTAATATTTTTTGGAGCAGACAATGAAGAACTATATATGCGATGAAGGTTTGCAGTCAACATATAAATAGTAAAAATACGTTGCTTACGGTTATTGAAGTTGAAGGCGTTGGTCTGCGCTACATTGATACGGCGATCAACACCAATCTCTGGCACATATCGAAAAGCACCGTTTTTCGGAATTAAAAGGTTAAGTCGAAGCTCTTTTTTTTCCTCTAAATCTTTAACAGTAACATCGAATCGCATTTGAACGTGTTCGGCAAATGAATTATCCAAGCCCAGCGCAGACCATGACGGAGGCCATTCATTGAATTTTTCTAAATAGTCGATGGTCGCAAAGATTGTTCGTCTGGTCAGATACTCGTCC
>JBBRMS010000095.1:0-16155 GCA_038230715.1 Pyrinomonadales bacterium
ACCGTTCCTGACCGGCACGAATGGAACCAGCGAAGAAATTCTCACGCGGGAAGAACTGCTGGAGCGAGTGCTGGCTGCGGCGAAGAAGGATTTGTCCATACAGCGTTACAAAGGTCTGGGTGAGATGAATCCCGAGCAGCTTTGGGAAACCACCATGAACCCGGAAAAGCGCACCCTGCTGCAGGTCCGGATCGATGACGCCGTCGAAACCGATGACATTTTTTCTGTCCTGATGGGCGATGCTGTGGAACCACGGCGCAAGTTCATCGAAGACAACGCATTGGATGTAAGGAACCTGGATATCTAAATCGTTACAGGTTTCAGTCTTTGATTTAGCCGCAAAGCGTCGAGATATCTGTAGCTCACTCGCCGCTCCGCAGGTGAATTCAAATGTTCTAGAGACCTCCTACGCCCCTACTCTCCAAACCTCTCTGAACGAAAGCGCCATAGCCTGATCTCGTCTCCCGGCCGAATCCCGGCTTTGCGCGAGGCGATCTCTACCTGCTGGGCTGATGTTTCAATTCCTTTCAAATTCGGCAGCAACAAACCCCGGCGAGCTCCTGCATTGTCTGCGACGATCACCCCGTAAACCGCTGGATCCAGATCGGCCTGCTGCACCGGTTCCGGTGATGAAAGAACGTCTATTGAGTACTTCAAATCCGGCAGTTCATCTTCCCGCACGGGGGCGAAGCGTGGGTCGGTGGTGGCTGAGCTAATCGCATTAAAGATTAGTTCTTCGGCGAGAGTGTCCTTAACCGGATCCACCGTCCCGATGCAACCACGCAATTCTCCGGCGCGAGTCTTGATCGATACAAAGCAACCGGCCCATTGGCTGAGGAACTCGGAGGGGTCCTGAGGAGTCGGAACGATTCGGCCTTGCTTAACAAAAGTTTCCACTGCCTGGCGAGCCAGAGCTGGTAACTCGGTACCGGGCTCTGCTGCTAACTTCTGAGTTCGCTCTGCGCGCTGGGCGGCCAGGCTGTCCGCGCTCCGGCCGGCAAACAGTTGCGCGACCAGGTAGCCGACACCGAAGGGGGCTTCGTAACTGATTACTTCGCACGACGGATCGAGTTGCTGGACGACTCCCACCGCGACCAGCATCGAGCGATACCCACACTCGCCGGCCAAACGACGCAATTCGGGATCGAGATCGACGATGCGTTTAGGCGCGCAACTTTCAATGGCGTCGACAACCTCTTCATCAAAGAAATGCGCCTGCTCGTTATAGCCGGCGGGGGCTTCACGCGTCAGTCGATGGCTAAGGTCGCCGCTGGCCAAAAAAGCGATCGGTTTTCCGATCGAATCAATCGCGCTCTTTATGCACTGTCCGAACCTCACGTGATCGGCATTGGAAAGATAGCTGTAGCCGAGCGCGACCAGTTGACCATGCCAACCGTAACGCCGCAGAAAATAGAGCGGCACTGCCGTGCCATGATCCAGATCCAATCCAGTGATTCGGCTCGTCGCCAGACCCTCCGCAGCAGCAATCCGTGTGATCTCGCTCAGCAGTTCACCATCGAGTTCACCCTGGACGGTTGCGTTGGGCGCCCGAAACTTCGCAAAGTCAGCATAGAGCTTTGGCCCATCGTAGGCGACAAACGATCCCTCCTCGAGCCGCGCGTGCGGCGAGATCATGACGATGGTCTCAGCCCCGCTATCAATGACACGTTCGGTGAGTTCGGCCATGGCCTCGATCGAACGGCGCACTTCGACCGACGCTTCACCGCCCACTTCCGGAACCATAATCGGCGGATGCGGGGCGATGCCGGCAAAAACAAGTGCGCTCGTGTGGGCCATAATTTTCCACCACAGAGGTCACGGGGAAGGTTGTGCAGTTGACCACGTAATTTTAGCACTGCCGCGAGTGTGTCAGAAGCCCGCGCGTAAGCAAGGGCAATCGGGTGCTCCTTCCGTTCGCGAGGCGTAGCCCCGCAAGGTCTCAAGGGGACTCTGATTGGTTAAGGCCCGAGCCTTACCGCACATCAGGTGGCATAGAGGCACGGGATAGAAGCCGACCCTTTCAACCGCGCACCGGAATCACGGCTCCTTCTTTGCCAGTAGACGTACGGCCAACTATGATGACTCTCGCATGCAGCACTTTGATGTAGTTATCGCCGGCGCGGGGCCGGCCGGATCATTTGCGGCGGAACGGCTCGCCCAGGGCGGCGCGCGCGTGGCCCTGTTTGATGGCCGGCCGCCGGGTGAGCCAAAAGCCTGTGGCGGAGGCGTAACTTCCAAGGCTCTCAAGGCCTGGCCGCATTTGCTCGAAGCCGTCGGCCGCACGATCGATGAACTCGATTTGTACTCGCCTGCAGGCAAGCGTCTGCACTTGAAACTCGATGAGCCGTTCGCGGTTTATTCGCGCATCGCTTTCGATACTTTCCTTCGCGATCGTGCGCGCAAAGCCGGCGCCGAAGTCTTTGCGGAAAAGGTCTCGGGACGTGGTTTCAAGCGCAGTGAGGAAGGCTGGATGGTGCAGACGCAAAGTGGGAAAGAGTTCTCCACCACCTGGCTGGTGGGAGCTGACGGCGCCAACAGCGCGATTGCCAGGAAACTCGCCGGTCCCCTGCCGCCCGCTGAAATGGAAGTAGCCTTTGGTTATCGCGCGCCCTTACCGGACGAAGGCGCGGCGACGGTGGTCGCTTTTCTACCCAAGTGGGTTGGTTACGCGTGGGCTTTTCCGCGGACGGATCATATTTCGTTTGGGATCGCGACTACCCAGGACGCTTTCGATCACGAAGCGCTGGACAAGTTGCTCTGGGATTTCATGGTGAGCTATTACCTGAGTTACAGAACCGGGATTGGTAGCTACCGGATCAAGCCACAGACTCGCGGCACAACGATGAAGCTTTGGAAACCAGACGACAGTGAAGCTCAACCAGTTCGAACTGAACTGAAAAAAACCGCCGAGCGTTACGCCGCGCGCATTCCCGGACTCGAGCCACGCACCTGGGACACGCGTCATGCCTGCGGCGAACAATGGGCCCTGCTCGGTGACGCGGCCGGCTTTGCCGATCCGGTAACCGGCGAAGGCATTTATTACGCTTTGCGTTCGGCCGAGTTGTTTGCTGAAACTTACCTGGCCGGCTCGCCTTTGAAATACGAAGAACTTTGGCGGCAGGATTTTGGTCGAGAGCTGCAGCGGGCGGCACAGATGCGGCAAAAGTTTTATGGAAACTTCTGGGGCGCGCCTTTCACTGAGCGCATGATCAAGTTCGCCCGCGGCCACCGCGGCATCCGCAAGGTGCTGGGCCAACTGGTCGCCGGTGATCAGGGCTACACCGACTTGAAAAGGAAGCTGGCGCGCAGCGCGCTCAAGCCGTGAAGAACCCTTCAGCCGCAGATTACACGGATTTTTCAGAGCAAATATGACTAGAAAGCGAGGAAGCCGGCAGGGCCCGTTCTTCCGGTCTCGTTTTCACAGCCGGTGTGATCCGCGAAATCTGCGGATTGATCTCTGGAGCGTCAAAGCACTTGAATCTACCCCGGCGGAAACTGTAAGCTGTTTGAGCCTTGAAATCGCCTGGTCTCAGTTCACTTGCCCTGGGTTCCACGTTGGTAAGAACACCTCATCCCGATAGGACAGCTGCTTAGGAATCACCCGATGGGAATTCGCGGAACTCTGAATACAATGAGTGTCTCTGACCTGCTCCAGTTTCTGGCGTCGGGTCGCAAGACCGGAACTCTCAAACTCGGACTCGGCACGATCGTCAAGCACATCTATCTTGAACACGGCTTAATCGTCGGCTCCAGTTCCAACGATCCGAAGGAATACCTGGGCCAGGTGCTGCTGCATTACGGCAAGATCAAGGAAGCGCAGCTGCAGACGGCTATGGAAATTCAGCGCCAACACGGAGGCAAGCTGGGGGTAATCCTGGCGTCGCACGGCTTTGTCACCCAGGCAGATGTGATCGAAGTTCTGCGCACCCGCACCCTCGAAATAATCTACGATCTTTTTATCTGGGATGAAGCCCACTTTGAATTCTTCGATAGTGAACCCCCGCCCAGGGATCTCATTCGCATTCAGGTCGAAGTAACAAAAGTGATCATGGATGGCATCTATCGGATTGATGAATGGTCCCGCTATCGCACCGTGATTCCCTCCGAACGAACTTTTTTTGAATTGAGCCCCGGCTGGACCCAGACGCTGAGTGAAGCGAATCCGGAAACGCGGCAAGTCCTCTTTCACGTTGAGAAGAAGATGACCGCGGCCGAGATTTGCTACAACATGCACACCTCCCTCTTCCACGCGTGCGCACTGCTTTTTGATCTGGTTGACCAGGGCGTCATTAAAGTTGGGGGCGAATCTCCTGCACCGGTGCCGGAAGCCTCGACAGATCTGTCCGCGCTCAAACTGCCGAAGACTGTTCCTGACCTGCTCACACTGGCCCGCGCCGAGATCAATGACAACAATGCTGAGAATGCTTTGGCGATCATTCACAGTGCGCTCGAGCAGGAATCGAAGAACAGTGAAGCCCAACGCTTGCGCGAAGAGGCCGAGAAGAAATTCATCGCCCAGATCTACAACGGTGGCTTGTCTCCGCGCGCGGTTCCCCGTATCCTGATTTCGATGGATCAGCTCGAGCGCGAAAGGCTGGGCCCGCAGGAAGGTTTTGTGCTGTCGCGCATTAGTGGAGAGTCGGACATCGAATCGATTCTGTCAGTTTGCCCCTTTCGCGAGGCCGACACCCTGCGCATGATCAAGAAACTTTTGGATGGCGGAATTATCGGTGTCGGATAGACGTTGAGGTGTGTCCCGTGGATCGCGGATATCTTTCTGGTAATAAGGAGTGCGCGATGCGCGCCGGCGGACAGGATGTCCGCGCTCCGTTGATGGGAGGGTTCTGAGTTATGCATTCGAGAAGACGGGGTTATTTTTCGATTGGGGCATGGGTGGTAATCGCCCTTCTGCGCATCGGCTTGCTGACCGGAGTTGAGGTGAGCACGGAATTGCATGCTGCGGGGCAGGCTCCGCTGGATGCCCCGATAACGAAAGCCAATTGGAACCAACATCCGAAGATCAAAGCAGTGCGCGCCATCGTGGCTGCGGTAGATTCAGGAATAACCAGGAAGACTTTGAAAGTCTCAGCAAGGAAGTTTGAGTACTGCGAACCCTATGAAGATACTGTCCGAAAAAAGGCGGTCGATGCGAAGGGGCTCGTCCAGATGTACGAGAAGCAGGGCGGGTCGGATGATTCGTCGCTGACCTGGAAACATTTTTACGATGGGTCAGGCCGGTTGCGATTTGTTTTTATAACCGGCGGAGCCGTGAATGGCGCGCAGCTCGAGCACCGGATCTATTTTGATGAAGACGGCAAACGCATCTGGGAAGAACATAAATACGTGAAAGGGCCTGCATATACGTTCCCAGAGGTGTGGCCCGCCGATCAACTACAGCTTAACGATCCGGCCAGCGCCTACGCGGCCAAGTCGCGTTGTCCGGCGGCGAAGCGAAAAGGACGCTAGCTACTCTGTGGAATGTCGCGTTTGAAGCGCGACTTGTTACTGGGAACGCAGGCACCCTCGCTCACAGTGATGCGTGGCCACGCATTAGCCCGAGGATTCTGTCCGGCACTCCTTTACCTATTGCGATTCTCGGCTTACGCTGCCTGCATGAGAATCCCGGCTATCATCGTCGTCCTGGTTGTCGCCTTAATTTGTATCGCGGCCTCCAGCGCGGCAAACACCAACACTCCGGCGTCCGTTCAGCCGAACACCGTGCAACCGAACACACTCTGTGCGAAAGATGAACGAGTGATCTTCAGTTGTCCGGTCAAGCGTCCAGCCAAAATCGTTTCGGTATGCGCGGCGAAGAATCTGACCAGCGTCCAGGGCTACCTGCAGTATCGCTTTGGCTTGCCGGGAAAGATCGAACTGGAGTATCCGAAGGATCGGAAAGGGACCCAGGAGAAGTTCCAGTACAATCACTACTTTCGCGCGCGGTTCGACATGACCTCGATCAACTTCACCATCGACGGTTATGAGTATTCAGTCTTCGATGATTACAACGGCGAAGAGAAACCAGAGATATTTTCACGCGGCGTCAGCGTCACCGCGCCTGGCAAACAGAAGGATGTCAGCTTCGTCTGTCGGGTGAAACCAAAAGCGGATTATTCCGATTTGCAGGCCGTGCTGCCAAACGGTCAGTACTAGTTACTTCACACATGGATCCAACTATCGTAGCTGCCACAGCGGGCGTAATCGGAGTGATCATCGGAGCTCTGATTGGCGGTGTTTTTTCGCTTCGTGAAGAGTCAGCTACTCACTGGTTCTGACCTCATCTTCAGCAGGTAAGACTTTCTACTCACCGGATGCGCAAGATTTCGCCAACGCGACAGAGACCGTTCGCCTAACACCTCGAACCCCATCGAGTTGAATTGCCGGCGCCATTCCGGTGCCCGACGAAAGGCGCATGGCCCAGTGCGCTTGCGCCACTGCTGATTGTGCGTCCAGCAGACTCCCCGGTCCCAAAGACTCAGTGGGATGTCTTCGTAGATCATCGCGAGACCGCCTGTACGCAGCACACGACGAACTTCATCCAACACAATTGAAATGTCCTGCGCATGATGCAGGACATAACAGAGCAGCACCGCGTCAAATGAATTTGCGGGGACCGGGAACTGAGTGCCGTCGTATTGGCGATAGTCGATCGGAGCTGCCGCGCTGTTGCCCAGGTCGATCCCCTTGGCGCTCACGCCGAGCATGGCGCTGAGATGATGCGCGATGAATCCGTTGCCGCAACCGACATCCAGCACTTCACTACCTGGTGGTATTGCGCGTGCAATTTCTAAAGCCATATCGTACGCGCGGCCCACTTTGCGGCGCCGTCGTTCGCGTTGCCAACGGCGTTTCAGTCCATCGATTAATCCTCTGCGCTCCCTCAGCGTTCTCTGCGTCTCCGCGGTGAACGCTCTTCCGATAGATAATTCACCGCCGCGACGCAGAGTGCGCCGAGGGGGCGCAGCGGGTAGGAAATCCGGAGCCGGTGTCTGCGAAGTTGTTGTCATCGTCTCGCTTTATCGCAAGCGGGGTGCCGCTTTCGAGCTGCAAGATCAGCTAAGAAAAACAAAGCATGATTCTTTGGCGCGAGAAAGCTGTGACGGTTGGCTGCCAGATCCGGCGGACACTTGTAGCCCGAAGCAGTAGCTTCGGATCGCAGACATCCTGTCCGCCGGCGGTCCCGGCCCGCTCGTCACGAAACCTCTCTTTCAAAAGATTTGTTCGCGCGGTGCGCTCGAGCGGACAGGACGAGCACACCAGCGGGGCTGCGCCGCCGGGCTGGTTGAAATTGAGTTGCATTAGGTATCATGCGCCTGACGAGCGCGGATGTTTTCACGTCCAGAACCGAAAGGAAGAATCCCCATGCCCAGATCAACTTCGATCCAAACCCGTAGCTCGACCATCGCCACGCTGTGCCTGCTAATACTGGTGGCCGCAGCGTGCAAATACGCATCTCTACCCGGCGCAAAGATGAACATGTTCGAAGGCACTAACGCAAAAGACGGCGCTGCCAAAATCAAAGCAAAGGTCGGTAGTGATGCGCTCAAAGTCAGCCGCATGGAAATTCACGAAGACAAGCTCGAAATCGTGGTGCAGGATCCCAACAAGCCAAAAAACTTTGACAAGTACACCTATGAACGAGGAACAGTGAAGGGCCCGGAGCCCGTCGAGGCCATGGTCCTGGGCAATCAGGAGTTTACCGCCGACAAGTCAAGGCTCTTTGATTTGAGCGAAGTTGATCTGGGCGCGGTCCCCTCGACCTGTCAGAAGGCGGGCGATCGCGCACAGATCGAGCAGGGAAAGTGCGAAATAATTTCGGTTGATTGGGAACACGCCTCAAACACTCGGAGCAAAGCGGAAAACGAGAAGCGACAGGCTGACGAGAGAGCGGACCTGCAAAGGCAACTGAAGTCGGGCAAGATGGAGGATCCGATGGCCAGGACCAAGCGCCAGTTCAGTGACCTGGCGGTTACCTGGCGTATTTGGATTAAAGGTCCGCGGGCTACGAAATATTTTTGGGCTGACCCCAAAGGGAATCTTTCTGATCATGAATAAGCAAAAGACTTTTCGGAAAAAACTTTGTGCCCTGGCGGCGTTGCTGACCATGCTGGTCACCGTATCAGCACAAAATTCACCCATGAAAACTACTCAGCCGTTACCGCCCGGCTATTGGCCTTTGGAAAAGAGCGGGCCGATCATCGAAAAGACTCAGACGATAACTCTGTCACCCGATCTTTCTCAGTTGAGCGCGGACGAACGCAAAGCGGTTGCGAAACTGCTCGAAGTCGGAAAAATTTTTCAGAGCATCTACGAAGATCAGAGGCACAAGCAGGCGCTTTCGTCTTACCGCGCGCTGCAGGCGCTCAATCGCTCGTTCGTTTCCAAAGCGCCGATCGTCCTTTATCTGTCGATGCTCTATCGACTCAACCAGGGACCCATCGCGACCACCCTGGAAAACAAACGCGAACCGTTCCTGCCCGTCGATCGGGTCGAGCCGGGAAAGAACATGTATCCCTGGGGAGTGAAGAAGGAAGAAATCGAAAGCTTCCTGGCTACCCATCCGGAGAAGCGCGACGAGATCATGAATTTGCGTTCAGTGGTCAGGTCGGCAAACTCTTTGAATGCGAATGCTGATCTGGCAAAGCTGCGGAAGTATCCGGTGCTGGATACGCTGCATCCGGGTCTGAGAGCCGAGTTGGAGAGCCTGACAAGTGATATGCCGCGGGGCCGCGGGGCAATTCCTTTGCGGACCCAGGGTTTCTATGCCGTGCCCTATTCCGTAGCCTATGCGGATGAGTTGATCAAAGCGCATGGCCTGCTGAATGAAGCCGCGGATGCTTTGCAGACGGACGACGGGGAATTTGCGCGATACCTGCGCAATCGTGGGCGCGATCTCTTGTCTGATGACTACGAGTCCGGGGACGCAGCCTGGGTCACCGGCCACTTCAAGAACCTGAATGCGCAAATCGGATCATACGAAACTTACGACGATGAACTCTACGGGGTGAAAACGTTCTTCGCTTTCAGTCTGCTGGCCACGAGACAGAAGGAAACGACTGCGCTACGCCAGGCCATGAAAGGCCTGCAGGGGTTGGAAGATTCTCTGCCTTACGATCATCACAAAAAGATCCGCGAAGATATTCCCGTCGGTGTCTATGACGTGGTGGCCGATTTTGGCCAGGCGCGCGGCGGCAATACCGCCACCATCCTGCCCAACGAAAGTTACCTGGCGCGTCGCTACGGCCGCACGATCCTACTGCGCGCGAACATCATGCGCGACCCGACCATCTTTGAAGGCACCTCGCGCAATCTTTCCGCAGCCCTCGGAGAAGATCAGGCCAGGGCCCTGACGCCTGATGGAAATTTCTACCGGACGCTCTGGCATGAAGTGGGACACTATCTCGGCGTTGATCGGACCAAAGACGGCCGGGATCTCGATCAGGTTCTGCAGGATGACGCCAGCCTGCTGGAAGAGATGAAGGCGGACCTGGTCTCTCTGTTCGTCGCGGAAGCTCTGCACAAGCAGGGCTACTACACTGATGAGCAGTTGAAGTCAGTTTACGCGGGCGGGATTCTGCGCGTGTTGCAGAACAACAAGCCGCGCCGCGATCAGCCTTACAACACAATGCAGTTGATGCAGTGGAACTTCTTTTTAGAGAATGGGTTGTTAAGTTTTGAAAATGCGAAGCTGCGGATTCACTATGACCGTTATCATTCGGTGGTGGGCCAGCTGCTGCAGAAAGTGCTCGAGGTTCAATACAACGGTGACAAGGCCGCGGCGGATCACTTCATCGATCAATACACCACCTGGAAAGACGATCTGCACGGGGTGGTGGCCAGGGACATTCGCGATCAGTCGCGTTACCGGTTCCGGCTGTTCAAGTATGCTGCGATGGGCGAATGAGGGGCGCTGACCGGATTTATATGATTGACGGGAGACTAAATGAATCGTGCAAATCGCGTTAATCCTTCCGAAATATGAAAAGAGATCCGCGCACGATTCTCCTCATCCTGGGGCGGTGTCTCAAATTGCTGTGTCCTGCCTGCGGCCGCGCGTCCATTGTCGAGCGGCCTTTCCAGCTAAAGCATCGCTGTACCGACTGTGGAGTGATCTTCAAACGTGAGGAAGGTTTCTTTGTCGGGGCGATCATGGCGAATGTGGTTGCCACTGAAGTATTCATCCTGATCGCTTACTTTCTTAGCCTGCTCGTAACCAACCTCGACGAACAGAAAATGCTGACGGTTCTGTTTGGGTTGGGCGTCACGTTTCCGCTCGCCTTCTATCACCATAGCTGGAGCTTGTGGCTGGGTATCGATCACTTGATCGAGGGATTATCGGCGAGGGAAAAGAGCTTGTAGGGTAACGTGGCACGGGCGTCACGCCCGTGATCACGCAGCGAAGGCGCGTGTTCACTCCGCCGTGTACGGCGCGAACGCACGACGCAGTTCATTAGGTACGGGAATGGCTTCGAGCGTCTCACGCCTGACTGCTACCAGGACGAAATGAGCAGTGGCGATCAGTCCTTCCTCAACCGTACCATCCGGTTGCTTACGCCGGACTTCAAAATTCAGCCGCAGCGAAGTTTTGCCCATGCTACCGACATAGACGCTAACTTCCAAAAGGTCATCAAGCTGGGCCACACGGCGAAAGTCACATTCCAGATGCACGCGGGGCAGCCAGATATCCAGTTCGTCAAACACCTGTCCGTAAGACATGCCCACCGTGCGAAACAGTTCCGTCTCGGCGATTTCAAAAAAGCGCAGGTACGAGCCGTAGAAAATTATTCGCGCCGCGTCAACGTCGCCCCACAGCACGCGTGATTCGATCGAGAATTTATTTGGTTCGTTCATCTTCTTTTCAATCCGGGGCAAGCCCCCTTCCTGACCATGAGTTCTTCACAGTCCTTTCGTGATTGCGAGGTCGATTGCCTTTTTAATCTAAAAGAAACCCAACCCCTATCGCAATCTCTCAGGTCAGGAAGGCGGGCTTGCTCGTTCTGCTCGTTCTGCTCAGGCGCAGACCCAGGTACTTCATGGAGTCCGGGCTCTGATATTGTCTCTGATATACGTAAAGGCAGGATCGCTCTCCACCATTCCGCCCACGTACCAATTCTCTACAATCATGGCCTGCTGTTCGGCGTTGAACTCTTTCCATTTCTTCTTGCCCACATCGTCCTGGTTCAGATCGTACGCTTTACTGCCAAACCGGATCTGGTTGTAAACAGAATCAAGAACGTAATCGAACGCATGACGGCGGTTCACTCCCTGCCAGACGTGGGTCAATTCGTGAATGAAGACCGCGTCGACAGTTTGCCCAAACATGCAAACGGAAGAGTCGGTGGCGTCAGGGAACGAATCCGGCCCGATGTGGATTACGTAAGACCCGAAGTGCAGCGGATGAGGAATAGTGTAGGCCCTTCGCTCCAGACCCAAACCATTCGAGAGATAGATCGCTCCATAAGGCAAAGTTTCTTCGAAGACTTTTCGGGCCAGATCTTTTTCCGCGTCATTGAGGAATCGCTCGGCATAAGGCGGACTGGGTTGAGTAAATCCGCTAATGCCGCCCGAGGCCAACCCCCGGGCTTTGTGTAGCTCATCCGAAACCGCGTCGACACCCTTGCGGCCGCCCTTCACAACTTCGTCGACCACGTTTTCAGCTTTGTTGACCACCGAGTTCGTAGCATCCGCGGCGGTGTCCACAATCTTTTCAACGGCCCGCTCGCCCTGGCTGGCGAGAGCTTTTACTCTATCGAGTAATCCCATGGCGGGGTTCCTCCTGAGGGAGCTGCGCTGGCAGCCCGCGGTACAAGATTGCGGACTCGGGTGTCCGGGGATGCATCTACGCTCCGTCACCTCTACCAGTTCGGCAATGCTACCGTAGGGTCGTCACACTAGTCGACAATTTTACGGCTACCAATACGACAGACTTAGGCGGCATTCGCGCCTTCGGCCAGCGCGCGTTGCCGGGTGAAGTGTTCGACTATCTCGCTCGCCGTTTTATGGCCCACGAATGGGGAGAGTTCTTCGACCGACGCCAGGGATATTTTCTGGATCGACCCAAACTGTCTCAGCAAGCGAGTCTTTCTTTTCTCACCCACGCCCGGAATCGCCGAGAGCTCAGAAGTGAAGTCGCGCAATTCACGCCGCTTGCGATGGTAGGTAAGCGCGTAGCGATGGGTCTCATCGCGAATCATCTGGATCAGCCGCAGGATTTGAGAATGCGGGTCGAGATAGATGGGCTCGTCTTCACGGCCCTTCACCAGTAAGTAAGCGACATCGTTGTGTCTTAACGGCGGCTTAACTACGCCAATCATCGGCACGGCTTCCAGGTCGAGTTCGCGCATCGCTTCAGCCGCTGCGTTGAGCTGTCCCTTGCCGCCGTCAATCATGATCAGATCAGGCAGCGCTTTCTCTTCATCACGGACGCGGCGGTAACGGCGCAGGACGGCTTCATGCATCGAAGCAAAATCGTTCGCGCCTTCGACTGATTTGATTTTAAACTTGCGATACTCGTTGCGGTTCATTTTGCCGTTTTCATTAACGACCATGCCGGCAACGTTTTCAGCTCCCTGAATATGCGAGATGTCGAACGATTCGATCCGGGCTGGAAAGCGAGGCAATTCGAGCGTCTCCTGCATCTCTTCGAGCACCCGTTTCATGTCGGGCTTGAGCACACGAAAGCGTTGTTCGAAGGCAAGCTTGGCATTCTTCTCGACCAGATCGATCATGTCGCGCTTTTCGCCGCGTTGTGGCGCGGTGATGTGCACGCGTCGTCCCTTGCGTTCGCTCAGGGCCTTCTCAAGGAGTTCGCGATCGGTGAACTCGGTCGGGACGTGGATCTCTCGCGGGACGAATTGAGTGGTTCGAGCGTCACTCACGGGCGGGTCGAGCACCCCAGCAGGGCTGCCCCGCACGCCCGTGACACGACTGCCGCCGCTGTAATACTGCGCCAGCACTTCGCTGAGAAACTCGGCCGGATTGAAATCCGCGTCCGGCAGATCTTCCCAGAAGAACTCGCGCCGTCCCACAATGTCACCGTCGCGCATGGTGAACAGTTGCAGCGCGAGCCGTGTGCCTTCGCGATAGTAGCCAAAGATATCCACATCGCTCTCACCGGTCGTAGCCATCTTCTGCTGCTCGGATAATTTGATTACCGTTTTGCGCAGATCGCGATACTTGGCGGCCAGCTCGTAACGCATGTCTTCAGAAGCGTGCAGCATGCGCTCTTCCAGCATCCCGGACAGTTCAGTGTTGCGGCCTTCTAATAAGAGGCGCACATCGCGTACAGCCTCCTGATATTCTTCGGGCGTGCACAGGCCTTTCACGCACGGGCCCAGACAGCGTTTGATGTGATACTCGAGACACGGCCGCGGCGCCTTGCCGTCGATCTCAATGTCACAGGTGCGCAACTGGAACGTCCGGTTTATCAAGTCAATGGTTCGGCGGGCCATTGATGCCGGCAGGAATGGGCCGAAGTAAAGCGCGCCGTCGTTTTGGATCCGCCGGGTGATCACGCACTTGGGAAAAGGCTCGTTGATGGTGAGCTTCAAGTGTGGATAAGACTTGTCGTCTTTCAGTTTGTAATTAAAGTAAGGCTGGTGTTGTTTGACGAGGGTGGCTTCGAGGATAAAGGCCTCGACCTCGTTATCGGTGACGATTATCTCAACGTCGGCGATCTGCCGGACCAACTCCGCCGTCTTGAGATCATAGCTGAAGTCCGCGCTGCTCCGTCCGCCCTGAAAATACGAGCGCACCCGGTTGCGGAGGCTCTTGGCCTTGCCGATGTAGATGATCTTGCCCGCCGAGTCCTTGTACAGATAGACTCCGGGCGATCTGGGGATCTCTTTGAGCTTTTCGTCTAAGGTCACAATTTTTCAAAAGCCGATTTTCAATTTATTGTAGCCTTGCAGAGCTCAAGGATGAAAACCTCACAGTCCCGGAAGGGGGGCTTGAGGCTCCGCCGCTGCTTGATCGGGCGATGTCGTTGAGTTGAGACCTATGCAATTTCCTTTGACTGTCCCAGGCAAGAAAGATTTTGACGCAGTCGGCTTTGGCTTGAATGCCGTCGATCATCTGATTGTGGTTCCTGAATTCCCGGCGTTCGACACCAAGGTGAGATTTACTGAATACGAAAAGTCCGCCGGCGGTCAGGCCGCTTCGGCGATGGTTTGCCTGCAGCGGCTCGGGCTCAAGACGGCCTACGCCGGGCGCTTTGGCTCAGACGAAGACGGTCGCTTCGGTCTGCGCGCAATTGAATACGAAGGCGTCAATCTCGAGTTTACCGAAGTTATCGAGGGCGCCAACAATCAGATTGCCTTCATCATGATTGACGCGCGCTCCGGAGAGCGCACCATCATCTGGGATCGCGACGAGCGGCTCTCTTATCGCCCTGACGAAGCTCCGTTTGAGCTTGCTACCCGGGGCCGGTTACTGCACATCGATGCGCATGATCCGCCTGCGTGTGCTGTGCTGGCACGCGCGGCGCGATCCGCCGGCGCAATTGTCACTGCGGACATCGACAACATTTACGAGGGGCTGCCGGACCTGCTGCCGTTGATTGATGTGCTGATCACTTCGGCCGAGTTTCCGCAGCGTCTGACGGGTATCAGCGAAGAGCGTGCTGCGCTGCTTGAGCTCAAGTCTCGATATGGTTGCGCACTCGTGGGCACGACCCTTGGCGCGCGCGGGGCACGACTTTACTGCGAGGGGCAGTTCATCGAATCACCGGCGTTCACCGTGCCGGGTGGTTGCCGAGACACTACCGGCGCTGGTGATGCCTTTCACGGTGGATTCATCTATGGGCTGTTGCACGGAAAGAATGTCGAGACGTGCCTGCAACTCGGCAATGCAGTGGCGGCCTTAAAATGTCGATCCCTCGGCGGCCGCGCGGCGTTACCCACGTTGGATGAGTTGCAGGATTTAGTTGCACCCGAAAGGCTGGATCACGAAGGTTCGTAAAGGGCATCACTCTCTTATCACCCTTTTGCGAGGAGCCGCTCGTTCCAACCAGAGGCCGTTTGTCGCGCGCTGGATTTCCGTGATACATTCCCCCCGAAGTCGATAGGACAATTGAATCGAAATACCCGACACCGCTTGTCGAGCCCGCCCGACTATTCATAGACCAAGGGTTCCTGCATGAAGAAAACTACATTGATCGGTATTCTGCTCTCCATAAGTGCGCTAACATTTGTTTCATCTGTTGATAGTCAACGCATTCATACCAGTGTCGTGGCCACCGATGCCGACATATCGGTTACGAAAGTGGACACGCCCGACCCGGTCAACACGGGGGCGGACCTCACTTACACCATCACGGTAACCAACAACGGGCCGAGCACGGCGACGAATGCTTCATGGAACGACACACTGCCACCTGGGACAACTATCGTCTCGTTGAGTACGGTCGGAGGCTGGGGTTGCACTCAGCCGGCTCCGGGCGACGGTGGTACGGTCAATTGCACAAATTCTTCATTCGCAGTCGGCAGCGCGGTCTTTACGCTCGTTGTCAGGGTAGCGCCGACCGTACCGGCCGGCTCGTCTATCAGCAATTCCGCGACTGCGACGTCAAGCACTTTCGACAGCAACACTAACAATCAAACCGGCACCGCCACGACTACGGTAATTTCTCCGGCGACTGTGACGGGCAATAAGTCGGTGTCCGGCGGGTCCACGCCGGGTTCGACCGTGAGTTACTTGATCATTCTCAGTAACACTAGCAGTTCGGATCAGCAGGACAATCCGGGCAATGAACTGAGCGATGTACTTCCCTCAGATCTAACACTGGTTGCGGCCAGTGCCAGCGCCGGAACGGCGGTCGCTACGCCCGGCACTAATACAGTTACCTGGAATGGAGTCGTTCCAGCCGGTGATTCGGTCACGATCAGTATTGATGCGACGATCAAGCCCGGGACGACAGGAAACACTATCTCTAACACGGCGACAATCAACTATGACGCGGACGGCAACGGCACCAACGAAACGACCGTCAGTTCGACTACGGCCAGTTTTGTGGGAGGCGCTCCCGGCACTAATGCCGACCTATCTGTAACGAAAGCGGCCAGCGCTGGTACGATCTCTGCCGATTCAGACCTCACTTACACCTTGACCGTGAACAATGCCGGTCCCGATACGGCGACCAGCGCGACGTTAACTGAT
>JBBRMS010000096.1:0-15752 GCA_038230715.1 Pyrinomonadales bacterium
CTTGCCGCCGTCCTTTGATCGAAAAACGCCGCGGTCCTGGTTGGGCGCCCAGACATGTCCCTGCGCGGCAACATAAACGATGTCCGGATTCTTTGGATTGACGCGAATCCGCGAAATCTGGCGTGTGTCGGCCAGGCCGATGTGCTTCCAGCTCTTGCCGCCGTCCGTCGATTTGTATACCCCATCGCCATGCGAAACGTTGCCGCGGATTGCGGACTCGCCCATGCCCACATAGATCGTGTTGGCGTCAGAATCCGACAACCCGATCGCACCGACCGAACCTGTTCCGAAAACCGAGCCGTCCGATATCGGCTCCCAGTTGATCCCACCGTCAGTGGTCTTCCAAACGCCGCCGCCCGTGCCACCGAAATAGAAAACCATGGGCTGAGAAGCGACACCCGCTACGGCGGTCGATCGTCCGCCGCGAAACGGACCTATCTGTCGCCATTGAAGAGCTTTTAAAGTATCAGCCTGACTGGCGGTTGCCGCCGGGGTATTTGATGTCACACGTCGCTGGGCATTGATCGAAGCGACCGATAATGCCGCGGTGATTAAGGCGACCGGAAGAAAAGCTAAACTGGGGAAACGTACGTTCTTGAACATCGATTCGGCTCCTCTGATTTGTTCTCAAACCTTTACTAATTGCCGGCGCGGACGTCCCGTCCGCCTTCCGGTTTCCTTGATAAGTCTTGCGACACGCGGACGCGACGTCCGCGCTCCCGGCGACAAGAGACCTCTGAAAATTTGCAGCCGGGTTGGGTCCCGAACCAGATCAAAACAACTCACCCAAAGCATCTTCCACCGATCGCACACCCACCACCCGCAAACCCAGCAGCTTTTCCAACCCGGCGGTATTCGATGACGGCATCACGATCTTTTTGAAGCCGAGCGCCTGCGCCTCGCGGGCGCGCACGGCCGCCTGCGTTGCCCCGCGCACTTCGCCAGTCAAACCCACTTCCCCGAACACTGCCGTGTGCGCATCGATCGGCTGGTTGCGAAAGCTGGAAGCGATCGCCGTCACCAGACCAAGATCAACTGCGGGTTCGTCCACCTCCAAACCGCCGGCGATGTTGACGAAGACATCATCGCCGAGCAGTTGCATGCCGCCACGCTTCTCGAGCATGGCGATCATTAACGCCACTCGATTCTGATCTACGCCCTGGGTCATGCGACGGCCAGTGCCGTACTTGGAACTGGACACGAGGGCCTGGATCTCAACCAGCATCGGCCGCGTGCCTTCCATGCAGGCGGTGACGACCGAACCGGCTGCATCCGCTGGACGCTCAGCCAGAAACATTTGTGACGGGTTCGCCACGGGCGCGAGGCCAGTGCTGGTCATCTCAAAGACGCCTACTTCGTTAGCAGCGCCGAAGCGGTTCTTGGTCGCGCGCACGATGCGGTGGTTGTGATGGCGCTCGCCTTCAAAGTAGAGGACCGTGTCGACGATGTGTTCGAGAGCCCGCGGTCCGGCGATCGATCCCTCCTTGGTAACGTGGCCAATCAGAAACACTGGAGTGCCGCGCGTTTTTGCCAGCAGCAGGAACTGTGCAGCCACTTCCCGAATCTGCGAGATCGAGCCGGGCGCCGATTCAATTTCCGCCGAGAAAGTTGTTTGAATCGAATCGACAATCACCGCCCCTGGCTTGATCCGTTCTATCTCGCGAAAAATGTTTTCCAGGTTCGTCTCAGGTAACAGCAGCAGATTCGGAGCCGCCACCCCGAGGCGTTCGCCCCGCAACTTGATCTGCCGCTCAGACTCTTCACCTGAGACGTACAGCACAGTGGTCCCGGTCGTGCTCAACTTATCAGCCACCTGCAAAAGTAAGGTGCTCTTACCTATGCCCGGATCGCCGCCTAGCAGGATCAGCGTGCCGGGCACGATCCCACCACCCAGCACTCGATCGAATTCGGTTACGCCGGATGAAATGCGAACGTCGTCCTGCGATTCGATCTCGGTGTAGGCAACGGCTTTTGCTTCCCGCAAACGAAAGCCGTTGCGGCCCGCGCCTTTTTTGGTTGAGACAAGGCGCTCTTCGACCAGTGAGTTCCATTCGCCGCACTCGGGACATTTGCCCAGCCATTTGCGTGATTGAAAGCTGCAGTTCTGGCAGATGAAGGTGGTGTTGGTTTGTTTAGGCAAGGCTGGCTTTCGTTAATGCACCCATGTAATGTGAGGTCAGTACCGGGAGCGGTGGCGACCGGGTAGAGGGTTCTGTTTTTTGCCGGGGCGTCATATCCGACCCGGTCGCTACCGCTCCCGTTACTGACCTCGTCGATAACTCATTTTGCGCTTTCAGCGCAACAACGGCTCTACATTCCCGGTCGGCCTGCCCAGCACCGCGCGATCGCCTCGTTCGACGATTGGCCGTTGAATCAGATCCGGATGCTTGACCATGAGCGAGATAATTTCGTCGTCGCTGAATTCCTTTTTTCCCAGACCCAGCTCGCGATAAACCGACTCGCTCTTGCGCAGCAACTCGCGCGGCGCGATTCCCATCTTCATAATCAACTCTCTGAGCTTCTGCTCGCCGATAGGCTCGAGATAATAATTGACCTTGTTAAAGTCGACATTGCTCTCTCTGAGAAAGCGATCCATCTCGCGACACTTGGTGCAGGTTGGTTTTTCGTAGACAGTGATTTTGTCGCTCATCTTATTTGGAGTGCGGCGAGTTCTCGCCGCTCTTGTAAGCGGCGACCTGTCGCCGCTATTTGTAAAACTCAAAGCTGGTCGCGACGAGTCGCGACCTAAAAGAAAGCGGCGACAAGTCGCCGCACTCCACATTTTGTCCTTAGGGAAATATCCCGCGCACTCGGGTCGCTTCAGCCACGCGATCGATCGCCAGGATGTAGGCCCCCGTGCGCATGTCTGTCCCGTAACGATTTGCCGTCTGATGCACCTTTTGAAACGCGTCTCTCATGGTGTCTTCCAGCGTCTGGTTGATCCGCTTCTCACTCCAGAAGAATGAATACATGTCCTGCACCCATTCGTAATAGCTGACCGTAACGCCGCCCGCGTTGGCCAGGATATCGGGAATTACCATCACGCCTGCGTCTTCAAGCACTCGATCGGCTGTAGGCGTCGTTGGCCCATTCGCCAGCTCGGCTATGATCTTAGCTTTAACCTTACCCACATTGGCTGCGGTAATGCTGTTCTCAAGGGCTGACGGACAAAGAATATCGCAATCAACTTCGAGCACATCATTGGGCGCAATTTCTTTCACGCCGGAGAAGCCCTGCAACGATCCCGTTTCTTCCTTGTGCTTGAGCACGGCTTGAATATCCAGCCCGTTCTCGGCGTGCAAACCGCTCTTGGAATCGCAAGCGGCGACTACGCGCGCGCCATCTTCAGCGACCAACCGCGCGATGATCGCACCAGCATTGCCGAAGCCCTGCACCGCCACCCGGGCACCCTTTAATTTAGTGCCGCGCACGTTGCACGCTTCGCGCAAAGCATACAGCGCACCCCGCGCGGTGGCATCGTGCCGACCCTGTGAGCCACCGAGGGAAAGAGGTTTGCCAGTGACCACTCCCAACTCAGTGTGGCCGCGAACCATCGAGATCGTGTCCATGATCCAGGCCATCGTCTGCGAGTCGGTATAAACGTCGGGAGCCGGAATGTCTCTGTCGGGACCGATAATCGGAGCAATCTCGAAAGCATATCGCCGCGTGAGTCGCTCGAGCTCATTCCTGGAAAGGCTCTTGGGGTCGCAGACCACTCCGCCTTTTCCCCCGCCGTAAGGAATCCCGACCGTAGCGCACTTCCAGGTCATCCAGGAGGCCAGGGCTTTCACTTCATCGAGAGTTACGTTGGGGTGATAGCGAATGCCGCCCTTGGCCGGCCCGCGTGCGATGTTGTGCTGCACGCGATAGCCTTCAAATACTTTCACCTCACCGCCATCCATCTTTACTGGAATCGAAACGATCAGCTGTCGCTTGGCGCTGCGCAGAACGTTGCGCAGAGACTGGTCTAACTCAAGATAGTCGGCCGCGCGATCGAATTGCTGCTTGGCAATCTCAAAAGGGTTGAGTTCTTCCTGGGGGGCTGCAGTAGCCATCGGTCCGTCTCCTTGAAAATGTGGGTTGGTAGGGCGGCGATATCGTAATGGAATTAAATGAAAGTGTCCAAACGAATCGGGCGTCAAGCGAGCCCGGGCGTCCCTGCCGGCCAGCGCGCACGGCGCGCTCAGCCGTTCATCAAAGAACCGGTGCGGATTAACCTCGCTGCTCGCTGATCTCAGGGAACAAGTTGGCCTCACTGTTGTCTAACCCTCCAGCTTCCTCGACCCGCATGGCACCGGCAGCAGGAGGAGCAAAGAGATGTTTAGCAATTTGATCGAATCCGACTCGCATCGCAAGGAGTTCAGACGTCGCAGTTCATTCTTTCTCGCCACGGTCGCAGCTTACGCGCTGATTTTAAGCGCGGCCGGTGTCGCCAGCATCTACGCGTACGATGCGCATCTGGAAGCGCAGACCACAGAGTTAATCGTAAACATGTGGGTGCCCCCGGTGAAGCAGGACAAACCAATCGTCCGGCCTGATCGCCCTCAACCCCCTCGCCATGCAGCGTCAGATGCGCCAGTAGATCCAGGCATCAAGAGACCTGAACGGACAGTAGCTATTTCTGCTCTGGATGCTCCAAACAAAATCCCTGACGGGGTCGGAGTCAAAGCATCCCCCGTCCCGCCCATGACGACTGACGCGGTAATCAGTCTCAGGAACGTCAACTCATCCAACACGGGGTCTCCTAATACGTCAGGCACTTGTGTAACGTGCAATGGTCCGGCAACCGTGGTGAAAGTAGACGCCACCCCGCCCACGCCGCCGCCCGTCGTCAAACCACCGACGATGGCGAGACTGCCTTCAAGCGTGCTGCTTTCAAAAGTAGTCAGTCTGCCTCAGCCTCCATATCCACCGCTGGCAAAGCAGATCAAAGCGCAGGGTGCAGTGAACGTTCAGATTCTGGTTGATGAGCAAGGGCGAGTCGTCTCAGCTCAGGCAGTCAATGGCAATCCGATGTTGCTGGCCGCAGCCAAAGAGGCCGCTTTGCGTGCTCGCTTTACGCCAACCATTCTTAGCGGTGTGGCCGTGAAGGTGCAGGGGGTGATTACCTACAACTTCGTCTTGCAGTAAACGAATCTGAGTTTCCCCCCTCTACTCATCCTGGAGTTATCGGTTTGGAGTTCCGGCCCGGTTCGGAACTCCAGGCTCTTTCGGTTGAGCCGATGGTCTTGGACACGGTCATATCGGCTTGGCGCCTTCCGGCTTCTCTTCGCGCCTTTGCTCGAAACAAACTGATCGGAAATGGATTTCACGCAAAGGCGGAAAGGGAGAGGTAAGCCGCCAAGGCAAATCAGGGGTTCACTGATACTCAAGAAAATAGGGACTCAAAGCCGCGCCTGTTATAATCGGCGCATGGCAAGCAAAGATACCGATGAACAGAACCAGGGTGGTGAACACAACAAAGAGGAATCGCACTCAGCTAAACACGGTTCGGATGACGAAGGTGAAATTCAGGCCGTCAAACCCGAACATGGTGAGCCTTCCGATAATCTAAAACGCAGATCGGAATGGTTTCAGAAACGGCATGGCGGGAGCTAGCGTTTTTTAAGGGCGAGCCCTTCGTGTGGTTTCGTGGATCGCATCTTAGGATTCGCAGAAAAGGGATTGTCAGAACAGCGATCCACCAAGCCAGGCGAGAAACACGAGGAGCAATCTCAGGCCAATTCGTTGGAAGCCACCTGGCACTGATCTCGCGCGCAAACACCCGCAACCTTACTTGAGTTTTATTCGCCAGATACTCCGCCCATAGGTAGCCGCGCTCAAAGTGCCTTCCTGTTCGTGGTAAACCAGATCGACTACCATTGCGTTAGGCAGGTTTTTGGTTAGATTCAGCCACAGCCCAGCCTCCGTATCCAGCAAAAAGACTCCCGCGTCATTGCCCACATAAACCTTGTCCGGTTCATCGTCGCGAATCACCGCTACGTGATGCGGCACGTCCGGCAATTGCCCCTTATCAATATCCTCCCAGGATAGACCGCCGTCCCTCGTCCGAAAAACATGGGAGTGGCCAAAATTCGCGACCGTCGCGTACACGATGTCTGCGTTGGTTGGATGACTTTCGAGCCGGGTAATCGTGTGACCAGGAAGAGTTGAGCTGGAAAGATTCGGGCTCCACTTAACGCCGCCATCGAGACTGCGAAAGAAGCCGCCGTTCTCAGTTCCGACATACACTCGCTTGGAATTGGCCGGTGCCACTTCAATCGCCGAAATCGAACTGCCATCCAGTGAAGGCGAGACCGCATACCAGTTCTCCCCGTCATTGGTTGTCTTCCAGACTCTAAACGATCCCGTATAGACGGTGTTCGAGTCCGCCGGGTCGAAGGTGATAAAGCACATCCAAATCGAATCGCGTTCTTTCTGCGGGGCCGGTGGCGAGATGTCTTTGTGCGTCCTGCCTCGGAACCGGCGGATGTCAAGATTGTAGACCGAACAGTAGACATGATTTTCGTTACGCGGATCAAAAACGATCCAGCCACCATCGCCCTCATAGATCTGGATAAAGCTGGTGGGCGTGCCGGTCTTGGTAATAATCGTGCCGTTGTCCTGCGCCCCGCCACCGTAATAGAGGCCGTTGCCCGGCGCGACGTCGAGGTCATAGAACATCGTCACGGCCAGGCCGTTGCTGCAATTTTTCCAGTTGTTGCCACCGTCATCGCTGACGCCCAACCCGCCATCGTTAGCATCATAGACACGACCCGCAGCCGTCGGTGGCATCAAGAGCGCATGATGATCAGAGTGCGCGTACTTAGGATCAGTGCGCTCAAGATCCCAATGGGTTATGCGCCGCCAGGTGTTGCCACCGTTCCTAGTCAGGTGCAAATCAACTCCGCCGCAGATGACGTAGTTGTGATCATGAGGGTGGACGATGATGGTGTTGCCATAAGAAATCTGACCTTCATCATCAAAGTGACTTCCACTTATTTTCTTCCACTTATCGCCACCATTCGTGCTGCGAAAGACACCGAGCATCAGGTCGCTGCTCTCACTGCCCTCATCAGCCGCGAACGCGTACAGCACCTCAGGCTTCGACGGACTGATGGCCAGACTGGTGCGGCCAAAAAGTGCGGGTTCGGGCAATCCATTCAGCAAGTGATGCCATTTCTTGCCACCGTCAGTCGAGCGCCAGATACCGCTCATCGCGCCCTGTTCCGTCACGCTTGCATAGATGGTCCCATGCTTCGCAGGATGAAAGACAATTGAATGACACCAGTAGTTCTGATCTGAGATAAAGGTCTCGCGATACCAGCTCGCGCCACTGTCCCAGGAGACGTACATGCCTCCGATGCTTTTTCGTGATTCGCTCATCTCGGCATAACCGACGCCGCCAATCAGAAGATGTTTTGAGTTGAAAGGGTCAATCGCAATCACGCCAATGCCGCTGGGTATTCCCGTCCGATCAGAGGATGCCAGCAACTGCCAGGTGCGGCCGGCGTCCCGGCTGTTATAGAGGCCGACACCCGGATAGGAATCCAGCGATAGATTCGCTTCCCCCGTGCCACAGTAAATCGTATCCGGGCTGCGCGGATCGACGGCCAGCGAGCCGATGTTAAGAATGTCCTGGTCGTTCCAGCAGGAACTCCAGTTCTGCCCGGCATCGCGGCTTTGCCACACGCCGCCTCCGGCCGAGCCGGCCCAGATGCGTTCAGGATGCGCCGGATGACAGGCGAGACTGGTGATCCGGCCGCCAATATTCGTTGGACCAACACACTCCCATTTCGCAGGGATATCCACCGGAGCGGCCAGGGCCTTTTCAGCCCGCGCACGCTCACGCACTAACCTGCTTGTCGAAGCTTCCCTGACCGGCCACGACGCGCGAGTTTGAAACCAACGGCTGCGCGCTTTGTGAGAACTTAAACGAACCTTGCCGCTTTTCGCGTGCTTTTTGGGAGGCATAGCCTGAATCTCATCCGCGGGTTTCGCTTGTTTTGGGGCGGCTTTGGGGGCTTTCTTCTGTGCCATGAATCCTCCGTAGGGTGGGTTGGGCTTTCTCGATTGATAAGCCGCGGTTGTCTCGCATCGGTTTTCGAGCTGGATTAAAGACCGCGAACTGGCTCAGAAGGGATGCCGCAAAATCGCCGGCTCTTGAGGACCAGCCTGATTACCTTCAAGACACCGCCACTAATATCCCAGCTTAAATTCGGTGTCAATGATTTTGCAGAAGTACTGGAGAAAGGATGCGAATGTTTTTAGGGTTGGTTCGGGGATCGTCTTTTCGGAAACCGAAAAGCGATCCACAATTTACACGACACTCATCTTTGGTTGCGATGATATGGCTTTCTCAACCTTGAACCTGATCAAGCTTGCACTGCGACGGTTTCTTATCCACCCGCCAACGCAAAAACTTTGTCCCGTGTCGGAACCGGCCGCCAGTGAAGTGATCGTAGCGGATTTCTACTACCAGTTTCGGTGCGAGAGGTTTCCATTCAACGGATCGATCGGTGCTCCAGCGACTGGGTCCACCGGGAGCGCGACCAGTGAAGCCGGGCGGTTTGATTAGTGCTTCGACCTTTTTGGTCAAGGCGGCTTTCTCAGTGTTCTTGAAACTTGAGGTGAAGCCGACGTGATGCAGAAAACCGTCTTTGTCATAGAGCCCGAGCAGCAGCGAGCCAACCAACTTACCTTTCGATGCGTAACGGAATCCGCCGACGACACAGTCGACTGTGCGCAGGCGTTTCACTTTTACCATGCCGTTTCGGTTACCACTCTGGTATGGCAGGTCGAGACGCTTGGCAATTACTCCGTCGACATCGCCCCCCGCGCCGGCCAGCCAGTCCTTCGCGATTTTTAGATCTGATGTCGCTGGCGACAGCTCGATTGAAGTGTTCTGCGGGAAAAACTTTTTGGCGAACGTGTCGAGCTTCGGCCGCCTTTCTGAGAGTGGCTGATCCGCGAGGGCTTTGCCGCGATCATCAACCAGCAGATCAAACACGATCAGCACGGCCGGATGTTCCTTCGATAACTTCTGCACACGGCTGGCCGCCGGATGAATACGCATCAGCAAGTCGTCGAAGGACAACTTGCCATTAACCGGGACGACGATCTCGCCATCAATCACGAACTGTTTCGGCTTCAGCCTGGATAAGGCGTCGACCAGTTCCGGAAAGTAACGACCGAGCGGCTGGCCGCTCTTGGATTGCAGTACGACGTCGTTACCATTGCGAAAGGCCAGGCAGCGAAAGCCGTCCCACTTCGGCTCGTACTGCCACTCAGTGCCGGCAGGAAGTTTTTCGACGGCCTTCGCTTCCATCGGTGGGTAGGAAAGTTCTAGCGGCAAGGTCATAGTTTTAGTTCGCTTGATAGTAAAGGTTTCCCACTTCCGGGAGCGCGGGCGTCACGTCCGCAAGCCCTGAACCCGCTTCGCCGACGTGGTGCGAAATTTACGTTCGGTCTCCGAGCCACAAAAAACGTTCGCGCTCCCGGCATCTACTTCAAATACGGCTCAAGTTTGAATCGCTTCTGCTTTGACAGCAGCGGCGCCCATAAATCACCCAGCTTCGCGATCCGCTTGCGCACATTGTCGATCCGAAAATCTTCAATCTCCACGCCGCGCTCGATTTCTTTCCAGGTCACGGGCGTCGATACCGAAGCCCGCGGCTTGGGCCGGATCGAATAGATCGACGCAAGGGTTCGGCCCCAGGCGTTCTGATTGTAATCAACCAGCACGCGCCCCTTCGGTCGTTTGGCGATGCGATACTCAGCCGTGATCAACTTTGGGTGCGCCGATTCGAGCACCTGCGCGATCTCTTTCGCGATTGTCCAAACCTGTTTCTGCGTCGGCCCGCGCATGATTGGGACGTAGACGTGAATTCCTTTTGACCCTGTCGTCTTCGGATAGCACGGCATCTTTAAACTCTCCAGCGCCTCGCGCACCACCAGGGCCGATTCCCTCACCTGCTCGAACTCAGCCCCGGGCACCGGATCGAGATCGAAGTGCAGATAGTCCGGTCGATCGACGTCGTCACAGCGCGCATACCATTGATTCAGATCAATGCAGCCCAGATTGATCACCCAGAGCAGAGCCGGCAGATCCTGAACAATCGGAAAGTCGATCACGTTTCCAGAACCGTGTGAGATCGAACACAGCTCGATCCAGGGTGGGCGGGGCGAAGGCGCGCGCTTCATAAAAAAGAAATCGCCGACCGCGCCGTTCGGATAACGCTTCATCACCATCGCGCGGTCCTGCAGGTGAGGCAAAAGCACTCCCGACACGTCGGCATAGTATTGCAGCAGGTCTCGCTTGGTGATCTTCAGTTCCGGCCAGAAGAGCTTATTGAGGTTCGTCAGCTTAACCTGACGATCGCTGAAATTGAGTTCGATTTGTTGGACATCTTTGGGGATTTCCAAAGGCTGGTGAGCAGTGCGCTTGCTGGTCTTACTCGCCAGCTTCCGTTTGGAAGGATGATAATCGCGATGTGCTTTGGTCATCTGTGCTACCGACCCAAGACCTTATCATGAAAGTTTTAGCTTAGGCCTCTCCCCTCTCTGCGTCTTTGTGGCTTTGTGGCTATGCGTGGAGCATAGTCGAGGGCGAAGTCTCCTTGCGAAACTTACCCTGCTTCTCAGTGGCACCGTCGGCTTGTAAGATTAAGGTCACGGGTTCACGCTCGCTGAGTCCTGATCCCGCTCGAAACCGCTTGCGGTTCTGGATCGGAGTCCTACCCAGTCTCCGCACTTAACACAGCGTTTCACTCGTGGTACACTGGCGGCCCTTTATGAAGCAGCTTGAATATTTCCACCCGGCGGTTAGCGACTGGTTCCTGAAACGGTTCACGGCGCCGACTGCGCCACAAGCCCGCGCCTGGCCGGCCATCAAGCGCGGCGAACACACACTGATCGCAGCTCCTACCGGATCGGGCAAGACGCTCTCTGCGTTTCTTTCAGCGATCGACGATCTGGTTTGGAAAGCCGTCGAAGGCAAACTCGTCGATGAAACTCAGGTCGTATATGTCTCTCCATTAAAAGCTCTGAGCAACGATATTCAAATCAATCTGCAGGAACCTCTGCGCGGCATTCAACAGAATCTGGAGGCGATGGGTATCGCGGGTGTCGACATTCGCACGCTCGTGAGAACTGGAGACACTCCGGCGAAGGACCGCGTGGCGATGACAAAGAAGCCGCCACACATCATCGTCACCACGCCGGAATCGCTCTACATCCTGCTGACCAGCGAAGGTGGACGCAAGACCCTCTCGACGACTCGGACACTGATTGTCGACGAGATTCATGCGATGGTCGACGACAAGCGCGGCTCGCATCTTTCGTTGTCAATCGAAAGATTGCAGGCGTTGGTCAAAGAGCCACTGGTGCGCATCGGACTGTCGGCGACCCAGAAACCTATTGCCGAAGTCGCTCGCTTTCTGGTTGGCACTGCGAATCTTGAGAGCGACGGCGCGCCCCGTTGCACGATCATCGATACTGGGCATTCACGCAAGCTTGATCTGGCGATTGAGATTCCCAGCTCGCCCCTGGAAGCCGTGATGTCCAATGAAGTCTGGGAGGAAATCTACAACCGCGTTGCCAACTTGATTCGCGAGCACAAGACGACCCTGGTGTTCGTCAACACGCGCCGGATGGCTGAACGCGTCGCCCGACACCTGGGTGAACGGCTGGGTGATGAGAACGTCACCGCGCATCACGGCAGCCTGGCTAAGGAACTACGTCTGTCGGCTGAGCAACGACTGAAGTCAGGCGAACTGAGCGCGCTGGTGGCGACGGCCTCGCTTGAACTTGGGATTGATGTGGGCGCAGTAGATCTGGTGATTCAGATAGGATCCACTCGGGCTATCTCAACTCTGCTCCAGCGCACCGGCCGTTCGAATCATACGGTCAGCGGCTTTCCCAAAGGACGGGTATTTCCTCTCTCCCGAGATGAGTTGGTGGAGTGTGCTGCGCTACTCGATGCAGTGCGTCGAGGCGAACTGGATCATCTGACGATTCCGGAACAGCCGCTGGACATACTCGCGCAGCAGATCGTTGCCGCGATTGCCGCCGAGGAATTTACGGAAGACGCTCTGTTTGAAATGGTCACTCGCGCTTATCCGTTTCGTGCTCTGACCCGCGAAACTTTTGATGCGGTAGTGCGAATGCTTTCTGAAGGCTTCGCCACCCGGCGCGGGCGACGCGGCGCATACCTCCACCATGATGCGGTCAATCAACGGCTGAGGGCCCGTCGCGGGGCACGTTTGGCGGCGATCACCAGCGGCGGCGCGATTCCCGACACAGGTGACTATCGAGTCATTCTCGAACCTTCGGAAACACTGGTTGGGAGTTTGAACGAGGACTTTGCAATCGAGAGTCTGGCCGGAGATATCTTCCAGCTGGGCAACACTTCATATCGGATCAAGCGGGTCGAGCCCGGCGCGGTTCGCGTGGAAGATGCTGCCGGTCAGCCGCCTTCGATTCCCTTCTGGCTGGGCGAGGCACCGGGACGTTCCGCAGAACTTTCGCAAGCAGTGTCGCGGCTGCGAAGTGAAATTTCGGATCGGCTTGAGTTTCATGAAGGTAAGGCGAGCGACGGCGCCCGCGCTCCCAGTATTAAGTGGCTGGTTGAGACGGTCGGGATTTATCCGGGAGCGGCGGAACAGATTGTTGAGTACCTGGCGATGACTAAACTTGCTCTGGGTGTAATGCCAACCCAGCAGGAGATCGTAGCTGAGCGTTTCTTTGACGAAAACGGCAGCACGCATGTTGTGATTCATGCGCCGTTTGGCAGTCACCTGAACCGCGCCTGGGGACTGGCTCTGCGAAAGCGTTTCTGTCGCACATTCAATTTCGAATTGCAGGCGGCGGCTACCGAAGACTCGATCGTCCTTTCGCTCGGACCGACGCACAGCTTTCCGCTCGAGACAATTTTCAGCTATCTCAACTCGAAAACAGTTTGTGATGTGCTCACCCAGGCGCTGCTCGATGCCCCGATGTTCAATATTCGTTGGCGCTGGAATGCGACCCGCGCCCTGGCGATTCCGCGTTGGCGCAGTGGCGGGAAGGTGGCTCCGCAACTGCAACGAATGGCGGCGGAAGATCTGCTGGCGCTGGTCTTTCCCGATCAGGTCGCCTGTGCCGAGAATCTAACCGGACCGATCGAGATTCCCGTGCATCCCCTCGTGGCTCAAACGGTCCGCGACTGTCTGGAAGAAGCGATGGACATTCACGGGCTCGAGGATTTGCTACGATCAATTGAGGGGGGCGAGCGCAAGCTCATTGCCCGCGAGATGAATGAACCGTCTCCCCTCGCGCAGGAAATTCTAACCGCGAAGCCCTACGCGTTTCTTGATGACGCGCCGGCTGAAGAGAGGCGCACCCTCGCGGTAATGAACCGTCGCTTTCTCGATGCCGAGACCGCTGCGGACCTGGGACGGCTGGACGTCGCGGCGATCGAGCGGGTTCGCGAAGAGGCCTGGCCGCAAGCTGAGAATGCCGACGAACTGCACGACGCACTGATGCAACTCGGTTTAATTACGGCGGCCGAGGGACAGCAGAGTGGTTGGCAGGAACTATTTGAGCAGCTCGTGTCTGACCGGCGGGCGACGGTGCTGCAACCCGCGAATGGATCGATGCCGGTATGGATAGCGGCTGAAAGATTACAACAGTTTCGCGCGGTGCACCCGCGGGCGTCGCTGACTCCGCTGATCGAGGCCCCGGCCAGCTATGCCAGCGAATTATGGACGCTTGAGGCAGCCCTGGTTGAGATTCTGCGCGGCCGGCTCGATGGACTTGGACCAGTGACGGTAGCCGAACTTGCGGCGGCATTCTCGTTGACCTCGAACCAGCTGGAGACTGCTTTGATCGGGTTGGAGAGCGAAGGGTTTGCGATGCAGGGGAAGTTTACGCCCGACACCGGCAAGGATGCCGGCGCCCCGCAGGCAGGGATGCATGCGCTCGGTAAAGCGGTACCAGAGTGGTGTTCACGTCGTTTACTCGCACGCATTCACAGCTACACCCTCAATCGCCTGCGCAAGGAAATTGAACCGGTTTCGGCCGCCGACTTCCTGCGCTTCCTTTTCGTTTGGCAGAAGGTCGCACCCGATCATCGAGTTGAAGGTCCCGACAGTGTGGCCGCGGTCATCGATCAGCTCGAGGGCTTCGAAGCTCACGCCGGTTCGTGGGAGTCCGAAATTCTTCCGGCGCGGGTGGCCGACTACGATCCAGCCTGGCTGGATGCTCTCTGTCTGTCCGGAAAATTAACCTGGCTGCGTTTATCGCCGCCGCGTCTCTCACCGGACAAGGTCAGCAGCTCTGCGCCTGTGCGCAGCACCCCGATCGTCTTGCTTAGCCGGCGAAGTGTGCAGACGTGGAGTCGCGGCTTTCCCGCGGGTCCAGAATCAAACGTTGGTCAGATGGGAACCAACACAGGGACGGTCTACGATTACTTGAAAGACCATGGCGCGTCCTTCTTTGTCGACATCGTCGCCGGCGCCAACCTCTTGCCCAGCATGGTGGAAGAGGGATTAGGCGAACTGGTGTTCCGTGGTTTGGTCAGTGCAGATAGCTTCACCGGTTTGCGCGCGCTGATTACACCGCTCAGCAAAACGACGCATCGCGAAGTCGAAAAACGCCGGCGCAGGAGAAAGCCTGTTTATACGATGGATGAGGCGGGCCGTTGGGTGCGGCTGAGTAAAGAGGAGAGGGGGCGAGCTCCCTTTGCGACTGAGCATGACGCGGGAAGTCGGATTCAGCCGATCGATCGCGATGCTATCGAAGTGATCGCGAAGAAGCTCCTGCAACGTTATGGAGTTGTGTTCCGCAAGCTCCTCGACCGCGAGGCCATCTCAATTCCCTGGCGTGATTTTTTGAAGGTCTACCGGCGATTAGAAGCGCGGGGCGAAATTCGTGGTGGACGTTTTGTAGGTGGATTCTCAGGCGAACAATTCGCTTTGAGTGAAGCCGTGCAATTACTCAGATCAATTCGCCGCACACCCGCCGAAGGGATGATGATCTCTCTGAGCGCCGCCGATCCGCTTAATCTCCAGGGCGTCATCATGCCGGGGCCCAGGCTGTCTCAGTCTGCCACTAATCGCGTGCTCTATCGCGATGGTGTGCCGGTGGCCGTCATGGAAGGAAAGGAGCTTCGTTATCTCGTCGAGATGAGCGCAGCCGATCAGTGGCAGGTGAAGAACGCGCTGCTGCGGCGTCATGTGCCGCCGAAAGTTCGCACCTACCTTAACGACTCAGGCCGCACGGTTTCGCCGCAAACAATTTCTTCCCTGACACATTAACGGCGGGATCTAGGCCGCCCGCGAAACCTCTTATTTATCTCCACGTCTTCAGCGGCCTTCTAACCGATCAAAAAAGCAGGACGTGATCCTCTCGGGGGAAAGAATCACGGCCTGCTCTTTTACCGTCGGAACGCTTCTATCTGCAAGACTACAGACGGACAAGGCAGCGGTCTGTACGTTGACGTACAGGCCACAAGAAAAAGCCAAATCCTCAAGGAATAAGCCTTCCAATCTAAACGGCTCCGCCAGTTATCCTCAAAGGGCGGTTTTGCCGGAAAAGTGGTGGACGGTGCTCCGCAGCGCGTAGTGTTGGATTGAATTTAGCGGCGCAAAAAATCTTTCCTTGACGCCAGCACTGAATAATATAGAATCAACCCAACTAGGGCGTGGCTGAATGTCTCGCCCCCGGCACGCCTAAATGGTTGTGCTTAGGAGAGCGGCGACGGGGTGAGGACGTCGCCGCTTTCGTTTTTGGGC
>JBBRMS010000097.1:0-15729 GCA_038230715.1 Pyrinomonadales bacterium
AGCCGCCATTCAGGTATGTGAGACTCACGCTGTACGGTTACAGGAATAGCGCCTTGACTCAGTCTCACCGGGGGCCTAGACTCGCCTGTACCTGTTTCCTGTGGGAAGTAACTTTTTCGACCGGGCATTCTTAGGCTCATACCCCAGCCTTCCCTTCTTCAGAAAACATCACGCCCGGTTTTTCGTCCTGATTTGTGCCGCGCCCCCGGAGCATGGCCGATAAATTAATTTTGGTGGCGGCTTAAGATAAGAAGGCATCTGGTCGGAGCACCACTTATCAGACGACATTCGCAGCCATCGAAAAGCCGTTCATAACTTAACGGCCTCAGACCAGAGTCGCTACGCTACCAAGCAAAATTCCCTGTGGCACTAAGGGAGAGAATGTAAAAAACTCTCATGAGCGAAAGCATTCATCCAAATTCCGCGGCTGGGCCGGCGATCGAAGCGCGAAGACGCGCTGAACCGCTCACCGTCGGCGGATTGGGTGCGTTAAAAGAAATCCAAACCAGCAACAGCGGGTCAAAGCAAAAGATTCAGGCACGTTTACTTGATACGGTTGAGCAGTCGATTATCGCCACCGATCTGGACGGAATTGTCGTTTACTGGAATCAGTTTGCCGAACAGCTTTATGGTTGGACCTCACCAGAGGCAATAGGCCGCCATATCATGGACCTGACAACTCCGGCAGCGATGACGGAACAGGCCGTTGATATCCTCAGCCACCTGCGACAAGGTGAGAGTTGGACCGGTGAGTTTAACGTGCAGCGGCGTGACGGCACGACGTTTCCCGCACAGGTTATCAACTCACCGATCAATGACGAGAATGGAGTACTGATTGGCATTGTTGGTCTCTCGATTGATATCAGCGAGCGCAAGCAGCAGGAAGCATCGCTGATAGGACTCACGCGTCAATTGGAACGCCAGTCCAACCTCTTTCACACAACCCTTTCAGCTATCACCGACTTCGCCTACATCTTCGACCGGGAGGGTCGCTTCCTCTACGCGAATCAACCTTTGCTCGATCTTTGGGGATTGGGGCTTGACGATGCGGTAGGGAAGAATTTCTCTGACCTGCAATATCCGCCAGACCTGGCGGTGAGACTTCAGGAGCAGATTCAACAAGTCATTGACACCGGGCAATCGCTTCGGGACGAGACACCCTACACCAGTTCGACCGGCGCGGAAGGGTTCTATGAATACATTTTCACTCCGGTCTTCGCCGCCGACGGAACGGTAGAGGCCGTTGCTGGTTCCACGCGAGACTACACCGAGCGCAGGCTGGTGGAAGCGGCGTTGCGGGACGCCCAGGAGCGCTTACTGCAAGCCATGAATGCGGCCAAAATGTTTTCGTGGGAAGTAAGTCCGGGGGCGCGCGAGTTGTCCTTCTCCTCGAACGTCGAACGCACGATGGGCTTTACCTTCCCGCCGGACATTATCGACAACCCGAGTAAGAATCACCTGCACTCGGACGACGCCGAGGGGGTCGCAAACAAAACCCAACACGCCCTCGAAACCGGCGAACCCTATGACGACACGATGCGAATGATCAATCCGCATACGGGCGAAATTGTGTGGATGCACTCGCAGGGCATCCTGGTCAAAAACTCAGCCGGCGATGCGCGTTTCGTCGGCATCGCGCAAAACATTACCGAGCGCAAGCACACCGAAATATTGCTCGACACGCAAAAGCAGGCTTTGGAAATGGTTGTGGGTGGCAGCCCGCTGACGGAAGTGTTGATGTATCTCGCGGGCATCGTCGAAGATCAATCCGCTGGCTCATCAATCGCTTCTATTTTATTGCTGGACGAGCAGGGACGATTGCACAACGGTGCCTCGCCGAGTCTGCCGGAAGATTATCTGCAGGCGATTGAGGGCATCCAGGCAGACGAAAACGTTGGGACCTGTAGCGCGGCCGCGGCCACCTGCCAAATAATCGTTTCGCCCGACATCGCTAACGATCCGAGGTGGACAGACCTCAAGCATCTTCCGCTCGGCCTCGGGTTTCAGGCTGCCTGGAGTCTCCCGGTTATGGCAGCTGATCGCCGCGTACTGGGCACCTTCGGCACGTATTTCCGGGAAAAACGCGGGCCCACAAAATTTGAGCGGGAGACGGTGGAGATTCTCGCCAAGACCGCTGCACTCGCAATCGAACGCAAACAATCGGAAGAAGCGTTACGCAGCAGCGAGACAAAACTGCAACTTTCTCATCAGGAGCTTGAGCGGCGCGTCAATACGCGCACTGCCGCGCTCTCTGAGATGAACGCGGTTTTGCAGGAAGAAGTCAGACAGCGGCAGCGCATCGAAGCAGAGCGCGTCGAGTTGCTGCGGCGCGTCATTTTCGCCCAGGAGGACGAACGCAGCCGCATCGCGCGCGAGATGCACGACCAGTTCGGGCAGCAATTAACCGTCCTGAAATTGAAACTCGACGCGGTTAAGGAAGATTGCGGTGAGAAAGAAGAACTGTGCAAACAAATCGAAGCGTTACAAACCCTTGTCATGCAACTCGACGCGGACGTTGACCACATGGTCTGGGAAATGCGCCCGACGGCGCTCGACGATCTCGGTTTACACGCTGCGCTGTCCAGCTATGTCCAGCGGTGGTCACAGCATTTGGAGGTTCCGGTGCAACTGCATGCCAGGGCAATGGACGGAGATCGTCTCAAACCAGAAATCGAAACCACGCTCTATCGCATTGCACAGGAGGCTCTCAACAATATTGCCAAGCACGCGCATGCCACCCAGGTTGCCGTCGTGCTCGAACGCCGCGCGGATCAGGTATCGCTCATCGTCGAAGACGACGGTGTAGGTTTTGACCTGCAAAGGCTAACCGGCGCGCGCGATGAGGGACTGGGGCTGGTGGGCATGCGCGAACGTGCTGCCCTGGTCGGCGGTATTATCGAGATTGAATCAAGGCCGAACTTCGGCGCCACGGTGGTCGTGCGCATCCCTGTGCCGGCGGCGAGACAGAAAGGAGAGAGGGGTGAATAAGCTGCGTGTGCTCCTGGCCGAGGATCACGAAACGATCCGCGACGGCCTCAAACTACTTATTAATTCTGCGCCGGATATGGAAACCGTCGGTGCCGCCGAAAACGGGCGTATTGCTCTCCAGTTGGCATCAAAACTTTTGCCCGATGTGGTAGTGATGGACGTGTCAATGCCCGAATTGAACGGTCTGGCGGCGACGAAGAAGCTGAAACAGAAACATCCTCAGGTAAAGGTCGTAATCTTGACTCGTCACACGGATGACGGCTACTTGCAACAACTGCTTCAGGCCGGCACCAGCGGCTATGTGCTGAAACAAAGCAAGTCGGAAGAGCTTCTCCGCGCTATTCGCGCGGTCGCCTCCGGCCAGACCTATCTCGATCCCGCAATCACCGCCAAAGTCGTAACCCATTTTCGCGGAAGCAGACAAGCCCATCGAGGCGCACCTGCCGACGTGAATCTGAGTGATCGCGAAACGGAAGTGCTGCGATTGATCGCCTGGGGCCACATCAACAAAGAGATTGCGGCCCGGCTCGATCTAAGCGTAAAAACCGTTGAAGCTCACAAAGCTAACGGAATGCGTAAAATGGGCATGAAGAGTCGTGTCGACATCGTGCGCTATGCCCTCCTCCAGGGCTGGCTGCAGGACACCTAACGCACAGCGAAGAGTCCTACGCATGAGCACCCGAATATTTTTGAGCGCGACGACCGGGTTACTCCTTTTCGCGGGTACCGTTTTCTCGCACGACTACTGGTTCAGGCCGGAGTCATTCTTCGCGCCGGTCGGTGGCAGTGTTCAAGTCCATTTGTACGTTGGCGATGAATACAAGATTGAGGAAGAACGCCCGCTTCAGAAAAATCGCACGCTCAGTTTTCAAATGCTCTCTGCTCAGGAGGACCCGGTGGACCTGAGGGCGCAGGGGCAGGACAACCAGAGTCCGATTGCTCGCTTGAGATTCCGTGCCGCAGGCAATTATTTGATCGCAATGGAACGCGAGGCTGCCACCATAAAGCTTGAAGCTAAAAAGTTTTCGGATTATCTGGCGGAAGAAGGACTGGACTCGATAATCACGTTAAGGAAGAAAGCAAATGAGAGCGATAGAGAAGGACGCGAGCGTTACCGTCGTTACTTGAAAGCTCTGCTCCAGGTCGGCGATCAACGTGACGATACCTATAAGCAAATACTGCGACAGCGGCTGGAGATCATCCCGCAGTCAAACCCTTATGGAATGAAGCCCGGCGACACGCTGCGAGTCCGCATTCTCTTTGAAGGCAATCCACTTCTGGGAGTGAAGGTCTTTGCTTACAACCAGAGCGGCGGAGCAGTCCACAAACAGGAAGCGCGCACTTCACTTGATGGAACGGTCGCATTTAAACTTAATGGCTCGGGCGATTGGCTGATTCGGCTGGTACATATGCGGCGCTGCACCGCGGATTGCGCCGAGATTGATTGGGAGAGCTTTTGGAGCGCTTACTCGTTCGGTATGAACTGAGTCGGGATGGTCGTAGCGAGCCGCGGCCCCCAGGATCATGAGGGGCCCATAATCTTCTGGCCACCAGTCGGATCGAATCAAGGACACCCACAGTCCAATGATCGCTCCTTAAGGCCATGCGCATCGGACGAATTCCCTCCCCCGTAGGGATAATCCCTTAGTAGTTACATCTACCTTCCTAATATCCAGAACCTCCGCGATGAGGTAAAACTTGATTTCTAAATCAAGGTTCAATTCGCCTCCGGCAGCGCGGACGACCGTAAAACGGTGCGGCTGTTTCGTTCCTGGTGGGAGAGACGAAACGGCTCGACAAAAAACGGCGGACGAGCAGGGAGGCAAGAGGAGAGGAACATGTATAACTTCCTCTCCTCGCATCTTCCTGAGTTTGCGTCCTGAATTACCCCAGGGCCTTCGCCCTGCCCCCTCGCAATTATGTCAGTCTCTAATCCAGCGATGATTGGCAAGTCAGGCGAAAGCCGACCCGATGCAGCTATGTCACCCCCTGTCTCCAACGCTTGTGTGCTGGTCGTGGATGATCATGAAGACACACGATTCATGCTCAGGACATTGCTGGAGTCGCGCGGTGCCAGCGTAGTTGAAGCCGCGGACGGCCTAACGGCAATTGCCCGGGCGGCGAGTGTACAGCCCGATCTGATTCTAATCGATGGGCGTCTACCCTTGATGGATGGTTTTGAAGCGACCAGTCAAATTCGTGAAGGCTTATCGACGAGGCACGTGCCGATTGTTTTTTTGTCGGGTGATGGACGGCCAACTGCTCGAGCCAGGGCGTTCGCGGTCGGTTGTACTGATTACCTCGTTAAGCCAATTGATTTCGATGCCTGGGACATTTTGATGGAACAGTATCTCGCTCCGGCCGGGAGGGAGATAGTTTACGCCGAACCGGGAATGACAGGGGACCTTATCATGAGCAGTACGGCGCACGATCCAGATACGGCTCCGGATCTCGCCGTCGATCCGGAACCGGAATTGCAATCCCCCGTTTCTCGGATCCTGATCATTGACCACGACACAGTCACGGCCGAATTAATCCAGTTGATGCTGCAGAATTCTACGATTGACTGCGAGATTACTTCCGTCCTGTCGCCGGACGAAGGATTGAGGCTGGCTGCAGCGAAACGATTTGATCTGTATGTGCTTGATTACCGGCTCGCGGCTATGACGGGCGTCGAAGTATGTCGCACTTTGCGCCTCACCGACGCGGAAACGCCGATCATGTTCTTCACTGGTGAACCGAACCCGGAGGAACGGCAGGAAGCGATGGCAGCTGGTGCAGACGATTATCTGGTCAAGCCTGACGACATCAGGAAGCTGACTGAGACAGTGAATCGTTTACTAAACAAAAGCCAATTGGCCCCCATCGAAGTCTGACAGGATGTGCGCTACTGGAGTAGCGCGTAAGGAAATTAGAAATATGCTTCGTCGAAAAATATCATTTCGTTTTAGATTCTCTTTAATCCTGGTGCTCTACGTCGGAGCCCTGATTGGCATCGCCTACAATCACAGTCTGGTAACTGCGCAACGGTGGAAGCCTCTTGCGATGGATGGACCCGAGACCAACGTCAAACCGGTCCCGCATGAAACCGGCAACGCTGCAGCAGGCCGGGACGTTTTTCGCTTCGAGACATTCGGCAACGAAGGCTTCTGGACTGATGCAGTACGTTTGCCCAAGGGAATTAAAGACGCGAAGCTAACTCCAGTCCAAGCCCTAAAAGCAGGCCTATCAGTCGACATCGATGCGTTGGATCCCGCCACGCAAAAGGCTTTGGCGGCTGAGCTCAAGACCGACCTATCGCCGAAAAACGCGCCGCTGCTCAACGATCCTAAAACGACCTTAAAGCTAATTGCCGCCAATGCCGTAATCGGTTTTGTGCCCAAAGGCGCTAAAGTCGGGGCGAGTTGTGCTCTCTGTCACACAATCACAGACAAGTCGGTGTTTGACCTACCCGACGGTGGATCGATCGGACATCGTCTTGATGGACGGGCAGCGCACACGATCAACCTGGGCGCGATCTTCGCTATGGCCGCCAACTCGCGCGCGCTCTACCCAGTGCTCCAACTTTCTCTGAAAGCCAATGGCAACAAGACCCTCGGTCGTGCACCAACCGGACTAACTGAAAAATCAAGCGAGAAGGAAGTCGACGCCTATCTTAGTAATCCGGCTTACTACCCGGTTGGAATGTTCGACGATAGCTTCGATGGCAACGGCGATCCGATGCACAACACTCCACTCTTCCGGCAGGATCTGGCTTTCCCTTTCGGCAGTGAGGGCGCCCTCGCGAAATTGGATAACTTTAGCAACCTCGTTTACACGGGGCTGTTGGATCAAACGGTGCTGACGACTCCGAACGGGCGGGCGTTTCTGCACAAGCTCGGTGGCGCGGCGGGAGACGAGATCGCCGACGACTATGTCAAGATTTTGAAAGACACCGGAGTCAAGGGTTATCCATTCGTAAAAGCGAACGTAGCTCCTATGCCGGGCACCGAAGAAGCTCCGCTCGGTCTGCGCGTTGACAACACCAAGCTTCTGGATATGAATGCATATCTCGACAGCCTTGCCGCGCCCCCGGGCGTAGAGGGCGATCGGCAAGCGATGGCGCGCGGCCGTGAGTTGTTTCGGACGGTCGGTTGCACGGGTTGTCATAACGTGGACCAGAGTAAGCCTGTACCCGCATTCATCGTCCCGATGAAAACGATCTTCCCCGGCGATAATCCGGTGGTGCTCGCGCAACGGATGCCACCGCTCAATCCCGTCGAGAACACAGTGGAGAGTATTTTTGACGACAAGATGGCAGTGGTAAATGCCAGTCTGCGCGGAGAGAAACGTGGAACAGCTTTGCCGCTCTTGTTGGATCTGGCACGCAAGCCCGTGTTCCTGCATGACAATTCCGTGCCTACTCTGGATAACCTTCTGAACCCTGCGAGGGGCTTGATGGCTCCCCACCCATTTTATTTATCCGGCACTGGACAGCGCGCGGACATGGCCGAGTTCCTGCGAAGTCTCGATACGAATTCCTCCGCGAGAAGCACTCGGGTGACGGACACTCCTCAGCCAACGCAGCAACGGTCCAACCTTCCCTCCTGGGCCGACTTCTCGTCGCTGTTGGGAGGGTCTTACTGAAGGTCAAGAAGGAACCCGGTGTGTCGTGGCTCCCCCGGCACAACCAGGTGTGCTGATTGTTTTACCCCCTCCTCGTTATCACAAACCTGCGAATCATTTCGCCTCACGCTTTGGACGGCGTGTGTCCCGGCAAGTTCGCGCGCTTGCCAGTCGGAACGGCCTTTCGGTGCTCTTGCCGCTCTGCAGGCAGGCACGGTAAACGGCTCGTTAAACTCGCATAGTAGTGTCAGCCAAACCTTCACAAATTTCCGACGATGATCTTTTGCTGGCTGTGGCGGCAGGGGACGAATCCGCCCTGGGTGCCTGTTATGATCGCTACCGGTTGATTCTATTTAGCCTCATCTTTCGCATAGTGCACGACCGGGCCGACGCTGAGGATGTTTTACAGGAGGTGTTCCTGCAGGTTTGGCGGCGCGCGCGAGATTTTGACGAGACACGCGGCCGGGCGTTCACCTGGCTGGTCACAATCGCCCGCAGCCGTGCGCTGGATCGCTTGCGCACGGCCAAGTCGCGAACGCGTTTAGCCGACGAAGCATCACAGGTGCCGCGCGACGATGTTGGTGACGCGGCCGTGGACGCCGCAAAATCCGAAACCGTTGCCATCGTCCGGAACGCCCTGGCCGAACTGCCAGAGGACCAGAAGAAGGCGCTCTTCCTGGCCTACTTTGAAGGGTTGACCCAAACGGAGATTGCCGCGCATCTGGGCGATCCTTTAGGCACGGTCAAGACGAGGATGCGTTCGGGAATGATTCGACTGCGAAAACTGTTGCCGAGATTTCATCAAGACGCTTTTTTCGATTATCGATCCAGCCTTAACAGGTAACGTACTGCATCCTCCACCGCCGGCCACGCAGAAGAGTGGGGTGCGATTAAGTCGAAGTGGCCGGCCGTCGCAATAGTCGCAAGTCGAACATGATCACCCTTCTTCCTGGCTGCAGCCTCATAGTCTCTGCTGAAAGTCTCGGGCACAATCTGATCGAGCGTTCCCTGGATCAGCCGCTGCTCGATTCTAAGAGGCACCAGTTCCATCGGAGATGTCTGACGATACCGCTCCGGTACTTCTTCAGGTGATCCGCCGAGCAGCTTTTTCACTGCCCCTCCACACTTCGTTTCATACTTTCTCATGTCCGTAATGCCGGCCAGAGAAACAATTCCCTTTAGCGACAATGGTCTGGCTAAGTAAAGCGGACTGCTCTTAGGCAAGCGATGGCGCGCCGCTGCCCACAACGCCAACTCTCCGCCGGCAGAATGGCCAACTACGATGACTCGCTTTAGATCGAGCGGGAACGAGTGCGCGAGAACCCGCAGGTAGTCTATGCCATTGGCCACATCCAGAAACGTACCAGGCCACCCGCCTCCGGCATTACCGATCCGGCGATACTCCAGGCTCCATGTTGCCACTCCCAACTTAGTCAGACTGGCGCTGAAATTCGCAATGTGATTCAAATCATATTCTGAGTACCAACATCCTCCGTGAATCACAATGACAACGGGATATGGTCCCTTGATTGCCGGCAGGCGAAGTTCGCCAAACTGGAGTGGGTCGCTACCATAAGAGAAGCGACGGGACCCGGTCGGCTTCGGCAGTTTCTCTATGTCCGCGAACGTTAGATTTTGGGCGGCCACACTTTGAGAAAGGAGCAAGCCGGCCACCAGACTGCAGCCGAGGAACAGAATCGTTTTTAACGTTGGTCTCATTAACACCTGCACGCGATCAATTGGGCTATCGTTGGGCTCTATTCTGGTTCGGCCAGACAGTTTTGTCGACTTGACCATGAATAAACCGTTGCACAAGAGTAGCGGAAAACCTAGTACCCACCCGCGCAGAGAAAGTTTTATTGGGTCGAAGCCCGTAGTAGACCTCGCCTGGTGGTGTCATCGGTGTGATCACCAGCAAGTGATACAAGCGATCGTCCCATGACCAACGGTACTGACTCCCATCGACCAAACTTCTCGTGAAAGTGGCGCACGTTAAAATCAAAGTACGGCTCCTGGTACAACCGCAGCACTGTCTCCACGGTCTCGAGCGGCACCCGCTTCGGTGACGGTGTTCCCCGCCGATCAAACAATCCTTCATACCCCTCGTGCTTGAATCGGGTCTGCCAGCGCAACATCTGCCGGCCACTCAGTCCCAGTATCTCAGCCGCCTGATACCAGGTTATCCGCTTGGCCATCGCCCGTAACATCACGTCCTGTAGTTTCATCGCGCGCTCCACCGCGCCTGGGGTCATCTGCTTCATCCCGGCATCCTGTCATGCAGTTTGACCCTGCCGCTCAGATCGGACACTTCATGCGCTAACGACAAGAGTTCAAATAAAAGTATCTTTCGTGTCAGTAAAAGTGATATAAGCGAACCCTGAGCGGCGTCCCGTCGTGGGGTACGTCGTTTACGGCGGGGGAAGCCTCTGGGGGTTTCAGACTCGCCGACTTCTCCCCGCCCTACACTTAAGACTTAAAGAAAAACAAGCGGTGGCCTCAAGGCCGCCGCTTTTGTTTTGCCGCATCCTTAAGGCTACGGGCTGGGGGTCAGGCTTGCCATGTTGCGACTTTCAACTCAGGCAGCAATCCGCCGCACGCCCCCCAGGATCGGACGTGTCATTGTCAACTGAGACTCGCAAATCGCACGCCTGAACCTCCAGGGCGCGATTGTCCAGTTTCAAAAACCTTGGTCGATCATCGAACCGAAAACAGGTTTTTGGCATCTTATCGACTCACCCGATAGGAATTCACGAACGGGTCTTAGTAGACTCGGTTTATGAGAACACATCACATCGCGGTTATCTTCGCAGCGCTCGCACTGCTTGCTGGTGTATCTCTTTACGCGCACAGTAGTCGCGATTCGACGGTGAAAGACGCCGTCGCTGTCACAGTGCCCCTCACTTCAGCAGGACTCACGGCCTCGGATTTAAAGAGCGCGGCAGGCCGCAACGCTACTCTGCAAAATGATTTGGACTGGATCTTTGGCGGCAAACATCGGCGCGGCTGGTTTTTGTATTATTCCCTCATAGCTCAAACCCTGGACACCCGAAAGGGTGCGGCTTCAACCGACTTTGCCAAAGCGGTTTCAGCGTGGCAAAAGAAATCGGGCTTGAATCCGACCGGGGTGCTCGATGAAGAGTCGTTCATGAAAATGATTTCAGAGTGGCAAGAGAACCGGTTAAAAGACCGCACTCCCGCTCAGCCGGCGCAACTTGTTACAGCTCCTATTTCAGATTTCTATGATCCCGAACGCCTCCCGGAACTCCGTCAAGTGGAACGAAACACATATGCTGCTTATAAGCAGATGGTAGCGGCAGCGATCGCTGATCGATCACTTCATCTCGGTCACGCGGACAGGAGCCAACTCACCGCTGGAGAGAAGTACTTAAAAATTATTTCCGCTTTTCGTTCGCGCGAATACCAGGACAAACTGCGGCGTGAGTCACCGAACTCGGGCAGCGCTGGTCTCGCCGTAAACAGCCCGCACTTTACGGGTCGCGCCCTGGACGTTTATGTCGGCGCCGACCCGGTCGACACCAGGGATTCCAACCGAGCCATCCAGGTCAACACGCCACTCTACAAGTGGCTGGTAAGAAATGCCGGCCGCTTCGGCTTTCGACCTTACTTCTACGAGCCGTGGCATTGGGAATATGTTAAGTAGGAGGCTATAACGCCAGCATTGAGTCAGTACCGCGACCAGGAGGGAGCGGGACCGGGACTCAATGTCTACCACAAAATAAATCCGCCGGGAGTTGAGTCTTTTTCCGCTCGCTACCGCTCGCGGTTCTGTAATGGTTATGATCTTGGCATCTCATAGCCAACTCTATCGTGGAGTTACCACTGATTGATAAGGATTGTTACTTGACGTCACTGGTACGATGCCCTTATGAAGACCGAATTCGGAGGAAACGGCCTTGCTGAACTTCCTGAGGGCCAAAACGCACCTGGATCCGCCGGACAAGGGAAATCACTTCGCCAACTGGTGTTGGAGTTTGAACACGAGATCATTTCCGAGGCGCTCGCCGAGGTAGGCGGCGGAGTTACGCGGGCCGCGAAGAACCTGGGTCTTTCTCACCAAGCGCTCTGCTACATAATAAATTCGCGTCACCGGGACTTACTCGCGGTCAGATCACGCGTGCGTATCCGACGCGACTCAATGATTACCAAGCGCAAACCTCGAAGCCGGCATAAATGAAATCATCCGTTTGCGAGCCCAGCGGAATGCCTCACTCAACTCTGAACCAGTCAAAGTCGGCATAGCCAGTCTCGCGAGTCTTGCCACTTCTGATCGCAAACAATCCCATCTTCGCCCGACCCATTTCCCTTTGCGGGCCGTGAATGGCTCGCCCAATGCCGCGAAGGTTCTGCCATCGTCGCTGTAGCTGAAAGTGCAGACGGCGTCTTTTGTGATCCTCACGCGCAGATAGAAAGTGTTTCGCTTCATCAGAACTGCGGCTACTTCTTTCCCAGACGCGCCACTTTCTGCTTCCTTCACCACCGTCTGTGAGACGGACAGCCCTGACGGTTTTTTCTTCACCGAGATGTAAGCATAATCGAGCCCCATTATCACTAAACCAGTCTCTTCATTATCAGTGCGCGGGGTGAAAGTTACCTTCGTCGTCGCGGTGAACTCAGGCGCGGTCTTCGTGGGTCTTACCAGTCGGATCTGGAAGGAGAGCTCACAACGACCAAAATCTGGGTGTGGCGAGGCGGAGGCCGGCTCGTCATAACCAGTCGGAGTCGCGGATTCTCACACGGTTACATCCTCGCAATTGAAACGCGTCTCGGACACTGTCCAACACTTTTGAGGCAAAGCCGGTCAACGACTTAAATTTGTCGGGAGTTGACTATTTATTCCGCTCGCTACTGCTCGCGGTTCTGTGATGGCTATGACCGCGGTGCTAAAGAAAAGCTCAATCTGGACCCAATCAGGGCTCTGGCGGCTAAGCTAAATTGAAGTTGACGCTTAAGATGATGTTTAGAAAACGACCGTTAAAAAGATTAGCAAATTGAACAACCATTCTATTCTGCTGACGGGCGCGACCGGCTATGTGGGCGGTCGGCTGCTAAAAGTGCTCGAAGCCCGTGGCCATACTTTGAATTGTATTGCACGCACGCCTTCGTACCTGCGGGGACGGGTGACTGAGACGACGAAGGTCTTCGGCGCCGACGTGCTCGACCGAGAATCGCTTAGACCCGCGATGGTGGGAATGGACACCGCCTATTACCTGATTCATTCATTGGGGGAAGCAAAAGGATTCGAGCAGCAGGAAAAAGAAGGCGCCCAGAATTTCGCCGAGATCGCGAGAGAGTCCGGCATCAAGCGCATCATCTATCTCGGTGGGATTGGCAACGAGCGGGAGGAACTATCGCCGCACCTGCGCAGCCGGCATGAGGTGGGCCGGATTCTGCGCGAATCAGGAGTGCCCACTCTGGAGTTCCGCGCTTCGATCGTACTCGGATCCGGAAGTCTTAGTTTTGAAATGATTCGTGCCTTGAGCGAGCATCTGCCCGTGATGATTCTGCCTAAGTGGGTCTCAGTCCTGGCCCAGCCAATTGGGATTCAGGACTTGATCAGCTATCTGGTCCAGGCTCTCGATATTCCACTTGATGCCAGCGAGGTGGTCGAGATCGGTGGCGCCGAACAACTTTCCTATCGTCAGCTGATGGAAGAGTACGCGCGCCTCAGAAGTTTGAAGCGGGTGATGATCCCGGTGCCGGTGCTCACCCCCAGACTGAGTAGTCTCTGGTTGGGGTTGGTCACCCCTCTCTATGCGCGAGTGGGACGAAAGCTGATCGAGAGCATCAAACATCCAACCATTGTCTCCAACAAACGCGCCCAGGAGCTGTTTGCCTTGCGACCGTTTGGCGCGGCCCAGGCCATGAAAGCCGCACTTGATAATGAAGATCGAAAATTCGCCGAGACCCGCTGGTCCGATTCTGTGTCCGCCAGCGGCACTCCCAGAAGTTATGGCGGCTACCAGTTCCGTAATCGGCTGGTCGATCATCGTGAGACACATGTTGAGGCCGCGCCCGAGTTGGCTTTTCAGGTCATCGAAAATATCGGAGGTAACAAAGGCTGGTTTGGCTACGACTTTCTTTGGCGCCTGCGCGGGATTCTCGATCTTCTGGTCGGCGGCGTCGGTATGAGAAGAGGCAGACCAATGCATCGCAGTATACGGCCTGGCGATGCCCTGGACTTCTGGCGCGTCGAAGAGCTGGAACGGCCGCACAAGTTACGCCTGCTGGCAGAGATGAAAGTCCCGGGCCGGGCCTGGTTGGAATTCGTCGTAGAGCCCGAAGCAGGCGGTTCGGTTATTCAGCAAACCGCGATCTTCGATCCAGTAGGTCTCTCGGGCCGGCTTTACTGGTACTCGGTGTACCCGCTTCACGCCCTCGTCTTCCAGGATATGATTGACTCGATCGGCAGGCGGGTCAAGCGATCTGCCTCGCATCCCGTGACCGGTGACGACCCGGGCTCGCCTCCGGCACAGGCCACAAGCATTCTCGACTAGAAAAACCGTAGCTCGGCTACGGGTGGATGCAAAGACACGCGGCTCTTCTCTCACGCCACCTGAGCTTCAGTTCAACGTCGGGTAGTCGGTATAACCATGCTCACCCGGCGCATAGAAAGTTGTCTGGTCGGGTTCGTTCAATGGCGCATTGCGGTTGAATCTTTCCGGCAGATCCGGATTAGCCAGCATCTTTGTTCCGTACACGATCGCATCGGCGCCGTCCTGGGCCAGCAAGGCCGCGCCCGATTCTTTGGTAAAGCCGGTGCCGGCAAAGTAGCGGCCCTTGTAGACGGGGCGCAACTCCGCGTGCCGCTGGCCCGTATGATCGGCGACAAAAACGTATGCCAGGTTTCGGTCGTTCAAATGTTCGAGGATGTAAGGGTACAAAATATCGGCGTCGGTCTCCTCAACGTCGTTGAAGGGAATACTCGGCGAGAACTTCACGCCCACCCGCTCGGACCCAACCGCCGCGATCATCGCGTCAAGGACTTCAAAAAGAAATCTGGTGCGGTTTTCGATCGAGCCGCCGTATTCATCAACGCGAAGATTCGCGTTCGTCGTCAGGAACTGCTGCACGATGTATCCACTCGCAGAGTGCAGCTCAACCCCGTCGAACCCGGCCTTGATTGCATTGGCCGCAGCCGTGGCGAAGTCCCGAACAGTCTGCGCAATCTCTTCCCCAGTGATTTCGCGCGGCGTCACGAATTCCTTCATGCCTTCATCCGTATAGTTTTGACCTTTGGCACGAACGGCGCTCGGCGCTACCGGCTGAGTGTGCCCGGGCAGAAAATCAGGCAGCGCGATGCGCCCGGTGTGAAAGATCTGCAGAAAGATTTTTCCCCCTCTGGTGTGTACAGCTTCCGGAATCGGTCGCCAGCTTTCGATTTGCTCGTCCGTGTAGATGCCGGGCGTGCGGACGTATCCCTTCGCCATCGGCGAGATGTTCGTTGCTTCAGTGACAATCAGGCCGGCCGAAGCGCGCTGGCCGTAATACTCCGCGGCGAAGGGCGGTTGCACTCCCTCGTCGTTGGCGCGGCTGCGCGTCATTGGCGCCATGATGATGCGATTATTAAGCTCCAAATTTCCAACCTTCAGCGGATCAAATAGTGTGGTCATTAGATTCTCCCCTTCAAAATGAATCAATCAATCTCAGCTAACAAATTATTTACTGGTCGGTGCTAAGCACGACCCTGAGGCGCACCTGTCCGGCGCCGGGCTCTGGAATTTCTCGTTCGACAATTTCAAATGGATCGTTTGGCCGACTCACTTGTACGACGCGCATCCTGGTCATATTTGCTCCAATTCACTATAGACGATTATTTGTTTCCAGCCCGCCGCCCAGAGCTTTGTACAACTGGATCGGCGACAATAGTTCGTTGCGTCTTGTCTGGGTCAGACTAACAGCACCTGCATGACTCTCAGGGACGCGCAGGCTCAGGGCAGATAGGATTCGATGTGCGCGCGCCTATCGCTATTTAACTACGAACCGCTCCTTCAGTCCCTCAATCGTAATCTCAAATCCCCGGGCTCGACCACGGGTTTGTTATCAGCGCCGATGAACGATGGATCGTCGTGACCAAGCTGGAAGGTCAGAGTCCTACTTTGCCCGGGCTCCAGGTAT
>JBBRMS010000098.1:0-15717 GCA_038230715.1 Pyrinomonadales bacterium
ACGCTACTCGTCTGTAGCTCAGTATTGGGCATGATGGTCTGGTTCGCTGCGGCCAAAAGTTCGCAGGGTGTTGAACCTGTGCTGGCACAGTCGAAACCGGTTGCGACGCAATCGAAGCCTGTAGTGCTCGCAAAGATTGGAGAAGCCGGATACGTCGGCAGCGAAGCCTGCAAGGACTGTCACGAAGATCAGTTCAAAGCGTACTCGCACACCGCCCATGCCGACCTGTCCAGGATCGGCAGTTGGAAAAATAAGGTGACCGGCTGCGAGACTTGTCATGGCCCTGGTAAGGACCACATCGCCGAAGGCGATCCCACCAAGATAATTTCCTTCAAGAACAAATCCTCGAAAGAAGCCTCTGAGACCTGTCTTGGCTGCCATGCGGGCAGGGACGAGCGGAACAACTTTCGGCGTGGCGAACATTGGCGCAATGACATTGGTTGCACGGATTGTCACTCGCCGCATGGCGACACCGCGGCCGCGCACAATCTCGCCAGCTCGAATGCTCGGCCTACGACTGCGAATCGAGAGAAGCCCGGCTTTTCGACACTCGCGATGTTGAGAGCGAACGACCCGCAGCTCTGTATTGCTTGCCACAGTGAGGTCAAGGCGGCGTTCTCGGCGCCCTTCCATCATAAGGTTCTCGAAGGCGCCATGCGTTGCAGTGATTGCCACAATCCGCATGGTGGATTTGAACTCAAGCAGACCAGGCTGGCGACCGGCGGTGACGCCGCATGTATGAAGTGTCACGCCGACAAGCAGGGACCGTTTACCTTTGAACACGCTCCGGTAAAGACCGAAGGGTGCACAGCTTGTCACACGCCACACGGCTCGCCCAATCCGCGCTTATTGAGGTACGCCGCGATCAATCAACTCTGTCTGACCTGCCACAGCGTGGCGCATGACGTCGGAGCGATTGAGCCATCCGGACCTCAGCATAATCAGAACGCGCAATACGCCAACTGCACTGCCTGTCACATAAAGATTCACGGATCTCGGACCAGTCCCGTGTTCTTCCGTTGACATGATGAAGGGTGTTAGCCCGACCCTATGAGAGGGCTCGATTGTTTTAGTTAGAAAGCGGCGATAGCACTTAACAGGATTGAAGCCAGAGGATGGATTGTATGAAAAGCAACGGCAAAAACATGTTGCGAGTTCTGTGGGGCCCGGCGCTGGTGCTAATGCTTTTGCCAGGTGTTGCCATGGCCCAAACGCCGACGCCGACGCCCAAGAAGAGTGATACTAAGAAGCCCGCGCCGGCCGCGTCAGAAGCTGGAGACGACGTCGGCAACTTCACGATTATTGGCAGCGTTGAATTTGGCTATCGCGGGATCAGGGTCGGCGGCGATCAGAACAAGTATCGCAGCGATCTGAATTACAAGGCCGGCCCACGCCTGTTCGATAGCAGTTTTCTGGCGCGCTCAAAAAACGGCAAGGGCGGATTGTTCGATACTCTGCTGGTCACGTCGACCGGTTGGGGAGCTGATCCACAGGGTAACCTGAGAATCAGCGCAGAGAAGCCGAAGTGGTATCGCTTTGAAGGATCCTACCGGCGCTTCAAGTACTTCAGATTTCTCAACAACGTCGTCAACCCAAACTACTTGTTTGCACCGGCGCAATTCGCGGTTCCGCCTAATCCGGCTACCGGTTACCACGGCTACAACACGCGGACTGAAATGGGAGACTTCGATCTGACTATTCTGCCAAAGAATGAAACGATCAGATTCAATGTCGGGTATTCGCCTGAAGGGTATAGCGGGCCGGCTTTTTCCACCTACCATTTTGCGGGCAATGAGTTCCTGCTAATGTCGAACCTGAAATCGCGCGCCAACGATTTTCGCTTCGGCGCTGATGGCAAACTTGGACCAGTAGACTTTTCGTTCCTGCAGGGCTTCCGTCGCTTCAGTGATGACAGCTTCGTCAATCAAGCCACGGGTATCAATCGGAACCCCGCAGGGGCGCAGGCTACGAGCTTTGATCGCCAGGAGCCGACCCACGGCAGCGTTGATTACACACGCTTTAGCCTGCACACATTAGTCGCGAAAAAACTCGACATCACCGGCCGCATCGTTTATAGCCGGGCGACTTCAAACTGGGTCTTTTTGGAAAACAGCCGTGGGGTGAATTTTAATCCCCGGGTCACCGGATTTCCGCCGACGCCGCCCGCTGCCACACCCAACACTACCAATCTGGCCCAGTACACTATCCCGGGCAGCGTTAAGCGACCCAACACGCTATTTGATCTCGGGGTTACTTTTCTGGCGACGGAAAAGTTTCGCGTCTCAAATACATTTCGGGTGGAAGACTTCACGATTGACGGCATCGACACGTTCAATGACTTCTTTTCCCTCACGCGCCCGGTCACCGTTGGGACGAGGACCGATACCATCGCCTTTACCAACCTCGGCGTAAATAAGATCACGAAGTACCGGAAGTATCAGGATACCGTTGAAGGCGATTACCAGTTCAACCCGCGCTATTCGATTCACTTTGGTTATCGCTATGGCAGTCGCCGCATCGAGCAAATCCTGACTGGTTACGCGCTCAATTCGAATTCGCCGACGCTCTTGCCGCCCGAGGACGCGGTAGAGATCAATCACACCAATGCTTTCTTCGGTGGCTTCAAGGCCCGCCCGATCAAGAATTGGACAATTTATTTCGACGCCGAGCACGGCGGCGCTGACAACGTCTTTACCCGCATAGGGAATTACAACTACACGAATGTTCGGGCGAAGAGCCGCTACTCGCCGAATCGTAAGATTAATTTCAATCTCGCCGTGATCACGAAAGACAACTCGAATCCTTCCGAGATCGCCGGAGTTTCGCTAAACGACTTTGGCGTGAACGTGAAATCGCGGACGTTTACGTCGTCCGTTGATTGGATGGTAAATCCCAAGCTGTCGTTCAGCACCGGTTACAACTACAACTGGGTAAACAGCGACGCGGTGGTCGACTACTTCTATCAGGTACCACCCGCTGCCAGTGTCCGGCATCCGCTGGGGCACAGCCTGTATTTTGTGCGAAACAACTTTTTTTATCTGGACATGACCGCCCGGCTAAGTCCGCGGATGACTCTCTACACCTCCTATCGCATCAACCGGGATGGGGGCCAGGGAAACCGTCTGGCGGATCCGACTGGAAATCCGGGCACGCTGATCAGCTCTTATCCGATGAGTTATCAATCGCCTGAAGGCCGTTTAGCCATCCGGCTCAATCGTCATCTGGATTGGAACCTGGGCTATCAGTACTACAACTATAACGAAAGCAAGTTCCCGCTCTGCCCCCGGCCGCAGAATTACCACGCACATTTGCCGTACGTGGGGTTGCGTATTTATTTCGGGAGAAAAGAGTAAGGACCGAAGTCGAAGACCGAAAGGTTAGCAAATACAAACTCTGGCCCGGTCCGTTGCCGCGGGCGGAGTTTGCTTGCATTGAAGTGGCGTCCAGAGAGCAGAGATGAGCCGAATGTCGATGCCCAGGCTTAGTTTGGGAGTCTTTGCGTTAGTCGTTGTGCTACCAGCGCCGGGCTTCAACTCGATCGCGTCCGGACATCACCACTCACTTGATCCGCAACGGCGTTCTCAATCTCAGCGTTCCCCCAAAAAAGTATCCACTCCAAAAAAGCCGCGCGTCGATTATGCGAAGTTCTCTCATCAGACTCACGTGGTGACCGAGAAGCTGGCGTGCAACTCCTGCCACAAAGTTCCGGCAAAGAATTGGAAGGAAGTGCGCAAGGGCGATGCGGCCTTTCCTGATGTCAGCGATTTTCCGGAACATTCATCTTGTTTGACTTGTCATCGCACGCAATTCTTTGCGCGCGAAAGGCCCGCGCCGGTTATCTGCTCAAACTGTCATGTGAAGAATAGTCCGAAGGACACCAGCCGCTGGCTGTTTCCCAGTCTCGGTGACGTGACCGATCCGTTGCTCAAGAGACGGGAGTTTGTTTCCGAGTTTGCGGTCGGCTTCCCGCACGACAAACATATCGACGTAGTTGGATTGAACTTTCCCGGCTCACGAAGAGATCGCGGTTGGTTCGTGAATGTCTCGCTACAGGAAAAGAAAAAAGACGGGCCGCCAAAAAGCTGTCCGGTATGTCACGAGACTTATCAGCCGCAGGGAAACTCGAGTGAAGAATTTGTGACCACGCCGCCCAAAAACATCGGTGACGCATTCTGGTTAAAGAAGGGGACATTCAAAACTTCACCGAACAGTCACGCGATCTGTTTCACGTGTCATAGCGCCGATTCCGGAATTGCCCCCGCGCCTGCGGACTGCAACCAGTGTCACAAGCTTCCCTCGCTACAGCAGGGACCTCAAATATCAAAGGCCGATTTCGATCCGAAACTAGCGGCGACGATGGGAATAACCGCACAGACTATTCTCAGCAAATGGAGCCGGCGTATCTCGGCCGGCCCTTTCCGCCATGAGGGAGGAGAGCATCCCGATCTGAACTGCATTGGTTGTCACAATGTCGCGGTGGCTGCCTTCAATACTCTTGATGGCCAGACACAGAAGGTGCCGGTGCGGTCTTGCGGCGGGCCTGATGGATGTCACATCACGGCGACGGCGGATGATGGCGGGGCCTTGAACTTTGAAATCGATCAGAAGATAAAAGATCCGGCCTTTGTTTGTACGAAGTGCCACGTCACTTTTGGGAAGGAAAGCATTCCCCTGGATCATCCGTTGGCGATCCCGACGCCAAAGCCAAAGGTGAAACCGAGTTGATGATTGTCTTGATCTCACGGTTGGTGCGGCTTTGCCGCCGGATGTGCGGAAGGTCTCGGACCTTCCGGCTCAGCCTGTTCACGAGTAGGGGCTCCGCGGCGGTCAGGCGCGAAGCCCGAGAGCTCTCGGTGGCCAACTTCGCGCGACGCATCTTCACGACCGAGGCACAGAGAAAGCATTTGATTCCTTTGATTGTGGTCCTCGTGGTAATCGCTATTACTTTCGTCACTGTCCTGAAGTCGCGGGCGTCGGCAACCCGGGCGCACAGTTCGGCTGAAGTTCAAGAGCCGATGCAGTTTCCCGCGGGCCTGGATTACGGCCGGTTTGAGCACAACAACCGAAACCATTCGCGTCTGCCTTGCCTGCTTTGCCATCGCCGCGATGACAACTCGCCGCGTCCAAAGCGTCCGGGTGCTTCCCAGCACCTGCCCTGCGCCGGCTGTCATGCGCAGCAGTTTTCAACTGGTGAGGGTCCCGTCTGCACCATCTGTCATACCGACGTGAAATCCGGGGCGTTGAAAGCTTTCCCGCGTTTGAAAAGCTTTAGCATGAAGTTCGAGCATTCGCGGCATATGAGCATGGGCAACGTATCGTGCTCGACTTGTCACCGGCCGGCGCGAGGCGGCGTGGCGCTCTCAATCCCGTCGGGCCTTAACGCACACACCACCTGCTTTGGCTGTCATACTCCGCGCGCCCAATCCGGCGGCCGCGATATCTCTTCGTGCGGCACGTGTCATTTGCCCGGTGGCTATGCCCGGACGCCGGAGGCGGCCTCTGCGTTCCGGGTTAGCTTCAATCATGCAAAGCATTTGAAAGTTACTTGCAGCGAATGTCATCAGGTGAGAGCCGGGATGCCTCAGCGCAGACAAGTGACCGCGCCCGAGCCGCTCAACCATCATGCGAGCGGTCGTGGAACCAGTTGCATGACGTGCCATAACGGCAAGCGCGCGTTTGGCGGTGATGACTTCACAGCCTGCAAGCGTTGCCACACAGGGAACGCGTGGCGCTTTTGAAGTTTGAATTAGGAGCCACGGATTGGCACGGATTAGACAAGAGCTAAATCTGGTTTTTCTTATCGGTGTTTATCCGCGTGAATCTGTGGCAGTAATTTTCCGGAGAGGTAAACGATGAAAGTATATTCAGTTCTCGCTGTCTTCATTCTTGCGATTCTATTTCTCTCAGGTGCTTCGACGATCCAGACGGATGGTTTAGCACAGGAGGGCAAGAAGCCGCCCGAGATAATTACTCTGTCCAAGGATGCGAAACTTGGCCCAGTCACATTCAACCATGCGGATCATTTCACCCAGAATCGCAGCGTCGATGGCGCCGCAAAATTAGCTTGTGTCCAATGCCATCACACGGCGCAACCTCTGGGCGACGCGCTCAAGCTCAAAGATCCGCCGCATAAAACAGTCTGGCCGGCTGATCGGACAACCACCCTCACCGCGGAGTTGCTTGGGAAAGGGCCAAACCCGCCACCGGTGAATAGTTGTCGTGACTGCCATGCGCGGACTGAGACTAAACCAAAGCTACTGCTGGAGATTCCGCAAATCAAAGGCGAAGCTGACCCGATCATCTTAACCAACCAACAGGCCTTTCATCGAAACTGCGCTGGTTGTCATGATGCCGTTTTGAAGGCGCGACCGGACGCCATGGCGCCGGGATCGAAGAAATGCATGGCCTGTCACAAGCGTGCGGCAGCTGGATAAGAGTGGCAGGGGCTTTCAGCCTTTGGTAACAGGTTCAAAGATCACAGATGGAGGTCTGCTGGGGAAATTTCCATGAGTGCGAGTAAAAGAACGCAGGGCAAGCGAGTTTTGTGACGATTCTGTTCGGATCCTCGCCCGGCACGGTCGTTGCCCTGAGAGAACTTCACCGGACATTTGGATTCCGATCTTTACAAAGTCGCCGGTGGAAATGGATAGCAATTATGAAGATAACGACTAATGGGCTGATAAAACTCGGAGTCGCATTTGCGGGACTAGTGTTGGCCGCGACTCTTTTCGTGATCGCGATACCGGCAAAAGCCGGCGCTGATGATTTCGACGCCGCCGGAACCTACAAGGCGAAATGCGTTGCTTGTCATGGCGCCAAGGCTGAAAAGAAATTCGACGCGACGCTGTCGGACGCCGATCTGGTGCAGGCGGTGTTGAAGGGTAAGAAGCCTGAGAAGCCGCCCAATATGCCGGCGTTTGAAGAGAGAGGCATTACCGCGGATCAGGCCAAGGCGGTGGTCGCCTACATGAAATCGATTAAGTAGTAGAGTCGAGAAAGAGCAAATTGAGTTTGTTGCCGAGTCCGCGCATTTTTGCGCGGTGCTCGGCTTGTATGTGTTTGTCGAGTAATCGCGTCGATCGTATCGACCGGAGGAAACAGGTATGAGCGAGGTAGTTGAGGTGAAGGTTCCCGCACTCTTCCATAACTACATCAGCTTTGCCGGCTTCGCTATTGCCATCGCCAGCCTGTGCAGTGTCTTCTTGTTGGTCCTAATTGAGGTATCGGGCAACACTAATAATGCTTATTTGGGAATATTCGCGTACGTAATTCTTCCGGCCGGCTTAGTCTTAGGTCTCGCGATAGTGGGCGCAGGAATGTTGTGGGAGCGGCGCCGCAGGCGGCGGCTTTCGCCAGAAGAGATCGCGAAGTTCCCCAGAATTGACTTCAACAATCCAAACAGCAGACGCGCGTTCTTCAGCTTCATCGCCCTCAGCATGGTTTTTGTTTTCATGAGCGCGTTCGGGAGCTACCGGGCTTTCGAACACACTGAGTCGGTCGCCTTTTGCGGGACTACCTGTCACGAAACGATGAAGCCCGAATACACTGCCTTCCAGGTCTCTTCGCATGCGCGGCTGCGTTGCGTTGATTGCCACGTCGGTTCCGGTGCTGAATGGTATGCGCGTTCGAAGATTACCGGTGCGTACCAGCTTTATGCGGTGGCCTTCAATAAAGTCCCGAAGCCAATTACGACGCCGGTGCATAATATGCGGCCCGCTCGCGACACTTGCGAGCAATGCCATTGGCCCGCCAAGTTCTACGGCAATCAGATGAAGACGTTTATGCACTATGCCTATGACGAGCAGAACACTTCTCGTAAGCGGCAGATGTTGATTAACGTTGGCGGGGGCGATCCGGCAACCGGACCAGTCGCCGGAATTCATTGGCACATGAATCTGGCAAACGAGATTACTTTTATTTCGACCGACGATCATCGCCAGGTCATTCCCTGGGTGCGCATGAAAGATAAACAGGGCAACGTCACTGAATTCGTTAATCGCACTCAGCCGTTGTCGCCGGAACAAATCTCGGCGGCAGACAAACGCCGGATGGATTGCGTCGATTGCCACAATCGTCCCGCGCACGTTTACCTACCGCCCGACGTGGCGGTGGACCAGGCTTTGGTGGCGGGCAGGTTGGATCCGTCGATACCTTATCTCAAGCGGAAATCTGTGGAGCTACTTAGTCAACCATACGCAACTACGCCGGACGCTGTGAACGCGATTGCTTCTGGTCTGAATGATTTCTATCGCACTAGTTACCCTGACGTGTATTCGCAAAAGCAGGACTCGATCAAGCGCGCCGTCACCGAGGTGCAGCGCATATTTCAAACCTACTTTTTTCCGGAGATGAAGACCGATTGGCAGACGCACCCCAACAACATCGGCCACTTGTATTCTTCAGGTTGCTTCCGCTGTCACGACGGAGAGCACGTCAGCAATGGCGGCAAAGTGATCAGCAACAACTGCAATGTCTGTCATACGATGATCTATGACTCATTGAACGTGGCTGCCTCGGTAAAGATGGGGCCATTCCAACATCCGGTTGACCTGGGCGGACTTGCGGACCGCAAGTGCGAATCCTGCCACAAAGCCAACAAGCCTTTCCAACATCCAGTCAATCTTGGTGATATATCTCAGTTTCAGTGTGTTGAGTGTCATCCGAAGAAGTAGTGAGGCGTTGGGGGCGCACACTCAAATTGGCATCGCAATTTGCGATCTCAAAGGTAATTATCATCCCGCCCGAAATTCCCCAATGCTGAGTAAAAACCCTCAAGCAGGCCTCAGCACTTAATCAGACTCTCCGTTTCTAAAGCCCTTAACAACCGACTTGAGTCGGCATGTGGATTGCCATATTGATTTCAAGTAAACGAACACCGAAGCCCGCCCCGGCCCAGGAAGCAGAGGCGGCATCTGATTTCTTATGGGCGAACAAAACGTCGAGACTGAAGTTGACCAGAAGATGGCCCAGGCCTTCATGAAGGCGGTGCTTGACGATCTGCGCGCGCTGGCCTTCATGCTGGAGCACGGCAAGGTTGAAAGCGGCGTCACCCGAATCGGCGCTGAGCAGGAGATGTTCTTGATCGACCGTGAGCTGCGACCCGCGCCGGTTTCACTCGAAGTTCTAGGCCAGATTAACGACGCGCGCCTGACTACTGAAATTGCCAGGTTCAATCTGGAAGCCAATCTGACTCCGCTGCTTCTGACCGGATCTTGCCTCAGTCTAATGGAGAAAGAGCTTGCCGAAGTTATCTCGCTGGCTCGCACAGGGGCCGCAGGGTTTGGCTCCGATGTATTGCTCTCCGGAATTCTGCCGACGCTGCTGAAATCCGATCTGACACTCGAAAACCTGACACCAAAACCGCGCTACCGAGAGTTGGATAGGGCCGTGATTCGTTTACGAGGCGGGCCGTTCGAAATCCATATCAAGGGCGTGGACGAGTTACACCTTAAGCACGACAACATCATGATGGAATCGTGCAACACAAGTTTCCAGGTGCACTTTCAGACAAATCCAACTGATTTCGTCACGCATTACAACACGGCGCAGGCGATCACTGCGCCGGTCCTGGCCGCGGCGGTTAACTCTCCAGTTTTGTTTGGTCACCGGCTCTGGCAGGAAACGCGAGTGGCATTGTTCCAGCATTCGACTGATGCCAGGTCTCGCCTACAGCTCGCCCGCAGTCAACCGACCCGAGTCAGTTTTGGCGACCAGTGGCTTGAGCACTCGGTCATCGCACTTTTCCACGATCAGATTCTGCGGTTCCGGCCGATCATGATCACGCAACCCGACGAAGATCCATTTCAGGTTCTGGCTCGTGGGGAGACTCCTTTGCTTTCGGCCCTGCGGATGCACAACGGCACGGTCTGGCGTTGGAACCGGGCTTGCTACGGAGTCGCCGATGGCGTGGCCCATCTGCGGATCGAAAACCGCGCGTTTCCGGCCGGTCCAACTGTCGTCGACGAGATCGCCAACGCCGCATTTTTTTGCGGGTTGATGCTGGCAATGCCGCAGGAGTACGGCGACATCGCCAGGCGGATGAGCTTTGACGACGCCAAATCAAATTTCTTCCGGGCCGCGCGACATGGACTGGATGCTCAGTTCAACTGGATCGACGGAGAGAGTCGCACGGCCTCCGCGCTTATTCTCGAAACTCTGTTACCGCTGGCTCGTCGGGGGCTCATTAATTCGAAGGTGGAAGAGGTCGATGTGGACAAGTATCTCGGCATCATCGAAGAGCGCGTGCGCAGCCGGCAGACGGGCGCACGCTGGATCGTAAAATCGCTCGAGGCGATGAAGGACGCCGGCTCTAAGGACATTTGCCATCGCCGGCTGACGGCCGCCATGCTGACCTGTCAGAAGCAGGGGGATCCGGTTCATCGCTGGCCGCTGATCGAAGCGTCCGCACCGGATGAATGGGAGCAGGGCTATCGCACGGTCGGCCAGTTCATGTCAACAGACCTGTTCACCGTCCAACCCGACGATCTGATCGATCTCGCCGCCAGCGTGATGGACTGGAGGCACATAAGGCATGTGCCGGTCGAAGACGAAGCCGGCCGACTGGTTGGACTCGTAACCCATCGCGGCCTGCTCCATCTGCTAACCAACCGGATGGGCGAGAAGGAACTCGGCGTAATCACGGTGAAAGAAATCATGGTATCCAATCCTTTCACTGTTTCACCCACCACCCCGACGCTGGCGGCAATGGCGTTGATGCGCGAACATCGCGTCGGCTGCCTTCCAGTAGTCGAAGGCAATCAGTTGGTGGGAATCGTCACCTCGTATGACTTTCTCGATGCTTCGGCCCTTTTATTCCAGCAGCATTTGACCGCAAAAGAACCCATGAAGGTCCGGACGATGACGCAAAGCGCTTGAGAACCCGCGTTTAGAAAGAACCACCTCTTGTGGAAAACTTCGCGGCGCAGAGGGAATTCACCCATGCTTCCTCATTCAGGAGCGCTGGCTCGCAGGAAAATTGCCATTTGAGTCCCGGCATAAGCATTGCCCCTCGATGGTCATTGCGGTTAGGAGGATACGATGGCAAAAGATGAGCGCGACATTCTCGAATTGCTAAAGAGTGAGCTGGATTTTCTCGAGAAGGGCGGTTATGGCCGCTCGGTGCGCACCCCTTGGAAGGCCACTTCGCCATTCAGCGACTCGTTAACCTGCGTCAACTACGCCTTGCCTGAAAAGGCCCATCCATGTGCTGAATGCCATCTGATCGATTTCGTTCCGTCTGACAAGCGGGGCGATGAACTTCCCTGCCACGCCATTCCGCTAAACGCCGCCGGCGACACGGTTGAAAGTCTCGAGGACAATCAGATGAAACTTGAGGCGACGCTGAGAGAATGGATGCGCTCCAGGATCAAAGAACTCGAGAGAGCGCGAGCTGCCTGAATAATTGTGAATCGGCTTGAAGGAGGTCTACAGTCATGGCTATTGCATATGTCATCGTCGCGATGCTATTCGCCGTGGCGATCTATTTTGCAGCCCAGTACTTCATCAAAGCCTCGAAAAGATTTAGCGGCTCGCGGGTCATTATCTGTCCCGAGACGGGGAAGCAAGCGATGGCCGAAGTGGACACGCGTCGGGCGGCGCTCACTTCTTTGGTAGGCCGCGCTGATATTCGTTTAGAGAGTTGCTGGCGCTGGCCGCTGCAGGAAAATTGTGGTCAGCAGTGTCTGCTGCAACTTGACGTGGCTGAGGACGACTGCCTGGTGCGCAGCGTACTTACCAAATGGTTCCAAGGTCAGAAGTGTTTTTTTTGCGAGTGGCCGTTTGGGGAAGTAAATTTTACGGATCACAAGCCGGCTTTGTTTACTCCGGAAGGCATCACTCTCGAATTGGCGGAAGTTCCGATTGCGGCAGTCAAAGAGGCGATGGCTACTCATCATCCCGTGTGCTGGAATTGCCAAATCGCCCAGACTTTTTACCACGAGCATCCCGATATGGTGGTCGAACATCCGGTGATGTAGTCTCCGAGATACTCGACTCGTAACCTCTAATCATCCAGTCATTTCGTAGTCGAAAGGGCTGGGTGGAAATGAAAAGCGAGAAGAACAACCTGATGAATCAAAAGCATAAAATCCTCGTCGTTGACGACGAGAAGATGATTCGCTGGTCGTTGGGCGAGGCGCTGCGTGGATGGGGCTATGACCCGATCGAGGCTGAAACTGCCAACGCTGCCCTGACACAATTTGAAGCGGAGACTCCCGCCGCAATCCTGCTCGACATTAATCTGCCTGACGGCTCGGGCCTTGATGTGCTGCGCAAGATTCGTCATCGACAACCCGACGCTGTGGTAATCATGATTACCGCCAACGTGCTGGTGGACGAAACCATCGCGGCTCTGCGTGGCGGCGCGTACGATTTCATCGGCAAGCCGATAAATTTGGAAGAGTTGCACGTGGCCATTCGCAACGGCATCGAAGCCAGCGACCTGCGTAAGGAAGTCACGCTGTTTCGCCGCGAACGCGCGCAGCAATTTAGTTTTGATCAGATCATTGGTCAGTCGCCGGCGATGCGCGAAATGTTGGCCATAGCCCGCAAGGTGGCCGAAAGCGAAGTCTCTTCTGTTTTGTTGCAAGGGGAATCCGGCACCGGCAAGGATCTGGTGGCCAAGGCCATTCACTACCAGTCCAATCGCGCCGACGGTCCGTTCATCGCGATCAACTGCGCGGCAATTCCGGGCACGTTGATTGAAAGCGAACTCTTCGGTTACGAGAAAGGCGCGTTCACCGACGCTAAAGCCCGAAAAGAAGGGATGTTCGAGCAGGCAGAGGGCGGCACTCTGCTGCTGGATGAGATCGGCGAGCTCGAACTGAGCCTGCAGGCAAAACTTTTGCGCGTGCTGGAGGAAGGAGCTTTCCGCCGCGTCGGCGGGCTGAAGGATATTCCTTTCGATGCGCGGGTCATCGCAGCGTCCAATAGGGATTTACGGTCAGAGAGCGAAGCGGGCCGCTTCCGGCTCGACCTTTACTATCGGCTGTCCGTGATTCAGATCGACATTCCCGCCCTGCGAGAGCGCGGTGACGACGTAATTCAACTTGCCGAATACTATATCGAATCGTTCGGTAAGCGGCTGGGCAAGAAGGTGCGGGGAATTGAAGACGACGTGGTTAATGCCTTCAGACAGTATAACTGGCCGGGAAACGTGCGCGAGTTGCGCAACGTGATCGAGCGCGCATTGATCCTTGAAGATGATGATGTGATCACGACCAAGTATGTGCCGCGAAACCTGGCCGACGGCGCCTCCCACTCACCGTCGGCGCGCGACGGGTTTGGCGCGCATGAGATGTTTCGCTTGCCGCCGGCCGGCGCATCGTTGGAAGAGGTCGAGATGTCTCTGGTGCGCCAGGCCATTGATCGCAGCAGTGGTAATCAGACCCGGGCCGCCGAGTTGCTCGGTATTTCGCGCGACCAGCTTCGTTATCGGCTGAAGAAATTGGACGAGCAATCCGCTACCGCTGTTTCCATCTCCGCGAACTAGTCTGCGGTATAGCATCGCTCGCGGTAGCTGAAAAATCGCGCCAAAGACGGCAGCATCTATTGGGTTGATACCACCATCGTTCCGTTTCTCGACGGCGCCGGCAAACCTTATCAGTACGTAGCTATCCGGCACGACATTACTCAACGCAAACTGGGTGAGGAGCGGATTGCGGAGCAGGCAGCACTGCTGGACGAAGCGCGCGACGCTATTCCGGTGCGCGACCTCGACGAGACCATCATCTACTGGAACAAGGGCGCGGAGCTTTTTTATGGATGGACAGGGGCAGAAGCTATCGGCCGAAATGCACAGGAGTTATTGTTTCGCAAAGCTAAATGCTCGCCGTCCACTTCGGCCACTCCCCGGGTTTGACCAATTCGATGGGGAACTTCCGTCGAAGGGCGACCGCCACCTGTCGCCGACCTTAAATTCTTTGCCGGTCTGCGACCTTGGGATTGTTATGAGGATGCTCAAGTAATAGAAATGCAGAAACGCAGGATTACTTGTCAGGTCCTGAGTTATTTTCTTTCGGTTTTCGACGAATGCTATCTGAAAGCCGGGATTCTCTTCGCCGTTAAGTCGATCACGAGAAGGGACCACACAGCGAGGGCACGGTCGAGCATCGTCAAATAGTACATCTCCGATAGCTGCAAACTCAGGAACCCGGTAAAAATCTTTGAGAAACTTTGAGAAAAATCCCATAACACTCGTTATAAGATTTGGCCCGCCATAATAGCCGGACGGTGGGGCGGCGAAAGGCGGCTGGTTAGGAGGCGACCAGCCGCCTAACACGAATTTTTTGTCTGCCGGCTCAACCTAAGAACCGAAAGCGAATTCTGCCAGGAGACTCATGATGATTAATCGAACCTTGAAGGGGGGCGTGCTGATTATTTTCTGCGTCCTCGTGTCAGTGCATCCCGGAGGTGCACAAACGCCGACACCAACTGCCCAGGAAGCTAATGCCCTCTATCAGGCACAGAAGTGGGAAGCGGCGGCCCAGGCCTATGAGGCCCTGGCTAGAGCTGATCCTTCGAAGGCGCCGTACTGGTATCGACTGGGCTTTTCACTTAACTCCACCGGCAAGTATGCGCAGGCCCTCGGAGCTTTCCAGAAAGCTGTCGAGGTAGGTCGTGGCCCACAGGCGATGTTAGGCCTGGCACACACTTATGCATTCCTGAAAGATAAAGACCATGCCTTTGAATGGTTAACCAAAGCGGTTGAAAACAATCTTCCGCAGCCACGCCAAATCGCAAACGATCCAAATCTCGTTTTCATGCGGGACGACCCGCGATTTCAAAAACTGCTCGCGTTAGTTGAACAGAAAGCCCAGGTGTGTATGAGCACCCCTGAGTATCGCGGCTTCGATTTCTGGGTTGGCGATTGGGAAGTCTTTAACCCCACCGGCCGCCAGGTTGGGACCAACAGAGTCGTGCTCCGGCAAGAGGGATGTATTGTCGAAGAGAACTGGACCAGCGCCGCCGGAAACACGGGACAGAGTTTTAACTTCTATAACCCGATCACCAGGAAATGGCACCAGTCGTACATGGACTCGAACGCCTCAAACTGGATGATGGATGGCGAACTCAAAGGGGACGCGCTGCGCTACGAGGGTGCGATATTTTCACCTGGCTCGAAGGTGCTGGTGAAGATGACGTTCACCAAACTTGGTCCCGATAAGGTGCGGCAGACCGCTGAAACCTCTTCAGACGAGGGTCGAACATGGACGTCGGTTTGGGATGGTCTATATGTCAGGAAGAAGTAAGGTGGCAGAGGTGAAGTCTTGAAAGGGTTTTTCGAAGGGAAGAGCTTTTCACAGATCACGCCAATGCTCGTGTGGGATACATTAACGAGCGCCTGCAATCGACCACAAAGCGAAAGAAAACGCGCAGCCCGGTTACGGTTTACAAGGAACTGCGCTTGCTGTCTTCAGTATCTGTGATGACGGTCGGGTCGAACTACAAGCGGCGCGAACAGCTCTTTCAAACAACGAATCGGACGCGACCAAGCAAGGATTAACAGAACGACCGTTAAGGTTAAATGAAAACGCGAACGCATCTATGTTCGCCTGGAAACTGGCGGTCTCCTACCCCGCCAAAGATCTTGAGTTCGGAAGGGCTGGTTTACGACACGCCGACTGGTGGTTCAAGTTGCGTCAACGAACTGCTAACCAGTAACAGCGCTGCTTGCCACTACACCATCATATCGTTCAGGTATTTGAGACTCGCCGAAGC